>NZ_BAAKUJ010000007.1:0-236385 GCF_059697885.1 Serratia sp. NCCP-200
CCCACCTGACCCCATGCCGAACTCAGAAGTGAAACGCCGTAGCGCCGATGGTAGTGTGGGGTCTCCCCATGCGAGAGTAGGACACTGCCAGGCATCAAATAGACGTTATCAGTATGACACCTGGTAATGCGCGAAATCACTCAGGTGGTTTTGCCAGCATCGAAAGATGCGACGTAGAAGAATCGGTGGAGCGGTAGTTCAGTTGGTTAGAATACCTGCCTGTCACGCAGGGGGTCGCGGGTTCGAGCCCCGTCCGTTCCGCCACTTATTTAAATTATGCCTGCTAACTTTAGCAGGCATAATGTTAAGCGTAATTTAGGGGCGTAGCTCAGTTGGTAGAGCACCGGTCTCCAAAACCGGGTGTCGCGAGTTCGAGTCTCTCCGCCCCTGCCATATTAGAAACCCTTTGCGAAAGCGAAGGGTTTTTTTTGCTTTCTACTCGCCTAAAATTGCCACTCCTGCCGCTAACGCGTACAAAATTCCCGCCGAAATCGTTCCCAATTTAGACATTTCTAGCTGTATCTATGTACAAAATGGTTGTAATCCCGCGCTGTGATATCGCTCATCATTCCTGTCTGTATTTCAACTACACCTTATAAGCCCCACGAGTTTTTTGGGCACACTCGATGAAAGCGAATATACCCACAGCCATCTCTGTCTGACCGATTCAGGCAGAGCGAGGAGAAAAACATGGTTAAGCGTTTACTGTTAGCGGCCGCCGTAAGCGGCGTGTTGATGGGAGCGGCGCAGGCTGCCCCCTTGGTTGTCGGCTTTTCTCAGATTGGTTCTGAATCAGGATGGCGTTCGGCAGAAACCAAAGTGGCGAAACAGGAGGCGGAAAAACGGGGTATTACGCTGAAAATCGCCGACGCACAGCAAAAGCAGGAAAACCAGATCAAGGCGGTGAGATCCTTTATTGCTCAGGGCGTTGACGCCATCTTCATTGCGCCGGTGGTGGCCACCGGTTGGACTCCGGTATTGCAGGAAGCGAAAGAGGCCAAAATCCCGGTCTTCCTGTTGGATCGCATGATCGAAGTGAACGATCCCTCGCTGTATACCGCAGCCGTCGCCTCTGACAGCGTCCATGAAGGGAAAGTCGCAGGCGAATGGCTAGTGAAAGCCGTTGCGGGCAAGCCCTGTAACGTGGTGGAACTGCAAGGCACCGTTGGGGCCAGCGTGGCCATTAACCGCAAGAAAGGCTTTGCGGATGGTATTGTTTCTGCCGACAACGTCAAAATCATCCGTTCGCAGTCCGGTGACTTTACTCGCAGCAAGGGTAAAGAAGTGATGGAAAGCTTTATCAAGGCTGAACAGAACGGCAAGAACATCTGCGCCGTCTATGCACATAACGACGATATGGCCATTGGTGCCATCCAGGCGATCAAAGAAGCCGGCCTCAAACCGGGCTCACAGATCAAGGTTGTTTCCATCGACGGCGTGCCGGATATCTTCAAAGCGATGATGGAAGGGGAAGCCAACGCCACGGTTGAACTGACGCCAAATATGGCAGGCCCTGCGTTTGATGCCTTGATTGCATTGAAAAAAGACGGCACACAGCCACAGAAATTTATCCAGACCGAGTCGAAACTGCTGCAGCCTGAAACGGCCAGACAGGAATACGATATGAAGAAAAGCATGGGATATTGATCGTTAACAGGCGGAGCAGATAATGGCTACACCTCAGGCAGCATTATTGGCAATAAGCGGGTTATCCGTGGAGTTTCCAGGTGTAAAAGCGCTGGAGCAGGTTGATTTCACACTACAACGCGGTGAGGTGGTGGCGCTTCTTGGGGAAAACGGCGCGGGCAAGTCCACGCTGATTAAGGCATTGACCGGTGTTTACCAACGCTCCGCCGGTGAGATCTGGCTAGAAGGCACCGCGATTGCGCCACAGAATACGGCCCAGGCGCAATCGTTGGGGATTGGCACCGTCTATCAGGAAGTTAACCTGCTGCCTAATATCTCGGTGGCCGCCAATCTGTTTATCGGCCGCGAACCTACCCGCTTTGGCCTGATCGATCAAAAAACCCTGTTGCGTAATGCTCGTAAGCTGCTGGAAGGGTATGGATTACCGTTGGATGTCAGCCAGCCGCTGGGCAACTACTCTATCGCCATTCAGCAAATTGTCGCGATTGCTCGCGCCGTCGATCTCTCCGCCAAGGTGCTTATCCTGGATGAACCCACCGCCAGCCTGGATGCCAAGGAAGTCACCATGCTGCTGGATATTCTTAGCCAGCTGCGATCTCAGGGAATGGGGATGATCTTCGTCACCCATTTTCTCGAACAGGTTTACCGCATCAGCGATCGTATTACGGTGTTGCGTAACGGCAAGCTGGTCGGGACCCGTGTCACCGCCGAGCTGCCACGGCTCGAGTTGGTGCAGATGATGCTTGGCCATAGTTTTGATGAGACGTTGCTCAAACGCAGCGAACATCAGGCCGTGCAGGCTCCGCCGTTAGTGGAGTTTAGCGGTTATGGCCGACGCGGCATGATTGAGCCCTTTGATCTGGCGATCCGGCCTGGAGAAATAGTTGGTCTGGCTGGTTTATTGGGATCGGGGCGAACTGAGACGGCACAATTGATCTTCGGCATTAAGGCTCGGGATAAAGGTATAGCGAAGGTTGAGGGCAAAACGGTGGCGATCCCTACCCCCCGTAAAGCGGCCAGCCTGGGATTTGGCTATTGCCCAGAAGATCGTAAGACCGACGGTATTGTCGGTGCGGCCACGGTAAGGGAAAACATCATTCTGGCATTGCAGGCGCAGCGTGGCTGGTTACGGCCTATCCCGTTGCGTGAGCAAATCCGAATTGCGGAGGATTTCATCAAACTGCTGGGGATCCGCACGCCGGGGCCGGAGCAGCAAATCCAGTACCTTTCCGGCGGCAACCAGCAGAAGGTACTGCTTTCCCGCTGGCTGGCGACTAAACCCCGTTTCCTGATCCTGGATGAGCCAACCCGTGGTATTGACGTAGGAGCCCATGCGGAAATTATCCGCCTGATTGAACGGCTCTGTGATGAAGGGTTGGCGCTGCTGGTGATCTCCTCCGAACTGGAGGAGCTGGCGGGCTATGCCGATCGCATCGTGGTATTACGCGATAGAAAACATGTGGCGCAGCTTGAGCATGATGCCATTACGGTTCCCGCCATTATGCAGGCCATTGCCGTGCAACAGGGGGCAGCATGAACCACAGGAGTTTTTCCATGACCGGTGAGCCGCGCAAAGTAAGGTGGGTAATGCCCGCCGGAGCGACGCAACTGGGGGCGCTGGCGGTGATTTTGCTTATCGATAGCCTGGTCGCCCCCCATTTCTTTTCAATTCATATCCAGGATGGCCGCCTGTTCGGCAGCGTGATTGATATTTTTAATCGCGGTGCCCCCGTTGCGCTGCTTGCCTTGGGTATGACGCTAGTGATCGCTACCGGTGGGATCGATCTCTCCGTCGGTGCGGTGATGGCGATTGCCGGGGCGACCGCTGCCACCATGACTAGCGCTGGCTACCCATTAGCTTACATCCTGGGGGCCGCATTAGCGGTTGGGGCACTGTGTGGCCTGTGGAACGGTTTCCTGGTGGCGGTGCTGCAAATCCAGCCGATCGTCGCCACCTTGATGCTGATGGTGGCCGGGCGCGGTATCGCGCAGTTGATTACCGAAGGGCAAATCGTCACCTTTGAGAGTGAAGGATTAGCCAAGCTCGGCAGTGGTTCGCTGATGTATCTGCCGATGCCGGTGATCATTGCTGCCATCATGCTGCTGCTGATTTGGTTACTGACACGCAAAACCGCTTTGGGGCTGTTTATTGAGGCGGTCGGTATCAATTTGCGCTCGGCACGTAATGCTGGCGTCAGTACTCGCTGGGTGATTATTGCGGTGTATATCATTTGCGGCCTGTGCGCGGCGGTGGCAGGGGTTATCGTCACGGCGGATATCCGTGGTGCGGATGCCAACAATGCGGGCCTGTGGCTCGAATTGGATGCGATCCTGGCCGTGGTGATTGGTGGCGGGTCACTGCTGGGCGGGCGTTTTAATCTGTTGCTCTCGGTGGTGGGGGCGCTAATCATTCAGGGTATGAATACTGGAATTCTGCTTTCGGGCTATAAACCGGAGTTTAATCTGGTGTTGAAAGCGGTGGTGGTATTAGCCGTGTTGCTGGTGCAATCCCCCAGTGTGTCATTACAGCGGCTGTGGCGGAGACGGAAATCATGATGAAACGTAACCTTCCCCTATTGATCACTATCGCGGTTTTCCTGTTGGGCTATGCCTTTTGCCTTAGCCAATTCCCCAGCTTCGCTTCCACCCGCGTCTGGTGCGATCTGCTGACCGACAACGCCTTTCTCGGCATTGTGGCCGTGGGCATGACCTTTGTGATCCTTTCAGGGGGTATCGATCTTTCGGTGGGCTCGGTGATCGCCTTTACCGGCGTACTGCTGGCCAAACTGATTGGCACTTATGGTATTGCTCCAGGTTATGCATTTGTCATTGCCTTGCTGATGGGGGCCTCATTTGGTGCGCTGATGGGTTGGATCATTGACGTGCTGAAATTACCTGCATTTATCATCACGCTCGCGGGGATGTTCTTCGTGCGCGGCATGAGTTTTATCGTGTCAGAAGAGTCTTTGCCGATCGATCACCCGCTGTATGCCATGCTGGCAAACTATGCCTGGAAAGTCCCCGGTGGTGGCCGATTTACCTTACTGGCGTTGGTGATGCTGCTGGTTGTGGCGATTGGCATGATCCTGGCGCATCGTACCCGTTTTGGCCATAACGTCTATGCCATCGGGGGGAATCCGGTCTCTGCTGGGCTGATGGGGGTGCCGGTACGGCGTACCACCATCCAGATTTACATGCTTTCCAGTACGCTGGCAGCCCTCTCTGGCATAATTTTCTCGCTATACACTTCCGCCGGTTACGCTCTAGCTGCCAGCGGTGTCGAACTGGATGCCATTGCGGCGGTCGTCATTGGGGGAACGTTGCTGACCGGTGGTGTCGGCACCATCTTGGGTACCCTGTTTGGCGTACTGATCCAGGGCCTAATCCAGAGTTACATCACTTTTGATGGCTCGCTCAGCTCCTGGTGGACCAAAATCGTCATCGGCATCCTGCTGTTCTGCTTTATCGGCCTCCAGAAGGCGATGAGCGCCTTTTGGCAGACCAGACGGGCAAAACCCCGCCATCCACGCCTGAAGCCGTCATAGCGGCTCAGGTTGCGGTATTTAAAGGTATTTTCAGCAGTTGGCGGATTAACGGCTGCTGGTCGCTGTTTTGCAGCCAGACGGCATAAAGCGGGCGGATGATCGGCTGGACGTCTGCAACGGCGATCAACTGAGGGTACTCTTTTTCCCACTGGCTGGGGAGAAATGCACAGCCACCGGTTGTTTCCAGCAATTGACGCGTCAGATGTGCCGAAGTGGTGGTCAACACAGGCATGTTGTCGCCCTCAAGCATGCGGGCTTCCTGTTGGTGAAAATCGGCACCCCATTCCAGTTTGATGTAAGGCATGGGGGCGGATTTATCGCGTAGCGATGAGGAAAACAGGCGTAGCGAGAAGTTACCCAACAGCTGGCTGGCCAGCTCATCCATCTTTGGCGGTTCGGTGGTGATTAGCAAATCGAGCTGTCTTTCATGTAGCTGTTTCACCAAAGAATGGCGCAGAGCCACCCTGGCTTCGAGCTGCAAGGCCTCCCGCTGCTGGTAGAGAGATTGCAGCCAGGGCGTGAGGTAAGCTTCCCATAGCGACGCGGTGGCACCGATCGAAAGTTCGCTGTGCTGTAGCGATCGTACTACCTCTTTCTTTGCTAACTGCCAAGTGTTCATCAGGCTCTCGGCATAGGGCAACAGCCGCTCTCCTGCAGGTGTCAGGCGGATGTTGTTGCGGTGGCGGGTGAATAAATTCGCCCCTAATTGAGTTTCAAGCTGACGGATACGGAAACTCACCGCAGACTGCGTTAAGTACAGGGATTCCGCTGCGCGGCCAAAGTGTCGCGTTCTACTGACCTCCAAAAAGGTTTTCAGTAATTCGGTGTCCACACCAATCTCCAAAGTTTTTTATCGTTAAGATTTAAATGTTTTGTTTTACACGATGTCAAGCCTATCTAATACTCCGCGCCATAAACAGCACGGCCATGAGAGAATTAGGAGCGTGTCAGATGGCGGATAGCTTCACCACCAACAGTCGTTTTTTTGATAATAAAAACTATCCTCGCGGGTTCTCCCGTCACGGCGATTTCACCATTAAAGAAGCGCAATTGCTAGAGCGTTTCGGGTATGCGTTCAACGAGTTGGATGCCGGCAAACGCCAGCCAGCCACTGAAGAAGAGCAGTTGTTCGTTGCAGTGTGTCGCGGTGAGCGTGAACCGGTAACCGAGCAAGAAAAAGTATGGTCTAAATATCTGGCGCGCACCCGCCGCCCGAAAAAATTCCATACGTTGTCAGGTGGCAAGCCGCAGGCTGATGCGGTAGAAGACTACACTGAAAGCGACGATTGATCATCATGGGGCCATTCGGCCCCATTTTTTATTCCAGGCTGCGGTGTAGCTGCAGCAGCAGGCGATCCATACTGCGATAGCTGAGCGCTTCGCTGAGATGGCGTTTATCAATCTGTTGTTCCCCCGTCAAATCGGCCAGTGTGCGTGCCACTTTCAGGATGCGATGCCAGGCTCGAACCGATAATCCCAGTTGGCTCAGCGTTCTTTCTAAAAACTCCGCTTCCGCTGCAGGTAAATGGCAATCCCGATCCACCTCGCGGTTACTCAACAGCGCATTCACTTTACCTGCACGTGCCAGCTGCCGCTCGCGCGCCACCAGCACCCGTTGACGTACCTGTTGGCTGTTTTCCCCCGCATGGTGCTGCTTGGCCAGTACGCCCGGTGGCAGCAGTGGCACCTCAATCGATAAATCAAATCGATCGAGGAAGGGGCCAGAGAGCCTGCCGAGGTAGCGCAAAATCTGCTGCGGTGGCGTGCGGTTGTGTATGCCCTGATAGTGCCCGGTTGGGCTGGGGTTCATCGCCGCAATCAGCTGCACCCTCGCTGGGAAGCGTACCTTGGCGCTGGCGCGTGAGATGACGATTTCACCGGATTCCAGTGGCTCACGCAACGCATCTAACACTCTCCGTTCAAATTCGGGTAACTCATCCAGAAACAGCACACCGTTGTGCGCCATGGAGATTTCCCCTGGCCGTGGCAAGGAACCGCCTCCAACCAGGGCAGCCATCGAAGCGCTGTGATGCGGGGCACGAAACGGCCGCTGTCGCCAGGGCAGGGTTTCATCAGGGTGATGCAATAAGCTGGCAACGGCGACGCTTTCCAGCGCCTCCCGATCGCTTAACGGCGGCAGCAAACCGTTGAGGCGGCTGGCCAGCATGGTTTTGCCGGTGCCCGGGGGGCCAAGCAGCAATAGGTTGTGGCCCCCGGCCGCAGCAATTTCCAACGCTCGTTTTGCCTGCTCCTGGCCAATGACTTCCTGCAGGTCGGCAGTTTCCGTTGACGTGGCGGCCGCAGGGGGCGCTACGGCGATTGGCAGATCCCCCTTCCCTTGCAAAAAAGCGCAAACCTCCAGTAAATGTTCTGCGACTCGGGTCGTGCTGTTGGGAAGCAACCCTGCCTCTTTGCCGTTGGCCGTCGCCAGTATCAGCTCACGTTTGGCCTCGGCAGCTGCTATTGCCGCCGGAATGGCGCCGTGCACCGCCCTCAATGCGCCAGAAAGCGCCAATTCACCCAGGAACTCATAGTGCGCCAACTTATCTGCTGGCAACTGCTCTGAGGCCGCCAGAATGGCCAGCGCAATGGGTAAATCATAACGCCCCCCTTCCTTAGGCAGATCGGCCGGGGCCAGATTGACGGTGATGCGTTTGGCCGGAAAGGTGAAGCCGTTGTTGATCAGTGCGCTGCGCACCCGGTCACGGGCTTCTTTCACCGTGGTTTCCGGCAGGCCGACCAGCGTGAGGCCGGGTAATCCGTTGCTGATATGGACTTCAACCATGACCGATGGCGCCTGCACGCCGATCGTGGCACGGGTATAGATGACCGCCAGTGACATATTGCTCTCCTCGCTGAAGGCAACATGATGCGGGAACGGACCGATAGCTGCGCTCTATTCATCATCAACTTGCGTAGTGCTACAAAATTAAAAGTAATTTATTTCATCAGGTTAGTTCTATTTTTCGAGCTGGCACGCATTTCGCTGTAATACCCCTTAACAATTACCACAAGGTTGCAACAAATTAGCATGCTAACTAACTTGCAACAGCAGGGCTAATGGGTGTATTTAACAATTTGTTAAAATAAAAAATCACTTCATTAACAAAGCCCCGACCGCTACCGCACCCGCTGTGGCCGCCGCTAAACCTGATAACTTCATACTCTACGGTAGGGATAACACTATGTTTGGTTGGACTCCGCTGCAGCGCAATGCGGCAATTGCCAGCTTTTCAAGCTGGACGCTCGACGCTTTTGATTTCTTTGTGCTGGTCTTCCTGCTCAGCGATATTGCTCAGGCTTTTCAGGTAGGGATGGAAGAAGTCACCCTGGCGATCCTGCTGACGTTGGCGGTGCGCCCGATTGGCGCTCTGATCTTTGGCCGTGCGGCGGAAAAGTACGGCCGTAAACCGATCCTGATGTTGAATATCGTGTTTTTCTCGGTATTTGAGCTGTTTTCGGCGGCTGCTCCTTCTTTGACCGTCTTCCTGTTGCTGCGTGTGCTTTACGGCGTGGCGATGGGGGGCATCTGGGGCGTGGCCTCTTCGCTGGCGATGGAAAGCATCCCAGATCGTTCGCGCGGCCTGATGTCCGGTATCTTCCAGGCGGGCTATCCGTTTGGCTATCTGTTGGCGGCGGTGGCCTACGGCCTGCTGTTTGAAGTGGTCGGCTGGCGTGGCATGTTCGTGATCGGGGCCGCGCCAATCCTGTTGCTGCCGTTTATCTACTTCTGCGTGGAAGAGTCGCCGGTGTGGCTGGCGGCACGGGCACGTAAAGAAAGCACCGCTTTGCTGCCAGTCCTGAAGAGCCATTGGAAGCTGTGTCTCTATCTGGTGCTGCTGATGGCGGCGTTTAATTTCTTCTCTCACGGCACCCAGGATATGTATCCGGCCTTCCTGAAAATTCAGCACGGTTTCGATCCTAAAACCGTCAGTATCATCGCCATTAGCTACAATATCGCGTCCATTATCGGCGGTATTTTCTTTGGAGCCCTGTCGGAAAGAATCGGCCGTAAGAAAGCCATTATTATTGCTGCCCTATTGGCGTTACCCGTGATCCCGCTGTGGGCCTTTGCCAGCGGTTCGCTGATGCTGGGGCTGGGGGCGTTCATGATGCAATTCATGGTGCAGGGCGCGTGGGGGGTGATCCCAACCTACCTCAACGAACTGGTGCCAGCGAATACCCGTGCGGTGTTGCCGGGGTTTGTCTATCAGCTGGGTAATCTTATCGCCTCAGTGAATGCGACCTTGCAGGCCGCGATTGCGGAACATCATGGGCAAAACTACGGCCTGGCGATGGCGATGATTGCCGGGACGGTGGCGATCGTGATCGCGGTGCTGGTGTATTTTGGCAAGGATACGCGCGGCAAAGCGATTGCGGTGGAAAGTAAAGCGCCTGGTGCTGGTGTTAGCGTTTGAATTTCATGCGCTTTGTTGCAGCTTTGACCCGGCAGCGCCGAATAATAACGCAAAAAAAGTGTTGTCAGGTTACCGGCTGCTATGGTAACTCTGTAGGCATTAGTTCGAAACGAGCACAGTGAACAACCCAATTATGAAAGCCCTAGCCCAAGTGATTAGCCTAGTCGTGATTAGCGTGGTGGTGATTATTATCCCACCGTGCGGGGCTGCACTTGGACGAAGAAAGGCTTAAAAAACAAGCCGGAATCGCAAGATAACCCCCGCACCCAAAAGGTCCGGGGGTTTTTTTATGCCAAGAAAATGTGAACAAGGAGCAGAGAATGACCAACAGAATAAAATCCTGCACTTCCCGCAAAAAGGCGGGGAAATAACCATGAATGGTGCTCAGTGGGTAGTTCAAGCGTTGCGTGCGCAGGGAGTAGACAAGGTATTCGGCTATCCCGGTGGTGCGATCATGCCGGTCTACGATGCGTTGTATGACGGCGGAGTTGAACATCTGCTGTGTCGTCATGAGCAGGGTGCGGCGATTGCGGCCATTGGCTATGCTCGTTCCAGCGGCAAAGTTGGCGTCTGTATCGCCACCTCTGGCCCCGGCGCGACCAACCTGATCACCGGGTTGGCGGATGCGCTGCTGGACTCGGTGCCAGTGGTTGCGATCACCGGTCAGGTAGGCTCTGCGCTTATCGGTACCGATGCTTTTCAGGAGATCGATGTTCTTGGCCTGTCTCTGGCCTGTACCAAACACAGTTTCCTGGTGGAGTCGCTGGAAGCGCTGCCAGGGATCATGGCAGAGGCTTTTGCCATCGCCACCAGCGGCCGCCCAGGCCCGGTACTGATCGACATCCCGAAAGACATCCAACTGGCGCAGGGCGATTTGCCTCCTCATCTGATGCCGGTAGAAGACCAGTTTGAACATCCTACGGCGGAGCTGGCTATTGCCACGCAGCTGCTGGCACAGGCGCAGAAGCCGATGCTGTACGTGGGCGGTGGCGTAGGGATGGCGCAGGCAGTCCCGGCATTACGGGAATTTGTCGAGCTGACGCAAATCCCAACCGTGGCGACCTTGAAAGGCTTGGGCGCACCGGATGCCAACCATCCGTATTATCTCGGCATGTTGGGTATGCATGGCACCAAAGCTGCCAACTTCGCCGTGCAGGAGTGTGATTTATTGATAGCCGTAGGCGCGCGTTTTGACGATCGGGTGACCGGCAAGCTGAACGCCTTTGCGCCGCAGGCCAAGGTGATCCACATGGATATCGACCCGGCGGAAATGAGCAAGCTGCGTCAGGCGCATGTGGCCCTGCAAGGGGATCTGAGAACCCTGCTGCCAGCGCTGCAACAGCCGATGCAGATCGCCCCTTGGCTGCAACGGGTGGCCGAACTGAAAGAAACTCACCCTTGGCGTTACGACCACCCGGGCCAACCGATCTATGCTCCGTTGCTGCTAAAGCAACTGTCTGAACGCAAACCGGCCAATACTGTGGTGACCACCGACGTGGGCCAGCACCAGATGTGGACCGCGCAGCACATGAGCTTTGAACGCCCAGAGAACTTCATCACCTCCAGCGGGTTGGGGACGATGGGCTTCGGTATCCCCGCAGCGGTAGGTGCGCAGATGGCACGCCCGGAGGATATGGTGATCTGCGTGTCCGGGGATGGTTCCTTCATGATGAACGTGCAGGAGCTGGGCACCATCAAACGCAAACAGTTACCGCTGAAAATCGTGTTACTGGATAACCAGCGTTTAGGGATGGTTCGTCAGTGGCAGCAACTGTTCTTTGATGGCCGTTACAGCGAAACCAACCTCTCCGATAACCCCGATTTCCTGATATTGGCCAGCGCCTTCGGCATTCCCGGCCAACGTATTACCCGCAAAGACCAGGTCGCAGACGCGCTCGATACCTTGCTTAACAGCGAAGGGCCTTATCTGCTGCAGGTTTCCATTGATGAACTCGAGAACGTCTGGCCGCTGGTGCCGCCGGGCGCAGGCAACGAAACCATGTTGGAGAAAGTATCATGATGCAGCATCAACTCTCGATCCAGGCCCGCTTCCGCCCTGAAATGTTAGAGCGCGTATTGCGCGTTGTTCGTCACCGTGGCTTCCAGGTCTGTGCTATGAATATGGCTTCGGGCAGCAATAGCGACGATATAAATATTGAATTGACCGTTGCCAGCCAGCGCCCTGTGGATTTACTGTCATCTCAGTTGAGCAAACTGATGGATGTCTCCAGCGTTGAGATCCAGCAACAATCATCACAACAAATACGCGCCTGATTGCGCAAAAGGAACAGAACAATGACGAAGAAAGCCGATTATATTTGGTTCAATGGTGAGATGGTTCCTTGGGCCGATGCCAAGGTTCACGTAATGTCGCATGCGCTGCACTACGGAACGTCGGTATTTGAAGGGGTTCGCTGCTACGACTCCCATAAAGGCCCGGTGGTATTCCGCCACCGTGAACATATGCAGCGTCTGCATGACTCGGCCAAAATTTACCGTATGCCGGTAACGCAAAGCGTCGATGAACTGATGGAAGCCTGCCGTGCTACGCTGCGTAAAAACAATCTGGTCAGCGCGTATATTCGTCCTTTGGTGTTTGTTGGTGATGTTGGCATGGGCGTTAACCCACCGGCAGGCTATAAAACCGACGTGATTATCGCGGCGTTTCCTTGGGGCGCGTATCTGGGTGAAGAAGCGCTGGATCAAGGTATCGATGCGATGGTCTCTTCCTGGCACCGTGTGGCACCAAACACCATTCCTACCGCGGCGAAAGCCGGGGGCAACTACCTTTCCTCACTGCTGGTGGGCAGCGAAGCACGCCGCCACGGCTATCAGGAAGGTATCGCGCTGGACGTTCACGGCTATATCTCTGAGGGCGCAGGCGAGAACCTGTTTGAAGTGAAAGACGGCGTGCTGTTTACTCCACCGTTCACCTCCTCCGCTCTGCCGGGTATCACGCGTGACGCGATCATCAAGCTGGCAAAAGACATGGGCTTCGAAGTGCGCGAGCAAGTGCTTTCCCGTGAGTCTCTGTATCTGGCGGACGAAGTGTTTATGTCCGGCACTGCGGCGGAAATCACGCCGGTGCGCAGCGTGGATGGCATTCAGGTAGGGATCGGCAAGTGCGGCCCAATTACCAAGCAGATCCAGCAGGCGTTCTTTGGCCTGTTCAGCGGCAAAACCGAAGACAAGTACGGCTGGTTGGATCCGGTAAACCAATAACGACAGACAACACTAAACGGATGGTTCGTTCGCCATCCGTAAAATGACTATTTTTGGAGTGAAGAGCATGCCTAAGTACCGTTCCGCCACCACCACCCACGGCCGCAACATGGCGGGTGCCCGCGCATTATGGCGCGCGACCGGGATGACCGACGACGATTTCGGCAAACCGATTATTGCGGTGGTCAACTCCTTCACCCAGTTTGTGCCGGGCCATGTGCACCTGCGCGATCTGGGCAAGCTGGTTGCAGAACAGATCGAAGCCTCTGGCGGCGTTGCCAAAGAGTTCAACACCATTGCGGTGGATGATGGGATCGCCATGGGCCACGGCGGCATGCTCTATTCTCTGCCGTCGCGCGAGCTGATCGCCGACTCGGTGGAGTATATGGTGAATGCCCACTGCGCCGATGCGATGGTATGTATCTCCAACTGCGACAAGATCACCCCAGGGATGCTGATGGCGTCACTGCGCCTGAATATTCCGGTGATCTTCGTTTCCGGAGGCCCGATGGAAGCCGGTAAAACCAAGCTTTCCGACAAAATCATCAAGCTGGACCTGATCGATGCGATGATCCAGGGGGCCAACCCGAACGTCAGCGACGCAGACAGCGCGCAGATCGAGCGTTCCGCTTGCCCAACCTGCGGCTCTTGCTCCGGGATGTTTACCGCCAACTCCATGAACTGCCTCACCGAAGCGTTGGGCCTGTCCCAGCCGGGCAACGGTTCGTTGTTGGCGACCCACGCCGATCGTAAGGATCTGTTCCTGAACGCCGGTAAGCGCATCGTCGAACTGACTAAGCGTTACTACGAGCAGGACGATGAGAGTGCACTGCCACGCAGCATCGCCAACAAGGCCGCGTTCGAAAATGCGATGACTCTGGACATTGCGATGGGGGGGTCCACCAATACCGTGCTGCACCTGTTGGCGGCAGCGCAGGAAGGCGAGATAGACTTCGCCATGGCGGATATCGATCGCCTGTCCCGCAAAGTGCCACATCTGTGCAAGGTGGCGCCAAGCACTCAGAAATACCACATGGAAGACGTACATCGTGCCGGTGGCGTACTGGCCATTCTTGGCGAGCTGGATCGCGCCGGGCTGATGAACCGCGATGTGGACAATATCCTGGGGATGAAGCTGCCAGAGACCCTGGAAAAATACGACATCATGCTGACCCAGGATGAGGCCGTGAAGAAAATGTTCCGTGCAGGTCCAGCGGGCATCCGCACCACTCAGGCATTCTCTCAAGACTGCCGTTGGGACACGCTGGACAACGATCGTGCCGATGGCTGTATCCGCTCTTTGGAAAACGCCTTCAGTCTGGAAGGTGGCCTGGCGGTGCTGTATGGCAACATGGCCGAAGACGGCAGCATCGTTAAAACCGCTGGCGTGGATAAAGACAACCTGACTTTCCGTGGGCCAGCCAAAGTTTATGAGAGCCAGGATACGGCCGTTGAGGCGATTCTTGGCGGTAAAGTGGTGGCAGGCGACGTAGTGGTGATCCGTTATGAAGGGCCAAAAGGTGGGCCAGGCATGCAGGAAATGCTCTACCCAACCACCTATCTGAAATCGATGGGGCTGGGCAAGGCCTGTGCGCTGATCACCGATGGTCGCTTCTCCGGCGGCACCTCCGGTTTATCCATTGGTCACGTTTCGCCGGAAGCGGCCAGCGGCGGCCTGATTGCGCTGGTGGAAGAAGGGGACATGATCGATATCGATATCCCGAAACGCAGCATGGTGCTGGATGTGCCGGAGAGCGTACTGGCTGCACGCCGTGAGGCGGAACTGGCACGCGGTGATGCGGCCTGGACACCGAAAGCGCGTGAGCGCCAGGTATCTTATGCATTACGTGCTTACGCTACGCTGGCTACCAGTGCTGATAAAGGCGCAGTGCGGGACAAGAGCAAGCTGGGAGGCTAACCACCATGGCGGTATCACAACCCCTACCCGACGCCCCCTGTGGCGCCGAATATTTGCGAGCGGTACTCCGCTCGCCAGTTTACGAGGTGGCTCAGGTCACCCCGTTACAGACAATGGGCAAGATCTCTGCGCGCCTCGGCAATACCATTCTGGTGAAGCGCGAAGATCGCCAGCCGGTGCACAGCTTTAAGCTGCGCGGGGCTTACGCGATGATCGCCAGTCTGGATGAAGAGCAGAGGGCGCGTGGCGTGGTCACGGCCTCTGCGGGCAACCATGCGCAGGGCGTCGCTTTTTCCGGCAACCGTTTGGGGATCAAAACCCTGATCGTGATGCCGGTGTCGACGGCGGATATCAAGGTTGATGCGGTGCGCGGTTTCGGCGGTGAAGTGTTGCTGCACGGCGCCAACTTCGACGAAGCCAAGGTCAAGGCGATTGAGCTTTCGCAGCAACAGGGCATGACCTTCGTACCCCCGTTCGATCACCCGGCAGTCATTGCCGGGCAGGGCACTTTGGCGATGGAGCTATTGCAGCAGGACGCGCACCTGGACCGGGTGTTTGTGCCGGTTGGCGGTGGCGGCCTGGCGGCCGGTGTCGCGGTGCTGATCAAGCAGTTGATGCCACAAATCAAAGTGATTGGCGTGGAAGCCGAGGATTCGGCCTGTCTGCGTGCGGCGCTGGATGCCGGGCAGCCGGTCGATTTGGCGCGCGTCGGGTTGTTTGCTGAAGGCGTGGCAGTAAAGCGCATCGGTGATGAAACCTTCCGTCTGTGCCGTGAATACCTTGATGATGTGATCACCGTCGATAGCGATGCGATCTGCGCAGCGGTGAAAGACCTGTTCGAAGACGTGCGGGCCATCGCCGAACCTTCTGGCGCGCTGGCGTTGGCAGGGCTGAAAAAATACGTGCAGCAGCACAATATTCAGGGCGAGCGGCTGGCCCATGTGCTTTCCGGTGCCAACGTGAATTTCCACGGACTGCGCTACGTTTCCGAACGTTGCGAACTGGGCGAACAACGCGAAGCGCTGCTGGCGGTGACCATTCCAGAACAGAAGGGCAGCTTCCTAAAGTTCTGCCAGCTGTTGGGTGGCCGTGCGGTTACCGAGTTCAACTACCGCTATGCCGATGCTGATAATGCCTGCATCTTCGTCGGTGTCCGCCTGACCAGAGGCCATACCGAGCGGCTGGAAATCATTGATGAGCTGAACCGTGATGGCTATCAGGTAGTGGATCTGTCCGACGATGAAATGGCGAAACTGCACGTGCGTTACATGGTGGGCGGACGGCCTTCGAAACCGCTGCGTGAGCGTCTGTACAGCTTTGAGTTCCCAGAGTCACCGGGCGCTCTGCTCAAGTTCCTGCAAACGCTGGGCACGCACTGGAATATTTCGCTGTTCCACTACCGCAGCCACGGCACCGATTTTGGTCGCGTGTTGGCAGGGTTTGAGCTTTCGCAGACCGAACCAGAGTTTGAGCAACACCTGCAGGCGTTGGGTTACGACTGCCATGATGAGACCGACAACCCGGCTTTCCGATTCTTCCTGCAGGGCTAACATCGGCGACAAGGATAGCGTATGAGTAATGAGTTCACCGGGTTCAGCCAACAAGGGCTGGACTTCCTGCAACAGGTGCGGATCGAGAACGACAAGGAGTGGTTTGACGCCAATCGGGGCGTGTATGACCGTGAGTTGTTAACGCCGTTCCGTTTGCTGGTGGATGCGCTGAGTCCGGCGATGCTGATGATTGACCCGCAGTTTGAAACCCGTCCGGCCATTGGCAAAACGCTGTCGCGCATTCATCGCGACACGCGTTTTTCCCATGATAAATCACGCTACCGTAGCCGTATGTGGCTGACCTTCAAGCGGCCAAGCAAAGACTGGAAGCTGGCACCGGTGTACTTCTTTGAACTGGGGCCGGACATGTTGCGTTATGGCCTGGGTTATTACAGCGCCGACAAAGCCACCATGGATCTGTTTCGCCACACCTTGCTGCGCAGACCACAGCCGTTTTTGGAGGTGGCCGAGTGCTGCCGCGCGCCGTTCGAGCTGGTGGGGGAAAGCTATAAGCGCCCGTTAGTGAAGGATCAGGCACCGGAGATTGCTACTTGGTACAACCGCAAATCCTTCGCGGTGATGGCCACGGATAATCAGGTGGAAAAGCTGTTCAGCGCCGATCTGGTCGCTACCCTTACGCAGAGTTTCCAGCAGTTGGAGCCGCTGTACCAGTGGCTGATGCAGGTGGAAGCGATGAAGCAGATCGACCCTGCGGATTTATGAGAGCAAACGCCAGAACGCCTCAATAAGCGGTTCATTGAGGCGTTTTTTCGGCACGCAGACCCCCAGTTCGAACGGTTCGACCATCGAGATATTTTCCAACTGAGAGATGCGGTTGCGAACGGGCTCCGGGCTATTATCTACCACCACGCTGGGGATCAGCGCGATACCGCAGCCTAATGCCACCATCGAAACAATCGCCTCATGCCCGCCGACGGTGGCGTAAATCAGCGGATTGGTGATGTGCTGGCGGCGGAACCACAGCTCGATGCGTTTTCGTGACGGGCCATGCTCCGGCAGGATAAACGGCATATTGGCCCAGTCCGGCTGCTCTGCAAAAGCCTGCGTTCGAACCGCACACGGCAGAGCGGGAGCAATCAGCACCAGCGGGATCTCACCGATTTGGGTGAAGGCGACGCTAGTGGGGAGTGTTTCAGGCCGCCCGGCGATACCAAGGTCGGCCTCGTTGGACTGCACTTTGTCCACCGCATCGGCGGCATCACCGGTAGTCAATTTGATTTCAACCAGGGGATGCTGGGCACGGAAGCGGTCGAGGATCGGCGGCAGATGACTGTAAGCGGCAGTGACCGAGCAGAACAAGCGTAGCTCGCCACTCAGAGAAGGGCCGTGCTGGCCAAGCGAATGTTTCAACTGCTGATACTGCAGCAGCGTTTGTTGAGCAAACACTTTCAACTGTTCGCCAGCATCGGTCAGCTCTACGGTACGGTTATCACGCAGAAACAGCGACTGTCCAAGCGTTTCTTCCAGCCGCTGGATTTGGCGGGAAAGCGTGGAGGGGCTGACGTGCATCGCCTTGGCCGTGCGGCCAAAGTGATGGCTTTCAGCCAGGTGCAGGAACAGCTTGAGATCACGTAAGTCCATAATCAGTACGCTCGCAGCGGGGTGTTGCAGAAATTGCAACGTCACGTTCGTAATATATCAATTTAAGCAACGCAATTCCTGTTATACATTGGTTTCAACGGATCCCGCATAGACAGGGCGGGAATGAGAATAATATTGCACGACACAACATCTAACTGGAGCATCACCATGGCTAACTATTTCAACACATTGAACCTGCGTCAGCAGTTGGCGCAATTGGGTAAGTGCCGTTTCATGGCGCGTGACGAATTTGCGGATGAAGCCGGTTACCTGAAAGGGAAAAAAGTGGTGATCGTCGGCTGTGGTGCTCAGGGTCTGAATCAGGGTCTGAACATGCGTGATTCCGGCCTGGACGTGGCTTATGCGCTGCGTAAAGAAGCGATTGCCGAGAAGCGTGCCTCATGGCGCAAAGCCACCGAGAACGGCTTCAAGGTTGGCACCTACGAAGATCTGATCCCGCAGGCCGATCTGGTCGTTAACCTGACGCCAGACAAGCAGCACACCTCCGTAGTTCGTGCCGTACAGCCGCTGATGAAAGACGGTGCTGCACTGGGCTACTCCCACGGCTTCAACATCGTTGAAGTTGGTGAGCAGGTTCGTAAAGACATCACCGTAGTGATGGTTGCACCTAAGTGCCCAGGTACCGAAGTGCGTGAAGAATACAAACGTGGTTTCGGTGTACCAACGCTGATCGCGGTTCACCCGGAAAACGATCCAAAAGGCGAAGGCATGGCGATTGCCAAGGCATGGGCGGCAGCCACTGGCGGCCATCGTGCAGGCGTGCTGGAATCTTCCTTCGTTGCAGAAGTGAAATCTGACCTGATGGGCGAGCAGACCATCCTGTGCGGTATGCTGCAAGCGGGTTCTCTGCTGTGCTTCGACAAGCTGGTATCTGAAGGTACCGACCCGGCGTACGCAGAAAAACTGATCCAGTTCGGTTGGGAAACCATCACCGAAGCGCTGAAGCAGGGTGGTATCACCCTGATGATGGATCGTCTGTCCAACCCGGCGAAACTGCGTGCCTATGCGCTGTCTGAGCAGTTGAAAGGCATCATGGCTCCGCTGTTCCAGAAACACATGGATGACATCATCTCTGGCGAGTTCTCCAGTGGCATGATGGCAGACTGGGCCGCAGACGATGTGAAACTGCTGACTTGGCGTGAAGAGACTGGCAAAACTGCCTTTGAAAACGCGCCGCAGTTTGAAGGCAAAATCAGCGAGCAGGAATACTTCGACAACGGCGTACTGATGGTAGCAATGGTGAAAGCGGGCGTTGAGCTGGCCTTCGAAACCATGGTGGATTCAGGCATCATCGAAGAGTCTGCTTACTACGAATCACTGCACGAGTTGCCGCTGATTGCCAACACCATCGCGCGTAAGCGTCTGTATGAAATGAACGTGGTGATCTCCGATACCGCAGAATACGGTAACTACCTGTTCTCTTATGCGGCGGTACCGTTGCTGAAAGAGTTCATGACCACTCTGCAGGCGGGCGATCTGGGTAAATCTGTTGCTGGTACCACCGTTGACAACGCGCAACTGCGTGACGTGAACGAGGCGGTGCGCAACCACCCGATCGAATCCGTTGGCCGCAAACTGCGTGGTTATATGACCGATATGAAACGTATCGCAGTAGCCGGTTAAGCACCAAGATTGTAGAGGCCCGATTTATCGGGCCAACTAAAAAGGCCAGCATCGTTGCTGGCCTTGTGCATTTCTGGCGTTCGGGAATTATTGTGGCATCGCCTCGCGTGGGATGATGGCCCCGCGATACTGGATCACCGTGCTGGCGGTCAGGTGACCACGTTTGGCCGCGCTAACCGCATCACCGCCGGTCAGGCGTACAGCCAGATAACCCGCGCTGAAGGAATCCCCGGCTGCGGTGGTATCAATCACTTTCTCTTTTGGCAGTTTGACCGCCGGTACGTCGTGGGCTCCCCCATCGGCGCTGAACACCAGGCAGGAATCTGCGCCACGCTTAATCACAATCTCACTCACGCCAAAGTCGCGGGTACGGCTCACCACCTGCTCAACCGGCTGCTTGCCCCACAGTAAATCTTCATCATCCAGCGTCAGGAAGGCGATGTCGGTACAGGCCAGGATCTCGCGATAGGCCTGCTGAGTTTCTTGCTGGCTTTGCCACAGCCGCGGCCGATAGTTGTTATCGAAGATCACTTTGCCGCCGTTGGCCCGGCATTGGCGCAGCAGGGTCAGCAGTTTTTCCCGGCTGGCAGGGTTGAGGATCGCCACGCTGATACCGCTCAGATACAGGTAATCAAACTGCGCCAGCTGTGCACACAGGCTCTCTGCCTGCGGGCCATCCAGCCAGTAGCGTGCGGCCGCATCGTTGCGCCAGTAATAGAAGGTGCGCTCGCCGGTATCGTCGGTTTCGATCACGTACAGCCCCGGCAGCTTGTTGTCCAACTGCTGGATCAGATCGGTTTTTACCTGCTCCTGCTGCCAGGTTTGCAGCATTTCCCGGCTGAAGCTGTCGGTGCCTAGCGCGGTGACGTAATGCACATTTAGCGCCTGTTGCGGCACCTGACGGGCGATATAGACGGCAGTGTTGAGGGTGTCGCCGCCGAATCCACGGCTGAGATCGGCGCCTTTCTGCGACAGTTCGATCATGCATTCGCCGATCACGGCGAGGTTTTTGCTGTTCATGATAATCCCTGGCTTGATAATGAGTCTGGTTGCTGCGAATACGTCCAGTCTCAACGCAAGGGCGAAGCGAGTCAATAGGAATAAAACAGCGTTTTAATTAGTTTATGATCGCGATCGGGAAACGAGAAGTTTCCCGCCGCTGAGGAAGGAAAACTACTTGGCCGCCGCGCGCAGATCGGTGACACATTGACCACCAATCCCCCAGTTATCGGTTTCCACTTCATCGATAACCACCACGGTAGTGGCCGGATTTTTGCCGAGCGTATCGACCAACAGTTGAGTCACGCCTGCAATTAGCTGTTTTTTCTGCTCCGCGGTTGCGCCTTCGCGGGTAATTTTGATATTTACGTAGGGCATAAAATTTTCCTCTTGTTATATACCCGTCGTCTTTCAAGCTGCAGCGTTGTTACCTGCACTTGCCCACCCCAGTCACTTACGAAAAGTAAGCTCCTGGGGATGAGCAAGCTTGTCGCCTAGCTGCAGCTTGAAATCCATAGGGTAGAGATCTATTGCATGTAGGTAATGGCTTAATGTAGGGACCTTTTACCCAGGCTTAAAGTTTTATTGTGCGTTGCCGATAACAAGATCGACAAATTTCCGGCAACGTTATCGTTCCCATTCCCTAATGGCGATAGTACCGATGATAACCAACATGATCTCTGGTCTACTGACGCCATTGTTTGCCGCCTGGCAGCGTGCCAAGGTCTTCCGTTACTGGCGGCAGTGTCGGCGTTTGTATACTTTTCAGCCCATTTACCGCACCTGCGGCAAATTGCTGGCGGTGGAACTGCTCACGGCGGTACATCATCCTGCGTCACCGAGCAAGCCGGTATCCCCAGAGCACTACTTTGCCGCGCTGGGGTTGCGCCAGCGCCTGGCGGTGCTTCAGGAACAGCTCAATTTACTGCAGCAATGGCAGGCCATGTTTATCCACCATGCGTTGATGGTCTCCATCAATATCGACGGCAAGGCCTTACAGGCCCTGCAGCGACACCCGGCGATGCAGCGGCAAATCAGCGTCATGCCTTACCTGCGTTTTGAGCTGGTTGAGCAGGCAGACAGGGCGTTGAATGGGCCGCTGCAGCATATCCCCGGAGCGGAGCGCCTGTGGCTGGATGATTTTGGTAGCGGGTTGGCGAATTTCTCTGCGGTCAGCAGTTGGCGTTATCAGTATATCAAGGTGGCGCGCGAGCTGTTCATGTTGCTCAAGCAAAGCGACGAGGGCATCCAGCTGTTTTTTACCCTGGTGCGCCTGATGAGCCAGCATAGCGACGGAGTGATTGTCGAAGGGGTAGAAACAGAGCAGGAATGGCTGCTGGTACAGCGCTCTGGCGCGTTTGCAGCCCAAGGGTATTACCTGAGCCGCCCTGCACATTTTGACCAGCTGAAAACGCTGCCTACGCGGTTTATTGCCCCCACCCCTTGACCCATTAGTTCCCATTGCGTGAACTTAGGCTTATCCTCGACTAGGCTTTCAGTAAGGCTGCTTATCAATTTTCGCAGTCATCTATCGCCTCAAGGGAGCCGCTATGACAAGAACAGGCAAAACTTTTAGCTGGATTGGCGGCATCGTACTGCTGATTATCGTGGTTTTGGTGGTGTTCATTGCCACCTTCGATTGGAACCGCCTCAAACCCACCATCAATAGCAAAGTCTCTGCCGAGCTGCAGCGCCCGTTTGCTATTCGTGGCGATCTGGGCGTTAACTGGGAACGTCATCAGGATGAGGGAGGCTGGCGTGCCTGGGTGCCTTGGCCGCATATCTACGCCGAAGATATTATGCTGGGCAACCCTGCCAGGATCCCCGGTGATGAGATGGTCACACTGCAACGCGTCGATGCTTCGATCGCGCCATTGGCGCTGCTGGGCAAAGAGGTGCTGATCCCGCGTATCTGGTTGAAACAGCCAAATGCCACGCTACAGCGCCTGACGAACGGTGACAATAACTGGACCTTCAACCTGGCCAACAGCGCTGAAAAAGACCCCAACCAACCGCAGTCAGACTGGTCTGTCAGCATTCACGATATCGTGTTCGATCGCGGCCAGATTGATTTTAAAGACGCCACGCTCAAGGCCGATTTCCAGGCGCTGATCGACCCACTTGGCAAGCCTCTGCCCTTTAGTGAAGTTGCGGGTAAGCAGCCGGGAGATAAAGCGACGACGCCGGATTATGTCTTCGGCTGGAAGATTAAAGGAAAATACCACGGTGAAGCGCTGTCAGGCAGCGGCAAGATAGGTGGCATGCTGTCACTGCAAAGCGCTGATATTCCGTTCCCGCTGCAGGCCGATGTCCGTTCCGGCAATACCAGAGTGCAGGTCGCGGGGACGTTGTCCGATCCGCTGAACCTTGGCGGCCTGGATCTACGGCTGAAATTCTCCGGTGACAGCCTGGGAAACCTGTATGCGCTGACCGGCGTGCTGTTACCCAACACTCCACCTTATTCTACCGATGGCCATCTTATCGCCCAGTTGCATCAACCGGGCGGTGCGGTATTCGAGTATCAGGGTTTTGACGGCAAGATCGGTGACAGCGATATCCATGGGGACTTGAAGTACGTTGCGAGCCACCCTCGGCCCAAGTTGAGCGGTGAAGTGCTTTCCAAACAGCTGCGTTTTGCCGATCTTGCGCCATTGATCGGCGCGGACTCCAATCAGCAGAAAGCCAATCGCGGCGAGAAAACCCGCCAGCCGAGCGACAAAGTGCTGCCGGTTGAGAAGTTCGAAACCAAAAGCTGGGGGGTAATGGATGCCGACGTCAAATTTACCGCCAAACGTATTGAGCATGGCAGTTCGCTGCCGTTGAGCGATCTGAATACCCATCTTAAGCTGGATAACGCGGTGATCCTGATGGACCCGCTGCGTTTTGGCGTGGCCGGGGGCAACCTGAATGCCACCGTCCGTCTTGATGGTAGCAAGAGCCCGATGCAGGGCCGGGTGGATATGCATGCGCGTAAGTTCCAGCTCAAGCAGCTGCTGCCGAACGTGGAGTCGATGAAGCGCAGCTTGGGGGAATTGAACGGCGATGCCAAGCTAACGGGCAGCGGCAACTCGGTGGCCGATTTGCTGGCGACCAGCAGCGGCGATCTGCGCCTGCTGATCAATGACGGCGTGATCAGCCGCAGTCTGATGGAAATCCTGGGCCTCAACGTAGGTAACTACCTGGTAGCTCAACTGTTTGGCGATGACGAGGTGGGGATCAACTGCGCGGCGGCGGATGTCGGCATTCGCAGCGGGTTGGCGACACCACGACTGTTCGTGTTTGATACGGAAAATGCCATCATCAACATCACCGGCAACATCAATTTCGCCACCGAGCGGCTGGATCTGTCCATCGATCCGGAAAGCAAAGGGATGCGGGTGCTGACCTTGCGTTCGCCGCTGTATGTCAAAGGGACGTTTAAAAAACCGGACGCTGGCGTGAAGGCTGGGCCGTTGATTGCTCGCGGGGTGGCTGCGGTGGCATTGGGCGTTGTCGTTGCTCCGGCAGCGGCATTGCTTGCCCTGGTTTCACCGAGTGACGGTGGCGAAGAAAACCAGTGTGGCAAGATCCTGCAGCAGATGAAGAACAAGAAGTGACCCCTCACCCTAACCCTCTCCCCCAGGAGAGGGGACCGATCGAGCTGGGCTTAAAGTGTAGTGATTCTTCATGAGCACTGGCTAATTCACCTTGGTTGAAAGGGCGTAAGATGACCTTTTTACTTCCAAGCAAGCAGGGGCTATCAGCTCCCTCTCCCTTTGGGAGAGGGTTGGGGTGAGGGGTTAATGCAGTACCTGGCAGCCGTGATCCTGGATCTCTTCGGCGGAGGCCAGATTCAGCTGCCACAGGTTACGTTTCACAGCCAGCAGTAGGAAATCTCCTCCCGGTAAGGTCGTCATCGCCATGCCGTAGCTCCCCATGCTTTCACGTGCTCCCTCAACGCCCTGAGCCAGCAAACGGAATGCCCCAAGCTGCTTGAGTTCAGCAGCGCTGGCGCGGCGAGCCAAATAATCATGCTCCAGCAATCCACCAGGTAGCGGCTGCCAGCTTTCACTGAAATCCCCTTGCAGCTGTGCCAGCCGGCTTTTTACCGCCGGTTGCAGGCAAGAAATATGAATATGCAGCTGATTTTGCGTACGGCCATATTCGGAGTTGATCGCCAGAGAGATGGCGGCATCGTCGATCGGTTTACCGAGTTTATCCGCCATAAAATGCCGGGCCTGCCAGGCTAAGGCGAAGAAGTTGGCGGTATCGGGCTTCAGTACCTGCGGACTTTCAATACCGGTGATTTTGGCCGTTGGCATCAACAGGTATTGTAAAGGCCCATTGCGGTCTTTCAGCACCACGAACCCTGCCTGCTCATCTACCTGTGCGCAGGGGGCCGGATTATGGTTTTGTTGCTGATTTGGCTGGCATTGCTGGCTGACGATACGCCACAGCGCATCCGGGTGGGCCGGTTTCAGCCAGAAATAGGCGGCAATGGCGATAATTATCAGCAACGTAACAGACAAACAGAGCCAACGGCGCAATGACATGGGCGGGTTTCCTCAGCAAATGGAGGGATAGCATAGCCGGGATTTGTGACAACAGACAAACAGGCCCCCATAGGCAGGGGGCCGGGAGAGGATTACAGAGACGTGTGGCGGGTTTCTTTCATCAGCAGCAGCGCGATCAGCGTCAGGCTGGCCATGGCCGCCAGGTACATGCCAACGTAGAACAGCCCGTAGTTGTTAGCCAACCAGGTCGCAATATAAGGCGCTACCGAAGCCCCCAGGATCGAGGCCACGTTATACGAGAACGAGGCCCCGGTGTAGCGCACTTCGGTTGGGAACAGTTCAGGCAGCAGTGCACCCATCGGGCCAAAGGTCAGGCCCATAATGCTCAGCCCCAGCAGCAGGAAAGCCATCACCAACAGCTGATTGCCGGAACCCAGCATGCTCGGGAACAGGAAGGCAAAGCCGATCATCAACAGGGTGATGACAATCATGGTCTTGCGGCGGCCAAAGGCATCGGCCAGCAAACCGGCGATCGGCACCATCACGCCAAAACCAATCACCGCTACCATCAGCATCCACAGGAAGCTGTTACGTGAATATCCCAGCCCTAGCGGCTCTGCGGCCGTGCCGTAGGTCATGGAGTAAACGGTCATCAGGTAGAACAGCGTATAGGTAGCCAGCATGATGAAGGTACCCAGGATGGTGGCCTTTTTGTGCTTGCTCAGCAGTGTTCCGAGCGGGACCTTTACCTGTTTGCCCGCTTTGGCCACCTTGGCAAAAACCGGAGTCTCATGCAGCGAAATACGCACATACAGGCCCACCAGCACCAGCGCGGCAGAGAGGATAAATGGTACGCGCCAGCCCCAGGTCATGAACTGTTCGTCAGTCAGCAACCAAGAGAGTAGCAGGAAGGTGCCGTTGGCGAAGAAGAAGCCGATCGGTGCACCCAACTGCGGGAAAGAGCCGTACAGCGCACGTTTGTTGGCAGGCGCATTCTCGGTGGCCAGTAACGCGGCACCGCCCCATTCACCACCCAGACCCAGGCCTTGGCCAAAGCGTGCCAGCGCCAGCAGGATCGGTGCAAAGATGCCAATGGTTGCATAGCTTGGCAGCAGACCGATCAGCACGGTGGAAATCCCCATGGTCAGCAGTGAAGCCACCAAGGTGACCTTCCGCCCGACGCGGTCGCCGAAGTGGCCGAACAGAGCAGAGCCGATTGGCCGTGCCACAAAGGCGATGGCGAAGGTGGCCAGCGATTGTAGCGTTGCAGCTGCCGGGTCACCCTGTGGGAAGAAGATATGCGGGAATACGATCACCGCAGCGGTGGCATAAATATAGAAATCAAAGAACTCGATGGCGGTACCGACCAGAGAGGCGACGATGACTTTTCCCCGGGAGTTAACCGGTGTGGACGCGGCATCGGCGTCCAAGGGGGTTGCGATGGTGGCTTGCATAGTTATTTCTTATATTTTGACTAGGGAAAAATTCATCTTAGTCATAGCAAAATGGCTTTTCAACGGGGAGATTTTGTACTATCTGGCAAATAAACTGTTAAAAAGACTAATGTTTTAACGAGTTGACGTTCTATGGTCGTTAACGTGGTGAAGTGAGCTATACGCAGAGATAATGACTGGAAAAGGAGCAAAGAAAAGTTATAGGGTAGTTTGTTATGCTGGTTTTTGCCGGTTGTTTAGTCTTGATTTAGAGTTATTGACTGTTTTTTTAGTTGATTGTTGAAATAAAAAACCAGTCGCAACCTTGCGACTGGCATGAATACCATGCTGATGGTGGATATTCACTTGCCCTGCGGCAGGGTTTTGTCCTCTTTATACTCTGCCGTGGCAATCCAGGCGGCGCAAAACAGCGTCAGGCGGGCAAAAAAGTAGAAGAACGCCATCAGCCCGATCACCGAGCCAAAGGCGGCACCGGAAGGCGATTTGGCGACCTGCGGCAGCGTCATGGTCATCACAAACTTGATAGCTTCAAAGCCAATTGCGGCGATCAGCGTGCCGCGCAGCAGCGCTTTTTTCTTCGGCTTATGGCGTGGCAGCATCCAGAAGATCCACAGAAACAGCAGGTAGTTGGCAAAAATGGAGATCGACAGTGCGATCAGCGTCATCGCTGGCCGTAGCCATTCAATGCCATCCAGCCCCAACGCATGCACGATGGCCGCCTGGGCAGAACCCGCAATCGAGGTTAACGACAGCGTGACGATCAGTGCCACCACCAGGCCGGTTAATGAAATAAAATCGCGGGTGTAGCGAAAATAGATTTTCTCCTGATCCTGCGGATTACGTTCCCAGACGTCACGGGACTGGGCGCGGATCGCCTCACGCAGGTTACCCATCCAACTGATGCCGGAGTACAGCGCCAGCGCCAGACCGGTCAGGCCGACGGTGGTACGTTGCTGGATGGCGGTATTCACCGTGTTCTTCAAGGTACTGGCCAGCGTGGGATCGCTGATGCTGTTGACGATCTTGTTGATCAGTTCGGCCAGCAAATCCGGATTAGATGCCAGCACAAAGCCCACGGCGGCAAACGACACCATCAGGATCGGGATCAGTGAGAGAAACGAGAAGTAGGTAATGGCGGCGCCAAACTGGCTGCCGAGACGGTCGTTGAAGCGTTCGGTGGCTCGCAGCAGGTGAGCGATGGTGGGCCAGGCTTTAACGCGCTCTATCAGGCGAGCGAACCCCGAAAGGCCTTTATCCAGTTTTTGGTTGCCGGTTTTGATGGCGATCGTCGGTTTCTCAATGGCCTCAGGCTGCTCTGGAGCGGCTTTATTCTGCATTACGTCACGGTATCCTTCAGGTAAATCAATGGGCATGTGCTTGATTATAGCCAAATATGCCCTCGATTTGGCCGTTATGGACGAGATTGGGTTAATTCTGATGATGGCCTCTACCAACAGCTGCGAGCAAGAACGTTCGATTTTGTCCTATTCACCACACGTCTGTTTTTCTGCCAGATCCCTGCAATTTTATCTATCTCAGCGCCAGGAAGGCTTTTACTCATCTTATGGCGCGCGCTTTTTTATCCGGCATGCGCCTTCTGCAGCCGTAGGGGCTGGAACGGTTATTTCCTGAATCAATAGATAAAATGGAAGGTCTTATGAAATTATTCAATCATCCCACCTGTCGTCCATTTACCGAAGCGGGCAACCTGTCGCAACTTTCCGCTTATTACGAGGAAGATCGCCACATCATGTGGATGTTATTGCGTGCAGAGCCGCGTCCTTGCTTCAATCAGGCGCTGATAGAAGACATCATGACGCTGGCGCAGGCGGCGAAAGAGTCGACGTTGCAGTTCGACTTCTGGGTCACTGGCTCGCTGGTGCAAAACATGTTTAACGTCGGCGGGGATCTGAGCTTTTTTGCCGAAGCGATCAAAAACCGCAAGCGTGAGGCGATGATGGCATATGCGCGGGCCTGTATCGACTGTGTGCATGCGGCAGCACGAGGTTTTGATACCGGGGCCATCAGCATTGCCATGGTGGAGGGCAGCGCGCTAGGGGGCGGTTTTGAGGCGGCATTGGCGCACCATTTTGTTTTGGCGCAGAACAACGCACGGATGGGGTTCCCAGAAATCGCCTTCAATCTGTTTCCCGGTATGGGCGGTTATTCACTGGTAGCCCGCAAGGCAGGTATGCGCCTGGCGGAAGAACTGATCTGGAGCGGTGAGTCTCACACTGCCGAATGGTTCGAAAACTATGGGCTGGTGGATAAGCTGTTTCAACCAGGTGATGCCTATATGGCGACTCGTACCTTCATCGACACCATCAGGCCCAAGCTGAATGGTATGCGTGCCATGTTGCGCGCGCGTCAGCGGGTATTACAGTTAACCCGCTCCGAGCTGATGGACATCACCGAGGATTGGGTGCATGCGGCCTTTACCATCGAGGAGAAGGATCGTCTGTATATTGAGCGGTTGGTGATGTTGCAGGATCGGCACACGCTTAATCAGCGTCACGCTGGCTAAGCGTTAATTCCCGCCCGCATCACTTTGGTGATTGCGGGCTATAGGTTTTCAGCCACTGCTCCAACTGTTCGGGCAGCATCGGCCGGGCGAAAAGAAATCCCTGTTTTTCATCGACCCCAACGCAGTCCAGGAAGCGATTTTCACTGTCCGTCTCGACCCCTTCGGCAATCACCTTGAACTGTAGCGCTTCGGCGACCGCGACGATGGCGCGTATCAGTGACTGTGATACCGGGGCCAGATTGACGCCGCGAACAAAGCTTTGATCCAGCTTGATGGCGTCCAGCGGGATACGTGCCAACTGGGCCAGAGAGGAGTAACCGGTGCCAAAATCATCCAGGTGTACCTGGGCGCCCAAGGCCCGTAGCCGGGCGATCACCTCACGAGCCCGATTCTCATCTTCTATCAGGCTGCTCTCGGTCAGCTCAAAGTCCAGAGTGCAGGGAGAAAGCTGGTTTTCTCGCAGTACCTCAACCAGATCGTCTACCACGCTGTCATCCACCAACTGCCTGGCGGAAAGGTTAACCGCGATGCGTAAATTCAGCCCCTGCTGCTGCCAAATGGCAGCCTGTTTAGCGGCGGTTTGCAGCACCCAGCGACCAAGTGGGGCAATCAGCCCGGACTCTTCGGCATAGGAGATAAACTGCAGCGGTGGGATCAGCCCGCGCTCCGGCGAATCCCAGCGGACCAGCGCCTCTACGCTGTTCACAGCTCCGTTGAGCGTTGTGACCTTGGGTTGGTAATACACCACCAGTTGCTCCTGTTCCAGCCCCTTACGCAGGTTGGTATCCAGCCACATGTATTCGGCAACGCGGCGGTTCATGTCCGGCGAGAAGACGATAAAGGTGCGTTTGCCGTGCTCCTTGGCGACGTACATGGCGGTATCGGCGCTGCGGATCAGGCTGTCCAGATCGTGGCCATGTTGCGGGCAAAGGGCAATACCAATCGAACAGCCGGTGTAGACCTCGATCAGGCCGATGCGGAAGGGCATTTGCAAACGATCGATAATGCGCTGGGCCAGCTCTTGCAGCATAATCCGGTCGGCCTGGGTGACCATCACCAGAAATTCATCTCCCCCCAGACGGGCAAGTTTTTCGCCATGATCCAGGCAACTGAGAATGGCGTGGGACACCTCGATCAGCAAGCGATCGCCAAACATATGGCCATAGGCGTCGTTCACTTTTTTGAAGTTATCCAGATCGAGATAGACCAGCCCTACGTGGCTTTCACCGCGTTCGCTTATCGCCCGGTTAATATCATCCTGAATGGCGTTGCGGTTTGGCAGGCCGGTGATGGTATCGGTATTGGCCAATAGCCGCAGGCGTTCCTGGGCACGGCGTTCTTCGGTGATATCCGTGCCGGAACAGATCAGGAACACCTCTTTTTTGCCGCTGCCGCTGTGGACAAACTTGTTGCGGAACAGGAATAACCGCTCGCCTTTGACCGTTTTGATCCAGCGCTCCACCTCATAGGAGGCCCCGTTGCGAAAGAAGTTGGCAATATTGCGCCGAGATGCTGCGGCCTCTTCGGGGCTCATAAACATCTTGAAGACGTTTTTGCCTATCACGTCCTGTTCCTGCAGGCCGGTATACTCTTCGCTCAGGCGGTTAAAGCGCTGGACGCGGCCGTGTTGGTCAACGATGACAATGACGGAATTGGCCTCTGACACCACCTGTTCGGCAAACGATAGGCCGTGCACCAAATCACGTGCCACGGCCTCGGTATCGGTATAGGCAGAGGCGGTGCCTGCCCACTCTAATTTATTGACCCGGCGTCCGACCAAATGCAGGTGGATGGGCTGGCCGCTGAGCTGGATGGTCAGATCCAGGCTGGCGGTAACCCCGCTCAGACGGCGGATTTTCGCCGCCTGCATTTCGTCGAGAGCCACGGCAAGGTGTGTTTTGCCTTTGATTGCCGTCAACTGCAGGGCATTGCTGTCAAACGCCAGATGCCAGTAAGGGCTGCTGGTGCCAAAATGGGTGTTAAGGAGTATCGGGCCTTGGTCTGCGAACATGTTCATTCCTCAAAATGGGACAGCCGGACCCTACGCTGCAGCCTGAAAGACGATGGGGATCGCGTGAACGACGTCTGTATAGAGTGTAAAAGAGAACCGCGCAGTGTGCGAAAATCAGTTTTTGGCTTCGTTGAGCCAGAGTTGTGGCTAGGGATGCTAAATTAATCCCAAGCTGGAGGTGGACAAAAGCCACACTAATAATTACGCTTGGGTCATGTAATCTTCCAAATAACAGACGCCTTCTCCATAATTTATTCATAATTGACGAATATTGCCATTTTTGATTTTAAAAAATTTACACTCCCTCGCATTACTATATATTCATGCGCATACTATTATTTCCGACGACGAGATAGTGAGCCTGTTAACGTACAGCGCTCCTGATGAAGAATAACTTTTAAGGAAATAATTATGCGTAAACTGACTGCTTTATTTGTCGCTTCAACCTTAGCCCTGGGTTCGGCTTCTGCCGCCTTTGCTGCGGACGCAACTGCCACCCCGGCAACCGCATCGGCCACAGCCGCTGCACCGGCAAAAATGATGCATCATAAAGGCCCAGGCAAAGAAGGCCCGTTTGCCGGCCTGAACCTGACCAAAGAGCAGCGCCAGCAGATGCGCGATATCATGAAAGAGTCGCATCAAAAACGCGGCCCGGGTGCTAAAGAAGAGCGCCAGGCACTGCACAGCATGATCGCTTCGGAAAGCTTCGACGAAGCCAAGGCAAAAGCCCAGATCGATGCGATCGGTAAAGCGCAATCTGAGCACATGCTGGAACGCGCCAAAGCGGAAAACAAAATGTATAACCTGCTAACGCCAGAGCAGAAAAAACAATACAATGAGAATTATCAGAAACGCGAGCAGAAGATGATGGAGCATATGAAAAAAATGCGCGATCATGTTCCTGCTGCTGAATAATTAACATTGCTGTCAAAGTAAAAATGCCGGGTTATTTGCCCGGCTTTGTTATTAATGACAAAGTCACTGACCGTGAAGCTAAAATTTTAATCTAATAAGGTTAGTGTAAAAAATGGACTGACCGCCATGTTCAAAGAACTCTCTCTCCAGTAATACCAGTTTGAAATCATCACTCTTAATGAATTTTCCCCCGAAGACCATCTGGAATACAAAATTGAGGATGGTGTCTGTGCTGCCACGCCTACAGCCTATTTCCCGCGGATCTCGCACGGGTTGAACTGGATGACTAGGCCGGTTTCCCGTCTTTAATCCACTGTTCCGTCATACGCATCGAAAGGCGATACCGGGCGCAGTTGTGCGTGTTCAGTACCCGGAGTTCATCCTGCAGGAGAGCCCTGAACTGCTCCTTATCTTCTGCGGCAATAGTGATGGCTAGCAGGGCGGATTCGATACTCTCCCTGTCGGTGACGATATAGCGGATGGCTGTATTTAAGTCCTCCCGGTGGCGTAGCCTGAACGGGTCAGGAACACCCATTGCCTGGAGTGTCACGGCGTAGCGTTTTATTGAGCGACGGTACAGATGCTCAAACAACTCCACCGCTAGAGCCACATTACGCTTTTCATAGACCCCCATCATGGCGTATGCATAATTCGTGGCATCAGCGTCAAGGAAGGACAAAGGGGCACTGTTATACAGCATCAGCGGAATGTTGGCCGCGAGCCTGCTGGTTCTTTTGTTACCGTCCTCAAAGGGTTGCAGGTAGGCAAGATTGACCCACAGAAAAAATGCGGACTCTACCGGATTTATGATTTGCCGGGCCTTCTCAATAATTTTGTCAAACATCTCCTGCAGCAGGAAAGGTGTCTGCAGCGGAGTGTAAGTTGTTCCGCTGATATTCACTATCTTCTTCCTGATAGCCCCGAGACCTTCCGGCTCAGAAAGCAAGTCGTGCATCAATAGAGCATGCAGGTTGCTGATGACAGGGCCAGTCAGTCCGGATTCGGGGACGGCATCGACCATAAACTCAATCGCCTGCTTATGGTTCAACAGCATCACTGCATCCATATCCCCGGCTTCTGTCCCGCTTTTAAAGAGTTCCTCGGTTGCCAGCAAGGAATACCGGTTGCCTTCCAATTGCGATGAGGACCAGGATAAATCAATCAGCAACTGCTCCAGCACTTTTCGGGCATAGGTCCCGGCAGGTTGCTGCCCGGCCATCTTCCCTTCTTCCATTAGTGCCCTGGCAAGAGACTCTGACAGCAGAAAGGTCTGGTTCGGGATGTAGTCTTCCACAAAGCTTCGGTCATAACCAGTAATCTCCCTGGTAGTCAGTGGGGAGTGTAGGTAGTTGAGAAGAGCTTGCGCTTCCGTGGTGTGAGGTGCGATGCCACTGTCTGTTGTGACCGAAGACGTGGGTTGTACCGACTCTGTCTGTTGCCCTGAGAGGGTGTAACGGGTTCCTCGTCCGGTGCCGTATCGGATGATTCTGTCTTCCCTGAGCAGGACCTCAATATGACGCTTGATGGTGGAGCGACCGACCTGAAGCTGCTTCGCCAGTTCCCCAGAACTGACGGGAGTTTTCGCGGCAGCGATGGCGGTCAGGATGCCCTGCTGCAGGTTGGATAGGGTATCTGAGGATGTCATCGATGTTTGTTTCCTGCGGGCCAGTAAAAACACGGACCGTAAAATATCATATTTACGGCCCGTTTTGCCATTTATGGCCCACTGTATCAGGTTTTATGGCCCAATTTAAGTTTTATCGGCCCATTAAAGGATTTGCGGCCCATAGTAGGGCCATCGACACGATTTTAATTTCTGACAGGATTATTTAGCCGTAGCAGCAATGGCATTAAAGTGTTCGATAATAACCGCGGCGAACAGGGGATCGTTGATATGGTACGGTACCTTGAGCAACCGGCGTTTTGCGGTCTGTACCAGCGTCCGTTCCAGCGAGTGAACAAAAGCGCTCAGCGCTTGTGGATCCCAGAAGGGTTGCCCTGGCGCATCCAAGGTTGAAAAGCCACCCAGCGGTACGACAAAGCATACTTCCCCGGCGCAGGCGTTCAGCTTGTCACCAATCCAGCGCCCTAACTGGGTATTCTCCTGCGCCGTGGTGCGCATCAGCGTTACCTGGCTGTTGTGGCAATAAAATTGACGATTGGCGTAGCGGGCCGGAATGGTTTTCGGGTGACCGAAGTTGATCATATCCAGCCCTCCGCATGACATCACACCAGGGATCTCGGTGCGGGCAATGGCCCCAAAGCGATCTTCGTTGCAGGCCAACACGCCATCAAAAAGATAGTCGCACACCTCGGTGGTGGTCAGATCCAATACGGCGTTGAGCAAGCGGCTGTCGATCAGCTTCTCCATTGCCTGGCCACCACTGCCGGTAGCGTGAAACACCAGGCAATCCCAGTCGTGCTCAATGGCGCTGGTCACGGCCTTGATACAAGGCGTAGTGACGCCAAACATGGTCAGGCCGGTGGCAGGTTTGCTGTCGGCATCATCATCGATATGAAAGCGGATGGCGCCGGCTATCTGGTTGGCGGCATTGCTCAATACCTTGCGTGAAATGCGATTTAGCCCGGCGATATCGGTGACGGAATACAGCATGGCAATATCGCTGGAGCCGACATAGCCAGCGACATCACCCGCAGCCATACTCGACACCATCAGCTTTGGCAGGCCGATGGGCAACTGTTGCATGGCGGGCGTGATGATCGCGGTGCCACCAGACCCACCCAAACCGAGCAGCCCAGCAACATCACGACGTGAGAGCATGAAGCGCTCAAAAGCGATAGCCATGGCCGCAATCGCCTGCCCGCGATTAGCACAAAAAACGGCTTGTTCACCTTCCGGATGGTAACCCGCGATCTCATGCGCAGAAACGTCCGCGTGATACAGAGAAGGCTTACCGGAAGTGGAGAGATCGAGGGTGATGACGGGTAAATCGAGATTGGCGATCAGATGACGGACATATTCCAGTTCTTGTCCTTTAGTATCTGCTGTGGTAGCAATATAGACAAAACCCGGGGTGCTGCTCATCATCTGTTCCTGAAAAAGGTTCAGACAAAGGCCTGAACAAATTGATTTTAATGCTATTTTTTATAGTAGGTGGTGAACCCTGGTGTCGGACAATAAGGTACTATCGTTTATTTGTTGGTCATAATGAGACTGCCGTATCATTTTTGCAAGCATTAATTTGTTTAAAGTGAGACTTGAGTCCCGTTTTTGGCTATCTTAGCTGTAATTTTTTACGTTGCCGATGGGCCAGGATCTGTCGGTGAGGCTGTCTATCGTATTGACTCCAAGGCTGGAAGATACGAGGAAGTTCGAGGAAAACGTGCCAATATCCGCATTTCCCGCTCCACGGGATGAATCTTTGACACATACTCGTGCCAAAACCCGCAGCTTGCTGCTGGCCTGTGCGATGGAGCTCTACGATGGTGGAGTCTTCCCTTCGATTACTGAGCTAGCGGCGCATGCGCAGGTCTCTCGTGCCACCGCTTATCGCTATTTTCCCACCCAAAGTGCCCTGATCTCCGCCGTTGTGGCGAAAAGCCTGGGGCCGATCCTTGAATGGCAACCGCAGGATAACGATGCGCTCAAGCGCATTCATCAACTGTTGGCGTTTGCCTACCCGCAGATGGAGCAGCATGAAGGCGCGCTACGTGCGGCGTTACAGCTATCGCTCCAGCAATGGGCTAACGCGACGCCGGGCGAAAAGTTCGTGCGTGGCAATCGCAAGCGGCTGTTGAAGCTGGCGGTTGAGCCCTTGCAGAACAAACTCCCTGCTGAAGCCCTGCAACGCGTGATCCACGCCTTTTCGCTGATTTATGGTTCCGAGGTGTTCCTGGTGCTGAAGGACATTTGGGGTTTAGAGCTCGATGATATTCAGGATGTAACCCAGTGGATGGCCAAAGCCATCATTCGCCAGGCTGAGGAAGATGCCAGAGTTGAGGGATAATCCGCGAACGAGTGACGGGCCGGGGAGTGTTCTCCGGCCTTTTCATTGGGTTTTTGCCAAATAAAAAACCGGAACCCTTGCGGGCCCCGGCTTAACGAGGGGTGAAGCAATTAACTCTGCGGTTAAACTTGCTCAGCTTGCAACTCCCTGTTGATACTTTAATCAGGTGTTGTGGCCGGCTTATAATTTCCCTGGTGTTGGTATGGTTATTACTAACTTATCGTTCTACTATCGTTTTTATAATACATCACTTCTGATACCATGTTTGACCATAAAAGATGGTATGTCAAGCAAGCTATTAGGCTAAGATTGTATAGTATGCGAGATTTCGATAACGTTTTTGTACGGATGGGTGTCAAAGCGACTGAAAAATCAGCGAGATATATCGAAGGATAACATGTTTAACAATCATCAAAAATTCGATTCGCAGTCGATTGCAGGCAAGGTCAGGGAACTCTTTTTGCAACATGGGATCGGCAAGCGACAACATGCCAAGGAACTCAGCCGCATTTTGGATCTGAGTTTTTCCCATGCTCACCGCAAGCTGAAAGGCCAGAGCCCATGGACGCTGGAGCAAATCAACAGCGTGGCACTGGCCTTGGGAGAAACGCCGGCGTCCATCGTCGACATTCTCCCCGAAAGCGAGCCTGTAGGGTCCACTGTGGCACAGGATGCCATCTTTTCTGTGGCCGGGGTGGCGTTACCTTGCGTGGCGCACATTAGCAGCGAACTAGTGGGCAGCAAGCAGGCCGAGTTTGTTGGCTTGCAGCAGGATGGGCAGTGGATCGTTTATCGAGCCAGCGAAGCCCCACAGGGCAAGTATTTCGCTGTCGAACTGATCGAGATCCGCCCCGGCCTTAGCGAGGACGATCGCCTGAGCATTGCGGTATTGGACGATGCACATCAGGCCGCTGATGAGCTAACCAAGTATCTCAATAGCCAAGGATTCAACGCCGTGGCTTTCTATGACGTCAGCAGTTTCTGCCAGGCGCTGGCCAAAAGCCCGTTTGATGGCTATGTGGTGGATTGGTTGATAGGCCATGAGACGGCGCAGACATGCATAGAAACCATTCGCACTTCCGATCATGCGGATGCGCCGATCCTGGTGCTGACCGGCCAGTTGGGCACCGATTTGCGTGAGTCAGAGATTGCCAGAGCAATGCGTGATTATGACGTGCTCGGCCCGTATGAAAAGCCGGTGCGGCTCCATGTGATCGAAGCCGCACTGCAACGGTGCTTTAATCTGTAGCGACAAACAGCGACGTGAGTGAGGTGGATAGCGCCTCCATGCGTACCGGTTTCATCAGATAATCGTCAAACATGGCGCGTTGCTCGCTAGGGAGCAACTCCGGCGTATAGGCGCTGATACCGATAATCGGGATATTACGGTTCGGGCCACGCTGGTCACGCAGCTGTTGCGCCACTGCCACACCATCGATGCCGGGCATTTGCAGATCAAGCAGCAAGGCATCGTAAGGCCGCCGCAACAGTTTTTGCAGCGCACGTTCCGACGAGTCACACAGCTCATATTGATAGCCCAACTTATCCAGCAGGGCGATAAAGGCCATGCCTGCGGCAGGATTGTCGTCCACCACCAGGATTTGCTGCTCTTTTTTCAACAGCGTCGCTGCCGGACGTGGGCTTTGCTCCGGCAACTGTTCTTCACTGATCTCAACGGGGATGCTTACGATAAAGGTGCTGCCTTCTCCCACCTCGCTGTACACCGTGATCGTGCCGTCGAGCAATTCGACCAGGCCGTGGACGATCGCCAACCCCATGCCAACCCCGCTGTATTGGCGAGTATTTGACTGATCGAGCTGGGTAAAGGGCTCAAAAATCTGCGGTAGCAGGGCATTGTCGATACCGATGCCGGTATCCGTGACTTCAATGATTAACGAGCTTCCCGCCGGTTGGCTACGCAGGCAGCTGTGCAGCGTGATGGTACCGCTTTCGGTATATTTAAAGGCGTTGGTCAGCAGGTTAACCACGATTTGCCGAAGCCGCTGCGGGTCTGAATAGACCTGCGCATGGGTAAACTCCACTTCACGTACCAGTTTGACCCCAGGTTTATGGGTCAGCATGGCGATTTCATCCGTCGTTTCGTCGATCACCTGCTGGGCATTAAAGGGAACAATGCGCAGCTCCATCATGCCGCTGTCCAGGCGTGCATAATCGGTGAGATCCTTCATCTGGCTTTCTATCTGCTCGGCGGCAGTTTCCAGCCGGTGGAAGGTATCCTTGTGCTCATGGGATACGCGGGTATTGGTCAGCACATCAATGGCGGACATAATGCTTTGCAGCGACGTGCGCAGTTCATGGCCGATGGCACCGAGGAAGGCGTTTTTGGTGCGGATAGCCTTTTGCTCTGCGCGAATGGCCTTCGACTGCTGGCTGATGGTTTGGCGCTGCTGGCGGATGACGATCAGCGTGATGGCAATCAGCGCGATCACCGAGAACATAATGATCACCAGGCCATAAAAGATGATGTGCCTTTTCTCGATAAAATCTTCGTAAGCCCCGGTGCGCTGTTTCACTTCAGCGTGGTCCGCCAGGTTGGCCATCATAATCGCGGAAGGTTTGATCTGTTGCATGGCTTGCGAAATCAACCCCAGATCTACCTGAGGGCTGTTGACCAACTGATCCAACTGGGTAATTTCATTGCGCATCCGTTCAACGAGCTCGGGATATCCAGGCTCGTGGTACAGCGGCAGGGTCGATTCTGACGGGCGGGCGAGCACCGAATAGCGAGAATAGAGAATATCGAACCTTAGCCTCAGGTTATCGATATCCACCTGATTGGTGCTTTTTTGCTGTTCCACCAGGGTTTCAAATTCCGCCAGCTTGATGGCGAACTTGGCGATCGACCAAGAGTAGTTCTCCTGCGTACCGGCAACGGCATACAGCCCTTTTTTGGACAAGGTGGCGCTGTAGTAATACAGCGTCACCGTCGAGGCGAGCAGGAATAAGGCGGCAAAAATGGCCGGAATGGCCAACCTGCCGCTGTCTTTGAAGCGGACTAACTTCATTTAATTACTATCCTGTTGATCTGCCAGATAAAGCGCGAGTTATACAGCGGAGAGTTGAGCTCCGCGCCCCCGGCATCGCGGGGATAGATCAGAAACAGCGGCCCGAAATCGCGCACCTTTAACATTTCCCCGCCCATTTTATAGGCCAGGATCATATTGTATTTAGCCACGTCCGAGATGGGCACATCAATATAATAATCGTTCAGCGCGTAGAGCGTCATCATGGTGCCTTCGGCCCCCACTTTAGCCAAAATATCTGCCAGCAATACGCCATCGAATTTTACTCTGGGCGTCCACGAAGTGGTGGTCGTGATGCTGTGGACCGGCATGGCAAACAGCTCTTTATCGGTAAAGACATAGGTTTTGTTCTCGGCGTCGGTGGTGTTTTTAATCTTGCCGCCAACTTCCAGGGTAAAGCTGAGTGCGCTGGTTTGGGTAATGACCAAAGCCAGCAGGGCAAATGCGGTATTTCTTATTGCGGTCAACAGCATCGGTAGTTCTCCAGACCGGGGATCAGGCCCACGGCAATTCGTTTAGCATCAGGGTAGTAAAGGCTAGTTCGACCTGCTCCAGGTCATGCTTTCTGGCGCTGGCCTGCACGTTGTTCAGCTCGGGGATGGCAAAATAGACAGGCTGACATAAAGGATAGTCTCGCACCCGCAATTCGGGAGCGATTGAGGTAAAGAAGGCGGTGGTTGGCACATCGTAACCAGCGGCAATATGCACCGCAGCGGTATCCGATGTCAGAACATAGCGGGCATGCTTCACCCAGGCCAGGAAATCCGCGGTCGTGGTGGAAAACGGTTGAATATCCACATAATGCGGATGATCTACCGCGCCAAATCCTAGCACCGGGCAGGCAAATTTCTCCCACAGGGCATTCACCAGTGGCACATGGGCACTGGCCGGAATGCTGCGTAACGGCGTACTGGCGGTGGGGCAAAACAGCACGTAGGGCTTATTCTGCCAGCGTTCAGGTAATGGCGGCAGACATAGTTTTTGCATCCAGCGGTTGGCTTTCGCCGTAGCAGGAATAGCGGTAGGTTCAACGCCCAGCGCCTGCAGAAAAAAATCGATCATCGGCAACGTGGTGAAGGCTGGCCAGAACAGTTGATTACCGGCATCGATACACAGTTCTTGTTCTGGAATATGCTCTGCCTTCCACGGCAGCCAACGGAGATCCGCCACCACGCCTGCCGCCAGATGATAAAGCTGATCGACATAGTGGGGCGCGCGCCCTGGCCGGTAGATAATAGTGTGCAGGTTGGGATTAAACTCGCGCAGCGCCTCAAGCGCGGTCAGGCCAATAATGGAATCGCCCAGCGTTACGCCCATGCCGTTAATGATGTGCACGACCGATTCGTTGCAATAATCCACGCTGAAAGGGGCCGCAGCGGCATTGCGGATACCGCGGTAGCCAGCCAGGCTAAAATAATCACCGGAAAAACTCTCCTGTTGTTCAAGATCCCATGAGGCGACCATGACGCCGTCTGCTGTCAGCAAACTTCCCCGGTGATATAACACTTCATCCTTTGTTAACACTTCCATTATTTGTCCTGTCTACGAAGGCGTGGCTAAGGCTAGGAGGAATAGGCAAAAGAATGGCAGAAAACGCCGCGCTTTGCAGGTGAGAATAAGCGAAATAGCATTAAAAAGATTGGAGTTTACGCCTTATTGCTAACCGCCTGTCTGAAAACGACCTGGGCGGCGATTTGGCGTACCTGTTAATTGGCCCCAAGCCCTGATTTTTGACGGGCAAAAAATGAGCCTTGAATCAGCCAGTATTTGGCCTTGATGGTGGGAGCGCTGGCATTGTTTGATAGAGCGGTAAAGTAAACCAGGGGCCAGATAATGAAATCAAACTTTAAAAACGAAATACAGACGTTTGGGCGTTCCCTATTATTGCCTATTGCCGTGTTAGCCCCGGTGGGGATGTTAATGGGGATCTGTAGCGCGCTGGGCCAGGCGTATATGATCGATAAACTGCCGTTTCTGGGAAATGCCTACTGCAAGGCGATCCTCTCTTCGGTGGGATTAATCAGCAGCGTGGTGTTCCAGAATATCCCATTGCTGTTCGCCATGGGGGTCGCTTATGGCATGTCGAAGAAGGAAAAGGGCATTGCGGTCTTTGCTTCGGTCATCGCCTATCTAACCTTACTGATCTCCATGCATGTGCATCTGAAAGTGATGGACCAATTGGTGACGGAGAATATGGCGCTGGTCGGGCAGGGCATGGTGCTCGGTATTCACACGCTGAAAATAGAAGCGCTGGGAGGGATCATTGCCGGCTTGCTTGCCGCCAAGGTGACAGACAGGTTCTACCGGCTACAGCTGCCGTTGGCCTTTGCCTTCTTCAGCGGGAAGAAATCGGTCGCCATCCTGTCGATTGCCTTTACCATTCCGGTCGGCCTGCTGATCCCATTCGTGTGGGATGTGTTTACCTATGGGATGCGGAGCATCTCGACCGTGATGATGGCGCCGAATATCGGTGCCGGGATCTACATGACCTTGAACCGTTTGCTGATCCCGTTTGGCTTGCACCATGTCTTGAGTTCAACGGTGCGCTTCACCGAAGCGGGCGGCACCTATCTGATTGATGGGCAAACCTACGTTGGCATTCTGCCCGCCATGAACAAGATCCTGTTTGAACTGGGACCCAACCATCCAGCATGGAATGAGTTCATGCCAACGCTGTCCAGCTACCTGGCTTCGTCGCAGATGCTGACGACGTTGTTCCGCGTTCCGGCTATCGGATTAGCGATGTACCACATGGCCTATTTCAAAAACAAGAAATTCGCCAAAGGGATGATCCTGACCGTGGTGCTGACGGCGTTCCTCGGCAATATCACCGAGCCGCTTGAGTTCTCCTTCCTGTTTATTGCACCGCAGCTCTTTGTTGTCTACGCAATCTTGTGCGGCCTGTTAACCATTCCTCTGCAAATGTTGGACGTTTCGATTGGCTATATTCGCGGCACCATCTTTGACTTCGGCATCTTCGGGCTGATGTACGAAAACACCCACTGGCCGAACCTGCTGCTGTTGGGCGCGATTAACTTTGTGGTGTTCTATGGCGTGTTCCGCTATGCCATCGGCAAGTTTGATATCAAAACGCCAGGCCGCGAGAAAGAGATGGCGGACAGTGCGCTGCTCAATAACAAAGAGTACGACAAGGTAGCGGAGCTGGTCGTAGAAGGACTGGGCGGCAGGCAGAACATCAAGCGGGTAGAAAACTGCGTGTCGCGGCTGCGTATCGACCTAGGCGACCAGAAGCTGATGAACATGGAGTTGCTGAAAGAGGCCGGTTCATTGGGGACCTTTATTCCCTCCAGCAACCATATTCACGTCGTCTTCGGACCACACGTCGAGTTTGTCCGTAACGCGGTAGACGACCATCTTGCTGGCATTCAGCAACGTTAAGAGGAACACAGCATGCGCGCACTTTATGATTCCAAAAGTAAAACCATCGATCATCAGGGCATGAAAGATCTGTTCACCCACGAAGCCAGGGTGCAGTCATGGCTCGACGTGGAAGGCGCACTGGCGATGGCGCAGGCTAAGGTGGGGATGATCCCCGCCGCCGCGGCTGAAAATATCGCTGCCAACTGCCAGTTGGAGCGGATCGACCTGGCGGAGATTGACCGTTTGATGCGTCAGATTGGCCACGGGTTTGTTCCCGTTATCAAGGTGTTGGTTAAAGCTTGTGATGCGGAAAGTGGCAAGTACGTGCACTACGGCGTGACGACCCAAAACATACAGCAAACGGCCCATCTGCTGATCGTGCAGAAATTCCACCGCCATCTGATGAAGTTTGTCGATGACACGCTGGTCAATCTGGCCCACTTGGCGAAGGCACACAAAAATACCCTGATGGCGGGGCGCACTCACGGCAAACATGCCTTGCCTATCACCTATGGTTATAAGGTTTCCGTGTGGATTTATGAGCTGCTGGCAGCGGTGGAACGCATGCAGGAGGCGGAAAAGCGCGTATTCACCGTGATGATGGGCGGGGCGGTGGGCGCCTTTCACGCCACGGGGGAAGCGGGCAGAACGGTGCAGGATCTGGTCGCCGAACAGCTCGGGATGCATTCGATGCTGGTGCCTTCACGCAATGCCAGAGTGTTCCGCGCCGAGTACATCAGCAACCTGTGTTTGCTGGCAACCACTCTGCATAAAATCGCCGAAGAGGTTTATCAGACTTCCAGTGAGGAGTTTGGCGAGGTCTCCGAGGCGTTTACCAAAGGCACCGTGGGCAGCAGCACCATGCCGCAGAAGGTCAATCCCAAGCTGGCAAAGGGCATCATTGCCAACGCCCAGAAGCTGTATTCGGTGATGACGGCGGCGCTCTACGTCTGCCCAAGGCCGTTTGAGGCGGACAGCTCGGCCTACTTTATCTTTGATGCCAGCCTGCAGGAAAGCATTGAGCTGATGGCCGAGATTATCCTGCGTGCAGAGGAGCTGACGCGCACGCTGGTGATTAACCCTGAGCGGATGCACGACAACGTGATGCTGACGCACGGGCTGATCAACAGCGAGAAAATCATGATGAAGCTGGTGGATAAATTGGGTAAGGATCCGGCCCATGAGCTGGTTTACAACATGGCGATGCGTAGCACCCATGAACACCTCGAATACGGTGAAATACTAAGCCAGGATCCGGTTATGGCCGAAAACTTCACTGCGCAGGAGATTGCGGAGCTGCTGGATCCCGGAGCCTATACCGGCCTGTGTGCCGTCTTGGCCGATGAACTGGCAGACCGGGTCTTGGAGAGAAGCCATGGATGACCAGCGCTCCGGGGTTATCAAATCCAACCGGATCGTCTTCCCCGACGGTATCAAGGCCGGTTATCTATGGGTGGAACAAGGGAAAATAAGCGGGTTCGCCAGCCACTTTTCCGGTAGCTGCATCGACCATAGTCATCGGATCATCATGCCCGGCTTTGTCGATATTCATGTGCACGGCTGGGGGCGGGGTTCGTTCGGCTACAAGGGCAATAAGGAGTCGCTGAAGTGGATGAGCCACGATTTGGTCAAGGCCGGTGTCACTTCTTACCTGCCCACTTCCGGCACCATGCCAAATGATTTCCTTGAGACGTCGTTAATAGAGGCTGCCGACTATATTGCCACGGCAACGCCAGCGAACGGGGCCGAAGCCATCGGCATCCATATGGAAGGCCCCTACATCAGTGAAAAACACCTCGGCATGCAGCGAGCCGACTGTTTGCAACGGCCAAGCGTTGAGGGATTCGAACGCTTTAACCGGCTAGCGGGGCAGAACATCCGCCTGATGACGCTAGCGCCAGAGCTGGAAGGGTCGTTGGAGTTGATTCGCCATCTGCGGGGGCAGGAGATCACCGCGTCGGCAGGGCATACCGATGCCACCTTTGCTGAGGTTACGGCAGCGATAGAGGCGGGATTAAATCACTTCACCCACGCTTATAGCGGGATGCGTGGCTTCCATCACCGTGAGCTCGGGGTGGTCGGTGCGCTGATGTACTATCAGGATACCTACGCGGAAGTTGCGAAACAGAGCGGCATCACCATCAAACCGGAGGCCTTTGATCTGCTTTATCGCCTGAAACGCGATCGGCGCATGGTGCTGATGAGCGACTGTATGGGCTATGTCGATTTCCCGGAAGGCTATGAGTTTCACCATTACCTGCGCAAAGAGACCTTCCGTATCAAACAGGGGCAGTTAGAGATTACCTCAGACGGTGGCGATACGCGCCACGTTTGCCCCCGTGACTATGGTGCGGTGCAGCAGTTGGAGATGAATTTCCTCGATTCGGTGAGGAACATCGTCGATCGTCTGGATAAGGGGCTGGTGTCTGTCGCCAGCATTGCTTGCGAGAATCCGGCGTTTCTGGCAGGCGCACAGAGTCGGAAAGGATCACTGTGTCCGGGTAAAGATGCCGATATTCTGGTGTTGGATGAAGGGTTGGATCTGGTGGAAGTCTACTGCCGGGGCCTGCGTCAAACCCAGCTAAGCGCTTAGGCACGACGGGCGCAGCATACTGTGCCCATTTGTTGTCACCCTGTCAGATGAAAAAGTCCGGATACTGCCGCTCTAACAGGGTGCGCAGCTGCTGGCGATCCAATCCCTCAATTTCCTGAATAAACCCCTCTGCCGGGATCTTCTTCTTCGCTCGGGAAAGCCCATGCTGGCTGAGCAGCGAGATATCATCGCGGCTGAGATAGAAATTAACCTTGATGTAATCCCACTGATAATACTTCAGATAGCTCGAGATTTTATTGGTGAAGGTGATCAGCAAATCAAAGGGGATCCGCTCGAGCGTATGTATCTCATTGATATTAACGTAGCCGACAATCTCAATATGGAAGTGCGACTTCAATACCTCCTTGAAATAACCCACCTTACTTTCCGAAGAGTTGGTCACGATAATGACGCGTTTTTTCTCCTCGCTGTGGACTCGGTTTTGCAGCTCGTATTTCTTCAGGATCAATACTAGCGTGGACAGATGCACCGGCGAAAAGGTGGTTTGATAGTGCTGCGCGATGGGGGCGGTGGCCTGGACGACGCCCTGATAGAGCAGGGCGTGCCGGGTCTGCACCTGATGCAGTTTTTTATCGTCAAAGTAGAGATTGAACTTGTTTTGTACGATGGTCGAATAGACGAACTGGTAGATCTCGGCGAAGAAGGGCGAACGGTTGTGGATTTCTGCCCGCAGCAACGGGGTCAGGGTTTCACAAAGGCGGCCAACGAGCGTAATCAGCGTGGGATCGTAGATATCGAACGGCCGCCAGGTGTAGGTCAGGGAGGAAATCAGCAGGTCGAGAAAGCGGTTTTCGTGCTCGCCATCCAGCAACCCAAAGTCAGAAGATTGAATAAAGCTCAGGTTATCGCTGTGGGTAATGAAATGCCCGCGCCGCATGCGATGTAGCGCAATGCTCATATACACCAGGAAGTATTTTTTACTGTTATAGCCCAGCGTGATCCGCTGGCTCAGCCGCTGTTGGTACAACTCGGCGGCGGCGCTGATTTCTTGTTGGCACACCTTTAAGAACTGCGTGGCAATGGAGCGATTGATCGGCTCGCTGGCTTTGTGCGGCACCAATAGGTGATCTTCGCCGATCTCGATGGTTTTCAGGATCGTCAGGCAGATGGCGATGCGCAGCAGGATCTCGTCGCCATCCAGCCGCGATCCCTGCTTAGGAATGGCGGTAACGGTGAGATGATTGGCCTGTAAAAATGCCAACAGCGCTTGGTTATCGTTTTTCAGCGTGGTTGGGCTGACGTTAAACTTGCGGTAATACTCGCTTTTGTTCACCACGTCCTGCAGGCACAGCGCCACGCTGAGATCTTTAATGCGTTCATCGGCGGTGGTGATGTAGCGGTTAAACGGGAGCTGTTCCAGAAAGGCGATGTATTCCCTATAGCCGATCGCCGTGACGATCCACTGCCCATCAATATGCATGTGGTAATCTGGCTCCAGAAACTCGTTAATCTCCTTCATGGATCGCTTCAGCGTCGACAGGGTTTTGCCAAACCTGGAGGTGACATCCTCGATTAACACCGGGCTGTGTTCCTGAATATATTTCAACAATGACAGGTCAAAACTGTTCACTAAGGCGTCTCAACGTCGCGTCTGGAGTCGGATAGCTGAGAGTATAGAAAATCGCGGAGATTGTCTGTGACATGGGTGGTAAGGAGCGGCCAGTGACGGTCAGCCGGAAGATACTTTATGTTCAGGCACTTCCGGCCCTGGTCGTATTGATTGCACTGTGGGTTCGTTGATTTAAGGTGGTACACAGCGGTGTGTGTTTACGCACAACAGATGCGTTTTTGCTCTCAACACGTTCGTCACATCGGCAATTTCTACTGTGATGTAGCCTGCGCCCACCCTCCATTCCGCTGTGAGGGATCACAGCGGCTCAACATGCCCCACCACCCGCGATACTAAGGGAAATTGTATTCTCAATTGCCGTTCAATATGGTCCACCGCATCGTGCACCGCAGAAATCGACAAGGCCGGAAGGGCCCGACAGTGAAAATTCACAATCACGCCCTGTGGCGTTTCTCGCGCCCGGATATCATGGATGTCTTGCACCAATCCGCTGTTTTGCGCCGAAACCGTCAATGCTTGTTCAATCTTCGCCAGTTCGCCGTGTTCCACATCCTGGCTAGTCAGCCAATCCAGCATCTGGGGTTCCAGGTGGGTTTCGATCTCCGTATTTTCGCCCAACGTCTGGCGTAAGGCCTCCTCCACCTCGCTGGCAATATCATGCGCCTGTTCTACGCTGGCATTGGCCGGAACCAGCAGATCCATCCCGATCGCCACACGGTCTGCCAATTGTTGTAGTGAAAGGCTCTGCACCACGGCCCCATGGTTGGCGGCCAGCATGCGAATACGGGTTGCCAGATCTTCATCACTTCTGGCTTGAGGGATGGCAATCACCCTCACTTCCGAGTTGGCGTATTGCTGCGCAAGTTTGGCGGTAATCGCCAGCTTCAATTCCTTGATCCGCTCAAGCGGTAGCGTACGGCATACCCCAACGCTCACCTCGATAAACAGCGTGGCTCCGCCACTGCGCAGACGAATATTCTCCGTAGACAGCACCGCGGGGAAGTCATTAAGTATGGCAGCGATATCTTCCCGCGTGCCAGCAGGTGCAGTGTCAATCAGGGAATCAAAGGAGCGTTTGCCCAGCTTCAATGCGGCAGTCAGGATAAAGCAGGCGACGATCAATGCTGCCAGTGCATCTGCACGGGCAAAACCAAATAGCACAAAAACCATGCCCAACAGCACCACACCAGAAGACAACATATCGGAGAAGAAATGCAGAGCATCGGCTTCCAGAGCCGCGCTGTTGGTGGCTTTGGCCACGCGGTTCAAAGCTCGGACACGGAAGTAATCAACCACAATGGACACCAGCAGTACCGCAATCACTACCGGTGCAGCCACAATCTGGTTTGCCTCACCTATCAGGCTGCTTACTGCTTCAAAGATGATCCAACCCCCGGCCGCCAACAGGAGGAGTACCTCAAACAGTGCGGCCAGATTCTCAACCTTGCCATGACCGAAGTGATGGTCATCATCAGCAGGTTTATCGCTAACGCTCACCGCCCACCAGGTGATGCTGGTGGCTATAAAATCGGTAAATGAATGAATGCCTTCGGATATCAGGCCAATACTGCCGGTAAATATACCTGCGATAAATTTACCTAACGCCAACAATCCGCTGATAATCATCGAGTTTCTGGCGACGGCCTGTTTTTTATTTTGCATAGCACAGCTCATAGTTGAATTAAAAAAATCAGCGTTTGGTTTTTACGGAACATTGCCAGACAAAAGCGACGAGCAGTAAGCTTGCGGTAGCTGTCAGCAATAAACAGGAGAGAAATGCAGTTTGACCGGTGGAATACAAATAAATCTCATTAATACCTACCGACATCATAAAAATAGCGTACAGCAACCCAAGAATAAAAATCATCATCATTATCACGCGCGGTAAATACCGTCCGTTTATTGCGGTTATTCATCCTCCCCGCAATGATTGATGAGGCTACGGGGAGGATGATGCTAGGCGGATCTTTTTCGTTCATTAGTCATCCCATTTGGTGCTCAGATAGGCTGCAATCAGCCCCAATGAGCTGATGAAAAACAAAAATCCCATAAAAAACATCATATTTCCCATAATCTTATCCTCGGTTAACTGTAATCGATAACGACCTCTGTGGTTAAAAGTAAGTGTGCAACGTAGTCTCTGGCTTCATTCACCGTCATGGTGCCAGCGGCGGTGAAAAAGTCAGCGTTCAAAGAGTTAGCAATGCCTGACCCGCCTGTGTTGCTGGCGCGGTAGCGGTCATCGCTGAGGAGTCTGGAAGTGATTGACCCTATTGCTGTTTAAACTTCAACAGTGCTTCGTATAGGGGAGTAAACCAAAGAGGGGAGTGCAGAAAGCCTATCTCCGCGTCCAGGTTTTAGCACTATACAACGTATCTGAACAATGTATCTGAAGAACAGTTCAGAAGTTACCTTGGGCTAAACCTTAATCCGATAAAGCCTGTCTTAACCTTGGGCATCTCTCGATGTCGTCAGATCAGTAACCTGTGTTTGTATAGGAGCCTCGCCAAACGAGATACTGCATATAACTACGCGGTGATTATAGGCGTAGCGGGAGCGATTGTGCTCGAAAATCGGCATCTCGTTGAGGTTATATTTAAGAAGTTATATTTAAAAGAACGATTTATATTAATGAATGCTAATTTTGCAGTGATATAAACATTATGGCGGGGATATTCAATTGCCTTAATCAGCATTTATAAGCTGAATAAAAGCAAAAACCGACCTTTTACAGTCGGTTTTACAGTAAGGAATGCACCATTTACCGCATGGTCACGAATTCTTCCGCAGCGGTTGGGTGGATCGCCACGGTGTTGTCAAAGTCTTTCTTGGTCGCGCCCATCTTGATTGCCACGGCGAAGCCCTGCAGGATTTCATCCATGCCGAAGCCAATCCCGTGCAGACCAACAATCTTCTCTTCTTCGCCCACACACACCAGCTTCATACGGCATGGTTGGCGATGCTGAGTCACAGCGCTGTACATGGCGGTGAAGGACGATTTATAGACCTTCACTTTGTCCTCACCAAACTGCTCTTTCGCCTGCGGTTCGGTCAGGCCGATGGTGCCAATTGGCGGGTGGCTGAACACCACGGTGGCGATGTTGCTGTAGTCCAGATGCTCGTCCGGCTTGTTGTTGAACAGGCGCTCAGACAGTCGACGGCCAGCGGCAACGGCAACCGGGGTCAACTCAACCGCACCGGTGTTGTCACCTACCGCGTAGATACCTTTCACGTTGGTGTTCTGGAATTTGTCGACCTCGATGTAACCTTTGGCATTGGTTTTCACGCCGGTGACCGCCAGGTTCAGATTGTCGGTCGCTGGTTCGCGGCCGATGGCCCATACCAGGCTGTCCACGGTGAACTCTTTGCCGTTTTCCAACGCCAGCGTCAGGCTGCCGTCAGCATTTTTGACGATGGATTTTGGAATGGATTCGGTGTGCAGGGTTGGCCCTTCGGTGTTCATCACCTCAACCAGGGTTTCTACAATCATCGGATCGAAGGTACGCAGCGGGGCGTGTTTACGCACAAACAGATGCGTTTCTGCTCCCAGCGCGTTCATCACACCGGCAATTTCTACCGCGATGTAGCCAGCACCCACCACTGCCACGCGTTTTGGCATGGCATCCAGCTCAAAGAAGCCGTCGGAGTCGATGCCGTATTCGGCACCTGGGATCGAAGGATGGCTTGGGCGGCCACCGGTCGCGATCAGAATATGGTCGGCAGTGATTTTCTCGCCGTTGACCTCTACGGTATGCGCGTCAATAAAGCGGGCAAAACCTTTGATCACGTCGACCTTGTTTTTACCCAGTACGTTGTCGTAAGAGGTATGAATGCGATCGATGTAGGCGGTGCGGTTGGCGATCAGGCGTTTCCAGTCAAAGGCGTTAACGGTGGTATCGAAGCCGTAATCCGGGCCGTACTGGTGAATGGCCTCGGCGATCTGTGCCGCATGCCACATGACTTTTTTCGGGACACAACCCACGTTAACGCAGGTGCCGCCAAGCTCTTTGGCTTCAATCAGTGCGCATTTCTGACCATACATGGCTGCCCGGTTGATCGATGCGATACCGCCGCTGCCGCCGCCAATTGCTAGATAATCGTAATGTTTCGTCATCTGGGTTTTCCATGAGTTGTGTGATTCGAGAAGGGTAAGAGTTTAACGCCTGACTGGGGGTTGTCGCAAAGATTGCGTCGATGGCTGTAATAGGCAGAGGCTTGATCCTCTGCCTAGTTGATTTTACACGATAACCAGTTCGGGTTTTGCCCGATCGAGTGCTTGGCGATCGGCACTGCTGATGCCGGTATCGGTAATGATCATGTCGATCTGGCTCATCGACAGCACCAGGTTGAACCCCCGGCGGCCGAACTTGGTTGAGTCGACCACCGCGACTACGCGCTTGGCTGCCTGAGCCATCACGCCGCTGATAGAGTAGCCTTCATTAAAGGTGGTGATGCCGTTGGTGGCGTCCAACCCGTCGGCCCCGACGAACATCACGTCACCGGCAATGCCCTGTAGGGAGAGCTCCGCGATGGAACCGTGCATGGAGCGCGTCTTATGGCGCAGCGTGCCACCACACAGCACCAGCGTGATGTCTTTATTGTCGGAAAGTGCAAAGGCGGCGGGCAGGTTATTGGTGATCACCGTGATATTACCCATCTTCACCAGCTCTTCGGCGATCAGCATGGTGGTGCTGCCGCTATCCAGGATCACCGTATCGCCGGGGTTGACCATCGCTGCTGCCTTTAAGGCAATGCGCTTTTTCGGGTCTTTAGCCAGCTGGTAGCGTTCTTCCAGGATGACCTCACCGGTGGTTTTCGGCGCCTCGGCCTCCTGCTCCAACTGACTGCCCGGCCTGGCGGCACCGCCGTGGAAGCGGATCAGCAGGCCTTTTTCTTCTAGCAGGCGCAGGTCAGCGCGGATGGTAACCTCAGAAATTCCGAAGGAATTCGAAAGATCGCTGACCAAGATGCTGCCGTTCTGCTGAACCAAGTCGACAATTTTGTTTCGTCTTTCAAAAGAGTTCATCATCCTGACCTATCGAAATATTTTGCTTTTATTTTATGCGAAAGGGATATGAAAGGGGAGCATAAAGATCAAGGAGATGGGATTTGAGGCAAAATAATGGCTGCACCAGGGCAGCCATTGGCTAAATATCACTCTTCGCCGAGCTTAAGCATGATTTTTCCCTGCATCGGCATACCGGCCAGGGCCGCAACGCTGGCGGCGTATTGCTGCGGGCGATCGATGCTGGCAATCAACGGCTCCAGAGCCAGATCTGCCGATTGGAACAGCTTCATGGCCTGCTGCCACTCTTCCCCTGGCCACGGGGCCGAATAGTTCATCCAACTGCCCAGCAGCGTCAGCTCCTTGCGCAGGATCAGGCTAAAGGTGCTGTAAGACAGGTGCAGGTCCTTATGGAGAGTCCCCACCAGCGCGATTTGTGCCCGTGGCCCGGCGATATCCAGCGCCAGGCCGACCGTTTGTGGCGTGCCGGCGGTTTCTAGAATCAACTGATCAAAGCGCCTTTCCTGCAAGCGTTCGGCTATCTCTGAGGGGCTAAGCTCCGCACTGTTAAACGCGTTTTCTGCGCCGATCTGGCGTGCCAGCTTGAGCCGGTCGTCATTGATATCAATAGCCGTGACGCTGCGTGCGCCCATTGCTCTGGCACACTGGATCGCCAGTTGGCCGATGGTACCGGCACCAATGATGATCACCTCTTTATCTTTGCATCCGCCAGCCAACTGAATGGCATGCAGGCCGACGGTGATGGGCTCAATAAATGCCCCCTGCAATAAGCTGACGTTGGCAGGCAATTTCACCAGATTGGCACGTTTGACCACGATAAACTCGGCGTTGCCGCCGTGGCTACGTGAACCGACGAACTGGTAATGCTTGCAAAGCGAATAGTAATGGCGCTGGCATTCCGGGCAGTTAAAGCAAGGCAACAATGGGACGCAGGCCACGGCATCATGCTGTTGCAGATCGGTAACCCGATCGCCACAGGCCACGACCCGGCCACTGAACTCATGCCCCAGGGTAATCGGGTAGAAATGCGCGCCTTTGGCGAAGATACGGGGGATATCCGAACCGCATAGCCCGGAATACGCCACCCGAACCAACACCTCATCGGCGGCCTCAATAGCAGGGGCGGGGCGTTCTTCAACGCGCACTTCTCCCTCCGTGTGGATCACGACTGATTGCATAACTTGAACTCCGTAGAAATAGAGAGGGGGGAGATAAGCTCCCCCGAAGGATCAGGACATAGCGTTGAGGCTTTGCGCGGTCTGCTGTTTAGCAGTGGCTTCAGCTTGGGCAAATTGACGGGCACGGCGCCAGGTGAGAAACACCCCGATGGCGTAAATGACGCCGATAACCACCAGACCCACCACGTTTTGCCAGGTGAGCAGTTGGATCAGCAGGTAGGTAATCGGTGAGCCGCCTTGGTCCATCGAGGCCACTACGCCGCCCGCTTTCAGGGCACCGGCATTGGCCGCCAGTTGGGTATGCAGCCCGATGGTTTGGGTGGCGATCCACAGCGTGATGCTCATGATGATAAAACCCGAGATCAGCGTGCGGAACAGGTTGCCCTGATGTACCGCGACGGCGAGGGCCACAAAGAAGCCGATGGTTGCCAGATCGCCAAACGGCAGCACCTGGTTACCTGGGACGATCACGGCGATCAGGATGGTCAGCGGGATAAAGATCAGGCTGGCAGAGACCACGGCGGTATGGCCCAGCAGCAGCGCCGGGTCGAGGCCAATAAGGAACTCCTGGCCACCAAAGCGTGCTTGTAGGCGTTTACGAGCATGCTTGGCGATCGGCGTCAGGCCATCCATGATCGGTTTGATCACCCGTGGCATCAGCAGCATCACGGCAGCGGTTTTCACCGCTAGTTGCAGAATGCCCTTCAGATCATAACCGGCCAGCGCACCGATAATCAGCCCCATCACAAAGCCGACGGTCACCGGCTCGCCGAACGGGCCAAAGCGTTTCTGTACGTCGTCCGCGCTGAAGTGAATGCGGTTCAGACCGGGGATCTTCTCGATAATGGTGTCCACCAGTACGGCGATCGGCCCCATATAGGCGGAGGTGCCGTGCGGAATGGCAATCCCTTCCAGCCCGAAGAAGTCGCGGGTGTCTTTGGCGAACCAGTCCCCCAGCTTGTAAACGAAGGCGGCATGCACCACCACGCCCAGCATACCCAGCCAGTATGAACCGGTGGCCAGATGCACCATGGCGCCGGTAAAGGTCATGTGCCAGATGTTCCAGATATCCACGTTAACCACTCGGGTCATACGCGTCAGCAGCATCACGATGTTGACCGCAATCGCTACCGGGATGGCGATCAGGGCAATCTGCGAGGCCCAGGTCATCGGCGACGAGCCTGGCCAGCCGATATCCACCACGTGCAGGTTGATCTGAAACTGTTCGGCCATCGATTTTGCTGCGGGGCCGATCGAGTCCAGCATCAGGCCGATAACCAGCCCGATACCGACAAAGCCAATGCCGATATGAATGCCGGATTTAAATGAATCCCCAAATTTCATCCCTAAAATCAGCGAGAAGATGATGATCACGATGGGCAGCATCACCGTAGGGCCGAGATCGAGGATGTAACGCATGATGTCGGTAAACATGGGCTACTCCGTCAGAATGGTCAGTATTTTTTGTTTCAGCGCATCGATGCCGACGCCGGAAATAAATGGCATGCCGTGGACCAACGGTATATCGCCGAACTGCCGGTCGACACGGGCGGTGGTGCAGATCAAATCGGCATCGTCCATATAGGTTTCAATCTCGGTCACGCGGCACTGCACCAAATCCAGCTCGATGTTGTGCTCCGCGCACAGCTCTTTGATCTCTTCTGCGGCCATGGTCGAGGTGGCAACGGCACCGCCGCAGGCAACGATAATTTTACGTTTCACAGTGTGGCTCCTTCATATTCTGTTTTTTGTTGTGGTCGGGAGGGCGGAGTGAAAACCCGCTGGGCAAAAATTTCGCCCAACTGGTCCTCGGGGGCGGTCAGTAGCGCAGTGATAAACTCGGGGTGCTGCAACTGGCCAAACAGCGTACGCAGTAAAACCAACTGCGCAGCCGGATCGGTGACGATCAGCGCGATAATCAGCGCAACGTCGATCGTGCCGTCATCATCCGCCTGAGCGAAGGGTACGGCATGGTCTGGGCGGATCAGATAAATAGCCGGGGCACGTGCATGCTCCGCTTCACAATGGGGTATGGCGACCGCATGCTGCTCAAGGGCTATGCCGGTGGGATAAGCGCTCTCACGCACCAGCAATGCCTGCGGGTAGCTGTTGTGAACGACCCCGGCGTTGAGCATGGTGACGCCAATGTGCTCCAGCGCCTGCTGCGCGTCGGCAAAGCTGATGCCAGTGCGAACGAACAGTTGGCTATTATGCATGGGCCATCTCCTCGGCGTTTTTGGCTTGCTCTGCGGGGGCACAGCCGAAGCGATAAGCGCGCAGCACATCCTGAATTTTGTCGATCATCAGTGCGTGGGGCTGCTTCGCCAGCTTGCGTTCCATCACGCGCTGATACTGCAGCGGGAAGTATTGGCTCAGCAGGCCTGCGGGGATCTCTTGCTGGTCGAGGTTATTGAGCAGCGTCGTCATACTTTGGGCGATACGCGGGTGAGGCCAGTAGTAGCGGATACGGTCCGACAGGCTGAAATGCAGGTCGATTAGCGAGCGGCTGAACGTCGGGTGGTAATACTTTTTCCAGTAATCCGGTTCGTCGAGCATTACGGCGTCAATCACCGCCAGGATCTGGCTGCGTTTTTCCGGGGCAATCAGGGCCTGTTCGATATTGGCCATGGCAAATACCGCTTCGCGCAGGGCAAACGTCAGAGCCGGGCCAACCTTGAGAATGGCGAAGTGATCGCGCACCAGCTGCTGATAGGCCTCACGCGTTTGGTAATCGGTAGAGTGAGCCTCATAGACCAGCGGCGTGGTGGTAATAAACTGAGAGAGCTCGCGGGTCAGCTGTGGTTGGTAAGCGATCACCTGTGAGTGGTCGAACTCCACCCCTGGCTGCACTACCACGGCGATGATCCTCGGGATCGCCTTTGCCACCCCGGCTTTGCTGAACGCCTGATAGTGAGTTTCCAGCGTGGCGGCGGCATCCGTCGCGTGAGTGATATGTACGCTGCCAATGGCGGAGGATTCTCCTCCAGGAACTGGCACCTCGGTCCCAATCACATAGGTCAGCTGCTGTTTTTGCTCTGGGGTAGCGACCCGTTCGGCGACCTGACACAGGCGGGCGGCGCGTTCTGCCACCACGTGGGGATCTAACGGGATCGGATCGTCGGCGCAGGACATGGACGCATCCAGATGGATCTTGCTGAATCCGGCGGTGACGTAGTCGGCGATCAACACTTCCGCTTTCGCCATTGCGCTGGCGGCGGGTTCATTTTGCCAACAGTTTGGGCCTAGATGATCGCCCCCTAACAGCAGCCGGGAGAGCGGAAAGCCGACGGTTGCCGCAATATCGCAGACAAACTGCCGGAAATCCGCCGGTTTCATGCCGGTGTAACCGCCAAACTGATTAACCTGGTTGGATGTGGCCTCGATCAGCACCTGGCGATCGCTGTGCAGATCCAGGCGTAATGCGGCTTCAATGACTAATGGGTGTGCCGAACAGACAGAGCAGATCCCGATCGGCTCCCCTGCTTTATGTCGTGCGATTATATTTTTCATTCTACCCTCCGTTTTCTTACGAATATAATCGTAATGTTTCGAAAGGTTAGCAATGCACTTTTCTATTATTCGTGATCAAGATCGAAAACTTTACCGCTATTTTTCCGTGCCGGTGCTTTCAGTGTGAGGGGGTAAGTTAACGAGTAGGGTAGATTTAGTTATTTAAAATCAGTTAATTATAGAGGATTGATAAAGAGAGGAGTCGGCATACGCAATAAAGTGAAAGCGGTTGTTTTGCTGCGGAGATAGTTTCACTGGCCCCTCACCCCAACCCTCTCCCACAGGGAGAGGGAGCTGATCTGGTGTTGCGATTGGGAATGGAGTGTATTGTTGGGCCGCTCAATTGCCCATTTTATAGGATCTGGCCGGCGTTGTTATCAGATGGGGAGCGCTTTGGTACTGATTTTTAACTTCCCCATGCCCAGGTTAAGTGAAGAATTTGATGGTGGCACTGTCAGATCCCCTCTCCCTGTGGGAGAGGGTTAGGGTGAGGGGCCGTTACCATGCAGGCATACGTCGCAGCCTGCCTTCGCAGCCACAAACCTGAATCACTTTTTGCACCACCTGCTGCATTGCCAGTTTGGCGGGCTGCATATAGTGGCGCGGATCGTTGGCCTGCGGATGCTCCGCCAGATGCTGCTTCAGCGCGTCTGAAAAGGCGATTTTAAGCTCCGTCGCCACGTTCACCTTGCAGACACCCAGCCGAATCGCCTGCTGAATATCGGCGTCCGGCAAACCCGACGCACCATGCAGCACCAATGGCACGCTGACCCTGTCGCGGATCTGTCCAAGGCGGATGAAATCCAGCTCTGGCTTGCCCTGGTAAAGTCCATGCGCCGTACCAATCGCCACCGCCAGTGAATCGATGCCGGTGGAACGCACAAACTCCTCGGCCTGTTGCGGCGAGGTATAGCGGGCATCCTTGGCATCGACGCTGATGCCATCCTCAACGCCACCAAGCCGCCCCAACTCTGCCTCAACGCTGACATCATAACGATGGCAAAACTCGGTCACCTGCCGCACCAGCGTGACATTTTCCTCAAAGGGCAGATGCGAGCCATCAATCATGGCCGAGCGGATCCCTGCATGCACTTTGGTTTCAATATCTTGCAGGGTTTCATGGTGATCCAGATGTACCGCCAGCGGGATGCGGTATTCGGCGGCCAACTGTTTGACAATGGCGACCACGTTAGCCGTTCCCGCATAGAGATAGGTGCCAGGTGTACCTGCCAGGATCACCGGCGAGTGCATGTGCGCGGCGGTTTCAGCCACCACCTGCATGGTTTCCAGGTTATGAATGTTGAAGGCCGGTACGGCATAGCCCTGTTGTTGTGCCTTCTGCAGCATATTGTTGGTCGAAATGATGTACACCGCCTGCCTCCTGTTTTCTTTGTTTACGTTTTATTTCGATGCTCATCATCCAATCGAAAGATAAAATAAGCAAACAGTTATTTTGCGGTTGTGATGAGGATCGGCAAAAGATCGGGGAAAAATGAGGCTGAAGCAGGGGGGATGGAGACGGGAAAAGTGGATGGCCGCCCAGGCAGGCGACCATCATCGAACTTATTCTGGTACGACCCAGTTCACCAGGTGGTGACCAATACCGGACGGCACCAGTACCTTGTGCAGCCACGGCAGCACGTTGTTCATCTGCTGTTCCAGCTTCCAAGGTGGGTTAATCACGATCATGCCTGAAGCCGTCATCCCGCGTTGATCGCTGTCGGGTTTCACCGCCAGCTCAATTTGCAGGATACGGCGGATGCCGGTCGCTTCCAGCTCTTTGAGCATGCGTTTGATCTGCTGGCGCATCACCACCGGATACCACAGGGCATAGGTGCCGGTAGCAAAACGTTTGTAGCCTTCCTGAATGCCTTTCACCACGTCTTGATAATCGGTTTTCATCTCATACGGCGGGTCCATCAGGATCAGGCCACGGCGTGACGGAGGTGGCAACTGGGATTTTAACTGCTGGTAGCCATCGGCACGCTGCACTTTGGCGCGATCGTCTTTCTGGAATTCGTTACGCAGCAGCGGGAAATCACTTGGGTGCAGCTCTGTCAGATGGATTTTATCCTGCGGGCGCAGCAACTGGCGGGCGATCAGCGGTGAGCCTGGGTAGTAACGCAGGGTGCCGGAGCGGTTGAAGTTGTGCACTACGCTCATGTAGGCCGCCAGCTCTTCTGGCAGATCGTCACGTTGCCACAGCAGGCCGATGCCTTCCAGGTATTCCCCGGTGCGCTCGGCATGCTCACCGCTCAGCTGATAGCGCCCGGCACCGGAGTGGGTATCCAGGTACAGCAGCGGCTTATCTTTTTCTTTCAGCGCCTCAATGATCAGGCTCTGAACGGTGTGCTTGAGCACGTCGGCGTGGTTGCCGGCGTGAAAACTGTGGCGGTAACTTAACATGGTGTTTTGTGTTTCCTGATTTTCGAGTTATTTTCAATAAAATCAACTCATTAAATGCAAAAGAGTTCTGCGTGTTTACTGCAAACTCGTAGATCAACGAATTTAAGCTACCAAGTATAAACCGCCTTGCTGGTAAAAAGCGAAAAGCGTTGCAGCCTGGAGGGATCTACGCCGGTATAGTCAAGAATAGGTGATAGCTATGAGGAATTTGCCTTGATTGTTCTTTATACAATGCCGAATTTCAATTATATTAGTGGATGAGTAAATGGAAATACTTTCTTATAAGGCAACCGGAGGCCGCGATGAAAGATAGAATATACCCCAACTATCTCACGGGAAATAATTCCACTCTCTTCCCCACACCACCCGATCATGGCGCCTATGCCCGACGAATTGCGGAAGAAAAATTCCAGGCTTGTATGAATGCCGAACAGCGCCACATCATGCTGCTGACCAAAGAAGAAGCCTATGATGTTCTGGAGTGCTTTGGAGAGTTTGGCAGAGGCGATCGGCAGCATGATGAGGGTTTTCTAAATATCACACGTGATGAAGGGTTGGACTATCTGGGATATGCAGCAACCTATAGCGGCAACGCAAAGGATTTCTACTCTGCGGCGGACCTGGTCAGGAAGTTGGGGGGCTTTGGGATTGCCGCCATCATTTATGTCGGAAGAAACGGTGAGAAGCTCATCAAGATCACCGGCTACCCAGGTATTAGACGGATCTTAAATGGAACGCGTTATTCGTTAAATAATATGCAGGTTGTACAAATTGGGGTCGGGGTAAAAGGGCTTAATCATACTGCTATACAGGGCATGAAATGGAGTATATATGTCTCTTTGGCCTACCGTAGCCTGGAGTTTATACTAAAGGATGAAAGCACTGCGGCTAGTTTTTTAGGAAATGTAACTAGTGATATTGTCAAAGCGGTTGTCGTTACTGTTATCATGAGAGCAACATCGTCCGCGTTGTTAATAGGGGCGGCTGTTTCCTTAGGTGGTGCTATTATTGGTGTCGCCATTGTGGCGTTTTTTATTACGATGGGTCTAGAGTATTTAGACCGGGAGTATGGAATCACTAATAAAATTATAGAAAAAATAAAGGAAATGGAAGCGCAGACACCAAGAGTTTCAAGTGTGTTAGGAACAAATAGCCAAATTTTATACAATAAACCATGAAAAATAAATTAATAACCAACGTGGGCGAGACAGTTACAGTAAAAGAGCGTTTAAGTTCTTTGCTTGTCGCCGGGATTTTTTCTTTAGGTTGCATTTTTGCACCAAGTATTATTAGCAACTATATCATCAGCTTTACCTATCCTGATGTTGTTTCATTTAACAGGTTGGAAACTTTCATTTTAGCAATTATTCCTGCAAGTGCCGTATATTTCCTTATGTTTTTCCATTTGTCTATTACCGGCAAAAATTATCTAGCTAAATTCAAACCTATACTTATATACTCTTTACGCCTTACCGCTTTTTTGCTTGTTGTCGCCTTTATTTTTAATTGGCATTTTACCACAGTGTTGGATCAGCATGGCTATGGCACCTGTTGGAAAAGAAGCTTGTATTCGGAGACGCTCTATATTAAAGATGCCGAGGAATGTAAAAAAAGAGGATCAGAGGTACTTAGAAAGCCAAGACCAGCTTACCAAAAATAGAATCACCGGTTGATATGATGATAGTGAAGTATGAAAAATAAAGTTGAATTAGAAACTACCTTCATTGAGAAACTGAGTTTTCTCTTTTCCTTTTTTGTTGGATTGTTTGGTGTTTTATTTGTACCGTACATTTTAAAAAACAAGGTATTACCTTACTTATCATACCCAGATGTAGTGTCATTTTATCTAATGGCGAATTATATGGTGGCAGGTTTCTTTGGATTCGTAATGATGATGGTGATGTCAGGGTATGTCTTGGTTACAAGAAGGAAAGATTTAACAAAAATAAAGAAACTTAGCATGTTGTGTGTATATTTGACGGCCTTATTTTTTGTGCTTGTGACTGTTTTTAATTTTTATTTTACTAGCGCCCTACATCAAAAAGGTTATGGCACTTGTTGAAAAAAAAGTTTATATTCGGAGACGCTCTATATCAAAGATGCCAGCGAATGTAAAAAAAGAGGAACCCAAGTGCTTAAAAGACCCAGAGCAGTTTATAGACGTTAGGGCCTCTTGGTAAAAGAGACCCAGCTAGTCATTAATAAACTCTGTCGTCCCATACGCTATAACCTGAGGTGCCAGCGATATGGTGTTGGCAAATAATATCTTTATAACGTACGGAAATAATTTCTTCGGGTTGTGCACTAGCATGCGTTAAGCAGTGGGGATAGTTTATGTTGAAATCTACGATGGTCGCCTCTCTGAGTTCGATCGTGTAGTACAACTCTTGGGCACCATTTTGTGATGTGCGGTAAAAATCAAACTTAAGGTTAAGCAACTCGTTATTAGAAATAGTCAGCAAAAACAAAGGAGATGATTTATCCTGCGGTTTAACAAAAATCACTGGGTTATGCATCACATTTTCGCCCCGGCTGATGTTATGCGCGAGCTTAAGAACCAGTATCTGGTTTTCGTGGCCTAATTGGTGCTTGTTACCGATCGAATCCGCTGTAGAACACCCTGCCGATATCAACCCTTGTTGTTTTCCATTAATCGTTGCGTAGATATTATTTGCCATGATGAACTCCTTGTCATGTAATTCGTGGCTGGGGTTGGTTAAAAATAGACCGAACCATTTTGTATCAAAACAACCTCAATTAACATGGTTTTTAGCGCACAGGCTGATTTTTTAGCTAGGAATAATAATATTCATCAATAAATAAAAATGACTCATAAAGTATGCTGTATGTGAGCGTGTTTGAAACGTGTATTAACGCAAATGAGAGCATTTTATAGGTACTTAGCGGGGAGGTATTCTTGTCGCTTTCCTACTTAATCTACTTAATGCAATTGTGGCCTATCCTCCTCACTAAACGATCCGCGTGAGTGAAGAAACAGGTTCAATCACACGCATGACCATTGATTTTCCCGCTGGTTGGCACCATGTTAGAAAGAAGCTTATCTTTGTCTGGCCTGATGTGCGCATCGGGTCCACCACCCTAATCAGGACTGCCTCTATGACCAATGCGTTGCTGACACCGTTTGCCTTACCGCCGTTTTCTGCCATTCGCCCTGAAGATATCGTCCCTGCGGTGACATCCGCACTGGCCGACTGCCGTGCTGCGGTTGAGCGCGTCGTGGCACAACCAGGGCCGTTTACCTGGGAAAATCTGTGTCAGCCGCTGGCCGAATCTGACGATCGCCTGTCACGCATCTGGTCACCTGTTGGTCACCTAAACTCGGTGAAAAACAGCCCGGAACTGCGCGAAGCTTACGAGCAGGCGCTGCCGCTGCTTTCCGAATACGGTACTTGGGTGGGCCAGCATGAAGGGCTGTACCAGGCCTATCGTAATCTGAAAGACGGCGAAGGCTTTGCCAAACTGACCGCGCCACAGCGCAAGTCGGTAGAAAACGCGCTGCGTGATTTTGAGCTATCGGGCATTGGCCTGCCAAAGGAAAAACAAAAGCGTTACGGCGAGATCGTGGCGCGTCTGTCTGAGCTGGGTTCGACCTACAGCAACAATGTGCTCGATGCCACCATGGGCTGGAGCAAGTTGATTACTGATGTGAATGAGCTGAGCGGCCTTCCGGAAAGCGCACTGGCCCAAGCCCAGGCGATGGCACAGGCCAAAGAGCAGGAAGGCTGGTTGCTGACGCTGGACATGCCGAGCTATTTGCCGGTGATGACCTATGCCGATAACCAGGCGCTGCGTGAAGAGATGTATCGCGCCTTCACCACCCGTGCCTCCGATCAGGGGCCGAATGCTGGTAAGTGGGATAACAGCGAAGTGATGGCGGAAACGCTGGCTCTGCGCCACGAACTGGCACAGCTGCTGGGTTTTGCCAGCTATGCGGACAAATCATTGGCGACCAAGATGGCAGAAAGCCCGGAGCAAGTGCTCGGTTTTCTGAGCGATCTGGCCAAGCGCGCTCGCCCACAGGCAGAGCAAGAACTGGCACAGCTACGAGCCTTTGCCAAACAGCACTATGGTGTAGATGAGCTAGAAGCTTGGGATATCAGCTATTACGGAGAAAAACAGAAGCAACATCTGTTCTCCATCAGTGATGAGCAACTGCGCCCCTACTTCCCGGAACAGCGCGTGCTGGAAGGGCTGTTTGAAGTGGTTAACCGTATTTACGGTATCACCGCCAAAGAGCGTCAGGGTGTTGATACCTGGCATCCAGAGGTGCGTTTCTTCGATCTGTTCGATGCCAAAGGTGAACTGCGCGGCAGCTTCTATCTGGACTTGTATGCCCGTGAAAACAAGCGCGGTGGTGCATGGATGGATGATTGCGTCGGTAGCCTGCGTAAAGCCAATGGCGAATTGCAAAAGCCGGTTGCCTATCTCACCTGTAACTTTAACCGCCCGCTGGGTGACCAGCCGGCGCTGTTTACCCATAACGAAGTCACCACGCTGTTCCATGAGTTTGGCCACGGTTTGCATCATATGCTGACGCAGATCGATACCGCTGGGGTTTCTGGTATCAACGGTGTGCCTTGGGATGCGGTAGAGCTGCCAAGCCAGTTTATGGAAAACTGGTGCTGGGAGCCGGAGGCATTGGCGTTTATCTCTGGTCACTTCCAGACTGGCGAACCACTGCCGAAAGCCCTGCTGGACAAAATGCTGGAAGCGAAAAACTATCAGGCGGCACTGTTTATCCTGCGTCAGCTGGAGTTTGGCCTGTTCGATTTCCGTATGCATGCCGAATACAACCCGGAAAAAGGGGCGCAGATCCTGCCAACCCTGGCCGAGGTGAAGAAAATGGTGGCGGTGGTGCCTTCGCCAAGCTGGGGCCGTTTCCCACACGCATTCAGCCATATCTTTGCCGGTGGCTATGCGGCGGGTTACTACAGCTACCTGTGGGCGGAAGTATTGTCGGCAGACGCCTACTCGCGCTTTGAAGATGAAGGGATTTTCAACGCTGAAACCGGTCAATCCTTCCTCGATAACATCTTGTCACGCGGGGGTTCCGAAGAGCCGATGGAATTGTTCAAACGCTTCCGTGGCCGTGAACCGAAGCTGGATGCTATGCTGCGCCATTACGGTATTAAAGGGTAACCCGCCAAGTGAGCGTGTTTTTATTGTGTGAAGCAGGCGCCGATCCCGGCGCCTTGTCTATTTTGGCCGATCGTTGGCAGCTAACCAGCGACGAAGATGCGGCGATGGCGCTGGTGCTGACGCCAGAACGGTTGGAACTGCGCAAGCGCGACGAGCCAAAGCTTGGCGCTATCTACGTCGATTTTATCTCTGGCCCGATGGCCCATCGGCGGCGTTTCGGCGGCGGCCGTGGCGAAGCGGTGGCCAAAGCGGTAGGCATCAAAGGCAGCTATGTGCCTAGCGTGGTGGACGCCACCGCCGGGTTAGGGCGTGATGCGTTTGTGCTGGCATCGCTGGGTTGCCAGGTTCGCATGTTGGAGCGTGATCCGGTAGTTGCTGCGTTGCTGGAAGACGGTTTGCAACGGGGCTATCAGGACTCGGAGATCGGTCCTTGGCTACGTGAACGCATGACGTTGCTTCATGCCTCCAGCCTGACGGCGCTGAGCGATCTCGATCCACGCCCGGAAGTGGTGTACCTCGACCCAATGTATCCGCATAAGCAGAAGAGTGCGTTGGTGAAAAAAGAGATGCGGGTATTTCAGTCGCTGGTGGGCAGTGATGATGATGCCGACGGCTTGCTGGAGCCTGCCCGCAGGCTGGCGACCAAAAGGGTCGTGGTGAAACGACCGGACTATGCCCCTCCGCTGGCCGATGTTCCCGCTCATGCTGCCACGACCACCAAAAATCACCGTTTCGATATTTATATGCCGCTGTAAGATAAACGTGAGGGTGGTATTCATTGAACCCCCTCACATTTCCCATGTTCATTCTGCAATGTCACTGGTAACGCTGAGAGGTGCGTCGCATAATCCTGTTTAATTACAATCAACTATAATGAAACAACATGATGAAAAAGACGCTGCTTTCCCTGCTGCTTTGCTTGAGTACCTCTGCCATGGCCGCTGAACCGGTAAATATCACCATTCTTGGCACCTCCGATCTGCATGGCACCTTCGTGCCTTGGGATTACTCTACCGACACCGAGAACCTGGCAGGCAGCCTGAGCCAGATTGCCACACAGGTGCATAAAGTCCGTGCCCAGCAGCCGAACGTGATCTTGGTAGACGCCGGGGACACCATTCAGGGCAACTTTGTTGAAACCTTCAAGAATGACAAAACCAGCCCGATGATCCTCGGCTTTAACGCGCTGGACTATGACGTGTGGGTGATGGGCAACCACGAGTTCGATTTTGGCCTGAAGGCGCTGGCAACCCCACTCAGCCAGTTCAAAGGCACCGCGCTGGCGGGCAATATCGTCTGGGACAGCGGCAAGCCTTATCTGCCTGCCTATAAGATCGTTGAGCGCCAGGGGGTGAAGATTGGCATTATCGGCATGGATACGCCGATGACCGCTGAGTTTGCCAAGGGCACCGATCGCATCGACGGCCTGACGTTTACCGATCCGGTGCAGGCGGTGAAAAAGGTGATCCAGCAGATCCACGGCCAGGTGGACGCCATCGTGCTGGTGGCCCATATGGGGATCGATAATGAGAACCAGCGGCCGGGCACCGGCGTGGGCGATATCGCGCGGGCCAACCCAGAGCTGGCGGCGATCGTTGCCGGGCATATGCACGTCAAGGTGGATAAAGAGGTGATCAACGGCGTGATCATCACCGAGCCGGACAAATACGGCCGTGCGCTGTCGCGTATCGATCTGCAATTTGAGCAGCAAAATGGCAAATACGTGCTGATCAATAAAGACAGCTACACCTACCCGATCAAAGGCATCAGCTCTGACAAAAAGCTCGAAGAGATCTATCAGCCGTTCCATACCATCCTGCGTGCTAATGCCAACCGGCCGATTGCGCAACTGACCGGCCAGGATCTGGTGCCACCGGACGCGGTGAAAGGTATTCCACAGGTACATATTCAGGATACCGGCATCAGCGCCCTGTATCAGGAGGCTGCTCGTCACTACGCGCCTAAGGCTCAAGTGATCGCGTTGCAGATTGATAACGATAGGCCGAAGCTGAACGTGGGCACCATCACCGCCAAGGATATCGCCTTCAACTATCAATATGCCGGTGGTGAAATCACCGTTTACCAGTTGACCGGTAAAGAGCTGAAAAAGTACATGGAGTGGTCAGCGGACTACTTCAACCAGCAGCATGATGGCGATGTCACCTACAGCTTTAACCCACAGCGCCGATCGTCAAAATACTCAACCAATGACTTCTTTGATGGTGTGACCTATACCATCGATCTGCGTAAACCCGTTGGGCAGCGCATCACCGAGTTGAAGTTGAACGATGGCACCCCGGTGACCGACAGCACGCCGATCCAGTTGGGGATGAACAGTTATCGCATGGGCCACCTGACGCAAAAAGGTGGCGTACTGGAAGGTATGCAATTCCCGGTGCTGTCAGATACCAAGGCGGAATTTGGTGAGGAAGCGGGGACTATCCGTAATCTCACCATTCGCTATCTGACCGAGGTGAAGAAGGGTGAATACCAGGGCAAAGCGATGCACCGTTGGAAGCTGGTGGGGCTGGAAGGGTACGAACGTGAGCGCAAGATTGTGGACAAGTTGCTCAATGACGGCAAAATCAGCGTGCCAACCACCGATGATGGGCGCTATACCAACGTGGCCTCCATCAACGTCAAAGAATTACTGTTTAGCGATCCGCAAAAGATGAAGCAGCAGGTTGCGGCACTGCAACAACAGGCGCAAGCAGCGACCGATCCGGTCATCAAACAGCGGCTCAATGATCGGTTGGTGATTATCGAAGCCATTAATTGAGGTAATACTCCGTTAACCAGATAAAAAAATGCCGGCGAATCTGCCGGCATTTTTCATTCAGGGTAAGGTTAGAGCACGCCCTGAGCCAGCATAGCATCGGCAATCTTAACGAACCCGGCAATGTTGGCGCCGTGAACGTAATGCGTTTGCTTGCCCTCGCCGCCGTAGTCGACGCAGGACTGATGGATATCCGCCATGATGTGACGTAAACGGATATCGACTTTCTCTGCCCGCCAGTTAAGGCGCGCGGCGTTTTGCGCCATCTCCAACCCGGAAGTGGCAACACCACCGGCGTTGGCGGCTTTGCCCGGTGCGAACAGCACGCCTGCTTCCAGGAAGGCATCGGTGGCCTGGATGGTGGTTGGCATATTAGCGCCTTCTGCCACGGCTTTGACCCCGTTGCGTATCAGCACCTGTGCGGCTTCCAGATCCAGCTCGTTCTGGGTGGCACAAGGCAGGGCGATATCCACCGGCACGTTCCACGGGCTTTCACCGGCCAGATAGGTCAGGCCACGCTCGCGGGCGTAATCGGCAACTCGGCCATAGCGCTGGTTCTTGATTTCGGCCAGATGCGCCAGTTTTTCAGTGGTGAAGCCAGCTTCATCCACCACGGTACCGCCGGAATCGGAAACGGTGATCACCCGTGCGTCCAGCTCCAACGCTTTCTCAATGGTGTATTGCGCCACGTTACCGGAGCCGGAAACCGCGACTCGCATTCCTTCAAAGCCCAGGCCATGGCGCTGCAGCATTGAATCGGTGAAGTACACCAGGCCGTAACCGGTCGCTTCCGGGCGGATCAGGCTGCCGCCGAACGACAGGCCTTTGCCGGTAAATACGCAGCTGGTGTTGTTGGACAGCTTTTTCATCATGCCGGCCATAAAGCCTACTTCGCGGCCACCTACGCCGATATCCCCGGCTGGCACGTCGGTATCTGGGCCCAGGTGACGATAAAGCTCGGTCATCAGCGATTGGCAGAAGCGCATGATTTCGCCCTGGCTTTTGCCTTTGGGATCAAAGTCTGAACCACCCTTGCCGCCGCCCATAGGCAGCGTGGTCAGGGCATTCTTGAAGGTCTGTTCGAAACCGAGGAACTTCAGAATGGAGGTGTTAACCGAAGGGTGGAAACGCATCCCTCCTTTGTACGGCCCAATGGCGGAGTTGAACTGGATACGGTAGGCGCGGTTTACCCGTACTTTGCCCTGATCGTCGACCCAACTGACGCGAAACTGAATGATACGCTCAGGCTCTACCAGGCGCTCTAACAGGGCGTGGTCACGATAATGGGGGTTACGTTCGATGAATGGCCACAGAGAGGTAAAGACTTCACGCACTGCCTGCAGATATTCCGGTTGATGCGAGTTATGACGTTGTAAGGATTTTAGAAAGGATTCTAGCGATACAGCCTGTTCCATGGATAGCTCCTGTTTAGCATATTGGTTCCCCTGTTTTTATGATGTGTCTCACAGTTGGGGAGGATGTTGTGTCTACCTCGACTATATCACTGTGGGGTGGCTGATTAACAAGCAATAAATAACAGGAAACCATGAAAAACGCCCGCGCAGGGCGGGCGTTGGTCAAACAGGTTAGCGAATACTTACTTTTCTTCGTCGCGCAGCGGCACAATCAGCATATCAATGTGTACCGTATTGATTAACTGGCGTGCAGAGGACATCAATTTGCTCCAGAAATCCTGGTGGTGTCCACACAATACCAGGTCCATATCGTATTTCTTAATCGCATCAACCAGCACCTGCGCCAGATCGCCGCTGCCGCTCAGGGTTTCGGTGATGGGATAGCCCGCATTTTGCGACAGCTCGGTTAACGCATGGTGGGTTTCTTCGGAAATACGCTTTTGCATATCGCCAAGGTTGACGTCGATCAGGCCGGTATACAGATCGGAATAGTTTACATCAACGTGGATCAGAGAGACTTTGGCATTGTACGGCCGCGCCATTGATACCGCTTTCTCGACCAGGATTTTACTTTCCGGTGATAGGTCAACCGCAATCAGTATGTGTTTGTAAGCCATGAGAATACTCCTTCCATATAATGCCGATTAAAGGGGGCAGGCATTCAGTGTTCCAGCTTGGCGCTTTCGCCTTACCTGCATAGTACCATCCAGATAACACAATGATATGTTGGGGCGATCACACTGCACCGCATCAATCACCCTTGTTTATACGTTTACCCCACCCGTTTTACACCGCCGGGGCAAAAAATCCTATGACTTATACGGCTATCCGCCGTTTGAACGATTGAATTATAAGCATTGTTGCTCAAAGTATAGCTTATGACGGTTATCCGAGCGGAGAGCGGGTAGATGAAGAATTTGGCCCTGACTGTAAATTTTATGCGGCACCGGGATCTGTTTGCGTTGCATTATTCTACACTAGTGAATGTGGACCCCACTTATTTCCTCTGATCGCTGTAAGGCCTGTTCATCAAGCGGTCAGAGGTTGTGGGTAGCAACGGGTCCGTAAGGTGCTAGGGGGATGGGAGCCAAGGCTCCGGCAGCATAAGGTATGAAGTAGGGCCGTTGGCCCGGCGGGTGTCCGGGATAACAACGCCTTGAGGGGGCTATAATGATTAGTACCGTCGCGCTGTTTTGGGCATTGTGTGTGGTCTGTGTGATTAACATGGCCCGGTATTTTTCTTCTCTGCGTGCGCTGCTATTTGTTTTACGCGGCTGCGACCCGTTACTTTACCAATACGTCGATGGCGGAGGGTTCTTTACTTCGCACGGCCAGCCGAGCAAGCAGATACGGCTGGTGCGCTATATCTTTACGCAACGCTATATGGAGCACCACGACCCGGAATTCATTCGCCGCTGTCAGCGTGTCCGCAGCCAGTTTGTGCTGACTTCATCGCTGTGTGGGCTAGTGGTGATCAGCCTGGTGGCATTGGCGATCTGGTATTAACCCGGCGATAGCAAGGCAAAAAAATGGCGGCCACTTTGGCCGCCATTGTTGTATCGAGCAATCGTCAAATCACTTTCAGCGCCAGCCAATACAGGCCACCGGAAAGCAAAATCGAGACTGGCAGGGTCAGAACCCAGGCCAACAAGATGCTCTTGATGGTTTTGCTCTGCACGCCACCGCCATCCACCAGCATCGTTCCGGCAACCGCCGAAGACAGTACTTGGGTAGTGGAAACCGGCATACCGGTATAGCTGGCCACGCCAATCGACAGGGCGGCCGTCATCTGTGCCGACACCCCCTGAGCGTAGGTCATGCCTTTCTTACCGATTTTCTCACCGATAGTGGTAGCAACGCGTCGCCAGCCCACCATGGTACCGAGGGACAGCGCCAGGGCTACCGCGACGATAATCCAGGTTGGTGCATATTCAACGGTTTCCAACAGGTCTGAACGCAGATTCTTCAGGAAGCGTTGATCTTCCACTGAGGTTTCTGGCAGCTTGGCCACCTTGTCTGCAGTCTCGGTCACGCACATCAGCAGGCGGCGCAGATGGCTGCGCTGCTCTACCGTCAGCTGATCGTAGTTTTGCAGATTGTTCAGCAGGTCCAGAGAGCGCTCAACGGCGATCAGGGCACGTGAGCTATCGCAGTGGAACTCAACCGGTTGATCAGACGTTGGAGCCGCATTCTGAGGCGCAGGAACCAACGGCGTCTGTGTGGCCACGTGTGCCAGAGAATCGCCATGCTTTTGGTAGAATTGCTGCAGGTGGCTCACGGCATCGCGGGTACGGGTGATGTCATAACCGGTCGCGCTCATGTTGAGGACGAAGCCTGCAGGAGCAACACCGATCAGCACCAGCATAATCAGACCGATACCTTTCTGACCGTCATTGGCGCCGTGTGAGAAGCTCACGCCGATAGCAGATAGGATCAGAGCGATACGCGTCCAGAACGGTGGCTTACGTTTGCCATCGACCTTCTCACGTTCCGCCGGAGTCATATGAATACGCTGACGTTTTTTGGTATTGCTCCAATAGCGGCGCAGCATAAACACCATCAGCCCGGCAATGATCATCCCGATCAACGGGGAGAAGATTAACGACAGGAAGATGCTGATCATTTTTGGCACGTTCAGCGCGTCGACCACGGAGGTGTTGGTCACCAACGCATTGGTCAAGCCGACACCGATAATGGCGCCAATCAAGGTGTGGGAACTGGAGGCCGGTAGCCCAAGATACCAGGTACCGAGGTTCCAGATAATTGCCGCCAACAACATGGAGAAGACCATGGCTAACCCGTGTGCTGAACTGACGTTCAACAACAGATCGGTTGGTAGCAGGTGCACAATGGCGTAGGCAACACTCAAACCGCCGAGCATCACGCCAAGAAAGTTGAACAGGCCAGCCATAACGACCGCAAGTTGCGAGCGCATAGCACGGGTGTAAATTACAGTAGCGACCGCATTGGCCGTATCATGGAAGCCGTTAATGGCCTCATAGAACAGCACGAACAACAATGCGAGAATTAACATCAGGCCGGTATGGAAATCCAGGCCAGTGAACAAATGCAGCATAAGCGTTACGCCAGGTTTGTGGACATGAACGCCGCGCATTATCGGCGACAACCGGTGTCGGGGAAAAGGAAAATATGACGTTTTTTTGATTTCTCTGATGTACAAGGGGTTTGAACGGTGTTGAATCGATGCAATTTCAGCATGTTACTGCCGTTTATGTCCGTTACATTTTCTTACGTTGGCGTTGACCTGCCGATGCCTTTACAATCCCTCACCGCGGATTTAGCGGTATACAGGCACGTAAAAGGCGTAAAATACGCTCTTGTTGCCGCGATTGTTGTGGTTATTGCAAAGAGAGGTTTGGGTGGAACAGTTTGATGTTGTCGTCATTGGCGCGGGTGCCGCAGGGATGTTTTGTGCTGCGCAGGCAGGGCAACTGGGTTGCCGGGTGCTATTACTCGACAACGGCAAAAAACCGGGCCGCAAGATCCTGATGTCTGGCGGTGGGCGCTGTAACTTCACCAACATGTCCGTTGAACCGGCGGCCTACCTCTCGCATAACCCCCATTTCTGCAAATCGGCATTGGCACGCTATACCCAATGGGATTTTATCGATCTGATTAACCGCTACGGCATCGCCTACCACGAAAAAACCTTGGGGCAGCTGTTCTGTGATGATTCTGCACAGCAGGTCGTCGATCTGTTGGTGCAAGAGTGCGAACTGGGTCAGGTGGTAACGCGCCTGCGCAGCGAGGTTCTGAGCGTCGAAAAAATCGACCAAGGCTTTGAATTGGCACTTAACGGCGAGAGTGTGAGTGCTCGCTCACTTGTGGTGGCGAGCGGTGGGCTTTCCATGCCGGGTTTGGGGGCCACCCCCTTTGGCTATAAGCTGGCGGAACAGTTTGGCCTGAAAGTATTACCGACCCGGGCCGGTTTGGTGCCCTTTACGCTGCATAAGCCGCTGTTGGAGCAATCCCAGGCGCTGTCTGGCGTTTCGGTTCCTGCAGTGGTCACAGCGGAAGATGGTACCAGCTTTCGTGAAAGCATCTTGTTTACGCATCGGGGGCTTTCTGGTCCGGCTATCTTGCAGATCTCCAGTTACTGGCAGCCTGGTGAGTTTGTGAGCATTAACTTACTTCCAACGCTAGACCTGGTGGGCTTCCTTAACGAACAGCGCCAGGCACATCCTAACCAGAGCCTGAAAAACACCCTGGCTTTGCACTTGCCAAAGCGCCTGGTGGAATTGCTGCAAGAATTGGGGCAACTGCCGGAGGCCACGTTGAAGCAACTCACTCCAACGCAGCAGGCAGCGTTGGTTGATAGTTTGCAAGATTGGCGCGTACAACCCAATGGCACTGAGGGTTACCGCACCGCAGAGGTGACCCTGGGCGGTGTGGACACCAAAGAGCTTTCTTCCAAAACCATGGAGGCGAGTAAGGTGCCGGGCCTGTACTTTATCGGTGAGGTGGTGGACGTGACAGGATGGCTGGGGGGTTATAACTTCCAGTGGGCCTGGAGTTCCGCTTGGGCCTGCGCGCAGGCTTTGGCTGCGCAGAAATCTTAAAGAGATGGCAGGCATTTCTGGAACGGCTTGCCATGAAGAGGCGCGGCATGCTGCGCCTCTTCAGATAATAAATCGTCTATTTTAAGAACTTAAGAGATAGGAACATCGGAAGTAATTCAGAATAATGGGCTCGGCTCGTGCGTTGAGGCAAGCGCACTCTGATTCAAATAATAACAAGGAAAGTTCTGCTGATGAAAATCAAATGCGGTTTAGCATTACTGGCTTCTCTGGTGCTGGTTTCCGGCTGTAGCCAAAAGATTTCCTCTTCACGCGTGGCGGCTGATCCTGCCGCTGCACCGGCTCCAGTCGCCCAAGAACATAAACTGGGAACGGCATGGGGCGAGGACGTTTACTCCAAAGTGACCACCGTTGACGCGAAGCGTATGCATTCCTCTCCAGACAGTGTCGCCAAAGTGTTGTACAGCGCGGCAGCTTCCAATAATGGGCAGTACACCAATGAGATCGTGTTGTCTTCCGTCAGAATGCGGGTGCAGACCGAAAACAATCGGGATTTCGCGCTCAATCGTTATAAAAATGGCGAGTTTTCATTCTCTGCCAATGACGGCGAGCGCTACCAGCTGTTCTTCTATAACACCAGCCCCAGCAAAACCTATGAGGTGGTAACCGCTGTTGACGGCCTGGACGTGATTTCTGGCCGCAGTGGTTCACTGCGTAATTCCGGCTATCTGGTCTCCCCAAAAGGAACCCTGGTGATTGAGGGCTTCCGTAAAAGTGATTCGTCCGTTGCCGCATTCCGTTTTGCAAAACCGGATGACTCCTACGCTGCGAGTTCACTGGCGGGGCAAAAAGAGAATGTCGGCGTGATTGGTGTGGCGGTTTATGAAATGGTGCTGCCGAGCCTGCCTGATTGCCAACCGCAGGCGTTCCCCGGGGATGCTAAATACGCTCCTGCTCCCTGCAAGAAACCGTAATTGCGTGAACGTGGCCTCAAAATCTGAGGCCACGTTCAGGCTTTGGGCCTGTTTCCAGCTTCCTCAGACACCCTAGACATACCGGCATCTCCTGACCCTCGTAGCTGCTATCGCCTCATCGCAGGGTGAACGCTAACCTTTCGGCCAGCAAGACCTTGCTCTTGGCAGTTTTCGAGACAATAAATGGTGTGTTGGAATAATCTGGTTGGTAATAACTTTACGTTTACAACTATCGTGTTTTTTCAGAATATCCTCCTGCATCTTGCGAACGTGTTTTTCTATTGTTTTTAACGCGTAATTTACAGCAAAAGCTGGTTTTTTTTCCCAAATTTAGGTTAGGGGCAGATAGAGGTCGCAGTAGGAATTTTATCTTTTTTTAAGTAAAAAATGTGGCGTTATCGAAATCCTGCGAATTATCTTAACCATTGAGTGAATATAAAAATTTGGCGATCTTTATGCAATGTGACCTATATCAATAAACCATGGCTGGAAAAACCTATCTTGTATAGGGCCAGCTTGGTTAGGGGCATTTGTGGTTTGTTGTGAGTCGTTAATACAATCTAACGCACTGATTATTAATCATATCTTGGCAAGAAAGTCGGTCTCAGAGGAAAGTGGTTATGCCATGGAGTCATGAAATTCAACAGGCAATTGCCTTGTTACAGGCATGCCAACATCGCAATTCGGACAGCCTGCCCTGTCCGGCCAGGGGGGATGAACCTGGCGCAGTAGGCACTTGCGCAGAAAAAATCATGCCGTCAATCATCCTGCTTAATGCGTTTGCCGATGTACTTCCGCAGCATCAGGAATTACATCGTCTTGGTATGGTGCTGGAGGCCCAGGGCCGGATCAACAAATTGACACAAGGGGAGAGCTACAGTCAAAGCGCTCTGGCGTATTTACGTGCGCAGATCGAACCCTAGCAGCTACTATTATTACCTATGCCATGTGGATGACTAGTTCGAATATTTCATCGATATATTCGGGTTGTCTCTATATTTGCTGTCGTAGTTGAATTGATTAAGTGCTCATCATTGACGTATTTATTAAAATTCAATAGATACTTCGTTTACTATTCCGACGCGAATTCATAGGGCCATACGCATGCAGGGGGGCGCTATCAAACACACAGGGTTACGCTGTTAAAACAACTCCTCGCATTCTACGGGGGGTTTTACTTTTACTCTTGCAGTAATGCAATACTGTGGCGGATCTCGCGTTCGATATCGCCCTCTGTCCAGGTGTTTAGCTGTGAAGAGAACGGCTCGAAGGCATAGATCCCCCGGTAGCCCAAACGTTCCAGGTTCTGTATCTGGGCTACGCTTGCCAACCGATCTTGATCGCTCAGCATAATGCGTTGTTCATCGCTTAATGCGCCTTTGACGAGCGGATCCTCAACGCCAGAGAGATGCACCAAACCAATCTGCTCAACCCGGATCTGAGCGTCAAACTCTGGTTGTGTTACGTCGCTCAGATAGTGGTGGAACGTATCCAGCACTATCTTATAGGGTGCGCCAGAATCACGAATGATTGCCTGTGCCAGCAAGGAAGAGCGCAGTGAACTTATGCCAAACCCCAATGGTTCCACGTAGCCCTCAACGCTGTACTGTTTGAACAGCGGAGCGAGTAGCCGTAGTGCAGCCAGCGTATCTTCCCTCTTTTGTGATTCACTGCGCCGGTCGCTCGCGTTGCAATGTGGGCACATCACCACCGCCTTGCTATGGATGGCTTTTGCCTGAACCAGCAACGCTTCAGCGTTTTTCAGCAATGCTGCTTGATCTTCCAGCAGGTTGAACATTCCCAGCGCGTTGATGGTGACGATCTCAATGCCGAACTCTTCGGCCAGCGCGTTTAACTGCTCGTTGCTCAGGTTGTCGGCCACTTTGCCACCCGACATATCGTTGCGCAGTTCGACCTTGTTTAACCCACATCTTTTCACCAGGCGGAAGAAGTTCTCCAGCGTGAGGTTGGGGGCTATCTTACGGTTGATACAAAAACGTGCTAACGCAATGGCCATGTTGCATCACTCCTGGATTTGTGGGCTTTAGGCTTTGCCATCTTCTGCCGTGACGATTTCAGATAGCGGTTGGCGATAGCGTTTTGCCATCACGACGTCTTCCATTCTTTCCAGTGAAACGCCCTTGGTTTCTGGAATAAAGCGGGCAATAAACCAATAGCTGAACAGGCAGCAGGCGGCAAACACCCACATTGGGAACGCCCCGTGGAAGGTGGAGAACAGATAAGGTTGGTCATTGATCATAGGGAAGCTCTGGGCCACGACGAAGTTGGCCAGCCACATACAGCCAACGGCAATGCTCATCCCCTGTGAACGCATGCGGTTGGGGAAGATTTCGGAAACCAGCACCCAGGCACCGACGCCCCATGACATGGCGTAGAACACCATAAAGAACAGCATGCCAAACAGCGCAAAGTAGCCAGTTGCCTGGGTATACAAGGCATAAGAGGTGATCAGCAGACCAACGATGGTGCCCAGGGTGCCCCAGCGCATCAGTGGAATACGGCCCAAGCGATCCATCAGCATCGCGCCGATCACCGAACCGACCAGTTGCAATACGCCAATCCAGATGGTCTGGAACAGGGCTTCTTGCGCGTTTTCGGTCACGGTTTTCAGCACCACCGGGGCGTAATACATCATGACGTTAACCCCCGTCACCTGTTGCAGTATGGCGATCATACAGCCGACAAACAGGATGAAGCGTACGCGTACGTCGCCATAATTCAGCTTTTGCTTACGGTGCTGCTCGTCCTGGCGAAGCGACTCCTTGATTTCTCTCAAAACGCTTTTAGCATGCTCGGCATTTGAAACGCGGGTCAGCATGGCTAAAGCCTGATCGTCACGGCCTACCATTACGCTCCAGCGTGGTGATTCGGGGATGACAAAGACCAAGGCGGTGAACAGCAGGCAGGGGATTACCTCTGAGCCAATCATCCAGCGCCAGCCCATCTCAATCAGCCAGGCTTCGCTCGCATAGCTGGCAATCTTGAAGTTAACGTAAAAAATCACGATCTGACCGAACACGATGGCGAACTGCTGCATGCTGAGCGCCCGGCCCCGCATATCCTTCGGTGAGACTTCTGACATGTACATGGGGGATACCGTTGCGGCCAACCCGACAGCCAAACCCCCGATGATGCGATAGATAACAAACCAGGTGAAGGTGGTGGCCAGAGCGGCACCGACGGCAGAAACGGTAAACAGGAAGGCGGCTACCACCAGGGCCTTTTTACGGCCATAGCGCCCGGCCAGCGGCCCAGCGCCGAAAGCACCGACCACGCAGCCGATCACCACGTTGGACACGGCCCAGCCGGTTTCTGCCGGGCTGAGGTCAAAGTAGGCTTTAAGGGCTTCGATCGCACCAGAAATCACGGCGGTGTCATAACCAAACAGAATGCCGCCGAGTGCTGCAATCCCGCAGATACGCAGAATATACCCAGTATTGTGTTTACGCTGATGTGACATATGTTGCTCCGATTTTTATCCAGGCTTCTGCCTACTTAAGTGACTTGTAGGGGGTAGGGAGGCAGAAGGGTGAACCGTGCCTGTCATCAAGGCGGTGTTTTTCAGGGGGCCTTTGGCAGACGAGAACATTTATTTCATATTTAGTGAATAATGAAATATTGATTTTTAGATCCAGTTCAAAAAATTGAGCATAAATAGGGCAAATGTTCTGCCCGACTTGCATGGCAGATTGGAAAATTGACTCCTCCAGGCGGGCAAGTGTATCTGTTTAAAAAATAGAGATTACTGTGTAAGGCCACGCAGCTGGCGGATCGCGGATAGCATCGTTTGCTACCACCCGCTCTGCCTACGGGAATGGCAAATTTGCGATCGGCGGCACTAAAAACAAATTTTCTAAAAACTTTTATTTGAAACTTTTTTTTCAATAGAATAGAGTTTGATTCATCTGGTCAGGATTTAATCTGCCTGTGGGCCGTACTCTTGCAGACGGCACGATGAACGTCACGGTATGCGGCAATGCTTCAGGTCGTGGCGATAGCGGACTTAAAAGAGGGTGAAACATGAAAACCGTGGGTAACTTTATTGGTGGGCAGGTTTGCCTGAGCAGCAGTAATCAAACCGTCGACGTGCACAATCCGGCCAGCGGTCAGGTTGAACGCCATGTGACGCAGAGCACCGCCGCCGAGGTGAAACAGGCTATTGATGTCGCCCATCAGGCATTTACCGACTGGGCGCGTACCACGCCGCTGCGCCGGGCGCGTATCATGTTCAATTTCAAAGCATTGCTAGAGCAGCACCGCGAAGCGTTGGCGCAACTGATCGTCAGTGAACATGGCAAAGTCTATTCCGACGCGCTGGGTGAATTGACCCGTGGCATGGAGGTGGTGGAGTTTGCCTGCGGTATTCCGCACCTGATCAAAGGGGAATACTCACCGGATGTCGGCACCGGCGTGGACAGTTTCTCGCTGATGCAGCCGCTGGGCGTAGTGGCCGGGATCACACCGTTTAACTTCCCGGCTATGGTGCCGATGTGGATGTTCCCTATCGCGCTGGCCTGCGGCAATACCTTCGTCCTGAAGCCTCCGGCGTTGGTGCCTTCGGCCTCCGTGCGTCTGGCAGAACTGCTGAAAGAGGCGGGCCTGCCGGATGGGGTGTTCAACGTCGTGCATTGCAGCAATGAAGAGGCCTCGCAGCTATGCACCGATCCACGCATTCAGGCGGTGAGCTTCGTTGGCTCATCCACGGTGGCAGAGCATATTTACACCACCGCCAGTGCGCATGGCAAGCGTGTTCAGGCCTTTGGGGCCGCCAAAAATCAGGCTATCGTCATGCCGGATGCGGATCTGGATGCCACGGTCAATGCGCTGATGGGAGGGGCATTTGGCTCGGCCGGTGAACGTTGCATGGCGCTGCCGGTGGCCGTCGTGGTTGGTGATAGCACCGCGGATAAACTTATTGCCAAACTCAAACCGCTGATCGCCCAACTGCGGGTTGGCCCCGGCATGCAGCAAGGCGGCGAGGAAAATGAAATGGGGCCGTTGGTCTCATCCGCCCATCAGAAAAAAGTGCTGGGATACATTGATATTGGCGTTAAAGAGGGCGCAACGCTGGTGGTCGATGGCCGCGATTATCAGGTGCCGGGTTATCCAGAGGGTTACTACGTGGGGGGCACCCTGTTCGACAACGTACAGCCGGATATGCGCATCTATCGTGAAGAGATCTTTGGGCCGGTGTTGGGCATTGTGCGTGTGGCCGATTACCAAACGGCCATCGATACGGTGAACAGCCACGAGTTTGGTAACGGCAGCGCCATTTTCACCAATAACGGCCACTATGCTCGCCAGTTTGTGCATGAGGTTCAGGCGGGGATGGTGGGGGTTAACGTGCCGGTACCGGTGCCGATGGCTTTCCACAGCTTTGGCGGCTGGAAACGTTCAGTATTCGGTGCGCTTAACGTACATGGTACGGACGGCGTGCGATTCTATACCCGCATGAAGACGGCCACCGCACGTTGGCCAACCGGCCAGCAAACGGTATCCGAATACAGTATGCCAACGCTGGGCTAAACCGCAGCCAGGTATGCCGAGGCCGTTATTCCACCGGGATAGCGGCCGTTGTCGCTGGTATCAATGCATTGCAGCCACACTCACAAGCATGGGATTTAAGGAGCATTGTCATGTCATCATTACTTGCGAAATGTCAGCAACCGGATGCGCAGGGGCGTATTCAGTCCGTCACCCCGGAAAATGCCGGCTGGCGTTTTGTCGGGTTTGAGGTCTATCGGTTAGCGGCCGGGCAGTCGTTGCGGTTGGAGAGTGGCGACAAGGAGCTTTGCCTGGTGCTGGTGGCGGGTATTGCCTCTGTGGCTACGCAACGGACGGAGTATCCACACATTGGTAAGCGGATGAGCCCGTTTGAGCGCACTCCACCTTACTCCGTTTATGTACCCCATCACGACCATGCTGAAGTCCGGGCAGAAACCGATCTGGAATTGGCGGTATGCAGCGCACCGGGTAACGGACATCTGCCTTCACGCTTGATCACCCCGGCAGACGTCGGCGTGGAGCGGCGGGGTAAAGGCCGTAACCAACGGCTGGTACACAATATTCTGCCTGATAGCCAACCGGCTGACAGCCTGCTGGTGGTTGAGGTTTATACCGACGAAGGCAATACCAGCTCCTACCCAAGCCATAAGCACGACCAGGAAAACTCGCCGGACGAAACCTACCTGGAAGAAACCTATTACCACCGTCTTAACCCTGAACAAGGGTTCTGCCTGCAACGTGTCTATACCGACGATCGTTCGCTGGATGAGTGTATGCCGGTCTATAACCGCGATGTGGTGAAAGTGCCGCGCGGTTACCATCCGGTGGCAACCCTGGCCGGATATGACAATTACTATCTCAATGTGATGGCGGGGCCGGTACGCCTGTGGAAGTTCACCTGGGAAAAAGATCACGCCTGGATCAACAGCGAGAGCTATTGATACTGACAAGGTAGGGGGCCGCCGCACACTGCGGCCCTTTTCGAATATTACAGCTCTTTGGCGTTATTCAGTGCCAATGATACCGCCAGCGTCTGTGCCAGACACATGGAGGCCACCTGCGAGCGGAAACCATCTACCTGCGCTTCGCGCACTACAAAACAGACATCGCTGAAGGCGGCAAGCGGGCTGACCTGGCTGTCGGTAATGGCGATCAGCTGTGCGCCCTGCTTGGCACCCAACTCCACCAGTTCTACTGCTTCTTTGGCATAAGGCGAATAGCTTATGGCGATCACCACGTCCTTGGGCTTCACCATGCTGAGCTGTTCGGTAAACATCCCGCCTAACCCGTCGATCAGGAAGGCGCGCCTTTCCAGGTGGCGCAGGGCATAGGTGAGATATGAAGCCACGCTGAATGAGCGGCGCAGGCCGATCACGTAGATATTTTCCGCGCTATTCAGCAGCTCTACCGCCCGATCCAACTGCTCGGCACTGGTTTGCATCGCCAACTGTTGCAGCGCCTGCGAGTTGACCATCGTAAACACGTTAAGGATTTCTGCCGGCTTTTCCGGGGCAACGCTGTCGTCGGTAGAGGTTTGGCGGAACAGGCGTGCGCGCTCGGTATAGTTCACCGTTTCTTCCATCAGATGCTGGCGGAAAACCTGCTTCATTTCGTTGAAACCGCTGAAGCCAAAGGCGTTGGCGAAACGGATCAGGGTAGATGGCGGCACGCTGGCCTGTGCGGCGATGGAGGCAACGGTATCGAAAGCAATGCTGTTACTGTTATCCAGAATGTATCGTGCTACCTGTTTCAAGCGCTTGCTCAGCGTTTCATAACGGCGGCGGATCTCGTCCTGTAACAGCGAAAGTTGAGTTGGGTTAGTCATCCATTCGGCTCGCAGTATTGGCTGAGGCGTATTGGGTATACGCTGAAGATATTGTCAGGTTATTCTAACAGATGGAGTGGACATTTCATTTCTACAAAAAGCGATTTATTTCGTCGCCAGTTGCGTTACTTCACAGAAAATGGGCAAAAAAATCCCCTTAAAGCAGCGAAAATCACTTTAAGGGGCAGGTTCATTAACAACGCCAGCTTAACTCCGGCTGGTTTTACTCGCAGGCTGCGGGCGATATTGCCGCCAGAAACCGATTAGCGTCAGGTATTTCTGTTTCACCTGTTCGACCAGCCCGAGGTCATCGATCTCACCTTGCAGCCAAAGGCGTGAAGAAGTGCCAAAAATCGTGCGGCCAACCGCGAAACCTTTTACCCAGTGGGCATCTGCGGCTGCGGCGAACCCGGCTTTCAGCGTTTCCTGTGGGGAGTCTAGCCCGAGGATCAGCACCCCGCGGCAGAATGGGTCGTGAGTTTCAATCAATTCCCCCACTTTTTGCCAGTTGGCGGCACTCAGCGGCGGCAATTTCCACCAGTCTGGCAGAACGCCCAACCGGTAGAAATGTTCCATCACCTGCAGATAGTGGCTCTCGTCTTTGTCGGCATGACCTTCTGGCAAAATGACTTCCAGCAACAGCTCATGGCCCGATTTGCAACAGCCACGATACACGTCAACGATCAGCTCATCCTGCTCACGGCGCAGCGCTTCGGCATCCTGTGGATGATAAAACACCAGGCATTTGACCACGTGCTCTTGGGGCCAGTCGATCAGCTGCGAGCCAATGTTGCCGTGCTCCAACCGCAAAGGGCGGGAGCCAGGCAACTCCACCGGGCGGCCAATCCACCAGCCCTGGCCAGTAATGGCATTCAACGCCGCCTGGCCGTAGGTAGTATCTGCCAGAATACCGCTGTTGCCGTGTAACCCCGCTTCGGCAGCTGCAGCCTGTGCAGCGGCCAACAATAACGTTTTTAACTGTGGGATCCGCTCTGTACTCACTCCTGCCTCTCGCGCCATTTCTGCCAACTGCTTGCGATGATCAAAGGCAAATACGCACAGTTCCGGCCACTGCTGTTTACGTGTGGTAACGCGGTGTAAATGGTTCAGACGGGCATCCAGATCCGGGCGTTTCACCTCTTGTTCGCGTTGCAGGTAATCGTCCAGCTCCAGCTTGGTCGGCATCGCGGGGGCGCAGCCGTGGCGTGACACTACCAGCGCACCGCAGGCATTGGCGTAACGGCAGGCCTGATCCCAACCCTCATCATTAAGATAGCCACGTAGCAGGCCAGACATAAAGGCATCACCCGCGCCGAGCACGTTCAAAACGTCAACGCGAACGCCAGAATGCAGTTTGACTTGCTGCCAATCGGTGGGGATCTCCCCTTCAAATACCGAGCACCCCTGCGCCCCTCGCTTGCACACCAACGTGGCCTGGGTGACCTTACGGACGTTCTGCAGCGCGACCAGCGTATCGGTACTGCCGCCAGCGATATGGAACTCTTCTTCAGTCCCCACGATGAGATTGAAATGGTGCAGAACTTCCTGCAACTCGCGAGTCACCTTTTCCGATTCGATAAAGCGGGTCTCGCCATCGCCTAACGAGGTCAACCCCCACAGCACTGGCCGATAATCGATATCCAACGCGGTACGCAGCCCGTGGCGGTGGGCGTATTCCAACGCTTTAAGCACCGCAGCGCGCGTTTTGGGATGGGAAAGGTGGGTGCCGGTGATCGCCAGGGCCCGTGATGATGCGATGTAGTTTTCATCGATATCCTCGGGTGTCAGCGCCATGTCGGCACAGTTTTCACGGTAGAAAATCAGCGGGAAGGTTTCCTGATCCTTGATGCCCAGGATCACCAGGCCAGTCAGGCGCTGCTTATCGGTGATCAGACTCTGCGTGTCCGCGCCGACGCGCTGGAGTTCTTCACGCAGAAAGCGGCCCATGTGCTCATCCCCTACGCGAGCCAGCATGCCGGATTTTAACCCTTGGATCGCGGTGCCATAGGCCACGTTGCCGGAGGAGCCGCCAAGATATTTGGCGAATGAGCTGGCATCTTCCAGGCGTGCGCCGATTTGTTGAGCATAGAAATCGACAGCGATGCGCCCGAGGCAAATGACATCAAGCTGCTTTTGTTGTGTGGCCATACCCGTTTCCTTCTGTCATTAAGCAAAACCGATTGCGACCCGGTAAAGGAGCTAAGTAGGAAGCATGGTTGAAGTATGAGGAATAAAAATTTCAATTTCAATATGAAATGAAATTTACACCCCGTAAACGTGATGCATTTAAAAGCAGCCTATAACGGACGGCCTGCCGATCTGGCGTATTATTATTGATATAACAGTACATTGCGGAAATTTCCTGCACAAGCGAGCGCCATCTTGATGGTTGCTGGTTCGATCGGCGAGTGGGCGCATCGATCGAAAGAGAGTGATGATGAATTTATACTTAATTAATTGAATTATATAAATAACTTAAGCTTGGATGGTTTGGTAATATGCGATCTTTATCGCAAAATGAAATATTTTTTCTGTATTGATATTTTATGAAAAATATATTTGTTTATAATCAATGCACGTTTCAAACCGCTTATTGCATGAGCAGTGTGTAACAACCCAGACAAGATTATCACTGCTTTTGTGTAACGAAGTCAGCGCTACGCCACCGGCTACACCTGTCTGCTCGCACACCAACATCTGCAGCAGGCTCGGGATAACGCCAAATGAAAGGGTGAGTAAAATGGGTAAGATCAAGTTGACCATGGCACAGGCGTTGGTCAGATTTCTCGACAACCAGTACCTACTGGTAGACGGTGTCGAAACCAAATTCGTCAAGGGTATCTTCGCCATTTTCGGCCACGGTAACGTACTCGGCCTGGGGCAGGCTCTGGAGCAAGACTGTGGCGATCTGCTGGTGCATCAGGGGCGCAACGAACAGGGAATGGCGCATGCCGCTACCGGGTTTGCCAAGCAGAAGCTGCGCCAGCAGATCTACGCTTGTACCTCTTCCATCGGCCCCGGCGCGGCCAATATGATTACCGCTGCGGCCACTGCCACGGCTAACCGCATTCCTTTACTGCTGCTACCGGGCGATGTGTACGCCTCTCGCCAGCCCGATCCGGTATTGCAACAGATCGAACAATCCTACGATTTAAGCATCAGTACCAACGACGCATTTCGCGCTGTCAGTAAATATTGGGATCGCATTGTGCGCCCAGAACAGCTGATGAGCGCCTGCATTAATGCCATGCGCGTACTGACCGATCCGGCAGAAACTGGTGCCGTCACGCTATGCCTCCCGCAGGACGTTCAGGGCGAAGCCTACGATTACCCAGACTATTTCTTCCACAAACGGCTGCATCGCCTTGAGCGCCGCCCGGCCAGCCAAGAATCGCTGGCTGATGCCTTGGCGTTACTGGTGAACAAACGCAAGCCGTTGATAATCTGCGGTGGCGGGGTGAAGTATTCGCAGGCTGGGCAAGCGTTGCAGCAGTTTGCTGAACGCTTCCATATTCCGTTTGCCGAAACTCAGGCTGGTAAAGGTACGGTGCTTTCCGCTCATCCTTATAACGTGGGGGGCATCGGTGAAACCGGCTGTCTGGCGGCCAACACGCTGGCGAAGCAGGCAGACCTAGTGATCGGCATCGGCACCCGTTACAGCGATTTCACCACCTCGTCCAAATGGCTATTCCAAAATCCGGATGTGGCCTTCCTTAACATCAACGTCAGCGCGTTTGATGCTGGAAAGCTGGACGGTCTGCAAGTCTTGGCAGATGCCCGTGCGGCTCTGGCCTCTCTCAGCCCGCTGTTGGCTCAGGCGGATTATCGTGCCGATTGGCAAGACGCTATCAGCAAGGCGCTTGGCGAACAGCAGAAAGAGACCGAGCGTGTCTATCAAGTGACCTATACCGGCGAAGGCTTTGTTCCGGAAATCGACGACAGCCTCGATCGTGAACAGGTGTTTGCCGAGTTTATCGAAAAAACCGGCTCCGTATTAACCCAAAGCCGAGTGCTGGGGGTGCTGAATGAGCATTTACCTCAGGACAGCGTCATCGTTGCCGCCGCTGGCAGTTTGCCGGGCGATCTGCAGCGAGTCTGGCAAAACCGGGGTGAGCACGGCTATCACGTGGAATACGGCTACTCCTGTATGGGCTATGAGGTTAACGCCGCGTTAGGCGTCAAGCTTGCGGAGCCGCAGCGCGAAGTTTACGCCATGGTGGGGGATGGGGCGTTCATGATGCTGCATTCTGAGCTGGTCACCTCGATCCAGGAAGGCTGCAAAGTCAACGTGGTGCTGTTCGACAACATGACCAACGGCTGTATCAACAACCTGCAGATAGGGCACGGCATGGGGAGCTACGCCACCGAGTTCCGCTTCCGTAACCCGCAAGGCAACAAACTGGATGGCAAGCTCGTTCCGGTTAACTTTGCCATGTTGGCAGCAGCCTATGGTTGCAAAACCTACAGCATTACTACGGAACAACAGCTGATCGATGCGCTAGCAGATGCCCGTAAGCAACAGGTTTCCACTCTGCTCGATATCAAAGTGCTGCCAAAAACCATGGTCCACAACTATCTCAGTTGGTGGCGTGTGGGGGGGGCCCAGGTGGCTGAAAGTGAAAAAATTATTGCCGTCGCCCGCAAGCTGCAGGAAAACATCGATAAAGCCCGCGACTACTGATAACGCAATGCCTTGGCAATCGTAGGTGCGGCGGAGAACGCCGCGCATAAATAATCCGATCTACTTCAGACCTTGCGTCTGCCGTTTACAGTCCACGAGGATAACGAAAATGACATTGAACATTGGGGTTATTGGTACCGGTGCTATTGGTAGGGATCATATCCGCCGTTGCAGCCAGGTGTTGCAGGGTAGCAGAGTGGTTGCGGTGAATGACATCAATCGAGACAGTGCGGCCAAGGTGGTCAGCGAACTGAAACTGGACGCCAAGGTTTATGACAATGCTCACGATCTGATCAATTCCTCAGACGTCCAGGCGGTGTTGGTCACGTCATGGGGGCCGAGCCATGAAGAGTTTGTGCTGGCCGCCATTGCTGTGGGTAAACCCGTGTTTTGCGAGAAACCGCTGGCGGTCACGGCACAGGGTTGCAAAAACATCGTGGATGCCGAAGCCAGGCATGGCAAACGCCTGGTACAGGTGGGCTTTATGCGCCCTTACGATCAGGGCTACCGGGCGCTGAAACAGGTACTAACCAGCGGCCAGATCGGCGAACCGCTGATGCTGCATTGTGCCCACCGTAATCCAAGGGTCGGTGAAGCCTACACCACGGATATGGCCATTACCGATACGCTCATTCACGAGTTAGACGTGCTGCGTTGGCTGCTGGACGATGATTACGTCTCGGTGCAAGTAGTGTTCCCACGCAAGAGCAGCAAAGCCCTGCCGCATTTGAGAGACCCGCAGATTGTGCTGATGGAAACGGCCAAGGGCACCCGCATTGACGTCGAAATTTTTGTTAACTGCCAATACGGCTACGACATTCAGTGTGAGGTGGTGGGGGAAACCGGCATTGCCAAGCTACCAGAGCCTTCCGCGGTGCAAATGCGCAGCGGTGCCAAACTGTCCACCGAGATCCTGGTCGACTGGAAAGACCGCTTTATCGGTGCCTATGATGTTGAACTGCAAGCCTTTATCAATGACGTTCAGGCCGGCAATCTCACCGGGCCTTCTGCTTGGGATGGCTTTGCCGCTGCGGTGGCGGCGGATGCTTGTATCGCCGCGCAGACCAGCGGTGAAGTGGTGCCAGTGACCTTGCCTGCCCGTCCTGGCTTCTATGGTAAATAACTTTCTTGGCCAAGCCGGTGGGAAAGATAGCCGGTAAGTGCCAACCTGACTGAGGCTGAAAATGAACAAAGACCACGTAAAGCTGGCAATCGCCCCGATTGGTTGGACGAATGACGATATGCCTGAGTTAGGGGACGAGAACACGTTCCAGCAGTGCGTCAGCGAAATGGCGCTGGCCGGGTTCACCGGCAGCGAAGTGGGCAGCAAATACCCGCGCGATCCCAAGGTGCTGAAGCCGATGTTGGATATCCGCGGGATCCAGATCTGTAATGCCTGGTTCAGCACGTTTTTTGCCGATGGGCTGAAGGAAAAGACCATCGATGAGTTTATTAACCACATGAATTTCCTGCATGCAATGGGGGCCAAAGTGATTGGCTGCTCCGAGCAGAGCAAGAGCATTCAGGGCACCACCAAGGCGGTATTTGAAGAGAAGCCCTATTTTAGCGATGAAGAGTGGCAGCGGGTGGCGCAGGGGTATAACGAGCTGGCGAAAATTGCCGCCGGAAAGGGGATGCAGGTCTGCCTGCACCATCATATGGGCACGGGCATCCAGACCACCGAAGAGATAGACCGCTATATGAGCATGGTGAACGACGATGTTTACCTGCTGTTTGATACCGGGCATGCCTATTACTCCGAAGGCAGCCAACAGGCGATGTTGGCGATCCTGGAGAAATACCTGCCGCGCATCAACCATGTACATCTGAAAGACGTGCGTGACGAGGTGGTGGCAGAGGTTAAGGCCAAGCGCCTGAGCTTCCTGGACGGGGTGAAAAAAGGCACCTTCACCGTGCCGGGGGATGGCGTGATCGATTTCCGGCCGGTATTCAAGCTGCTGGATGAGCGTGGCTATAAGGGATGGATGGTGGTGGAGGCAGAGCAGGATCCGGCGCTGGCCAATCCTTTTGAATACGCGGTGAAAGCACGCCGCTATATTCGCGAAACGGCCGGGCTTTAGGTCAGTTATTGGTTTTGCTGTGTCTAACAGGAGGGGCGTTCATATGAGCGCCCCTCCGACATCGCCGTTCTGATTACGCGGTTTTAAACCGAGCCATATGATAAGCATCCACCAACTCGCCATCGCGCATGGCAAAGCGGCGGCTGGTGCCTTCAATCTCAAAACCGAACTTACGATACAGCGCAATGGCACCCTGATTGTCGGTGAATACCGTGAGCTCAATGCGCTCAATACCGGCCCAGTTGTCGCAGATATCGATCATCGCCTGCATCAGCGCGCTGCCAACGCCTTTGCCGTGGTAACCGGCATCCACGCTGATGCCAATAGTGGCCACATGGCGGCGGCGTACCCGCTGGTTGAGTTCCACGAACAACTGCCCCACCACGCGATCGTCAATGCAGGCCACCATGTTGTAGGTTCCGGGTTGCACGTTAGCAATACGTTGCTGCCACATGGCTTTTGACGGTAGCGGTAGTTGTAGCGTGTCACGGTAAACGGCCGGGTGGGAATATAGCTGGTGCAGGGCTTCAGCATCGTTACTTTCCACGTGACGAACTACAATCTCGCTCATTCTTTCCTCTCTTTGGCGTTTACCGTTTGAATAACCTCCCAAATTATCCGTTTACTCCCCTGAGTCAATATAATTTCCCATTGGTCAAAAAAACGCTTTACAGGTGCGAATGATAATGATTATTATTGTCATGCGTTCAGAGAGAGTATCAACCTTTGATACTGTTTGCTGAAGGCACGACATTGCTCACATTGCTTCCAGTGTTTACTTAGCCAGCTCGGGTGCTGGCTTTTTTTTTGCCCAAATTCATCGGCTAACTCATCCCACAAACCCTTTGTTTCGTGCTGGCAAACTCCACCTAATTTTTTGAACAGAGGGGTGAGATTTTTGCGCTTTCATATTCCTCCGTCAGGTCTAGACTGTAGAAAACGTTGAGGAGAGTTGAATATGATTTATTTACGTAAGGCACAAGATCGCGGTCATGCCAATCATGGTTGGCTCGACAGCTGGCACACTTTCTCATTTGCTGACTATTACGATCCCGACTTTATGGGGTTCTCGGCGCTGCGGGTGATCAACGAAGACGTGATTGATGCAGGCCAGGGGTTCGGTACTCATCCCCATAAAGACATGGAAATCCTGACCTATGTGCTGAGCGGCACGGTGGAGCATCAGGACAGCATGGGCAACAAAGAACAGATTAATGCCGGTGAGTTCCAGATCATGAGTGCAGGGACCGGTGTGCGTCACTCCGAGTACAATGCCAATAGCGATCGGCCATTGCATCTCTACCAGATCTGGATTATTCCGGATCAGGTTGGGCTGGAGCCACGTTATGAGCAACGGATGTTTGATGCACCTCAGGGCCGCCAGTTGGTGCTGTCGCCAGACGCCCGTGAAGGTTCGCTGAAGGTGTTCCAGGATATGACGTTGTCTCGCTGGGCGCTGAAGAAAGACGAGCAATCGGTTTATCCAATCCAGGCAGAACGCCGCGTTTGGATCCAGGTGGTGCATGGCAATGTCTCTATCAATGGCCACAAAGCGGGTATTAGCGATGCGTTTGCCATCTGGGATGAAACAGCACTGTCTATCCATGCCGATGAAGACAGCGAGATTTTGCTGTTCGATCTGCCACCGGTGTGATGACAAAGTAATGGCGAGGGCTTGGTGCAATGCCGGGCCCTTTTTTGTGTCTGCTGGCCGGATAACCAACAATATCGGAAAGGCGTTTTATTTGCTAAAATGGCCGCCCATTCACGGTTAGCCAGTTCAGTGATAATGAAGAAAAAACGGCCGGTGCTTCAAGATGTTGCAGATCAGGTTGGCGTCACCAAAATGACGGTGAGCCGCTATTTGCGCAATCCCGATCAGGTTTCTGCCGCTTTACAGCAAAAAATTGCGGTAGCGCTGGACGAACTTGGCTACATTCCCAATCGTGCCCCAGATATCCTTTCCAATGCGACCAGCCGGGCAATTGGCGTGTTGTTACCGTCGCTGACCAACCAGGTATTTGCCGAAGTGTTGCGGGGTATCGAAAGCGTTACCGATGCACACAACTATCAAACCATGCTGGCGCACTACGGCTATCTGCCGGAGCGTGAGGAAGAGCGTCTGACGTCGCTGTTTTCTTATAACATCGATGGGTTGATCTTGTCCGAACGCCACCATACCCCACGTACACTGAAGATGATTGAAGTTGCAGGCATTCCAGTGGTGGAGCTGATGGACTGTGTGTCACCCTGTATCGATCTGGCTGTCGGGTTCAACAACTTTGAAGCGGCCCGCCAAATGACCCAGCAGATCATCGCTCGCGGCCATCGTCATGTGGTGTACTTTGGCGCGCGTCAGGATGAACGCACCATTATCAAACAGCAGGGCTATGAACAGGCTATGCGTGAGTCTGGTCTTGAAGCCTACAGCATCATGACCTCACGTTCTTCTTCCTATTCGGCCGGTGGTGAGATGTTGCGCGAGGCGCAGCGAGATTATCCGCAGGTTGACAGTATCTTTTGTACCAACGATGACTTGGCGATCGGTGCGGCATTCGAGTGCCAGCGCCAGGGATTATCTATCCCGCAGGATATGGCGATTGCCGGTTTCCACGGCCACGATATCGGCCAGGTGATGGTACCAAAACTGGCGAGTGTGCTGACGCCGCGTGAGCATATGGGGCAGATCGCCGCTGAGCGCCTGTTGGCACGGCTGCGTGGAGAGGTTGTTTCCCCACGTATGGTGGACGTGGGCTTCACCGTGGCACCCGGTGGCAGCATCTGAACCTGGGCGCAACAGCCAGCGCCCAGCACGGCTAACTTATTGCTTTAGCGCTGCAACACAGCGGCCAACTACGCCTTCAACGTCGGTATCGATATCCACGCAAATCACATCTTTTTCGTCGGCCCCGGGCTCTTCTAATGCCTCAAACTGACTTTTTAGCAGCTCGGTAGGCATAAAATGCCCGGAGCGGGCTTGCAGACGGGCCAGGATCGTCTCGAAACTGCCTTTCAGATAGATAAACACCATATTGTCATTGTCTTTGCGTAGCAGATCGCGATAGCGGCGCTTGAGCGCCGAGCAGACAATAATCCCGCTCTCGTTCTTGTGATTCAGGCTGTACGCCGCGTCGTTGAGGCGTTGCAACCAGGGCGCGCGGTCCTCGTCATTCAGCGGCTGGCCGCTGGCCATCTTCTGGATATTGGCGCGTGGATGCAGATCGTCGCCATCGATAAATTTTGCCTTGATTTCCCGTGCTACCGCCGCGCCAATCGTGGATTTGCCGCTGCCGGAGACGCCCATCAGGATGATGCTTTTTCCCGCCATAAGTTTGATCTCTATCTCAGAATGCGAATTTTGCTGGGTTACCTGGTTCCGGATCTTATCATGTTACCGGTATCATGATACGGGTAACAAATGGAGATGTGATTGTCATCACACAGCACAGAACAGGGAACATGCCCGGCGTTTTCATGTCGCCACGTGGCGGGCTGCAATCTGCATCCATTGGCTACCACTGTACTCAGCTGCCTACTTAGACCACCAGGATAGGGTCGTACAATAAAACAAAGCACCTTCTTTCGCTGCCGTTGCGTAAAGAGGCCAAGTGATAAAAGGGTTGGAGAAAAATTATGCCACTAGTGATTGTTGCCATCGGCGTAGCCATGCTACTGCTGCTGATGATCCGCTTTAAGCTGAACGGCTTTATCTCGTTGATTCTGGTCGCTCTGGCGGTTGGTATCATGCAGGGAATGCCGGTAGACAAAGTGATTGGTTCTATCAAGGCCGGCGTGGGCGGAACGCTGGGCGGTCTGGCGCTGATCATGGGCTTTGGTGCCATGCTCGGTAAGCTGCTGGCGGACTGTGGTGGTGCGCAGCGGATTGCGACCACGCTGATCGACAAGTTCGGTAAACAGCATATCCAATGGGCCATCGTGCTGACCGGTTTTACCGTCGGTTTTGCTCTGTTCTACGAAGTGGGCTTCGTGCTGTTGCTGCCTTTGGTGTTTACCATTGCTGCCTCTGCACGTATCCCGCTGCTGTATGTCGGCGTGCCGATGGCTGCGGCGCTGTCCGTTACCCACGGTTTCCTGCCGCCACACCCAGGCCCAACAGCGATCGCTACCATTTTCCATGCGGACATGGGTAAAACCCTGTTGTATGGCACCTTGCTGGCAATCCCAACCGTGATCCTGGCAGGCCCGGTGTATGCCCGCTTCCTGAAAGGTATCGATAAGCCGGTTCCAGTCGGTCTATATAACCCCAAAACCTTTACCGAAGAAGAAATGCCTGGGTTTGGCGTCAGCGTAGCGACTGCACTGGTGCCGGTGATCCTGATGGCGTTGCGTGCCGTGGCGGAAATGGTGTTGCCAAAAGGCCACCCGATCTTGGCTTACGCCGAGTTCTTTGGTGACCCGGTAATGGCAACGCTGATCGCGGTGCTGATCGCCATCTTTACCTTCGGCCTGAACCGTGGCCGCACCATGGACGAAGTGATGGGTACCGTCAGCGACTCCATCAAAATCATCGCCATGATGCTGTTAATCATCGGCGGTGGTGGGGCGTTCAAACAGGTGCTGGTGGACAGCGGCATTGAGCAATACATTGCTGGCATCATGCATGGCAGCAATGTGTCACCGATCCTGATGGCCTGGTCAATTGCCGCAGTGCTGCGTATTGCACTGGGTTCCGCGACCGTAGCGGCAATCACCGCCGGGGGCATTGTGGCTCCGCTGATTGCTACCACCGGGGCTAGCCCGGAGCTGATGGTTATCGCCGTTGGTTCGGGCAGCGTGATTTTCTCTCACGTAAACGATCCAGGCTTCTGGTTGTTCAAGGAGTATTTCAACCTGACCATTATGGAAACCATCAGGTCCTGGTCCGTGTTGGAAACCATCATTTCAGTCTGTGGCCTGATTGGCTGCCTGCTGTTGGCGATGGTGGTTTAAGTCTTAACGGCGGGGCGCAGCAATCTCTGCTGCGCCCTGACTGCTAAAGGTTCAGATAGGCCCGAACGCCGTCCAGGAACATCTGGGTGGACAGCATCACCAGAATCAACCCCATCAGTCGTTCCAGTGCACTCACCCCTTTGCTACCCAGTAACCGCAGGAACACGTTCGACATCAGCAGGATCGCCGCCGACAATCCCCAGGCAATCAGCAAGGCCACGACCAGATGCGAAATCTGGTTGGGGTACTGGTGTGAAAGTAACATCAAGGTTGCCAGAATCGACGGCCCGGCCACTAACGGAATGGCAAGCGGCACCAGGAAAGGCTCCTCTCCTGCGGAAAGATCGCTGCCGCTGCCCTCCTGCGAAGGGAAAATCATCTTGATGGCGATCAGGAACAGGATTATCCCGCCGGAGATCGACACGGTTTCGGTGCGCAGGTTGAGGAACGCCAAAATATGTTCGCCCGCGAATAGGAAAGTCAGCATCAATACCAAGGCTATCAGCAACTCGCGGATCACCACCGCCCGGCGACGGCGCGGTTCCAGGTGTTTCAGCACCGACATGAAAATCGGCAGGTTACCCAGCGGATCCATAATTAAAAACAGCAACACCGTTGCCGCAATCATTTCTGTCATTTAAGGCCTCAAAATCAGAAAAAACGACGGATATAAGCGGCGTTACTGAGAATTGCCTGCTCATTGAATAAATTCACTTTGCGCTCGCGCCGACTTTTTGTAAGGTGGGTAGATATTGCACACAACATATAACTTAACTCTATCTCATATCCTTCCTGAAAGGGTATAGAGCATAGCCATCCTCCAAGGCAGGACAGTAAATATGAAAAACGTTGGTTTCATTGGTTGGCGTGGTATGGTCGGCTCGGTTCTCATGCAACGCATGACTGAAGAGCGCGATTTTGACGCCATTCGCCCGGTATTCTTCTCCACTTCGCAGCTCGGTGCTGCCGCCCCGGCTTTCGGTGGCCAGCAGCAAGGTACGCTGCAAGATGCGTATGATGTCGAAGCATTAAGCGCTCTCGATATTATTATTACCTGCCAGGGCGGCGATTACACCAATGAAATCTATCCAAAGCTGCGGGCTGCCGGCTGGCAGGGCTATTGGATCGATGCGGCCTCTTCTCTGCGTATGAAAGACGAGGCGATTATCATCCTCGACCCGGTCAACCATGCGGTGATCCAGGAAGGGCTGAACAAAGGCATCAAGACCTTTGTTGGCGGTAACTGCACCGTCAGCCTGATGTTGATGTCGCTGGGCGGTCTGTTTGCCAACGACTTGGTGGAGTGGGCCTCTGTTGCCACCTATCAGGCTGCCTCTGGCGGCGGTGCGCGCCATATGCGTGAGCTGTTGACCCAGATGGGCATGCTGCATGCGGATGTAGCGAAGGAGTTGCAGGACCCGGCCTCGGCGATCCTAGACATCGAACGTAAAGTCACTGAGGCCACCCGTTCCGGTAAGCTGCCAACCGATAACTTTGGCGTTCCTCTGGCAGGTAGCCTGATCCCTTGGATCGACAAGCAACTGGATAACGGCCAAAGCCGCGAAGAGTGGAAAGGCCAGGCGGAAACCAACAAGATCCTCAGCACCTCAAGCATCATCCCGGTTGATGGTTTGTGTGTGCGCGTCGGTGCGCTGCGCTGCCACAGCCAGGCATTTACTCTGAAGCTGAAGAAAGACATCCCGCTGCCGGAAATCGAGCAACTGTTGGCCACGCACAACGACTGGGTACGGGTGATCCCGAACGACCGCGAACTGACCATGCGCGAGCTGACGCCTGCTGCCGTAACCGGTACTTTGAACACGCCAGTTGGCCGTCTGCGCAAGCTGAATATGGGGCCGGAATACCTCTCCGCCTTCACCGTTGGCGATCAGCTGTTATGGGGCGCGGCCGAACCGCTGCGTCGCATGCTGCGTATCCTGTTGTAGGATATTTAGTTGCGTTGCATGAAGGATCACTAAGCTGCAAAAACCCGATAGCCCGCATAAAAGCGGGCTTTTTTATGTGGATAGCATTACTAAAACGCACATTTAGATTATCCCCAAGACCGTACTTTGGGGACAGGTCGATTGGCGGCAACGTAATGCGGGGGCCATGTTGGCGGTATATCATTGAAACCGCGGCCCATCGTGTTATTTCGCCAGCACTTTTTCTAATGCGGTAAGCGCGCATTGCTGATCAAGGTGTCCACCCGGTGCGCCGCCTACACCAATAGCACCAACGACTTCTTCACCGCTTTTCACCGGTACGCCACCGGCCAGCAATAAAAATCCAGGGATATCACGCAGATTTTCTGCCCCGGCGTTGGTCTGGGCATTTTTCATCACATTTTCGGTAGGGTTTTTGGTGGTCAGCGCGGTAAATGCTTTCATCCGGCTGGCTTCCACCGTATGAGGACCCGCGTTATCCATCTTCTTGATAACCAGAGGAATGCCGGCGCGGTCTACCACGGTAACGGCAACATTGTAGTTATTGGCGCTACAGGCCTGGATGGCACTTTGCGCCAACTTATCAGCCAATTCGAGGGAGAGATTCTTTTCGGTCAGAATGCCACTGGCTGCACTGGTGAATGACAGCATACTGCTAAATAAAATGGCGGATGAGATTATACGTTTCATCTTGGCTTGCTCCTGAATAGACCTTTGGTGTAACAAAGAGAATAGAGGGTGTCATTGAAGCAATCTATTGTCTTGATTACCTACTTGTTTAGGTGTTTTTACTGAGTAGGGCGATATGCAGCCCTGTGAAAGGGCTGAGCGTTGTTTGATCTGACGTTCGGTGAGCCCCAACACTGCACGTTACTGCGATAAACCTTGAACTTCCTTGAGGCTGATCTCTTTCAGCCCTCCAATGTGCTGTTTTCCACATTTCTGGTCTCAATTGCTGTAGCAGTAAAGGCGATGCAGGCAAGGTGACGTCACGCCTGTCGTATATCAGATGCAGCCAGCGAAGGTTGCCCGCTCCGCCGGTTTTCCGGCTAAAAATTTTCCTTGGTAATGTCACCGTGTTTTTAGCAGACATGGCTATGCTTATTAGGTGGATGAAAAGTTTTCCATCAATGGTGAAAATTCGCCTAAAAATTAAGCATAAAGAGCGAAACTGCGAGCATGAAGGCGATCGATTAATCAATAACCGACTGAAATCACGCTTTAGGTAGCAAATGAATTGCATGATAGGTGCAACGGCTGCTTTTTGTTCAGCGTAGCCTTTTAAAAGTCATGCTCTTAATCAAAGGAAGAATGCTATGCCTGTACTTCCCGAACGTGACGTGATCAATCAGCTCATCTCCGGTCACTATGCCGATCCCTTTTCCTTGCTCGGCATGCATGTAACCGAAAACGGACTACAGATTTGTGCGCTGTTGCCGGATGCGGGCACCGTGTGGCTGGTAGAGAGTAAAACCGGTAACCGTCTGGTTCAGCTCAATTGCGATGACGCTCGTGGTTTTTTCAGCGCTCTCGTACCGCGTCGTAAAACCCCTTTCCGCTATCAGCTTGAAGTCAGCTGGCGCGACCATCAACAACTTCTGGAAGACCCTTACCGTTTTGGCACCCTGCTGCAGGATATTGACAGCTGGCTGCTGGCCGAGGGCACCCATCTGCGGCCTTATGAGCGGCTGGGGGCGCATCCTGGCTCATTGGATAATGTGGATGGGGTCAGCTTTGCCGTTTGGGCACCGAATGCCCAGCGCGTGTCGGTAGTGGGAGAGTTCAACTTTTGGGATGGACGGCGTCATCCCATGCGCCTGCGTAGAGAGAACGGAATTTGGGAGCTTTTTTTACCGGGCGTGAAGGCCGGGCAGCTGTATAAATACGAGATTATCGATTGTTACGGCAACGTGCAGCTGAAAGCCGATCCTTATGCTTTCGAAGCGCAGATGCGGCCGGAAACGGCCTCGTTGATCACACCGCTGCCTGCGGTGGTGGAAAACACGCCGGAAAGGCACCGGGCCAATGACTTTGACCGTCCGATTTCCATCTACGAAGTACACCTGGGCTCCTGGCGCCGCCATACCGACAATAATTTCTGGCTCAGCTATCAAGAATTGGCCGAGCAACTGATCCCCTACGTTAAATATATGGGTTTCACCCATATTGAACTGTTGCCGATCAACGAGCATCCGTTCGACGGCAGCTGGGGCTATCAGCCGTTGGGAATGTATGCGCCAACCCGCCGTTTTGGCACGCCAGCGGAGTTCAAGGCTTTTGTCGCCGCGGCTCATGATGCCGGGATCAACGTGATCCTGGATTGGGTGCCGGGACATTTCCCCAGCGATGCCCATGGCCTGGCCAACTTCGACGGCACCGCGCTGTATGAATATGCCGATCCTCGCGAAGGATTCCATCAGGACTGGAACACGCTGATCTACAACTATGGCCGCCACGAGGTGCGTAACTACCTGGCGGGAAATGCGTTTTACTGGCTGGAGCGCTTTGGTATCGACGCCCTGCGCGTCGATGCGGTGGCGTCGATGATTTACCGTGATTACAGCCGTGCCGACGGCGAGTGGGTGCCGAACTACTATGGCGGCAATGAGAACCTGGAAGCGATCTCCTTCCTGCGTTACACCAACCAGACACTGGGCAAAGAGCGGCCAGGGGCGGTGACGCTGGCGGAAGAATCCACGGATTATCCGGGCGTTACTCTACCGCCAGATGCCAACGGCTTAGGCTTCCACTATAAGTGGGATCTCGGTTGGATGCATGACACGCTGAATTATATGAAGTGCGATCCGGTGCACCGTAAATACCATCACAACCTGATGACTTTCGGCATGCTCTACGCCTATACCGAAAACTTCGTGCTACCGATTTCGCACGACGAAGTGGTGCATGGCAAAGGCTCCGTGTTGGATCGGATGCCGGGAGATGCCTGGCAGAAATTCGCCAACCTGCGGGCCTATTACGGTTTTATGTGGGCGCACCCGGGCAAAAAACTGCTGTTTATGGGCAGCGAATTTGCTCAAGGGCGCGAGTGGAATTTCGATAACAGTCTGGACTGGCATCTGCTGGATGGATTGGACGGTTGGCACCACGGCGTGCAACGGCTGGTACGCGATCTCAACCACTGCTACCAGGAGAATGCGCCGCTGTATGAGCGCGATTATCGTCCAGATGGTTTTGAATGGCTGGTAGTCGACGATCACGACAACTCGGTATTTGCCTTCGCACGCTACGACTCGCAGGGCAATGAGCTGATTGCCATCAGCAACTTTACCCCGGTGCCGCGCCCCCATTACCGTATCGGTATTGGGCGCGCTGGCGAATATCAGGAGATCCTCAATACCGATTCACACCATTATCACGGCAGCAACGCGGGTAATCAGGGGCGGGTGATTTCGCAGCCGATCGGCAGCCACGGTCGTGAACATTCGATCAGCGTGATGGTGCCACCGCTGGCTACGGTTTATCTGCGGCGGGAGGTTTGATGGTAGAGCTGACGCCGGGTCTTGCCGCGCCTTTAGGGGCTTATTACGACGGTAATGGCATCAACTTTACCCTGTTTTCTGCGCATGCCACTCAGGTTGAGCTGTGCCTGTTCGATGCGCAATATCGTGAAACACGCCTGCCGTTGCCTGCCCGCAGCGGTGATATCTGGCATGGATATCTGCCAGGGGGCGAGTTGGGGCAACGTTATGGTTTTCGGGTGCATGGCCCATTTGAGCCGCATCTTGGGTTGCGCTTTAACGCCAACAAGCTGTTGCTCGATCCGGCGGCGCGGGCAGTCGAAGGGCCGGTTGCCGACCATGTGCATTTGCATGGGGGGTACGATCAACCGGACCCGCAAGACAGCGCCCCGTTGATGCCAAAATGCATAGTGATCGACGAAAGCTACGATTGGCAAGGCGATCGCCCGCCAGCCACCCCTTGGGGCAAAACAGTGATCTACGAAGCCCACGTCCGGGGGCTGACGTTAACGCACCCGGAGATCCCGGCCGTATTGCGTGGCAGCTTTGCCGCTCTTGGCCACCCGGCGATGATTGCCTACTTCAAGCGGTTGGGGATCACGGCGCTTGAGCTTTTGCCGGTGCAGCAGCACACCACGGAACCGCGTTTGCAGCGCCTGGGGCTGATCAATTACTGGGGATACAACGTGCTGGCTCCTTTCGCGCCAGACAACCGCTACAGCAGTTTGAGCACCGGGACGACGCCGCTGCGTGAGTTCCGCGATGCGGTGAAAGCGCTGCACCGGGCGGGGATCGAAGTGATTCTGGACGTGGTGTTCAACCACAGTGCAGAGCTGGATGTGGATGGGCCAACGCTGTCGCTGCGCGGTATCGATAACCCCAGCTACTACTGGCTAACCCCTGACGGTGGCTACGATAACCTCACCGGCTGTGGCAATACGCTGCGGTTGGATCAGCCAGCGGGTGTGGCGTGGGTGATGGATTGCCTGCGTTTTTGGGTTCGGGAGTGCCATGTCGACGGTTTCCGCTTCGATCTTGGCACCGTGTTAGGCCGTACACCGGCGTTTGACCGTGATGCACCGCTGTTTCAGGCGATGCTGGCGGACGATACGCTGGCGCGTTGCAAACTGATTGCTGAGCCCTGGGACATTGGCCCGGGGGGCTATCAGGTTGGCGCGTTTCCAGGCCGTTTTGCTGAGTGGAATGACCATTTCCGTGACGATATCCGCCGTTTCTGGCTGCGGGGCGATCTGTCACTGGGTCAGTTTGCCCAGCGTTTTGCTGCCTCCAGCGAGGTATTCAACCAACGTGGGCGCGCGCCTTATGTCAGCATCAATATGCTGACGGCCCACGACGGCTTTACCTTACAGGATGTAGTGAGTTTCAAGGAGAAACATAACCAGCCTAACGGAGAGGGAAACCGTGATGGCAGCGACCAAAACTTTAGCTGTAACCACGGGGTTGAAGGCCTGATTGCCGACGAAACCGTTTTGCAACGCCGCCAGGCCAGCCAGCGAGCACTGCTTGCCACGCTGCTTCTGGCACAGGGGACACCGATGCTGCTGGCCGGTGATGAGCACGGAAATAGCCAGCAAGGCAACAACAATGCTTACTGTCAGGATAACGCAACCACCTGGCTCGACTGGGCCAATGCGGATGAGTCACTGACCGCATACACCGCCGCGCTGATCCGCTTGCGCCAGCAAATTCCTGCTTTGCAGGCAGACCGCTGGTGGCAGGAGGGAGACGGCAGCGTGCAGTGGTTAAACGCGCAGGGGCTGCCGCTCAGTGCGCAACAGTGGGAACAGGGCGATCGCTGCTTGCAGATCCGCCTGTCGCAACGCTGGCTGATGGTGATCAACGCCACCCAGCAGACCGTTGAGATGACGTTACCCGAGGGTGATTGGCAGGTTGTCGCCCCCTTTACTCAGGAAGATTCACGGGCGGTTCTACCCGCCTGGTGCCAGGTTGCGCATTCGCTTTGCGTGCTGGTAGAGAAAAATTAAAAGGAGTCAGTTATGGTTAAGCACGAAAATAAAGACCCTCTGATGTTGGCGCGCCAACTGCCGAATAAATCCGTTGCCCTGATATTGGCGGGCGGCCGTGGCTCGCGTTTGAAAGATTTAACCTCTACCCGCGCCAAGCCAGCCGTTCACTTCGGTGGCAAGTACCGCATCATCGATTTTGCCATGTCCAACTGCCTGAACTCAGGGATCCGCCGTATGGGGGTGATCACTCAGTATCATTCCCATACGTTGGTGCAGCATATTCAGCGGGGCTGGTCGTTCCTGAACGAAGAGATGAATGAGTTTGTCGATCTGCTGCCTGCCCAGCAGCGCCTCAGCACCGAACACTGGTACAAAGGCACCGCAGATGCGGTCTATCAGAACCTCGACATCATTCGCCGCTATGAAGCGGAATATGTGGTGATCCTGGCAGGCGACCATATTTATAAAATGGACTACTCGCGGATGCTGATCGACCACGTCGAGAAGGGAGCGCAGTGTACGGTGGCCTGTATTCCGGTACCGCGCAAGGAAGCCAGCGAGTTTGGCGTGATGAAGGTGGACGATAACGACCTGATCCTCGAATTCCTGGAGAAGCCAGCCAATCCGCCGGCCATGCCTGGCAACCCTGAGATGTCACTGGCCAGCATGGGCATCTATATTTTCAACGCCAGCTACCTCTTCCAACTGCTGGAAGAGGATATGTCGACCCCTGACTCCACCCATGATTTCGGTAAGGATCTGATCCCCAAAATTACCGCGCAGGGTGCTGCCTGGGCGCATCCGTTTACTCTTTCCTGTGTGGGGTGTGGTCCCGATCTGCCGCCATATTGGCGTGATGTCGGGACCTTGGAAGCCTACTGGCGCGCCAACCTCGATTTGGCTTCGGTCACGCCTGAGCTGGATATGTATGACCGCTCCTGGCCGATCCGTACCTATATGGAGCCACTGCCACCGGCCAAATTTGTGCAAGATCGTTCCGGCAGCCATGGCATGACCATGAACTCGCTGGTGGCCGGTGGGTGCATTGTCTCCGGTTCGGTGGTGGTGCATTCAGTGCTGTTCTCGCGAGTACGGGTGAACTCCTTCTGCACTATCGACTCTTCTGTATTACTGCCCGATGTCAACGTTGGCCGCTCCTGCCGCCTGCGCCGCTGCATTATCGATCGCGCCTGCCATATTCCCGAAGGCATGGTGATTGGTGAAAACGCCGAGGAAGACAGCAAGCGCTTTTACCGTTCGGAAGAGGGCATCGTGCTGGTAACGCGCGAAATGTTGGCAAAACTGTAGCCATTCCGGCTGGGGCCTTGGGCGTGGCAAGCTGCGCCCCTTATCTCCGTAAAGACGTTTTTACCGAATTTCAGGAGTGATAATGCAGGTTTTACACGTATGTTCCGAGATGTTCCCACTGCTTAAAACCGGCGGGCTTGCAGACGTGGTTGGCGCATTACCGACGGCGCAGATTGCCGCAGGAGCTGATGTTCGGGTGCTATTACCGGCTTTTCCTGACGTGCGCAACGGTATCCCTGACACGGTACTGGTTGCCGAAATCGACTCTTTTGCCGGGCGCGTAGGCCTGCGTTATGGCACCTATCATGGCGTGGGCGTTTACCTGATCGATGCCCCCTGGCTGTATGACCGGCCGGGCAGCCCGTACCACGATCAGTCGATGTATGCCTACCCGGACAACCACCGCCGTTTTGCCTTGCTGGGCTGGATGGCCTGCGAGCTGGCGAAGGGGTTGGATCATTACTGGCGGCCAAAACTGGTCCATGCTCACGACTGGCATGCTGGCCTGGCCTGCGCTTATCTGGCTGCTAATGGCCACCCGGCACGCTCGATCTTCACCGTACACAATCTGGCCTATCAGGGGCTATTCTCCGCCCACCATATGGCGGAGCTGTGGTTGCCATCGTCTTTCTTGAATATCTATGGCCTGGAGTTTTATGGCCAGATGTCTTTCCTGAAAGCAGGCCTGTACTACGCTGACCATATCACCGCCGTCAGCCCGACCTATGCGCGTGAAATCACCCAGCCGGAGTTCGGTTACGGGATGGAAGGATTACTCCAGGAGCGGCAGCGGCAGGGAAGATTGAGCGGCATTCTCAACGGTGTTGATGACAAGATTTGGGACCCGTCACACGATGCGCGCCTGGCGGCACGCTATGACGTCAACAGTTTGAAAAACAAGGCCAAGAATAAGGTTCATCTGCAAAAAGCCATGGGGCTGCAGGTGGATGAATCGTTGCCACTGTTTGCGGTGGTCAGCCGTTTGACCAACCAGAAAGGGTTGGATCTGGTGCTGGAAGCCCTGCCAGCGTTGCTGGAACAAGGGGGGCAGTTGGTGCTGCTGGGGGCAGGGGACGCGGTATTGCAGCAGGCTTTCCTGGCCGCGGCGGCCGATTATCCGGAACAGGTCGGCGTGCAGATTGGCTACCACGATGCCTTCTCCCACCGCATTATCGGCGGAGCGGACGTGATCCTGGTGCCCAGCCGCTTTGAACCTTGCGGGTTAACACAGCTTTATGGCCTGAAATATGGCACGTTGCCGCTGGTGCGCCGCACCGGTGGGTTGGCAGATACGGTGGTGGACTGTGCGCTGGAGAACCTGGCCGACGGCACTGCCAGCGGGTTTGTGTTTGATGATTGTAATGCTGTTGCCCTGGGCAATGCCATTCGGCGTGCTCTGGTGCTGTGGAGCAGGCCGAGACATTGGCATCACGTACAACGCCACGCCATGAGTCTGGATTTTGGCTGGCAAGTCGCGGCAAAGGAATATCTGTCGCTTTATCAACGCTTGTTGTAATCACGTACTTGGGATTGAATTACTATGACTTCACCGTTTAGTTACACCTCACCCACGGTCAGTGTTGAAGCGCTGAAACATTCCATCGCCTATAAACTGATGTTTATTGTCGGTAAGGATCCGGCTATCGCCACCCAGCACGACTGGCTTAATGCCGTGTTGTTTGCGGTGCGCGACAGGATGGTGGAACGTTGGTTACGATCCAATCGCGCCCAGCTTTCGCAAGATGTCCGGCAGGTGTATTACCTGTCGATGGAGTTTCTGCTTGGCCGTACGCTGTCGAATGCGCTGTTATCGATGGGGATTTACCAGGATATTGAGGACGCACTCAATGAGATGGGCCTGAACCTGAGTGAACTGCTTGAGGAAGAGAACGATCCTGGATTGGGCAATGGCGGCCTGGGGCGCTTGGCCGCCTGTTTCCTGGATTCGTTGGCTACGCTGGCGCTGCCTGGCCGGGGTTACGGTATCCGCTATGAATATGGCATGTTCAAGCAGAACATCGTCGATGGCCAACAGATGGAGTCGCCGGATTATTGGCTGGAATACGGCAACCCGTGGGAATTCCCGCGCCACAATACCCGCTATAAAGTGCGTTTTGGTGGCCGCGTTCAGCAGGAAGGGGCGAAGGCCCGCTGGGTGGAAACCGAAGAGATTATCGCCATCGCCTACGATCAGGTGATCCCGGGTTTCGATACCGATGCCACCAACACGTTGCGTTTGTGGAGTGCTCAGGCCAGTAATGAAATCAACCTGGGTAAGTTCAACCAGGGGGATTATTTTGCCGCAGTGGAAGATAAAAACCACTCCGAGAACGTCTCGCGCGTGCTCTATCCCGATGACTCCACCTATTCCGGGCGTGAACTGCGCCTGCGGCAGGAGTATTTCCTGGTTTCAGCCACTACCCAGGACATCCTCAACCGCCATTGGACGATGCACAAAACCTTCGACAATCTGGCCGACAAGATTGCCATCCACCTCAACGATACCCACCCGGTGTTGTCGATCCCTGAGCTGATGCATCTGCTGATCGATGAGCACAAATTCCGCTGGCTGGATGCCTGGGAAGTGGTGGAAAAGGTATTCTCCTATACCAACCATACCTTGATGAGCGAAGCGCTGGAAACCTGGCCGGTTGATATGCTGGGCAAGATCCTGCCGCGCCACCTGCAACTGATCTTCGAAATCAACGACCATTTCCTCAAGCAGGTACAGCAAGTGGTGCCGGGGGATGATCAATTGCTGGCACGGGTCTCCATCATTGATGAAACCAACGGGCGTAGGGTACGAATGGCGTGGTTGGCCGTGGTCGCCAGCCATAAGGTGAATGGCGTCTCGGCACTGCACTCCGAATTGATGGTACAGTCGCTGTTTGCCGATTTTGCTCGCGTATTCCCCGATCGCTTCTGCAATAAAACCAACGGGGTCACGCCGCGCCGCTGGCTGGGGTTGGCTAATCGGCCGCTGTCCAAAGTGCTGGATGACAGCATTGGCCATCACTGGCGTACCGATCTCAGCCAGCTTGGCGAAATCAAAGCGAATGCGGATTACCCGAGCTTCTTGCAGGCCGTACAGGCTGCCAAACGGCAGAACAAAGAGCGGCTGGCGGCGTATATCGCGAAAAAGCTCAACGTGGTGGTGAACCCCGACGCGTTGTTTGACGTACAGATCAAACGGATCCACGAATATAAGCGGCAGCTGCTGAACGTATTGCATGTGATCACGCGTTATAACCGTCTGCTGCAGGATCCCGATGCCAAACGCGTACCGCGCGTGGTGATCTTTGCGGGTAAAGCGGCCTCTGCCTACTATGCCGCCAAACAGATCATCCGCTTGATCAATGACGTAGCGAAGGTGATCAACAACGATCCGCGAGTACATGATGATTTGAAGGTGGTGTTTATCCCTAACTACGGGGTGAGCCTGGCTCAGATGATCATTCCGGCGGCCGATCTCTCCGAGCAGATCTCGCTGGCGGGGACCGAGGCTTCGGGCACCAGTAACATGAAGTTTGCTCTCAACGGTGCCTTGACCATCGGCACGTTGGACGGGGCCAACGTCGAAATGCTGGAACACGTGGGTGAAGAGAACATCTTTATCTTTGGCAATACCGCCGATCAGGTGGAGGCGCTGCGCCGCGATGGGTATAACCCGCGTCAGTATTACGAGCAGGATGAAGAGTTGCATCTGGCTTTGACGCAGATTGCTACCGGTGCGTTCAGCCCCGAGGAGCCCAAGCGTTACAGCAGCCTGTTCGATTCACTGGTCAATCTTGGCGATCACTATCAACTGTTGGCCGATTATCGCAGCTATGTGGATACGCAGGATAAGGTGGATGAGGTGTATCTCAATCAGGACGACTGGACCAAACGCGCGATACTCAATATCGCCAACATGGGTTACTTCTCTTCCGACCGCACGATCCAGGAGTACGCGGACGAAATTTGGAATATCAAACCGATAAAGCTGTAATAGCCAAGGGCCGGAGTACCGGCCCTTGAATTTAACTTATTACGTACCGTATGCCAAAGGGGCGCTGCGTGCTGCGCCCGTCTACTCACATCTCAATCAAGACGCCAATGACAACGCTTTTGGTTTGGCATTGTCTGCCAGCCAGGTTTTCACCCGCGCCTGCTGCTCTTCGCTGAGCCACATCCCCAGTTTGGTACGGCGCCACAGGGCATCATCCAGTTCGACAACCCACTCTTTCTCTACCAGATAACGCAGTTCAGCCTCGTACAGGTCATGGCCAAAGTCTTCACCCAAATCGCTCAGGCTATTGGCATTGGCCAGGATCATTTCGCTGTGGCTGCCATAGGTGCGAGCGTAACGGCGAGCCAGAGACTCCGTCATCCAGCCGTGCTGACGGCGCAGTTTAGCGGCATAGCTATCGCGATCGCCGTCAATATCGCCCCCTGGCAGGGAACCGTTTTTGGTCCACGCCGGGCCACAGCCAGGATAGTAGTGAGCCAATTTCTCCATCGCATGCTCGGCCAGCTTGCGGTAGGTGGTGAGTTTGCCACCGAACACGGAAAGCAGTGGGGCTTTGCCCTGCTCGTCATGCACATCCAGCGTATAGTCGCGAGTGACGGCCTGCGGTGAATCAGATTCATCATCACACAGCGGGCGTACGCCAGAGTAGGTCCAGACGATATCGTCACGGCCCAGCTGTTTTTTGAAGTGATCGTTATACACCTTCAACAGATAGTTGATTTCGTTATCGTCGATCTTCACGTCTTTCGGATCGCCGTGGTATTCCACGTCGGTGGTGCCGATGATGGAGAACTCGTCCAGCCACGGAATGACAAACACGATACGGTGGTCTTCGTTCTGCAAGATATAAGACTGTGGCTGGTTATGCGCCCGAGGTACCACGATATGGCTGCCTTTGATCAGGCGGATACCGTAAGGAGACTTGAGCTTCAGGCCATCGTCGAAGAAATGTTTTACCCATGGGCCGGTGGCGTTTACCAGGCCTTTGGCGCGCCAGGTAAAGGTTTTGCCGCTGTCGACGTCGATGGCTTCCACCATCCACAGACCATTTTCGCGCCAGGCGCGAGTCACTTTGGTGCGGGTGCGCACTTCGCCACCGCGTTCGGCCACGGCTTGGGCATTCAGCACGACCAGGCGGGCATCATCTACCCAACAATCAGAATATTCGAAACCGCGCTTTAATTCCGGCTTCAAAACGGAGTCTGGTCCAAAGCGCAAACCTTTACTGCCTGGCAGGCTGGTGCGTTTGCCCAAATGATCGTACAGGAACAGGCCGATGCGGATCATCCAGGCCGGGCGCAGATGGGGCTGGTGCGGCAGGCGGAAACGCATTGGGAAGGCGATGTGCGGTGCCAGTTTCAGCAGCACTTCACGTTCGGCCAACGCTTCGCTGACCAGACGAAACTCGTAGTGTTCCAGGTAGCGCAGGCCACCGTGGATCAGTTTTGAACTGGCGGAAGACGTAGCACAGGCCAAGTCTTGCGCTTCAAGCAGCAGTACGGACAGCCCACGCCCGGCTGCATCGGCTGCGATGCCGGCTCCGTTGATACCGCCACCGATAACGATCAAGTCTTTGGTTTCCACGTTAACCTCCTCCTGGTGTTCGAAATAGCTCTTTTATGTTCGTTTTCGCTCATTATTGTAATCGGAAACCAACAAGCAAGCCAAGAGTTAACCAAACAAAAACATTCTTGCGTGATAGAGATAACAGTTTGGTGATAGTAGGTATACAAATAGCAGGGGTATTAGGGGCATTGGTGTTGGGGAAGCCCCTCACCCCAACCCTCTCCCACGGAGGGATCGAGAACCCCATAAGCTCTTGTTAGAGGGAGAGGGAGTCAGTCCGGTGTTGTGGGTAAGCCGGTGCTGCTGCGGAAAGTGTGGGGGAGGTTCAGCGGACTCGATCGGTTCCCTCTCCCTGTGGGAGAGGGTTAGGGTGAGGGGCGATCAGCAGAGTTCCAGTTGTACGTCGTACTGCTCGATAATCTTCATCACGCTGGGTGGCGGAGCCTGATCGGTAAACAGATAGTCGATCAGGTTCATGTTCCCCAGGTTCACCATCGCGTTACGGCCAAACTTGGAGTGGTCGGTAACCAACATTACGCAGCGGGAGTTTTCGATAATCGCGCGTTTGGTTCGCACTTCGTGATAGTCGAATTCGAGCAACGAGCCATCCATATCGATACCGCTGATGCCGAGAATGCCGAAATCAAGGCGGAACTGGGAGATAAAGTCCAGCGTGGCTTCGCCCATGATGCCGCCATCACGGGTACGGACCTCACCACCGGCCAGGATCAGGCGGAAGTCCTCTTTGGCGGTGAGCAGGGTGGCCACGTTCAGATTATTGGTGACGACCCGCAGATTTTTATGGCCCATCAAGGCGTGGGCTACCGCTTCCGGGGTGGTACCAATATCGATAAACAGTGTGGCTCCGTCCGGTATCTGGCTGGCTACGCGCTGGGCGATGCGGGCTTTCTCTTCCGACCACATCACCTTGCGATCGTGGTAAGCGGTGTTTACCGAACTGGACGGTAACGCAGCGCCACCGTGATGACGCTGTATTTTGTTCTGATCGGCCAGGTCATTCAAATCACGGCGAATGGTTTGCGGGCTGACGGCAAAGTGCTCCACCAGCTCTTCCGTACTGACATATCCCTGTAGGCGCACTAATTCGATAATTGCGTCATGACGCTGTGTTTGCTTCACGATATTCCCCTAATACACCGATGTGCCTGGTTGTTATTGTTCGTTGTGCGCGCGATGCCGCGTATCCCAGAATGCCATTAATAACCCTATCACTAAACCGGCAACGTGTGCCGCATTGGCGATCGACATTCCTAAAATATCGAAATAACCGGCCACCAGCCAGAGCGCGGAAAAGACCATCAAGCCCCTTGGCAGGTTCAAACCGCGTTCCGGTGCGCGTTCACCGCTCAGCCAGACGTAGCCCATCAGCGCGTAAACCACCCCGGAAAGCCCGCCGAACAGCGCACCGCTGAACAACGACTGCGCCCAGCCGCTGAAAAAGGCCGACACTACGGCGATTACAAACAGTTTGCCGGTGCCGAGGAGTTTTTCCACCGGACCACCAAGATACCACCACCACATCAGGTTAAAGGTAATGTGCAGCAGCGAGAAGTGCAGAAATGCATGGCTGACCCAGCGCCACAGCTGGCCATATTGCGAGCTGTTTTGCGGCCAGGAGAGCCAGAACATGACGGTATCATCACCCAGCACCTGCATCAGGATATAGACCAGAATGCACAGGCTCATCACCGTCAGCGTCAGCGGCCCGGCCTTGCTGCGGATGATTTGCAGGTAAGAAAACTGTTGATACTGTAGACCGGCATCGGTGCTGCCTGCCTGCCAACTGGCGGCCTGATAGCGGCGGTTGAACGGATCGAGCAGGAACTGTTGCAGTTCGTGTTGCACCTGCTCCAGGTGGGCCTCATCCGCCAGCCAGATTTCGGCTGCATCGCCCGTTGCACGGACTTCAAGAACAACCCCCTGCGTTGTCATGTAATCGACAAAGGCTTGCGCCAGGCGAGGGTTGGATACGGCGATCACTCGAACCATAGATTTTCCGTCTAAGTAGATGACTTTGGCCACGGGCAAAACTGCCGATGGCATTGGCGGCTGATTATACCGTTGAAATCCTGAGCGCAGGGAAGGGATCTGACAAAAACAGTGCAGAATTCAGCAATTGGCCGCCCAGAAAGGCGGCCAAAAGGGGATTAGGCGGAGGTCTCGACGTCCTGTGGGAACTGGCGGGCCCAGGCCTCAAAGCCGCCATCAATACTGTAAACCGCGTCAAACCCCTGATGCAGCAGATACTGCGCGGCGCTGCGGCTGCTGTTGCCGTGATAGCACATGACCATCACCGGGCGATCAAACTCGTTCTGCTGCATAAACGCGGACAGGGTGGCGTTGGTTAGATGAAAAGCGCCTGGCGTATGCCCAGCTTCAAAGCTTTGTGGATCGCGGATATCAACCAGCGCGGCGCTACCGTCTTTCAGGCGTTGGTGTGCTTGCACAACGTCGATCGTTTCAAACTGTTCCATAACTGCAAAATACCGGGTAATGGGGAATGCCGGTATTGTATCCAACTTTGGCTGGATTTAGACCAGAGCAACAGCAGGGACTTTATCCCCGCCGTCTTGCAGCCGTTGCGTTATTACCAGCGATAGCTCACACCCAAGGTGCCACCGTAATCCTGGTAGCTGTTGGCTCCCATGGTGATCCCGCCTTCAAACCACAGCTGCATGTTGTAAGTGCTAGGCGAATGCAGGCCTAACTTAACCTCAAACAGATCATCCAGGGAGTTGGATTCTACCCGCGTATCATTAAAGTTGACCGCGTTCTTGCCACTATTATGCCACCAGTTGGTGGCGAGATAGGCGGTAGTATAATCATCTTGATCGCTGTACCAGCGAATACCGACGCGTGAAGTAAAGTTTGGCGTATTGGTCTGATGAATATAGACGCCCGCCGGATCCTGATAATTATCGGCATCGAAGCGGTTATAAATAATCTGCAGCTGTGGCTCGATAATTAATTCGAGTGCCGAAAACGGCTGCAAGGCATAGCCGGTTTCCAGCGAGGCGCTAAAACCGGTGCTGTCATAATTCTGCTTGCCTTGGGCATAGGTCACGCTGTTGTTAAACCAGGCATATTGCAGCCAGGAATCCACATACGCCCCAGAATGCTTTTTCTTATCCTGATACCAGGTGCTGTAAGCGCCGATAGAATAGCCGTCGACTTTACCTTCGGATGAGAGGGTGGCATTGTTAGCGCTGCTCTTGGCGTGGCCGTAGCCGGTCATCAGGCCTGCCGTCCACTCTTCTTTGTTGTTATCCAAGGCCAGCAAATCCCCGCCAAGCATAAAGACCTGACGATCCATATCGACGGGCAAGCCGTTATCGCCCGCGCTCAGATCCTTACTGTGATAACCCGAAACGCGCATCCAGAATTGACTGTCCCCTGGCGCGGTCTTTCTTTGGTGCAGGGTATGAGAAAATAACGTTGATGCGGCAACCTGATTCCCCAGATAAACCCCGGCGTCGGGCCGAGAACTATAATCGATGAGGGTATCCGTGCTCGCCATGGCTTGATAGCCAATAAGATAAATCCCGGCTGTAATAAGTGATTTGCTGTTTATTGCCACAATCCCAACTCCCTATGGAAATTTGCCGCAATAGTACCCAGATGAAACGATAATGTCATGAGAAAACAGGCGGGCTTTAGATTGACCGCAGGTGATATCGCTCGACCTATTTATTTGGTGGATATATCAGGCTCTATATATTCTCCAAACTTGCAGATTTATGGTCGAACGCAGTTGTCAAATGTGACACGTTCGGTCCCCTCTCGCTGTGGGAAAGGGGGCCGTACCGGGCTTAAACTACTGATCTGATTTTAAAACTACGCGCCATAACCCATCATTTTCAGCAACTGCTGTGCCTGCTTCACCGCTTCCTGGCGATGTGCGACCCCCAGTTTCTGATACAGATTCCGGATATGGGTTTTGATGGTGGTAGCCGCCACGGCCAGTTCCCCGGCAATCTGATCGTTGCTGTAACCGGAGTAAATCAGGCCCAGCACCTGCCATTCACGCTGTGTCAGGGGGCTCGTGCGGATCAATTCTGGTACTTGCGGGTGAGTTAGCAGCTTATCGACAAAGTTCTCGTCAAAATGGGCGAACTTGTGCCGGTGATGCTGATTGATATCACGCAGAATGCGCTGGGCGCGATGCTGTTCCATTTCCGGCAGCGTATTGAGCTGGATCAGTTGACGCAGTTGCTGCGCCATGGCCTCTCCCTCGATCACAAAGTGGCTGATAAACCCGGTACGGTTGGCCAGCGAGAGCGATTCTATCAGCGCGCGCTGGGCATCCACTTTGCGGTCCATCTGCCAGTAGAGATGATTACTGAGCAGCAGGTTACGGTTGAGATCGCTCACCAACCGCAGGCGGCGGGCATTTTCGTTCAGCTCGTCCAACACCACTTCGGCTTCTTCGTACTGCCCAAGCAGGATTTGCACGCGGGCGATATTACGCCATTGCCCCTGCGTAAAGTGGTTGTTGGCCATCCCCGGTTTTTCGGTATGGCGCAGCCAATTGGCCGCTGCGGTGGTATCCCCGGTCATCTGCCAGTGGATCACCCTTGGTTTATCGGCATTGGTCAGCCAGTCCCGGTGATACTGTGAGCCATGCAGCAGGACTTCGCTGCGCAGCAGGTGAGCATTGGCATTATCCAGATCGCCACGCGCCAGCGAGCATTTCGCCAACATCGCCAGGCATTGCAACTGCTGCTGCGGCTGGTAGTTAGCCAACACCTTCAGCCCTTCACGTGCCGCTTCTTCGGCTTCGTCCAACCGTGACCACGACCAGAGCACCTGTGAGCGGATACGCAGCAGGAACTCGTGCATCGGTAACTGCTCCAGATGCTGTTCACGCACCAGTTCGAAGGCCTTATCCTGCGTTTCATAGGCGGCTTGCAGGAACCCTTGCGCGATCAGAATTTCGCTCTGCTGCAACAGCGCCCAAAGCGCATAGTGATAAGCCTGATGGCGGCGGGCCATTTGTTCGGTTTGCTGCATCATGGGCAACGCCCGTGCCAGTTCCCCCTTACAGTGGTGAACCTCACCGGTGACCGAGGTGGCCACGATGCGGCTGTAATAGCTGGATAGCGGCAGGAATTTCAGCGCCTCGGTGGCCAGCCGTTCGGCCTCTTCCGGTTTACCGGCGTTGATCGCCACCTGAGCACGCAGCGCGTCAAATTCAGCATGCAGAGTCTGGTCAATGACGATCTTTTGCTGGAGCATGGCCTGTTCGGCGCGTTCCAGTTGGGTATTCACTTCGCTGTAACGGTGTTGGCTTTGCGCCAGCCAGGCTTGCAGCAGCGCCAGTTTCGGGTTCTGGATCAGCCGTTCGTACGGCAGGGCATTCAGACACTCCTCCAGCAAGGCCAGTTCGCTGTGATGGAACAACGACCAGGCATGTTGCAACAGGATATCGCGCAACATGCTGACATCGCTGGCTGCCAACGCATGGTGAATGGCTTCCGCCGGGTACCCGAGCGCCAGCCATCCTTCTGCCGCCGCATGGTGCAGGCCTGGCAGTTCCAGCGCCAATTCCCACTGGCAACGCTGGCGCAGGAACGAGGCAAACAGCGGGTGGAAACAGAACCACTCGCCTGTGTCGTCCATACGGTGAATAAACAGGCCCTGGCGCTCAAGCTCTTCCAGGCGCTGCTGGCCGTTGTCTTCTCCGGTCAGGCGAACGATCAACGCGTCGTTCATCGAACGCAAAACCGAGCAGCGCAACAGGAACGCGCGGGCATCGGCATCAACGCGATCCAGCACCTCATCCACCAGATAATCGGACAGGTGGCTGGCGTTCAGCCCGGCCAGACGTTTGGCAGATTGCTGAGCGGAAGAGGTTGATTGGCGGGCGGAGAGCGCGATTAGCTGTAAGGCGGTTGCCCACCCCTCCACTTCGTCACACAGACGGCTGCTGTCATTGTGCTCCAGCGGGGAGGTAAGGCGGCAGTCAAAGAACTGTTTAGCCTCCTGATGATTAAAAGCCAATTGGCGCGTGCTCAGCTCTAACAGCTGATCGCGTACGCGAAGATTGGCGATCCCCAGGGGAGGCAGGGTGCGGGAAAGGATCAGCAGCGTCAGATTTTCTGGCTGGTGGCGCAGGAAGAAACGCATTGCTTCATGGATCTGGTCATTGGTGATCAGGTGGTAATCGTCGATCACCAGGTACAGTGGCTGGTGCCAGTCGGACAGTTCGATAAACAGCTGGGCAAACAGCGCCGAAAGGTTGGCGTATTGGTGTTTCTGGCTTAATGCCTCGCTTTTCACGCAGTGGCCAGTGGTGGCCTGTTGCAGCGCGGCGATCAGATAGCTGGCGAAGCGCTCCGGCTGGTTGTCGCTCTCGTCCAGGGAATACCACCCCAGCTCCGATTTGCCCGCGGCCCATTGTGCCACCAGCGTGGTCTTACCGTATCCTGCCGGGCAATTGACCAATGTCAGGCGATAGTTAGCCGCACCAGCCAGCTTCGCCAGCAGACGATCGCGTACCACGGTATTTTGCAGCCGTACCGGACGGCTCAGTTTTGATGGGATCAGCATAATATTCCAGGTGTAAAGTGCGGTTCCCGCCGCCGAAGGACTGCCCGAAGGAATTTATTTCACCGTGTTCCTGTCTCGGGACCGGGTTGAGTTAATTATTTTGTAGCTCGTAATTAATCCCCCTCTTTAACTTCGAACATCGTCAACGGTAATGCAACAAGCTTGCGCTTTGGCTTGAAGTTAAATTGCTATTGATCACACTTTTTTATGTTTGCCCCCGGTTCCGCTCTAACTGCGCTTTACATCGCGCCTGATTACCCTCAGAAATTACCTTGTTTTTCGGCTGGTAGTGGACAAGTACAAAACTTCATCAGCTATCATAACTGTGCTAACGTCCTAAGGTTTGCCGTCGATTTTATGCTCACCGGTGATATCGATGGGCTTTCTTACCGCACGCAAGGGGGCTTAAAAAGTGCCTGAGATCACAGTTTCAGCTACGCCCCAATCCTCCTCCCCAGCTAATCCCCAGGCGGGATGATGCCATTGCGGGTTCTCCCCGGCACGATAGTGAAAAAATTGGCCCATTTACTACCCAATGGAACTCAAGTTGCCGCTTGAAAGACGACGGGTACACCGGATAGAGAGTTTTACCTATGTCACAGCCTATGCTCAAAAAGGACGTTTTTCTGGCTGCACTGACTCGTCAGTGGCAGCGTTTTGGCCTCAGCTCCGCACAGCAGATGACTCAGCATCAATGGTGGGAGGCCGTAAGTGCCGCTCTCGCCGAACAGCTGGCCGCGCAGCCTGCGCCGCGTAAAAGCAGCAAGTCGTTGCGCCATGTAAACTACATCTCGATGGAATTCCTGATTGGCCGCCTGACGGCCAACAACCTGATCAACCTTGGCTGGTATGACACCGTTGAGGCGGCGTTGGCAGAGCAGGACGTCAAGCTGGCCGATCTGTTGGAGCAGGAAACCGATCCGGCGTTAGGTAACGGTGGTCTGGGGCGTTTAGCCGCCTGTTTCCTGGACTCGATGGCCACGGTGGAGCAACCGGCTACCGGCTATGGGCTGAACTATCAATACGGGCTATTCCGTCAGTCGTTCAAAGAGGGGCATCAGCAAGAGGCACCGGATAACTGGCAGCGCGAGAGCTACCCGTGGTTCCGCCATAATGCGGCGTTGGCCGTGGATGTCGGGATTGGTGGTAAGGTAGAGAAACTGGCCGATGGCCGCGAACTGTGGCACCCGGAGTTTACCCTGCGTGGGGAAGCTTGGGATCTGCCGGTGCTGGGCTTCCGTAACGGAGTCACTCAGCCGCTGCGTCTGTGGCAGGCAACGCATAGTCATCCATTCGATCTGGGGGATTTCAACGACGGCAAATTCCTGCAGGCGGAAAAGCAGGGCGTAGAAGCCGCCAAGCTGACCAAAGTGCTCTATCCGAATGACAACCATCAGGCTGGCAAACGCCTGCGCCTGATGCAGCAGTATTTCCAGTGTGCCTGCTCGGTGGCCGATATTCTGCGTAAGCACCATCTGGCCGGGCGCAAGATTGAAGAGTTGCCGAAGTACGAAGTGATCCAACTCAACGACACCCACCCAACCATCGCCATTCCAGAGCTGCTGCGTATTCTGCTCGATGAGCACCAACTGGATTGGGATGCGGCCTGGGCGATCACCAGCAAGACCTTTGCCTACACCAACCACACCCTGATGCCGGAAGCTCTGGAGTGCTGGGATGAGAAACTGGTCCGCAGCCTGCTGCCGCGCCACTTCTCTATCATCAAGCAGATCAATGCCAACTTTAAGCGGTTGGTAGACCAACACTGGCCGGGCGATGAGGCAGTGTGGGCCAAGCTGGCGGTGCACCACAACAAGCAGGTGCGCATGGCCAACCTGTGCGTGGTCAGCGGCTTTGCGGTGAACGGTGTGGCCCAGTTGCACTCGGATCTGGTGGTAAAAGATCTGTTCCCGGAATATCACCAGCTGTGGCCGAACAAATTCCACAACGTCACCAACGGCATTACGCCGCGCCGCTGGCTCAAGCAGTGTAACCCGGCATTGTCAGGCCTGATCGATACCACCCTGAAAGTCGAGTGGGCCAACGATCTTGATGCGTTGAAGGGCTTGGAAAAATACGCTGAAGACGCCGCTTTCCGCGAGAAGTACCAGCAGATTAAGCGCGATAATAAGGTGGTCCTCGCCAACTACGTGCACAGCGTAATGGGGCTGACGCTCAATCCAGACGCGATCTTCGACGTGCAGATCAAACGCCTGCACGAGTACAAGCGCCAGCATCTGAACCTGCTGCACATTCTTTCGCTGTATCGCCAACTGCGGGATAACCCGGATCTGGACATCGTGCCACGCGTATTCCTGTTTGGTGCCAAAGCCGCGCCGGGCTATTACCTGGCGAAGAACATCATCTATGCGATCAATCAGGCCGCAGAGAAGATCAATAACGATCCGATCGTCAAAGATCGCCTGAAAGTGGCCTTCATCCCTGATTACCGCGTTTCCGTCGCTGAACTGATGATCCCGGCGGCGGACATTTCCGAGCAGATCTCCACCGCCGGTAAAGAAGCGTCGGGCACCGGGAATATGAAGCTGGCGCTGAACGGCGCACTGACCGTTGGCACGCTGGACGGAGCCAACGTCGAGATCGCCGAGCAGGTCGGCGAGGACAACATCTTTATTTTCGGCAACACCGTGGAGCAGGTCAAAGCGCTGTTGGCCAAGGGTTATGATCCGCTGAGCTATCGCAAGAAAGACAAACACCTGAAGGCAATCCTGGATGAACTGGCCAGCGGCACATTCAGTCACGGTGACAAGCACGCCTTCGATATGATGCTGCACAGCCTGTTGGAAGGTGGCGATCCGTATCTGGTGCTGGCGGACTTTGCTTCCTACTGCGAAGCTCAACGGCAGGTAGACAAACTGTATCGTGACCGCGACGAATGGACGCGCCGCACTATCCTTAACACCGCGCGCGTAGGCATGTTCAGCTCGGATCGTTCGATCCGTGACTATCAGCAACGCATTTGGCAAGCCAAGCGTTAAGGAGTGTGAATGAGTAAAGGTATCGATCAGGTAGCAGCCCAGGCTGGGATTGCTGCCGATTACATCAATGCCCACGGCCAACGCCAGGCGATTTCGCCGGAAACCAAACGCAAGCTGTTGGCGGCGATGAACCCGGCGTCGTTGCAGCCGTCAACGGCTCCCTTGCCACTGGTTAAAGTCTTTTATCATGGCAACCCGGTGGCGCTGCCGCTGGGGGGAGATGGCGAGTTTCATTGGGTATTGTTGCGTGAGGATGGTAGCCAGCAAGAAGGCCGTGCCAGTGCGCACAAAACCCTGACCCTGCCGGGCAAGTTACCGCTGGGTTATCACCAGCTCACGTTGTCACAGGGGGAGCAACAATGGGCCTGCCGGCTGATTGTCGCCCCCAAGCGTTGCTACGAGCCGGATGCATTGTTGACCGGCAAGAAGCTGTGGGGAGCCTGCGTACAGCTCTACACGCTGCGTTCCGAGCGTAACTGGGGGATTGGCGACTTTGGCGATCTGCGGGCGATGGTCGGTGAGGTGGGTGAACGCGGCGGCGCCTTTATCGGGCTCAACCCGATCCACGCGCTGTATCCGGCCAGTCCGGAAAGCGCCAGCCCTTATAGCCCGTCTTCGCGCCGCTGGTTGAACGTGGTGTATATCGACGTCAACGTGGTGGAGGATTTCCAGCTCAGCCAGGCTGCGCAAAAATGGTGGCAGAAGGCTGCGACGCAGAAGCTGTTGGCCAAGGCGCGTAGTAGTGAGCTGGTGGACTACAGCACGGTAACGCAGTTGAAGCTGGCGGCGTTGAAGCTGGCTTTCCCGCATTTCCAGGCCCGCAAGCCGCAGGATGCTCTGACGCAGGAATTTGAGCGCTTCGTCGATGAAGGGGGCAGCAGCCTGTATCAGCAGGCAACGTTCGACGCGTTACATGCCCATCTCAGTGCCAAAGACAGCACTATGTGGGGATGGCCAGCCTGGCCGGAGGAGTATCAGCAGGGCAATAGCCCGGCAGTGGAAACCTTCTGTAAGCAGCATGAGGATGAGGTTACCTTCTACCTGTGGCTGCAATGGTTGGCGGCCAGCCAGTTTGCCGAGTGCTTCGGCCAAAGCCAGCAGTGCCAGATGCCGATTGGGCTGTACCGCGATCTGGCGGTCGGGGTGGCAGAGGGCGGGGCGGAAACCTGGTGTGAACGCGAACTGTATTGCATGCAAGCCTCGGTGGGTGCTCCGCCGGATATTCTCGGGCCGCTGGGGCAAAACTGGGGCCTGCCGCCGATGGATCCGCATGTGATGGTGGCGCGGGGTTATCAGCCGTTTATCGATTTGCTGCGGGCCAACATGACCAGTTGTGGCGCCTTGCGTATCGATCACGTGATGGCGATGCTGCGTTTATGGTGGATCCCTTATGGTGAAACGGCCGATCACGGTGCCTATGTGAAATACCCGGTTGACGATCTGCTGGCGCTGTTGGCCTTGGAGAGTCAGCGCCATCGTTGCATGGTGATTGGGGAGGACTTAGGGACCGTGCCGGTGGAGATCGTCGGCAAACTGCGTGATGGCGGCGTCTATTCCTACAAGGTGCTGTATTTCGAGCACGATGCGGAGAAGCAGTTCCGTGCGCCGCAGTCATACCCGGTGCAGGCAATGGCGACCATTACTACCCACGATCTGCCAACGCTGCGTGGCTATTGGCAAAGTGGCGATCTGACGCTCGGTAAGCAACTGGGGCTATACCCGGATGCGGAAGTGCTCAAAGAGCTGTTTGCCGATCGAGAACGGGCCAAGCAGGGGTTACTGGACGGGCTGCATCGTTACGGCTGCGTACCGCAAAAGGTCGGCAAGAAAGCCTCGTTGTTGAGCATGAGCCCGTTGCTGAACCGGGGTCTGCAACGCTATGTGGCAGACAGCGCAAGCGCGCTGCTGGGCCTGCAGCCGGAAGACTGGCTGGATATGGCGGAACCGGTCAATATTCCCGGCACCAGCGATCAGTACCCGAACTGGCGGCGCAAGCTGAGCCAGACCTTGGAAGCGATGTTTGACGATGCTGAGGTCAACCGTTTATTGAAGGATTTGGATAAGCGACGTAGGAAGGTTTCGGTAGGCTAAATGCATCGGGGCGGCTTACCGACCCCGATGGAGACAGGCAGGGCGCAAAACGGAATTGCGCCCTGACAGTTATCAGTAGTAGGAGTGTTCGCCGCGCTGGTGCTCGGTGAGATCGCGCACGCCTTTCAGTTCCGGGAACTTTTGCAGCAGCTCTTTCTCGATCCCTTCCTTCAGCGTCACGTCGACCATTGAACAACCGTTGCAACCGCCGCCGAACTGCAGGATGGCCAGCGCGTCGTCGGTGATTTCCATCAGCGTCACACGGCCACCGTGGCCAGCCAGCTGCGGGTTGATCTGCGATTGCAGCACGTACTCAACGCGCTCCATCAGTGGCGCATTGTCGTCCACTTTGCGCATTTTGGCGTTCGGCGCTTTCAGCGTCAGCTGTGAGCCGAGCTGATCGGTGACGAAGTCGATCTCGGCGTCGTCCAGATAAGGCGCGCTCAGCTCATCGACGTAAGCGGACAGCTTCTCGAACTTGAGTTCGGTATCTGTCGCTTCCACCGCGTCTGGCGGGCAATAAGAGACACCGCATTCGGCCGTCGGCGTACCCGGATTGATCACGAATACGCGGATTTGGGTGCCTTCTTCTTGGCTTGCCAACAGCTTGGCAAAGTGTTCCTGTGCAGCATCTGTTATACGGATCATAGCATTAGCTCAATAGTTGACTTCTATAGTAGGTTATAATACGCCCATTGCCGTGGTACTACAACGTGCGGCAAACGCACCAAATCTGCAATGATGCGACGCCCTGCTTCTGTAACAGTGTAGCGATTTCCGCCATGGTGCTGCCAGTGGTAACCACATCATCCAGCAGCGCCACATGTTTTCCTGCCAGGTTCTCATCACAACGGAAAGCCCCACGCAGATTACGCCGCCGCAGGCGCGCTATCAATTGCTGTTGTGGCGCGGTTGCCCTGATGCGGCGTAATGCCGCAGGGCGATATTCGCAGCCCAACCAGCGGGCCAGTGGCAGGGCCAACAGCTCGCTTTGGTTATAGCCACGTCGCCAGCAGCGTTTATCCTGCAAGGGTACCGCTAAAATCACCTCCGGTCTGTTCAGATGTTGCTCTCGGTGCGCCTGCAGCCAGTGCAGCAGGATCAAACGAGCCAGAGTGGGAGCCAGTGCGGGTGTCTGTTGGAATTTGAAATTTTTCACCAGGGTGCTGATGGGCGGGCGATAATCCGAAACAAATACCAAGGCTTGCCAAGGGGGCGCCTTTTGCAGACATCGTCCGCAAGGCTGATGGGGATCGCCACTGGGCAAACCGCAAACCGGGCAGCAACAGGGTTTGGCGGGCAACGTGCGTAGGCAGTAGCTGCAGATACCCTGTTGCATCAGCCGTAATGGTTGCCGGCATAGCCAACAGCGGCTGTGGATTGGTAGCATAGTCACCTCCGTTTTAGCAGGACAATAACTGATGACTGAGCTGTATTGGAAAACACTGGGAGAGGGCGATCGCGATCTTGTGCTGCTGCACGGATGGGGATTGAATGCCGAGGTCTGGGGTTGCACGTTGGAGCGATTGGCTCCGCATTTTCGCCTACATCTGGTGGACTTGCCTGGCTATGGCCGCAGCCAGGGCTATGGGGCCGTCTCGTTAACGGAGATGGCAGAGATACTGCTGGTCGTCGCACCCAAGCAGGCTTATTGGCTGGGGTGGTCCCTTGGTGGACTGGTTGCCGGGCAGATCGCCCTTATGCAGCCTGAGCGGGTAACCGGGCTGATCACCGTAGCTTCTTCGCCCTGCTTTACGGCGCACGACCCGTGGCCGGGGATCCGTCCGGAGGTGCTCAGTGGCTTCCAGCAGCAGCTCAGCCATGATTTCCAGCGCACCGTGGAACGTTTTCTGGCGTTGCAAACGTTGGGCACGGAAAGCGCTCGTCAGGATGCGCGCCAGTTGAAAACCGTAGTGCTCAATCAGCCGATACCGGGTGTTGAGGTGCTGAACGGAGGCCTGGAGATGCTACGTACGGTGGATCAACGCCAATCGTTGGCGGCACTGACGATGCCGGTACTGCGTATTTATGGTTACCTCGACGGGCTGGTGCCGCGCAAAGTGGCTAGCCTGTTGGATGAATTGTGGCCAAGCTCCACCTCGGAGGTGATCGCCAAAGCGGCCCATGCGCCGTTTATCTCTCATCCCGAAGCATTCGCTAACATTATTAATCAATTTGTTGCAACCGAGTAATGGCGCGGTCTGGCGGCGATATCTCATTGATTACAGATTATAAACGCACAAAACGGCGGTAAATTTTCAACCAATAAGTGGATAAAAACTAAACCTGTTCGATACTTGAAGGGGTAAATGCGTGGCTACAAGGTGAATATAAGCTTATCAATCTTCACTTTGGCGATTTGTTTCTGGGCAGAGGGAGCTTCGTCAGGGAAAGCAACGAAGCTGTTAGACGTCGCAGTAGCCAAGCTCGATGACGCATTTGTTGTTAGTCGCTTTCATAAAAATCCAATTTATCCATTGAGAGGTATTATCATGAAATCATTGAAGATGATCGTTGCGGCGTTGATTGTAGGCTCAGTGTCTTTCGGTTCGATGGCTGCAACCTTGCTAACTAAGGACGAGCTGGATAAGAACCCAGGCAAGTATGAGAAAATTGGTACCGTGTCTTCAACTGCACAGGCCACCGATCCGATGGACTTGAAAGATGAATTGTCCAAACTGGCCGATGAGAAAGGGGGCCAATACTATGTCGTGCTGGCTGCCCGTGAGCACGGCAAGTTCAGCGCCGTAGCGGATGTGTATAAAGACAAGCAATAATCTTCAAGTAGGGGGTGCAGGCAAACTATTGCGCCCCTGTATTCACCCCTTCAAACGATAAATCACCGTGTTACAAGCCAGCCCTTCTGGGCAACTCTTACAGCTACCGCTCAGGCATTCGCTGCTATCGAGCTCAATACGTTCAACTTTCCCCATGGCGGTCAAACGTTGCAGCATTGCTTCAACCAATGGCAAGGGCGTTGCCAACTGCTGACTCAGCTGTTGCGCCTGAGCGCTGCCCCGAAGGGCAAGCGCATCACGGATTTGCAGCAGGCTGGCCATTAGTGACAGTCACCCGAACTTTGACAACAGGACGCCGAGGTGGTGCTACGCAAACGGATCGTTACGCGGCTACGAGCCTTGCGCAAGCCCAATAGTACCAGCGCATTGAACAGCAGCACGATCAGGATCGCTGTCGCGCTGTATTGCGGATGCTGGCTGAAGGTCGCGATCTGATAGAACAGCGTTGCCAGCGAATAGGCCACGTTCAACCCCCACAGGATGGAGAAGGTCATCCAACCCCGGCTGGACTCACGTGCAATAGCGCCCATCACCGAAACGCAGGGAACGTAAAGCAACACGAAAATCAGATAGCTGTAGGCAGAGATTGAAGTGCCAAATTTGCTACTCATAACGCCCATTGAGCCCACGCCCATCTCACCATCACCCTTGCTGGCTTCGATAGGGTTGGAGAGTACGCTCAGGCTGAAGGTGCTCTTCAGGCCCTGCCAGGTTTCATTGACGGCGGCGCCGAGCTCATCAAGCAGGTTGAAGTTGGCGGCATCGAAGTGCTCATTGGTGATGTTCTCTGCGGTGTACAGCGTGTTGAGCGTCCCGACCACCACTTCTTTGGCCATCGCCCCGGTTACCAACCCGACGGTTGCTTGCCAGTTATCATTGTGTACGCCCATTGGCTGCAATAATGGCGTCAGCACTTTGGAAACCGAGGCCAGCGCTGAATCATTGATGCTGTCTACCGGCTGCCCGCTGAACGAGAAGCTGTTCAAGCCGCCAATAAAGATGCTGGCAATCACGATCACTTTCCCGGCGCGCAGCACAAAACCTTTCAGGCGTTGCCAGGTTTGCAGCAACAGGCTTTTCAGATGCGGCACGTGATAAATCGGCAGCTCCATCACGAACGGCGATGCTTCTCCGCGCATGATGGTGTATTTCAGCACCAGGCCGGTGAGGATCGCCACCACGATGCCGAGCATATACAGTGAGAACACCACGCCCGCGCCGTCCTGGCCGAAGAAGGCCGCGGCGAATACGGCAAAGATTGCCAAACGCGCGCCGCAGGACATAAAGGGGGCCATCATGATGGTGATCAGGCGTTCGCGTGGGGCATCCAAGGTGCGTGCGCCCATAATGGACGGCACGTTACAGCCAAAGCCGACGATCAGCGGCACGAAGGATTTACCCGGCAGCCCGAGCGCCTGCATCAGGCGGTCCATAACAAATGCCGCTCGCGCCATATAGCCGGAGTCTTCCAGGAATGACAGGAACAGATACATCATGCCGATCTGGGGAACCAGCGGCAGCACGGTATTGATACCGCCCCCCACGCCCTGCGCCAGGAAGACGGTCAGCCACTGCGGGAAATGCAGGGTATAACCGATCCACTGGATGCCCTGAATAAAGATGGCCGCCGAACCGAGATCGAAGATTGGTTGCAGTGCGCCACCGATGTTGATCGCCAATACGAACATGATGTACATCACCAGCAGGAAGATCGGCACCCCCAGCCAGCGGTTGAGGATCACCCGATCCAGTACCTCCGTCAGGCGGTTTGGCAACGCCAGCTTGGAGTTGCTGACCGCATCGCAGATAGTGGCGATCGACTGGTAGCGGGCATCGGCAATTACCAGCGCGGGATCTTCCTGCTGCTGCTGTTGCAGCGCTTGCCTGGAATGAGCCAGCAGATCGGTGGCGTTCCCGGCTAACTGATGGCTGTAGATGTCGCCCTCCAGCATTTGCAGCGCCAGCCAGCGGCGTTGTTCGGTGGGCAACTGTTGAGGCATGGCCTCGGTCAGCGTAGCGATTTCGTCTAACAGCAGCGGCGGATAGGCCACCAGCGCTTTTAACTCATTGAAGCGGTGATTGTCGATGGTCTGTTTCAGCAGGCCAATGCCATCGGCCTTGGTGGAAACCATGGATACCACCGGGCAGCCAAGGCGCTCGGCCAGGGCAGCGACATCGATCTCAATATTCTGGCTCTTGGCAATGTCTTGCATGTTCAAGGCCACGATGCACGGAATACCCAGCTCCAGCAGTTGCAGCGTCAGGTAGAGGTTGCGTTCCAGGTTGGAGGCATCGACCACGTTGATCAGCATATCCGCATCGCCGCTCAGGATGTAGTGACAGGCGATCTGCTCATCCAGCGAGGTTTGTTCGGAGATGGTGGTGAGCGAGTAGGTGCCTGGTAAATCAACCAGCGTAACCTGCGACTGCGGCGTCGTAAACTGGCCCTCTTTACGCTCAACTGTCACCCCGGCCCAGTTACCGACCCGCTGGCGTGCTCCGGTGAGCTGGTTGAACAGCGTCGTCTTGCCCGAGTTCGGGTTACCGATTAAGCCAATAGTGATTTTTTTCATAAACCAACGTGATATCAGTAAATTAAGTATCGGCCGTGTTTGCACACGGCAACTGCCTGAGGCGGGGACAGCGCGTTACGCTTGGCTATCTAGCAGGATCAGGTCTATATCTTTTTTCCGCAGTACCAGGCTAACGCGGCGAGTCTTTATTTCTATCGGATCGCCAAATGGTGCCACGCGTACCACGTCAAACTGCGAGCCGGGCAGCATGCCAAGCGACAGTAATTTCTGGCGGTAGGCCGGGCTAATCTCGCTGGAGAAACCGGTAATTTTATAGGTATGTTTAGGAAGCAGCTGCATATTGCCTTCTCAATGCGTTGAGCATTCCCACAGGAATGACACCTTCAGAACATTTGCTGCCCAGACTACCTGTGAAAAGGTGTATGGGGCCAGGAGCGCCGAGCCAAAAACAGAGCAATGAATACACAGAATCATAGTGATAACAATTATCGTATTCAATACGGAATGTATGGGCAATTGTAAATGCTGTCATATCTGCAATGGACGCCTTGCCAGCTCCTGTTTTAGCACTAAGCCAAACGCACTGCAAATGAGTGCAAAAGGTTAATTAAGTTGCAAATTTGTGTATTTTCTTGCGGTAATGAAACAGTTGTAGCTCTATTGGCGTGGCTGAAAGTTTTATGGCGCAGATCTGGCAACATCGCCTGCTGTAAATGAGAGAGGTAAGTATTTGTGTTTACGACACAATCGACGAACTGAAAAGGTGGTGTTAATAAGGGTGTTAACAACGGAGCATTTTTACCGGCGTGCGGGCTTTAAGCGATAGCTCGAAACCGGGTGGCAAAATAATCGCCATTTTATTGCGGTAGGTCAAAATTGTCGGGGGTGGCGCTAGAAGGGCAAATGGCAAAAATGCCTTCATTTCTGCCATCACTTATCAATAAACTTTACTGGCACAGCCGTCGTCAACCAGACCCCATTATCAGCCTGATAAAATTTAAAGCCATTTTGGTACATTGCCAATGCATCAATGGTTAACACAACAGGTTTGCCATGCCTTTGGCCAACGGCGGTCGCTGTAGTGATATCAGCGGATAGATGCACATACTGACGGGAGCCAGCGATCAATCCGTCTTGATTAATTGAAGCGATAAAACGTGTTGCCGTGCCATGGTAAAGGTACTGTGGCGGGGTCTGTTCCTGATAGCTGATATCAACCTGTTTTGAGGAGTGCCCCTGTACCGCGCGGATATAACCGCCATCATCAGAAATAGAGAAGCGCTTCTTGTCGCTGTTCTCTACAACCGATCTGATTAGCGGCAGGTCAAGTATCCTACCCTTTTTAGCTGCACAGGCGATAAGCGAGTCGAGATTCGCCCATCCTTCACTGTCCAGCGTTAAACCGATAGATTCTGGTTGGTGGCGTAATACATAGCTTAAAAACTTGCTTACATCTTGATTTTGATGACCCATTTCACATTCCTTGTTGTTGGTATCGGCATATTACTGGGTAATCTATGGCTGGTGTCAATGAAGAGAGCAATTTTGCTGACGCTATGTAGGGTGGGATGTCATCCCCGAGCTAGTGGATTGATGACTAATTTACCTACGAACTCCAGAAGTCCATAGTTGAATACATGGATCTCATCGACCGTAATAAATCCGCGCTGTCTCTTGAGCGCAGAACCGATCAAGAGACAGCCGAAGGAGGGGATAAGGGTTTATCCCCTCAGCTCATTATTTCTTGCCAAATGCGGCGGCCAGCGCATCACCCATGGCGCTGTTACCTGCCGGGGTGCTGTTGCGTGGCTTAGGCTTATTGACCGCCGGGCGCGAAGTCTTATCGCGTGCTGGAGCGTTGTTATTGCCCCCGCCACGGCGTGCGGAACCCTCTCCCGGTTGCTCATCCAGACGCATGCTCAGCGCGATACGCTTACGCTGCAGATCCACCTCCATCACCTTCACCTTGACGATATCACCGGCTTTTACCACGGTATGCGGATCTTCAACGAACTTGTCCGCCAGTGACGAGATGTGCACCAGGCCATCCTGATGGACGCCGATATCAACAAAGGCACCAAAGTTGGTGACGTTGGTGACCGAACCTTCCAGGATCATGCCCACCTGCAGGTCGTTGAGGGTTTCCACCCCTTCGGCGAAGGTAGCCGTTTTGAATTCCGGGCGCGGATCACGGCCTGGTTTTTCCAACTCTTTCAGGATGTCGGTGACCGTTGGTACGCCGAATTTCTCATCGGTAAAGTCGCTGGCTTTCAGGCTGCGTACCGCGCTCGGGTTGCCCATCAAATCTTGCAGAGCCTGGCGGGTTGCGGCCAGAATGCGTTCCACCACCGGGTAGGTTTCCGGGTGAACGGTTGACGCATCCAGCGGGTTATCGCCGTGGTTGATGCGCAGGAAGCCCGCGCACTGCTCGAAGGCTTTTGGCCCCAAGCGGCTCACTTTCAGCAGTTGTTCACGGTTACTGAAGCGGCCATTCTCATCACGCCAGGTGACGATATTCTGCGCCATCATGCGTGTCAGGCCAGCAACTCGGGTCAGCAGCGGCACGGAGGCGGTGTTCAGATCAACCCCAACGGCGTTCACACAGTCTTCCACCACCGAGTCCAGCTTCTTGGCTAACTGGCTTTGGCTGACGTCATGTTGGTATTGGCCCACGCCGATAGATTTCGGATCGATTTTCACCAGTTCCGCCAGCGGATCTTGCAGACGGCGGGCGATGGAAACCGCACCGCGCAGCGAAACGTCCAGGTTCGGGAACTCCAACGCGGCCAGCTCGGAAGCGGAATACACCGAAGCTCCGGCCTCGCTGACGATCACTTTCTGGGCTTTAACGTCTGGGAACTGCTGTTGCAGCTCGGCATAGAAACGCTCGGTCTCGCGGGATGCGGTGCCGTTACCGATGGCAACTAGCTCAACCTTGTGTTTGATGCACAACGCGGCAACGACCGCAGCGGCTTTGGCTGCCTGCCCGGTGTGCGGATAAACGGTATCGGTGGCAACCAGCTTGCCGGTGGCATCCACCACCGCCACTTTAACGCCAGTGCGCAGGCCAGGATCCAGGCCCATGGTAGCGCGCATACCGGCCGGGGCTGCCATCAGCAGATCGTGCATGTTGCGGGCGAAAACGTTGATCGCTTCGTCTTCCGCACGCTCACGCAGGGTACTCATCAGCTCGGTTTCCAGATGCAGCAACACCTTGATGCGCCACGTCCAGTTAACCACGGATTTACGCCAGGCATCTGCCGGCGCGTTGTTCAGGCGCAGGTTGAGATGGTTGGTGATAATCAGCTCGCCCTGGCTTTCACGCGGGGTTTCTTCAAACTGCGGATCGGCGTTCAGCGCCAGTTGCAGCACGCCTTCATTGCGGCCACGGAACATCGCCAGCGCACGGTGCGAAGGCACTTGCGCAATAGGTTCATGGTGATCGAAGTAGTCACGGAATTTCGCGCCTTCCTCTTCTTTACCCTCGACAACCTTGGACACCAGATGGGCGTTTTTCCACAGGTAGTCACGCACCTTGGCCAGCAGGGTAGCGTCTTCGGCAAAGCGTTCCATCAGGATGTAGCGTGCGCCGTCCAGCGCCGCTTTGACGTCTGCCACGCCCTTTTCGGCATCGACAAACCCTTCGGCCAGTTGCTCTGGCTGCTGTTGCGGATCTTGCCACAGGGAGTCTGCCAGCGGTTCCAGACCGGCTTCAATAGCGATCTGCCCACGGGTGCGGCGTTTCGGTTTGTAGGGCAGGTAAAGATCTTCGAGTTCGGTTTTGCTTTGCGTGGCGTTGATTGCCCCCGCTAACTGCTCGGTCAGTTTACCCTGATCTTCAATGGACTTGAGGATGGTTTGGCGGCGATCTTCCAGTTCACGCAGATAGCCCAGACGAGTCTCCAACTGACGCAGTTGGGTATCATCCAGGCCCCCGGTGACTTCCTTACGATAGCGTGCGATAAACGGCACGGTATTACCTTCATCCAGCAGACGGATGGCGGAGTCAACTTGCTCCGGGCGGGCCTGCAGTTCGGTTGCAATAATGCGGCTCAGTGGATCAGTCATAAGTCAGGTATCTGTTAGCAGCGATAATCGATAGGGGGATAGTTATACGTTTTGCAGGGGGAAAATGCCAGCCCAGAGGGCCGAGGTTTTGATGGGCGCAGCATGCAGCGCCCCTAAGGTCTCAACTATTCTTCGTCTTTGATATATTCGATCTCGTTGACCGTCCAGTAGGCAATACCTGCCGGGGTCTCAACCGTGGCCGTATCCCCCACCTCTTTTTTCAGCAAGGCGCGAGCCATGGGGGAGTCGATGGAGATGTAGTCTTTACGGCCAAAGATTTCGTCGTAACCCACGATGCGAAAGCGTTTGGTATCGCCATCATCATTCTCGATCTCTACCCAGGCCCCAAAGAACACCTTGCCCGCCTGCTGTGGTGAATAATCGACAATTTTCAGCTGTTCAAGGCACTTAGTGAGATAGCGCACCCGGCGATCGATCTCACGCAGCCGCTTTTTATTGTATTGGTAGTCGGCATTTTCACTTCTGTCGCCCAAGCTTGCGGCCCAGGTGACTTTCTTGGTCACTTCCGGGCGCTCTTCACGCCACAGGAAATCCAGTTCTTTTTTGAGTTTGTTGTAACCCTCGCGGGTGATCAGCAATGTTTTCATCGTCATCCATCATCGAATCACAGGAGCAGTAGGCATTCTCGCATAAAGCGGCCACCATATCCGTTGGCGTTTTTTTTATAAACCTGAGGTACACTGCCAATTCGCCAGTCTTGCGGTTTTCTGCCAAGAGTGTACATCATACGCAGCGGGAAGTTGTTTACCGATCTGCGGCTCCGGTTTAAGTGAAAATTGTTGATATTTGGGCAAAAGAATAAGCTTTGTAACAATTTCGTCTAGAATAAATACCATTAAACGCTGTCAGTAATGATGGAGTTTTTGAACAATACGAGGCTGTTGCCAAATAGCCGCCAGCGGTGCCAATGCATAAGTGCGGGCCACAGTCTAGAATCAGGCAATACAGCCTTTGGGAGTCAGACAATGCAAGAGAATCACAAGATTCTGGTCGTCGATGATGACATGCGCCTGCGTGCGCTTTTAGAGCGTTACTTAACCGAACAGGGCTTCCAGGTTCGCAGCGTTGCCAACGCTGAGCAAATGGATCGTTTGCTGACGCGCGAGTCTTTCCATCTGATGGTATTAGACCTGATGTTGCCGGGTGAAGACGGGCTGTCCATTTGCCGTCGCCTGCGCAGTCAAAGCAACCCGATGCCGATCATTATGGTGACCGCCAAGGGTGAAGAAGTGGACCGTATCGTCGGGCTGGAAATCGGTGCAGATGACTATATCCCTAAGCCGTTCAACCCGCGTGAACTGCTGGCTCGAATCCGTGCAGTACTGCGCCGTCAGGCCAACGAACTGCCGGGTGCGCCTTCTCAGGAAGAGGCGGTGATCGCCTTTGGTAAATTCAAACTGAACCTCGGCACGCGCGAGATGTTCCGTGAAGATGAACCTATGCCATTAACCAGCGGTGAGTTCGCCGTGCTGAAAGCCCTGGTCAGCCACCCACGCGAACCGTTGTCGCGCGATAAGCTGATGAATCTGGCCCGTGGCCGCGAATACAGTGCGATGGAGCGTTCCATCGACGTGCAGATCTCGCGCCTGCGCCGCATGGTTGAGGAAGATCCGGCACATCCACGCTATATCCAGACCGTTTGGGGTCTTGGCTACGTCTTCGTCCCGGACGGCAGTAAGGCATGAGACGATTACGCTTTTCACCGCGTAGCTCGTTTGCCCGAACTTTGCTGTTGATCGTCACCTTGCTGTTCGTCAGCCTGGTGACGACCTATCTGGTGGTGCTTAACTTCGCCATCCTGCCCAGTCTGCAGCAGTTCAATAAGGTATTAGCGTACGAAGTTCGTATGCTGATGACCGATCGGCTGCAACTGGAGGACGGTACCTTGCTGGAGGTGCCGCCAGCGTTCCGCCGCGAGATCTACCGCGAGCTGGGCATTTCGCTTTATACCAACGCGGCTGCTGAAGAGAGCGGCCTGCGCTGGGCGCAACACTACCAATTTCTTAGCCAGCAGATGGCGCAGCAACTGGGTGGCCCGACCGACGTCCGCGTCGAGGTTAACAAAAACTCCCCGGTGGTCTGGCTGAAAACCTGGTTGCAGCCAGATATCTGGGTGCGCGTCCCGCTGACCGAAATCCATCAAGGCGATTTCTCGCCGCTGTTCCGCTACACCCTGGCGATTATGTTGCTGGCGATAGGCGGCGCCTGGCTGTTTATCCGCATTCAGAACCGCCCTCTGGTGGAGCTTGAGCATGCTGCCTTGCAGGTAGGCAAAGGCATTATTCCGCCGCCGCTACGTGAGTATGGTGCCTCTGAGGTGCGCTCGGTAACCCGAGCCTTCAACCAGATGGCTTCTGGGGTGAAGTTGCTGGCCGACGATCGCACGCTACTGATGGCGGGAGTCAGCCATGACCTGCGCACGCCGTTGACGCGTATCCGTCTGGCGACGGAAATGATGAGCGAACAAGACGGTTATCTGGCGGAGTCGATCAATAAAGATATCGAAGAATGTAACGCCATTATCGAACAGTTTATTGATTACCTGCGTACCGGCCAGGAGATGCAAACCGAAATTTGCGATTTGAATTCCATTCTGGGCGAAGTGGTGGCCACCGAAAGTGGCTACGAGCGGGTGATTGAAACCGATATTCTGCCGGGTGAGCTGATGGTGAATGTGCATCCGCTCTCGATCAAACGTGCGGTGGTGAACATGGTGGTGAATGCGGCGCGCTATGGCAACGGCTGGATCAAGGTCAGCAGCGGGCGCGAACTGCAGCGCGGCTGGTTCCAGGTGGAGGATGATGGCCCCGGTATCAAGCCGGAAGAGCTGAAGCATCTGTTCCAACCCTTTGTGCGCGGCGACAGTGCGCGTAGCACCAGCGGCACCGGGTTAGGGTTGGCGATCGTGCAGCGCATCATTGACGCTCATGCTGGCGTGCTGGATATCGGCACCAGCGAGCGTGGTGGGCTGCGTATCCGAGCCTATCTCCCAATACCGATCGAGAAGAAAGAAACTTCCAGCGGGAATCCGCCAGCCAAAGAGAACGCCTGATATCCTGACTTAAGGCCGCAGCACTGTGGCCTGGTCAATATTAACGGGCGCAGCATTGCAGCGCCCCTACAAATTGGCCACAAGTGCAAGTCAGCCACGAATTCAAACCAACCTCAAGTGCAAATCAGCCAAAAATAGAAAAGGCGCGGAATTCCGCGCCTTGGCTTAGGGGGTAATCAACGCAATTACAGTTTCGGACCCGAGCTGACCAGTGCAGCGCCTGCCGGGGTATCGGTGTATTTGTCGAAGTTGGTGATAAAGCGGTTCGCCAGATCGTGCGCCTTCTCTTCCCACTGTTCTATGTTGGCATAGGTGGCACGTGGGTCGAGGATGGCCGGATCAACGCCTGGCAGGGCAGTTGGCATCGACAGATCGAAGATTGGCAGCGTGATGGTTTCTGCCTTATCGATTTCACCGTTGAGGATGGCGTCGATAATGCCGCGGGTGTCTTTGATCGAGATACGCTTACCGGTGCCGTTCCAGCCGGTATTGACCAGGTAAGCCTGGGCTCCAGCTGCCTGCATGCGCTTGACCAGCACTTCCGCATACTGGGTTGGGTGCAGTGACAGGAATGCCGCGCCAAAGCAGGCAGAGAAGGTTGGCGTTGGCTCGGTAACGCCGCGCTCGGTACCAGCCAGCTTGGCGGTGAAACCAGACAGGAAGTGGTACTGGGTCTGGTTGGCCGTCAGGCGTGATACCGGTGGTAGTACGCCGAAGGCGTCCGCCGTCAGGAAGATCACCTTGGTAGCGTGGCCCGCTTTGGACACTGGCTTGACGATATTGTGGATGTGGTAGATCGGATAGGAAACACGGGTGTTTTCGGTTTTCGATCCGTCGTTGAAGTCCACGGTGCCATCGGCCAATACGGTGACGTTTTCCAGCAGCGCATCACGCTTGATGGCGTGATAGATATCTGGCTCGGCTTCTTCCGACAGCTTGATGGTCTTGGCGTAGCAGCCGCCTTCGAAGTTGAAGACGCCATCATCATCCCAGCCGTGTTCGTCATCGCCAATCAGTTGGCGTTTCGGATCGGTGGACAGGGTGGTTTTACCGGTGCCGGACAGGCCGAAGAACACCGCTACGTCGCCTTTCTCGCCCACGTTAGCCGAGCAGTGCATGGAGGCAATGCCTTTAAGCGGCAGCAGGTAGTTCATGATGGAGAACATACCCTTTTTCATTTCGCCGCCGTACCAGGTGCCGCCGATCAGCTGCATACGCTCGGTCAGGTTGAATGCCACGAAGTTTTCCGAGTTCATTCCCTGCTGCTGCCAGTTCGGGTTGGTGCACTTGGCACCGTTCATCACCACGAAATCAGGCTCAAAGCCTTGCAGTTCTTCATCGCTCGGGCGGATAAACATGTTTTTGACGAAATGCGCCTGCCAGGCCACTTCTGTGATAAAGCGGACTTTCAGGCGGGAATCTGCGTTAGCACCGCAGAAGGTATCGACCACGAACAGGCGCTTGCCGGAAAGCTGCTCGGTGACCAGTTTTTTCAGATCTGCCCAGACTTCAGGGCTGAGAGGTTTGTTGTCGTTCTTGCCTTTACCTTGATCGGCCCACCAGACGGTGTCCCGGGTGATATCGTCACGGACGATGTACTTATCTTTTGGCGAACGGCCGGTGAAGATGCCGGTATCGACGGCAACGGCACCCAGATTGGTTACTACACCACGCTCAAACCCTTGCAATGAAGGGTCCGTTTCTTCCTTAAACAGTAATTCATAACTCGGATTGTGAACGATTTCACCAACGTTATGAATTCCATAAGCGGCAAGATCCTGGTGGGTTATACCATTAACACGCATGTCACTACTCCTTGATCACAGAATTTCTGGCGACAATTGTAGGGATCCATGGCGATGTAACCGCGATAGGTATCAAATATTTAACGTATTAAACGTTTTTTAGTTACGTTATGAGATGTAGACCACGGAATAAAGCAAGCGTGCAAACGGCGGGGGCTGACGTGCGTCACAACTCGACGCACGTCACACCGCGGTGTTGCTTAATGCAGTTGGGTGTTGCTGTCGGCATTGCCGTTGTGGAGGGCGGCGATGTCTAACGCATCGAATACATAATGATTACCACAGTAATCACAGTGCATATCGATGTTGCCATCCTGTTCCAGCATATCGGCCACTTCTTCCGCTGGCAGCGTGATCAAGGCATCGGCACAGCGCTGGCGTGAACAGGTGCAGCGGAAGATCACGTCCTGAGGTTCGTACAGCGTAACCTCTTCCTGATGATAGAGGCGATACAGCACTTCGTTGGCCGGCAGGGTGAACAGCTCGTGATCCTTGATGGTGGCGGTCAGCTGCACCAGATGGTCGAAATCATCGGCATTGCCATCCTGAGCTGGCAGTACCTGCAGCAGCATACCGGCAGCCGCAGGTTTGCCTTCAGCTTCACCGGTACGGATAAACAGGCGCGTTGGCAACTGTTCGGACTGGCGGAAATACCCTTCCAGACACTGGGCCAGCGTTTCACCTTCCAGACCCACCACGCCCTGATAGCGTTCACCTTCAGACGGGCTGATGGTGATCACCATAATGCCGTTACCCAGCATCTGGTGCAGGGTGCTGTCGGCCACAATCTCGCCTTCGACACGGGCTACACCACGCATCTCCTGGCGATTATTGCCGTTGATCACTGCCAGTTTCAGCGGGCCGTCGCCTTGCACCTGAACGGTAATGTCACCGTCGAACTTCAGCGTGGCGGTCAGCAGGCTGGTGGCTACCAGCAACTCGCCCAGCAGTTTTTGTACCGGTGCCGGATAATCATGGTTGGTCAGGATGTGCTGATAGGTTTCGCTGACGGTAACCAGCTCACCGCGCACCGCGTAGTTTTCGAACAGGTAACGGTGTAATTGGTCATGGTTGGACATAGTTTTCTCTCTTTGAGGCGAGGGATTATTCCTGCTCGCCAAATTTAAATTTAATCAAATCGCGCCGCTCTTTCTTGTCCGGACGACGATCCGGATGCGGCATGGTCAGCGCATTCATCTTGCGTGCCAGCGCCACTTTCTCGCGGTTGGCAATGCTGGCCTCGGTTTCCTGATACATCAGCTGCGCCTCGTCGGCTCCACGCCGTTGGCTATTGATGGCCAGCACGATGACAGTGCGTTCGTCGTTGCCCTGACGCAGCTTGATTTCGGCATTGATTTCAACGGCTTTACTCGGCTTGCCGCGCTGCCCGTTGTAGTGCACCTTGCCGCCGTCGATCATGTCACGGGCCAGTGCGCGGGTTTTGTAAAATCGGGCGGCCCACAGCCATTTATCCAGGCGGACGGCCTCATCCGGTGTTGCTTTGGCTTTCATTGCTCCCTCCGTTCCAAGGCCGGTATCAACTGGCGGTAGTCGCTCATCGACGGATAACGCTGGAAAGTTTTACTCGCCATGCTGGAATCCGGGTTCTGCACGCCTAGGCAGTAGCGGATACCAAACTTGCGGGCGGCATCCAGAATGGGTTCACCATCATCCACAAACAGCGTGCGCTGCGGGTCAAAGCCGGTTTGCTGCTGCACGGCCCGCCACAGACGCTGATCTTCCTTTGGATAACCAAATGTGTGGGTGGAAAGTAATAAATCAAGGTGTCGATCCAAACCGGTGTGCTCAACCTTCACTGCCAGACTGTGTGGATGCGCGTTGGTGAGCAGGATGGTGCGCTGCCCGGCATCGCGTAACGCCTGCAAAAACGGCTGGGTATCTTCACGCAGCCGAGCTCGGTTACCGACTTCGCTGGTCATTTGGTAGATATCCAGCCCTAGGCGTTCGCTCCAGTAATCAAAGCAATACCAGTTCATGGTGTGTTGCACGGCCAGGTATTCCTGGTGAATGATTTTGCTGGCGTCGTCGAAGGGAATGTCTCGTTGCTCACTCAACGCCTGCGGTACCAGCGTTAGCCAAAAATGGCTGTCGAATTCAAGATCCAGCAGGGTGCCGTCCATATCCAGCAGTACGGTATCAATATCGTGCCAGTCAAACTCAGGAACCATGTACCAACTCCATAGGCGGGATAGCGGTATCCCGCGGATGATAAAAAACATACAGCCTAGTATAGGCGGATGGCAGGTCGGAGGCTACGCCATCGGGCGTATGGATATCGGGGTGAGCTGCGGGTTGAAGCAGCTGTCGTAATAGCGCTGGATGTCGGCGAGGCGATGTTGGTTTTTGCGCCTGCGTTGTACCAGCCGCCAGGTGTTGTAACCCAGCACGACGACCAACACCAGCAACAGCAGGCTGGTGCCAAGATAGCGCCACAGGGTCACGATATCCGGTTCACTATGCAGGGCGATATGCCGAGTGCCGTTGGCATCGACAAAGATATTGGTGATCACCCCGTTTGCCCGGAACGGCGTATGTAGCAACATGCTGCTAAGACGCTGTAGTTCTTTCCATTGGTCGAGTGAGTTGTATTCGTTCAGCGGCTGTGTGGGCAAGGGATAATCCACCAACTGCTTGCCTTCGTCACTGGTAATCAAAAAACCGCCCGGCGGTGGGCTGTTGAGGGCTGCAGCGGCCTGACGGGTTTCCCGCACCACGAAGGCAGAGGTAGCCGCGTTACTCAGGTTTTCCAGCGATTCAGCACTGACCGGACGCAGCAGGACGTTAACGCCTTCCAGCGCCCCGGATTTGGCCCGTTTCACCAGGTTGGCCCAGTTCTTGACGTTACCCAGATTGACCAGTGCATTCTTCAAGCGCACACAGTCGGCCTCCGTGCCACACAGGTCCTGCGTTTTCAATACGATATCCGCAAAGTCATCCAACAAGATCATGCCTGACTTTTCAATCGCGCTGGCCAACTGCGGGTTCACTTTCTGCTCGACACCGCTTGGGTGCAGTTGCCGGTTGATGGTGGCCATCAGCGCAGCCGCTTTATCGATCACTTCCGATTCGGGCTGTGGCAGCGGGGTCGCCGTATTCCAGTAGATCCCCGAACAATCGAAAGGCATAAAGCTTGGCGCAGTGGCGCTGTTGTTGCCCGAAGGAACGTAGCACATGCCGTTGCCCTGAATTTTCAGCCTATCGCCGATATGCAGTGGAATGGCCTCCAGCGCCTGAACGCTGGTGACTTCCGTTTTCTGTGTGCCCTGTAACCACGCGGTGCTCAATTTAGCGGGTAAGCTGAGTGGAATGTAGATTAACAGTAACAACAGCACCACGAGCGAACTGGCCGCTAATACGGCGTTCTTGCCCCAATACTGCAAGGGGAAGTTCTTCACTTCGTCATGCAGGGAAAGATAGTGCCCCTGACGTACCACCTGCCGGTTGAGGTAGATATCCACATTGGTGGTTTTACCCAGGTCTGCATTCAGGTAAGGCAGCCAGTGCGGGGGGTAGATCAAATCGATAATGCCAAAAGAGATATTACTGATTTGCCCCTGATTGGACTCACCGAATAACCCCCAGCGCTTTGGCGTGCCGCGCAGACAGTGCACCTCTTTCAGCTCTTTTTCGCTCGGGCGGCGCAACAGATGCCAGCAGCCCCAGACGATCATCAGCACCGCTACCAGAATGATCCAGGGGATCACTACCACCGGACTGATCAGGCTAAGGAACAGCAGCAGTAGGGCAGCAGAGATGAGGGCCGCTTCCTTGACGCCGTTCGGCCGATTAAGCTCATGTTCCTCGCGGGTTTCCTTGCGAATGTTCACCAACTCAATATGTTCGCTCTCTTCTTTGCGGATGGAGGCGTTCCTTGTCGGGGTTCTAGTCACTACCGGCGAAGGTGGGCTGTCGTAAATGTGATCCAGCAGCGAATGGCCGTTGAGTGAGATCACCAGCGGTAGCGTCTGGGTCTTGATCACTTCGACATGGTTATCGGCGCTGATGTACTGCTCCCAAAACGGAGGAAGATGGATCTCTTCCGAGTCGAGATAGTAGCGCCAGTTGTTGGGTTCATCGCTTGCCAGACCATAGCGGGTAATGGCATGGGTGATCGGGTAAACGTTGTCGCTCTGTGCGGTCAACGCCAGCCGGGCAGAAGGCAGGGAAGCGGAACCTGACAGCAGTTTGTTGCCCAGGCGGTTTTGTTGGTTGAGGTAATTCTCGATAGCTGCCCGCTCTGGCGCGGTCAGTTTGCGGTGGTTAGGTTTGACGAACGGCAGGATACCTGCCAAGGCTGGCTGGGGGCGGAATTTAAACCACAAGTAGAGGCCAGCAGCGATCAGGCAGGCTAGCGCTAAGGCCAATATCAACGCTATTGTGCTCATGCTATTCTCGTCCTACACCCATGAAACCGCCAATCTTACGCAAAGCCAGACATTATACGGAGTTAACCGCCCAGAGATAGAATGACCCACCGTTTAGTTGTTATCCGGCTCTCATTCGTGGCTATCGTTAGGCATTTACCGTACGATTTTTTAACCTGCACGAGCATAGCAATCCTCATGGTGTCCGGATATCAGGATTATCCTATTTGCCTACCTGTTTTTTTATCCACCGGGATAGCTGCTGGTCAGGTTTGTTAAAAAAAAGTAAATTACAGGCTAAGCTCGTTGCGGAAATGGTTCCCATTAACGCACAATGTGATCAAGATCGAGTTTAGCCAGTGGTTGACCCTTTTGCTGTCTGCCACAACGCGCATATTATTATCCTGGTTACCTGCCTGAGAGTACTGAGTATTCAGTGTATTAGGCGGTTAACCTATTTGAGGCAATCATGGATAAACAGCTGCAAAAACCTAAAATTCTGAAAGTAGAAACGGTCGCGCGCTCGCGTTTATTTAACGTGGAGTCGGTCGATCTGGAGTTCAGTAACGGTGTGCGGCGGGTCTATGAGCGTATGCGCCCTTCGGAACGCGAAGCGGTGATGATTGTGCCGGTGATAGGGGATGATTTGCTGCTGATCCGTGAATACGCGGTAGGCACCGAATCCTATGAGCTGGGTTTCCCTAAAGGGCTGATTGATCCTGGCGAAGGAGTGTTGGAAGCCGCTAACCGCGAACTGATGGAAGAAGTCGGCTTTGGGGCCGGGCGCTTTGATTTTCTCAGCAAACTGACGATGGCACCGTCCTATTTTTCCAGCCAGATGAATATCGTGCTGGCACACGACCTCTATGCGCAAAGTCTGGAGGGGGACGAGCCAGAGCCGTTACCCCAGGTACGTTGGCCGATAGCCAACATGATGGCACTGCTGGCGGAACCGGACTTTCGTGAGGCGCGCAATGTCAGCGCATTGTTCCTGGCAGAGGCATTCCTGCGCGGTTCACGCTAACCCTCCATCGATTCATCTGCACGAGCGTTGATGACAAATCCGCCCGGACTCACAACATGCGGCGCCCGCCGGTTAAGATAAAAAAATGGCCAGATTGCTCTGGCCATTGTCGTTTTTAGAACAGCTCGTGACTTTCGCCACCAGGGTCTGTCAGGGTGGTTCCGGCATCATGTACCGAGAACTCCGTGGGTTGAGTGCCTTCGATAAAGTACTCGGAACGGCTACCCCCGCCCCCGTTGGACAGTTTGCCGGTGCTCTTGTCGATGGTCACGCTGACAATCCCCGGCGGTGGAGTGACTTTCTGCTCTGGCAGGCCTTCCAGCGCCACCTTCATAAAGTCATCCCAAGCCGGTTGAGCACTCTTCGCTCCACCTTCACCACCGGAAATCTGATCCGGGATAGCACCTGAAGCGGAGGAACGGCCAAGATTGCGGCGGTGATCGTCGAAACCGATCCACACCGATGTCACTGTTTCTGGGCCGTAGCCGGAGAACCAGGCATCTTTCGAACTGTTGGTCGTACCAGTTTTGCCGCCGATATCATGGCGTTTAAGATCGCGGCCTGCGCGCCAGCCGGTACCCATCCAGCCCGGTTCACCGAAGATATTGGTGTTCAATGCATCACGGATCAGGAACGACAGCGGGGTGCTGATCACATGTGGTGCATACTGCTGGTCGTTATCCTGCTGCATCTGTGCCGGGGTTACCTGCTCAAGCTGTGGCATCGGGACGTTGGCATTGTTGCCTTCCTGCGATACCGCCACGTTCTCGACGTTATCATCGGAAAGCATGGCTGAACGATGCGTATCGCCGTAGATCACCGGCAGGTTGCAGCTATCGCAGACCACTTTCGGTTTGGCTTCGAATACCGCGTTACCCGTATCGTCTTCGATCTTGGTGATGAAGTACGGGTCAACCAGATAGCCACCGTTGGCCAACACGGCATAGCCGCGAGCCACCTGTAGCGGGGTGAACGAAGCCGAACCTAGCGCCAGCGATTCCGAATGCACGATGTTTTGCGCAGGGAAACCAAAGCGTTGCAGATATTCAGCGGCATAGTCCACGCCCATGGCGCGCATTGCCCGCACCATCACCACGTTTTTCGATTGGCCTAGGCCTTGGCGTAGTCGGATAGGACCGTCGTAAGTAGGTGGCGAGTTTTTCGGCCGCCAGTCGGTACCGGCACCGGCATCCCAACGGGTGATCGGCAGATCGTTGAGGATGGTGGCCAACGTCAGGCCCTTATCCATCGCCGCGGTATACAGGAACGGTTTGATGTTGGACCCCACCTGGCGCAGCGCCTGGGTTGCGCGGTTGAACTTGCTCTGGTTGAAATCGAAGCCGCCGACCAACGCTTTGATAGCGCCAGTATTAGGATCGAGCGACACCAGCGCCGAGTTCACGTCCGGCACCTGTGACAGCCACCAGTTGTCGTTAACTTTACGCACCCAGATCTGTTGGCCGGGCTGCACCACGTCGGTGACGCGCTTCGGCGTAGGGCCTTGCAGCGTATCGCTCTTGAACGCACGTGCCCAGCGCATGCCAGACATAGGGAGCGCAATGCGGCTGCCATCGGCCAGCATGGCGGTAGCCTGTTCGGCATCCGCCTGCAGGATCACCGCAGGAGACAGCGGGCCGTAGTTCGGCAGGTTCTTCAGTGAATCGACAATCTGTTTCTGATCCCAGGCAGGCTCACCCACTTTCCACAGCACGTTTGACGGGCCGCGATAGCCGTGGCGCATGTCGTAGTTGAGGATGTTGTTACGTACCGCCTCCTGCGCACCTTGTTGCAGCCGCTTGGTGATGGTGGTGTACACCTTGTAACCGTCGGTATAGGCGTTTTCACCGTAACGCTTGATCATCTCCTGACGCACCAGCTCTGAAAGATAAGGGGCGGAGAAGCTGATTTCCGGCGCATGGTAATTGGCTACCAAAGGTTCACTGCGGGCCTGATCGTACTGCGCCTGTGTGATGTAGCGCTCATCCAGCATTCGCGATAGCACCACGTTACGACGCGCTACGGACCGATCGTGGGAGTACAACGGGTTAAAGGTAGAAGGTGCCTTGGGTAATCCGGCAATGGTGGCCATTTCGCTCAGCGTCAGTTGGCTGACATCCTTACCAAAATAGACGTGCGCGGCAGCACCCACGCCATAAGCGCGGTAACCCAGATAGATTTTGTTCAGATACAGCTCAAGAATTTCATCCTTGGTCAGCATCTGTTCAATGCGGATCGCCAGGAAGGCTTCCTTGATTTTGCGCATCAAGGTGCGTTCCGGGCTCAAGAAGAAGTTTCTGGCCAACTGCTGGGTGATGGTACTGGCCCCCTGCGAAGCATGGCCGGAAACCAGCGCGACCGATGCGGCACGGAAGATACCAACGGGATCGACCCCGTGATGATCATAGAAACGGCTGTCCTCCGTGGCGATGAAGGCATGCACCATCACCGGTGGGATTTGGTCCAGCTTGAGAGGAATACGGCGTTTTTCACCATATTGGGCGATCAGTTCGCCCTCCGCGCTGTAAACCTGCATCGGGATTTGTAGCCGCACGTCTTTCAGCGTTGCGACATCGGGCAGCTGTGGCTCGACATATTTGTACAAGCCAAAAATCGAGGCTGCTCCCAGCACGATGCAAAACACTGCAAGGATTAAAAGATACTTTACGAACTTCACCTGAGATTTCCCATTTCATGTCAATTGGGCAGTTTATAAACAACCGCGCGGTAGTATAAAGGCAAGCCTGCAACATGGATATGTTCTTTTGTTATCTGAGGGTACGGAGGTGGGGTGAAATATGTTTTCTCAAACGTGGCAGGTGGGGTTGGATATCCAGGATCACAGCATCAGAGCGCTGGCTGCGCAGCGTCGGCGTAACGGTTGGCAATTGCGCCACTGGTGGCAACAGGCATTGCCCTATTCGGCGCTGCGGGCGGGGCATTTAGAGAGTTCTGCGATGCTGGTGGAGGTACTCAAGCAGTGGCGTAGCCGGTTACCAAGACATATTTCCTTACGCATTGCTTTACCCGCGCAGCGGGTTTTACAGCAGACGTTACCCCTGCCGGATCTGCGCTTGCAGGAGCCGGTTCGCCACGACTACATCACCACCCAGGGTCTGAAACAGTTCCCGTTAGACAGCCAGACGTTAGCAATGGATTACCGTCAGGCGCAGCCCAATACCCATCAGCTGCTGCTCACCGCGGCCCGCCAGCAGGAGCTGCAACAATGGCTGCATTGCCTGCAACAGGTGGACCTGCATCCCCAAGTGATCGATATCGCCCCCAGTGCGCTCAGCATGATGGCCGCATTTGCCGGCTTGGCTCCCGATGCCGGGCTGCTGCATCGCCTGGAGTCGGAATGGTTATGGGTAGCACCGCGAGCGATGCCCTTTGCGTATGGTGTCTTGCCTGCGGGGGAAGCCGTCGGCGTCAAGCAGGCGTTGGCAGCCCTGCGTTCAGCTTGCCCAGCCATGGGGACTAAAGAGGTGTATTACAGCAGCGTGCTGGAGGAGGCCGCGCCAGAAGGTGCCATGCCTTGGTCACCGTTCACGGCTTTCAGCCGCTTATACCCGCCGCTGCCCGCTCAGCCAATGGCGTTTGTTCTGGCTGGCGGGTTGGCTCTGCGCCGCGAGGATGCCTGATGTATCAGGTCAATCTGTTGCCCTGGCGCCTCAGACGGCAGCGGCAGCGCTACACCTTCTGGTTACGCTGCTTCGTTGCTCAATTGCTGCTGGTGCTGGCTATGCTCACGGCAGCCTACTTTTTGCTGTTCTACCAACAGGCCAGGCAACATTCGATATTGCAGGACTTAACGCAGCAACACACTGAGCTGGCAGAGCGTATTCAACAGACGCAGCAAAAGATGGCCGAACTGGCCCGTTTAGCCGCAGAAAGCGACCGTTACCAGCATAATCGAGCGCACAACCTGCGTTACCTGTCGCTATTGCAGCAGCTCTCGGTAACGCTGCCTGAAACCCTGTGGCTCACGGATTTTGAAGAGAACGCCAGGGGGATTTTGCTGCGGGGACAAGGTGGGGCGTATGGGGAGATCGTCACCTTTGAACGACGGTTGGCCGCGCTACCTTTGTTGCAGGGCTGTCGCCTGGTTGAAGTCACGCAGCGTAAGGAGGGAGGGCTGGCGTTCACTGTCACGGCACGCTGGGGGCAGGATGGATAAGCCCTTGCCAGACTGGCTGATCCCCTGGCTCGCCCGGCCTGGCTGGCAACTGCTGGCGGCTCAATGGCTGGTATTAGCCGGGGTTGCGCTGTTGGCCTGCAGTGGGGTGATCACGGGGGAATGGCAACGGTGGGAAAGGCTGGATGAGCAGCGTCAGCAGTTGGTACACCAGATTGCCGAGCGTCAGCAGCAACTGAGCCAGCTACCGCCGTTAGCAGAGCTTGAGCAGCGGTTAGGGCAGCAGGTGTTGATCGTGCCTGATGAGCCGGGGGATTTGGGGGCTCAGCTCTATCAGCTTGGGGGGCGGCTGCTACGTTTCCAGCAGCAGGAGAAATCAGCCCAACAAAAGATAAGGTTACAGCTAGATTTCGAGGGCTTGCTGCGCTTGCTGGAGGTGCTGCCCTCCACCCGCAGGATTGGGCAAATGAAAATCGAGAGGCAGCCCGAAGGGTTAACCACTCAACTGACTCTGATTAGCTCAGAAGAGGCGTTGGATGAATAAGGCGTGGTGGTTTTGGCTGCTGTTCTCGGCCCCGCTGTGGGCTGAACAGTATCGCGATCCGTTCCAGCCACCGCTAACGGCGGCCTGCGCCGATCCTGCCGTTTCACCGGAGGATTGGCGGTTGAAAGGGATTATTGGCACGCCGGATTTGCGCTATGGCTGGGTGGTCACCCCGCAGGGGCAGTGGTTGGGGTTATTGCCCCGGCAGCGGGTGCTGGATGGGGATTGGCAAGTGATGCAGATCCAGCCCCGGCAGCTTGAACTCGTGGCGCAGGATAGGGCCGAAGCATGTCGGCCACGCACGAGTAGTGTGGTGCTCACGTTGGGGAAAAACCGTAAGGAAAAGTGATGAAAGGATATCAGTGGCTTTTGGTGGGGTGGCTGGCTCTCCCTTTGGCGGTGATGGCGGACGTGAAGCAGGAAAAGCCGGTGTCGCTGGCTTTCCATGATACCCCGGTCAGCCTGATTTTACAGGCGCTGGCGGAGTATCAAGACTTGAACCTGGTGGCCGCCGAGGGTGTCGATACCAATCTGACGCTGCGGTTGGACAATGTTCCCTGGCAGCAGGCGTTGGCCGTGGTGTTACGCATGGGCAAACTGACGATGACGCTGGAGGGCAATGTGATGATGGTTTTCCCACTGCCGGATGAACAGGAGCTGCTTCGTCGGCAGCGGGCGTTGGCGCAGCAGGAGCCGCTGCACAACCTGACGATCACGCTGCAAAACGCGGAGGCCAGCGAGATAGCGCAGAGCCTGGATAGCCAACGTGGCAAATTATTGACCGAGCGTGGCAGCGTCGTGGTGGATAAACGCACCAACGCGTTGCTGCTGCGTGACACCGCTCAGGCGCTGGCCCAGTTGAAAACCTGGGTGGCAGAAATGGATACCCCGCTGGAACAGGTACAACTGGCTGCCCATATTGTCACCATCAGCAGCGAGAATTTGCGGGAGCTTGGCGTAAGGTGGGGGCTGGCGGCAGAAGAAAGGCCAGCTAAAAAGCTGCGGATAGACAATTTCAGCGTTGGTCTGCCGGTAGAGAACAGCGCCATAACGGCCGGTTTCCACCTGGCACGTATCAGCGGGCGCATCCTGGATCTGGAGCTGTCGGCGCTGGAGCAGGAAAATCAGGTGGAGATTATCGCCAGCCCGCGCCTGCTTACCGCACATCTGCAAACCGCCAGCATTAAACAGGGCACGGAAATCCCCTACGAGGTGTCGAGCGGTTCCAGCGGTGCCACCTCGATCGAGTTCAAGGACGCGGTGCTGGGCATGGAAGTCACGCCGAAGATTTTGCCCAATGGCCGCATCACCCTGGCGTTACAGATCAGCCAGAATATGCCCGGGCGTTCGATCAAACAGGGCGAAGGAGAGGCGCTGGCGATCGACAAGCAGGAGATTAAAACCCAGGTGACGGTGAAAGATGGTGAAACCATCGTCTTAGGGGGCATTTTTCAGCGTCAGCGCAACCAAACGGCCGATAAAGTCCCTGGCGTGGGCAATATCCCCTTGCTGGGATCGCTGTTCAAACATAGCAACCAACAGCATAAAAGGCGCGAGTTGGTGATTTTCATCACGCCCACACTGGTTAAAGTCTAAATTGTCTCGATCGTGATGTTTGGCACGGTGATGACGCCAAGGCCAAATGAGGGAAACCGACGAAAGTTGCCGTTAATCTGCCAAATCACGACATCCCGTGACTTTTTCAGATAAACTCCAGGCGGAGATCTCGCTGCAATGCTCGGTTCATGAGGTCTTGGTCCAAAATCCTAGCCGTTGAAAACGCTTAAAAGTTGGCAAGCAAATGCACTTTTTTTCGTGCCTTAGAGGCATCTGAGTTTGACGCTGCGGCAGATTTAGCTTACAAGGGTTACCGAATTGAGCACCGAGGTTTTTTTGTTAATGCTGTACCCGTCGTCTTCCAGGCTGAAACCTGGGATCCATAGGGTATAAGACGCCGTTAAAAACGTATGGTTTCCCTCCTGCGGCGTGGATAGTGATTTATTCGGTTGCCAAACTACCAAGAGTGTTGAGATAATTTTTCGTCTGATCTCGCACTATCGCTCATGAGGTTTCAGTTTAGGTCCCGCCGCTAATTTGATTGGCGGGGCGGGTTATCATTAACGAATTGTCTTAGTAATACCGAAAAACATGGCAGAGAAACGCAATATCTTTCTGGTTGGGCCTATGGGTGCCGGCAAAAGCACTATTGGCCGTCAGTTAGCTCAGCAACTCAATATGGAGTTTTTCGACTCCGATCAAGAAATTGAGCGACGTACCGGAGCTGACGTGGGCTGGGTATTCGACGTGGAAGGGGAAGAAGGTTTCCGCGATCGTGAAGAAAAAGTCATTAATGAACTGACGGAAAAGCAAGGGATTGTGCTGGCTACCGGCGGGGGCTCGGTTAAGTCGCGTGAAACGCGTAACCGCCTGTCGGCGCGTGGTGTCGTGGTCTATTTGGAAACCACTATCGAGAAACAGTTGGCCCGTACTCAGCGCGACAAGAAGCGTCCGCTGCTGCAGGTAGACTCTCCTCCGCGTGAGGTGCTGGAAGCGCTGGCTAGAGAGCGCAATCCGTTGTACGAAGAAATTGCAGATGTCACTATCCGCACCGACGATCAAAGCGCTAAAGTGGTTGCCAACCAGATTATCAACATGCTGGAAAGTAACTGATAGCGGGTTCCGTGTTGGCCGCGGGCAAATGCGGAAATTCTGATTGTGTTCCCCGCGTTGGCGGGGATAAACCACACCGAGAACTGAGCGCGACATGGAGAGAATTACCGTAACGCTTGGGGAGCGTAGCTACCCGATTACCATAGCCGCCGGATTGTTTGACGATCCGGCTTCTTTTATGCCGCTAAAGGCGAGTGAACAGGTCATGCTGGTCACCAACCAGACTTTGGCACCGTTGTATCTGGGGCGGATCCGGTCGGTGCTGGAACAGGGCGGCGTAGTGGTGGATCAGGTGATTCTACCTGATGGCGAACAGTATAAATCTCTGGCCGTACTCGAGCAGGTGTTCTCGGCGCTGCTGGAAAAGCCCCACGGTCGCGATACCACGTTAGTTGCCCTCGGCGGCGGCGTGATTGGCGATCTGACCGGCTTTGCCGCAGCGTGCTATCAACGCGGTGTGCGTTTTATCCAGGTTCCTACCACGCTGCTCTCGCAGGTGGACTCCTCCGTTGGCGGCAAAACCGCCGTCAATCATCCGCTCGGTAAAAATATGATCGGCGCCTTCTACCAACCGGCTTCGGTGGTGGTAGATCTGGACTGCCTGCGTACTTTACCGGCGCGTGAACTCTCCTCTGGTCTGGCGGAAGTGATCAAATACGGGATTATTCTCGATGGTGATTTTTTCGTCTGGCTGGAAAATAATATTGATGCGCTGGTTGCGCTGGATATGGACGCGTTAGCGTACTGCATCCGCCGCTGTTGCGAATTGAAGGCCGAAGTGGTGGCTGCCGATGAACGTGAAAACGGTCTGCGGGCGTTGCTCAATCTGGGCCATACCTACGGCCATGCCATCGAAGCCGAAATGGGCTACGGTGTCTGGCTGCACGGTGAAGCCGTGGCGGCTGGCATGGTGATGGCTGCGCAAACAGCACGTCGCCTGGGCCAGTTCTCGGCTGACGATATCGAACGGATCAAGGCGCTGCTGCTGCGCGCCGGGTTGCCGGTTTGCGGGCCGCAGGAAATGACGCCTGAGGCCTATCTGCCACACATGCTGCGTGATAAAAAAGTGTTGGCGGGGGCGTTGCGTTTGGTATTGCCGAAGGGCATTGGTGAAGCAGAAGTTCGTGGCGGTGTCGCCCATGAGCTGGTGCTGGCATCCATCGCTGACTGTTTACCAACACAGCGCGCGTAAGTCGGTTACACTCAATAACGTTAACGTTTCGCCAGGTCGATATGCAGCCGTTGCTCTGCTGCTATCCGGGCTGCACCTTGCCCGCCTGGCAATTCCATGGATGGCGTAATTTGACGCAGGTCGACAGTGCTTGAGCTTGCGGGCTATAACAGTAGCTTGGCTGCTGTTAGACTCTATAAAAATTGTGCGCAGGGCGAGACAGATGTCGCTTTGCCATCATCGGGTTAATAGTCTCGAACCACCTGGGTGGCGAGATTTTGCCTCTAGTTGGAGGGTTTCAGATGGATGAATTTAAACCAGAAGACGATCTCAGGCCTGATACCAGCGATCGCCGTCCTTCGCGTTCACGTCGGCCAGCCGCAACTGGGCCGCGTTTTGCCGTTTCACGCCAGCATATGATGATTGGGATTGGCATTTTGGTGCTGCTGTTGCTGATCATCGGTATCGGTTCGGCGCTGAAGGCCCCCACCAAGCACGAGGTCGCGCAACAAGGGGCAACCCGCGACATCAATCTGTCGGGCTCATCGTCGCTGACCACCAGCAACAACGGTGTTGCGGGCGGCACTACGGATACCAACGATAACAACGGTGTCAGTACCTCTCAGCCCCAGACTGTTAGCGTTCCACCTATCTCCAGCACGCCGACTGAAGCACAACCTGTAGTACCACAGGGTGGTGCTGGTGAGCGTGTCGATCTGCCAGGCAACATGGCAGACGCCCTGTCTTCACAACAAGGTCAGGTTGATGCTGCTGCCGCGCAAAGTCTCAATGCCCCGGTTTCCGCTTTGCCAACCGCTCCGGCAACCGTGATGAACGGTGCTGCCGCGCGTCCGGCGGCGAATAACAATGCAACCGCTGCGACGCAGCCGCATAAAACGCCTGCCTCCAAGCCAGCAGCCACCAAGCCGACAGCATCGGTCAAACCTTCTGCGACCACCACCACGGTTTACACCCCACCGGCCAAAGGCAAGAGTGGTGTGGTGAGCGGCAGCGGAAGCTCACTGAAAACCGCACCGGGTAGCCATTACACGCTGCAGTTGAGCAGTGCCTCACGCTCCGATACGTTGAATGCCTTTGCCAAGCAACAGAATTTGCCACACTTTATGGTGTACGAGACCAAACGTGATGGGAAACCCTGGTATGTGTTAGTGAGCGGCAACTACGCCTCTTCGGCGGAGGCCAAGCGTGCTATCGCTACGCTGCCGGCGGAAGTTCAGGCGAAAAAACCATGGGTCCGTCCTGTACAGCAAGTACAGCAAGACCTGAAAAAATAATCATTAATTTTGTGCGCTGATGTGCTGTCTGAAGCAGAGTACATATCCGCCGCTCTGAATTGTAATAAGTAGCTAACTGACGGCATGAAGAAAAACCGCGCTTTTTTAAAATGGGCTGGTGGAAAATACCCGCTGATAGACGAGATCCGTCGTCATTTACCAGAGGGTAACTGCTTAATCGAGCCCTTCGTGGGCGCGGGTTCAGTCTTCCTGAACACAGAGTATGAGGCTTATATTCTCGCCGATATCAACAGCGACCTTATCAGCCTGTATAACATCGTTAAGCTGCGCACGAATGATTTCGTGCGCGATGCCCGCTTGCTTTTCACCGACGAATTCAATAACTCTGAGCAGTTCTACCTGCTGCGCGAAGAGTTCAACACCACCACCGATGAGTATCGGCGCGCGCTGCTGTTCCTGTATCTGAACCGCCACTGCTATAACGGCCTGTGCCGCTATAACCTGCGTGGTGAGTTCAATGTGCCGTTTGGGCGTTACAAGAAACCCTACTTCCCGGAAGAAGAGCTGTATTGGTTTGCTGAAAAATCACGCAATGCCACTTTTGTCTGCGAGCACTATCACGATACCATGGTGAAGGCGACCCAAGGTGCGGTGGTCTATTGCGATCCGCCTTATGCTCCTCTGTCGGCAACGGCGAATTTTACCGCATATCACACCAACAGCTTTAGCCTGGCCGATCAGCAAGGGCTGGCGCGCATTGCGCATCAGCTGTCGGTTGAAAGCCAGGTGCCGGTGTTGATTTCCAACCATGACACCGAGCTGACGCGTGACTGGTATCAACATGCTTCGCTGCATGTGGTGAAGGCTCGTCGCACCATCAGCCGCAATATTTTAGGCCGCAGTAAAGTGAACGAACTTCTGGCGCTGTATAAAAAAGCGGAATAACTCGACCCCTACGTTTGGAGAAGCGGATGAAAAAGTTTTTGATTGCCCCGTCCATTCTGTCTGCAGATTTTGCCCGCCTGGGTGAAGATACTGCCAAAGTGTTGGCCGCCGGCGCCGACGTGGTGCATTTTGACGTGATGGATAACCACTACGTGCCTAATCTGACGATCGGGCCAATGGTGTGCGAAGCCTTGCGCAATTACGGCATTACCGCACCGATTGACGTCCATCTGATGGTAAAACCGGTCGATCGCATCGTGCCGGACTTTGCCAAGGCAGGGGCAACCTACATCTCTTTCCATCCCGAAGCTTCCGAACACGTTGACCGTACCATCCAACTGATCAAAGAGAACGGCTGCAAGGCGGGCTTGGTGTTTAACCCAGCGACCCCGTTGAGCTATCTCGATTACGTGATGGACAAGATCGACGTGATCCTGCTGATGTCGGTCAACCCTGGTTTTGGCGGTCAATCCTTTATCCACGGCACGTTAGACAAGCTGCGTCAGGTTCGCAAACTGATCGATGAAAGCGGTCGTGACATTCGCCTGGAAGTGGACGGCGGCGTGAAGGTAGACAATATTGCCGAGATCGCAGCGGCGGGCGCGGACATGTTCGTGGCAGGCTCGGCCATCTTTGGCAAGCCGGATTACCGCGCGGTGATTGATCAAATGCGCAGCGAACTGGCCAAGGTGACTCATGGCTGATTTTAGCGCTATCCGTGGTCTGGCCTTCGATCTCGACGGCACGCTGGTAGACAGTGCGCCGGGTTTGGCGGCGGCCATCGATATGGCGTTGGCGGAAATGGGTCTGCCGCAGGCCGGTGAGGCCCGTGTTGGCACCTGGATTGGTAACGGTGCCGATGTGCTGGTCCAGCGTGCGCTGCGCTGGGCAGAGGTAGAAGCCACGCCGGAACTGTGCCTGCAAATGCGTCAACGTTTCGACCATTTCTATGGGCAAACCGTAGAAAGCGGCAGCCGCCTGTTTCCACAGGTAATAGAGACGCTGGCCCAGTTGGCCAAGCTGGGCTACCCGCTAGCGCTGGTCACCAATAAGCCGACACCCTTTGTGGCCCCTTTGCTGACGGCGCTCGGCATTATCGACTTTTTCTCGCTGATCATCGGCGGTGACGACGTGGTGGAGAAAAAGCCACATCCTGCTCCGCTGTATCTGGTGTTCGGCAAGCTTGGCCTGCGGGCCGGTGAAGTGCTGTTCGTCGGTGATTCACGCAATGATATTCAGGCGGCGCAGGCGGCAGGTTGCCCGAGCGTCGGTCTGACTTACGGATATAACTACGGTGAAGCGATCGCCCTGAGCCATCCCGACCGCGTGTTGGAGCGCTTCGCCGATTTGTTGCCCGCACTTGGGCTGTCATCTTTAGAAGATCGGGAAATTTAACTATGAGTAAGCCCATCGTTTTCAGCGGCGCGCAGCCGTCCGGTGAACTGACTATCGGCAACTACATGGGGGCGCTGCGCCAGTGGGTGCAGCTGCAGGACGAGTTTGATTGCATCTACTGCATCGTCGATCTGCATGCCATCACCGTGCGTCAGGATGCACAACAGCTGCGTAAAGCCACCCTGGATACGTTGGCGCTGTACCTGGCCTGTGGTATCGATCCAGAGAAAAGCACCATCTTCGTGCAGTCTCATGTGCCGGAACATACGCAACTGAGCTGGGTGCTGAATTGCTACACCTATTTCGGTGAACTGAGCCGCATGACCCAGTTCAAAGACAAGTCGTCGCGCTATGCGGAAAACATCAACGCCGGTCTGTTCAGCTATCCGGTGCTGATGGCGGCAGACATTCTGCTGTATCAGACCAATCAGGTGCCGGTCGGTGAAGACCAGAAGCAGCATCTGGAACTGAGCCGTGACGTCGGCCAGCGCTTCAACGCGCTGTATGGCGACGTGTTCAAGGTGCCGGAGCCGTTTATTCCGAAATCCGGCGCGCGCGTGATGTCGCTGCAAGAGCCAACCAAGAAGATGTCCAAGTCGGATGATAACCGTAACAACGTGATCGGCCTGCTGGAAGATCCGAAGGCGGTGACCAAGAAGATCAAACGTGCGATGACCGATTCCCAGGATCCGCCGGTCATCCGTTACGACGTTGCCAATAAAGCGGGGGTGTCCAACCTGTTGGATATCCTTTCCGGCGTGACCGGCAAGAGCATTGCCCAACTGGAAGCCGAATTTGAGGGCCAGATGTATGGTCACCTGAAGGGCGCCGTAGCAGAGGCCGTGTCTGGTATGTTGGTCGAGCTGCAAGAGCGTTATCACCGTTTCCGCAACGATGAGGCTCTGTTACAGCAGGTGATGCGTGATGGCGCGGCGAAAGCTCGTGCACGCGCGCAGGAAACCTTGGCGAAGGTGTATGAAGCCGTAGGTTTTGTACCGCATCCTTAACGGATACTGCGTAACGGTAGCAATAAACAGCGGCCCATAGATGGCCGCTTTTTTGTGGCAGGGTTATCCTGCCAATCAGGGAGTCAAGTTCCCGGATATCCACTTTGCCGAATTGATCCTGGGAAAGAGAGCGCGGATTATACAATCACGCGGCGTGCGGTGGCGTAGCGTTTTACCCAGTAGTCATTTTGCAGGCTGGAAATTTTTACGCCCTGGCTGGTTGAAGCGTGAATAAACTGTTCATCGCCGATGTAAACCCCCACGTGGCGTTCTGCGGATGTCATACGAAAGAAGACCAGATCGCCAGGCCGGAGGTCGGCACGCGTTGTACCCACGCCGTGACCGATCTGCCGGGACGTGGTTCTCGGCAAACGCTCATTGAGCATATCCGCAAAGGCAGAATGATAGATTTCCTGCATCAACGATGAACAGTCGATCCCCTTTTTCGACGCCCCGCCAAGCTTGTATTTCACGCCTTCCCACTGGGCAAATTCGGAAAGGATCCTGTCCCGTATCTCTTTATCATCAGGTACGGACGATTTCGTGGTGGCAGTGCCCTCATCTCTAAAAGGAGATGAAAATGCAGGGCTAGCCAGCAGGATAGTAAGAATAAGTAGGCTGAAGGTAGTAAAAGATTTCAAAGTCATAACAATAAACAAGATTAAATAATAAGCAAAAAGAGGGTGAAAAATAGCCATCTCATCCGTTCAGATCAAGATCTAAATTGCTGCTTATATGTTAATAACTTGTATCTCACACGGGTTTTTCATTGCGTGTCAGTATGTTTTATGACCTTTTTATGTCTGGACGATGGGTCAGTAACGGGTCATTGTTTAACCAATGTTTAGGTTCGCCGCTGTAGGCAGGAAATCACGACCGCTGGCTAACCAACGGCCGAGATCCTGTATCAGGCAATTTTGCTGAGGTCTGCTGGTGTCTGCCGGCAGGCATTCCAGTTCAGCTTGCGGCGCAGGCTGACGACGCTGCCAACGATAATCAGGCTTGGGCTGGCAGCCTGTTTGGCTAGCTCACCCAGTTGCGCCAGCTCGCCTTCTATCACACGTTGGCGAGTTGAGGTGCCGTTTTCGACCAGAGCTACGGGCATTGAGGCCGCCATACCGTGAGCGGTCAGCTGCTGCTGAATTTCTGCCGCCTGAGTTAGCCCCATATAGAACACCAGCGTCTGCTGTTTGGCGGCAAGCTGTGCCCAGTCTAATCCGCCGTCGGCCTTGGCGTGCCCCGTCACCAAACGCACGCTTTGCGCGTGATCGCGGTGGGTGAGGGGGATGCCGCTGTAAGCCGAGCAACCTGAAGCCGCAGTGATCCCCGGTACTACCGAGAAGGGAATGTCCGCTTCGGCCAGCGTTTCCAGTTCTTCGCCACCCCGGCCAAAGATGAAGGGGTCGCCCCCTTTTAGCCGGACGACACGCAGGCCTCGTCTGGCCTGCTCCACCAGGATCTGATTGATGTGTTCCTGTGGTACGCAGTGGTATCCGGCACGCTTGCCTACAAAGATACGCTCGGCATCGCGGCGCACCAGGGCCATAATTTCTTCAGAGACCAGGCGGTCGTAAACGACCACGTCAGCCTGTTGGATCTGCTGCAGACCTTTCAGCGTCAGCAGGCCAGCATCGCCGGGGCCTGCGCCTACCAGCACCACTTCGCCCTGTTCTTCAGGCCGATCGGCGAACAGCTTTTCAACCTGCTGGTTGGCCTGCGGGGTATCGCCGTTGGCCAGGGACTGCGCCAGTCTGTCGTGTACGAACAACCTTTCCCAGAAGCGGCGACGAGCGCCAATGCTGGCAAACTCCTGCTTTACCCGCTGGCGCAATGAACCCGCCAACTGAGCCAGTTGACCCAGATGCTGCGGCAGAATGGCTTCCAGTTTTTCCCGTAGCAGACGTGCCAGCACCGGGGCTTTGCCCCCGGAAGAAACGGCCACCATAATCGGCGAACGATCGATAATCGAAGGCATGATAAAGCTGGCGCGTTTGGGGTCGTCCACCACGTTGCAGAACACCTGCCGTTGGTTGGCGCACTGATAAACCAGGGCGTTGACTTCCACCCGATCGGTGGCGGCAATCACTAACCATTTTTCTGCCAGCAAGTCGGCAGAAAACTCACTTTCTACCAGAGTCACTTGGCCCTGTTCGGCCCAGATCAGGAATTGCTCACTGAATTCGAGCGAGTTGACGGTTAACTGCGCACCGGCGTCCAGCAGCAGGCGAGCCTTACGTTCAGCGACTTCCCCGCCGCCGACCAGCAGGCAGGCTTTGTGTTGCAGTTGGCAGAAAATGGGTAAGTAATCCATCGGCAATCCTCGGGGAAGTGGCTAACGAGGGCGATCGCTCACCCCCAAAATCATTATGCGGTTTGGCGAGCGGCGGCAATCTCAGCCTGTGGACGTTGGGCACGTGGCGTGGCATACCAGTAACCGAGGCCCATAAAGACGGCGCCAGAGACCATATTGCCCAGAGTCACCCACAGCAGGTTATGACCGATACCGCTCAGGGTATAGGCTTCACTGTGGTGGCCGAACCAGGACAGGGCAAATAGCGTCATGTTAGCCACCGAGTGCTCGTAACCGGAAGCGATAAACGCCAGCAAACACCACCAGATGGCGATGAATTTGGCCGCGCCTTCAACGCGCAATGCCATCCAGATCGCGAGGCAAACCAACCAGTTACACAGTACACCTTTGAAGAACAGCACTTCTGCCGGGGCAGTGGTTTTGGCCAGCGCCACGGTATGTACCAGGCTGGTATCCATCGGCAGTAGGCTACCCCCGCCGTAATAATACATCAGCGCAACCAGCACCGAACCGAGCAGGTTACCCAACCAGGTTTGTGGCAGCACGGCCCACATCTGGCGGTGCTTGATGGTACCGGCTTTGACGCCCAGCATCAGAAACATGGTGTGGCCAGTGAACAGCTCTGAACCGGCGATGATCACCAGCGTCAGTGCGATACCGAAGGTGGCACCCATGACCAACGGACGGATAGACGGATCCACCAGGTTGCCGAGGGTAAAGATCAGGATAATACCCAATCCGACATAGGCCCCGGCCATAGCGGAACTGATCCAGAAGCCGAGCGGACTCTCTTTGGCCAGTTTGACGATGCGTGCCGCGTTGGCAGCACATTTGTTGATGGTGTCGGTGAACATAAATTTCCCTGGGAAGTAATAAAAATTGGTGCCGTGCCCCTTGGTTAACTTTAACCAAGGGGCATCGTGTTTTATTGCATTGCCACCTGAACCAGGCCGTCGACTACCCGGCTGGTGAAGCTGGCCACGGAGCGGCTCTCATCTTCCAGACAGAAACCGTCGTGCAGGCGGAAATGCTGTTTTTTCAGCGGGCTGGCGACCCACAATTCACCCTGATGCTCGGCAATCAGTCCGCGAGAGAGCACGCTGGCCTGGGCAAACGGGTCGATATTGCTGATGGCAAACAGCCGTTCGTCGGCATAGGGGCGGAATATCGCCACCTGCTGGGTGCCGATCAGCGCACACACGCCGGTCGCGGGCAGAATATCGGCGATGGGGCAAACGGTGATCCACTGGCTCATGCGTTGTTCTCCTCGGTTTCCAGCAAGGTGACGGGAATGCGTTCATCCGGGCGGGCTGGGCGATGTTGCTCGCGCTCGGCCACGACCTGAACGTTAGGATCGCGCTGGCTATTGTTAATAAAGTGAGCGAAACGCACCTGCGATGCAGGATTTTCGACAGTTGCTTTCCATTCGCAGATCACCGCTTCACGCAGGCGAGCAATTTCGGTTTCCAGCTGTGCGTTGATGCCCAGCTTGTCGTCAATAATCACCTTGCGCAGATAATCGATGCCGCCTTCCAGGCTTTCCAGCCAGACCGAGGTACGCTGCAACTTATCGCCGGTGCGGATGTAGAACATCATGAAACGGTCGAGGTAACGCATCAGCGTTTCGTTGTCGAGATCGGCGGCCAGCAAATCGGCATGGCGCGGTTTCATCCCGCCGTTGCCGCAGACATACAGGTTCCAGCCGTTCTCGGTGGCAATAATGCCGACGTCTTTCCCCTGCGCCTCGGCACACTCGCGGGTACAGCCGGAAACGCCAAACTTCATCTTGTGCGGGGTACGGATGCCTTTGTAACGGTGTTCAAGCTGCACGCCGAAGCCAACGCTGTCACCCACGCCATAGCGGCACCAGGTGCTGCCGACGCAGGTTTTCGCCATCCGCAGCGCCTTGGCGTAGGCGTGGCCGGTTTCGAAGCCGGCGGCGATCAGCTTGCTCCAGATGGCGGGCAGATCGTCTTTCTGCGCACCAAACATGCCGATACGCATCGAGCCGGTCATCTTGGTGTACAGGTTGTATTCTTTGGCAATCTGGCCGACGGCGATCAGACCTTCCGGCGTGATTTCACCACCGGCTGAGCGCGGGATCACCGAATAAGTGCCGTCTTTCTGGATGTTGCCCAGGAAGTTGTCGTTGGTGTCTTGCAGCGGCGTGTGCTGCGGCTTGAGCACATACTCGTTCCAGCAGGAGGCCAGCAGTGAACCAACGGTCGGTTTACAGACTTCGCAGCCGTAACCCTTACCGTATTTCGCCAACAGCTCGTCGAAGGTCTTGATGCCTTCAACCCGGATCAGGTGGTACAGCTCCTGGCGGGAATAGGCAAAGTGTTCACACAGGTGATGGTTAACCTCGATGCCCTGTTTGCTCAGTTCGGCATTCAGCACCTGGGTGATCAGTGGAATACAGCCGCCGCAGCCGGTACCGGCCTTGGTCTCGGACTTGATCGCCGCCACGGTATGGCAGCCCATATTCACCGCTTTGATGATATCTCCCTTGCTGACGTCGAAGCAGGAACAGATCTGTGCGGTTTCTGGCAGCGAATCTACGCCGATGGCAGGCTTGCTGCCGGCATGGGCTGGCAGGATCAGGCTGTCCGGGTTTTCCGGCAGTTCGATATTATTCAGTGCCAGCTGCAGCAGGTTGCCGTAGTCGCTGGTATCGCCGACCAACACCGCGCCGAGCAACGTTTTGTTGTCCGCGCTGACGACCAGACGCTTGTAAACCTCTTTGCTTTCATCCAGATAGACGTAGCTGCGGGCGCCTTCGGTACGCGCATGCGCATCGCCGATGCCCCCAACATCGACCCCCAGCAGCTTCAGTTTGGCGCTCATATCGGCACCCTGGAAGCTGTTTTCACGGCTCAGCAGATGGTCGGCGGTGACCTGAGCCATCTTGTAGCCCGGTGCTACCAAGCCAAAGGTGCGCTGCTGCCAGGAGGCGCATTCGCCGATGGCATAAACGTCTGGATCGGAGGTCTGGCAGTTATCGTTAATCGCAATGCCGCCGCGTGGGGCGGTAGCCAGCCCGCATTGGTGAGCCAGTTTGTCCTGCGGGCGGATGCCGGTGGAGAAGACGATAAAGTCGACCTCCAGCTCGCTGCCGTCGGCAAAGTGCATGGTTTTGCGTGCGCTTTTGCCGCCGTTGATGATTTCGGTGGTGTTCTTGCCGGTGTGGACTTTGACACCCATGCGCTCGATCTTGCGGCGCAGCTGGTCGCCGCCCATCGGATCGAGCTGTTCTGCCATCAACATCGGCGCGAACTCGATCACGTGGGTTTCTACGCCCAGGCTTTTCAGTGCGCCAGCCGCTTCCAGGCCGAGCAGGCCACCGCCCACTACCGCGCCACGTTTACTGCGGCGGGCGCAGGATTCGATAGCGTTAAGATCTTCAATGGTGCGGTAAACGAAGCAGTCCTGAGTCTCTGAACCTTTGATCGGCGGGATCCACGGGTAGGAGCCGGTCGCCATGATCAGCTTGTCGTAATACACCGTGCGGCCGGTATTGGAGTGGATCACTTTCTCTGCGCGGTTAATGGTGATCGCGCGCTCGCCAACCAGCACTTTGACGCCCTGTTTTTCGTAGAAGCCTTCGCGGACCAGCGAAAGCTCTTCTGCAGTGTGGTGGGAGAAATAGGAGGAGAGATGCACGCGGTCGTAGGCGATGCGTGGCTCTTCACAAAAGATGGTGATGTCGAACTGGTCTTTGTCTGCCTTTTCCAGCAGATCTTCGATAAAGCGGTGGCCGACCATGCCGTTGCCGATAACCGCGAGTTGGACTCTGCTCATTATTGCCTCAAAATTCTGATTTCCTGGATGTACCTTATTCCTCCCAGAAGGCAATTTATTGATACAGGTCAAGCTAGCCCTTATATACCTCTAAGGTGGTATATCTATGATTTTTATCGATATTTGATAAGTTGCGGTTTTTACTCAACTTTAGCTGAATCGAGCCAGTTAATGAAAAAAATACTCATTGGGGAGTAACCAGAGGAAGGAAAGCCAAGCGGCGATTTTGTCAGCTCGTCATTGGCCAGTATGATGAAAGAAATGGTGAGCCGAACAGAGGTAAAAAATGGCGAACAATCCGGTCAAGTTTATCGATAACCTGCGCCTGAGTGGGCATGAGGGGCTATGGCAGTTGGCCATTGAGCAGGGGCGGATCGCGCATATCATTCCACAGCCTGAGGGGCTGGAGTGGCGCAGCGACGTGTTGGATGCCGAAGGCGGGCTGGCGCTGCCGCCGTTTATCGAGCCGCATATCCACCTGGATACCACGCAAACCGCCGGGCAGCCCGCATGGAACCAGTCCGGCACGCTGTTTGAAGGTATTGAGCGCTGGGCGGAGCGCAAAGCACTGCTCACCCATGAGGACGTGAAACAGCGCGCTTGGCAGACGCTGAAATGGCAAATCGCCAACGGCGTGCAGCATGTGCGCACCCATGTCGACGTGTCCGATCCTAAGCTGACCGCGCTGCGCGCCATGCTGGAGGTCAAGCAGGAGGTCGCTCCTTGGATCACGCTGCAGATCGTGGCCTTTCCTCAGGAAGGGATCATGTCGTATCCCAATGGGGAAGCCCTGCTGGAGGAGGCGTTACGGCTCGGGGCGGATGTGGTCGGGGCTATCCCGCATTTTGAGTTCACCCGCGAATACGGCGTGGAATCGCTGCACAAGGCTTTTGCCCTGGCACAGAAATATGATCGGCTGGTGGACGTGCACTGCGACGAGATTGACGACGAGCAGTCCCGCTTTGTGGAGACCGTGGCCGCGCTGGCGTTGAAGCTGGAGATGGGCGCCAAGGTTACCGCTAGCCACACCACCGCGATGCATTCCTACAATGGGGCCTATACCTCAAGGCTGTTCCGGCTGCTGAAAATGTCCGGTATCAACTTCGTGGCCAACCCGTTGGTGAATATTCACCTGCAAGGACGTTTCGATACCTATCCTAAACGGCGTGGCATCACACGGGTGAAGGAGATGCTGGAGGCGGGCATCAACGTCTGCTTTGGTCATGACGACGTGTTTGACCCCTGGTATCCGCTGGGCACCGCCAATATGTTGCAGGTGCTGCATATGGGGCTCCACGTCTGCCAACTGATGGGTTATGGCCAGATCGATGACGGTTTGAATCTGATCACCACCCACAGCGCACGAACTTTGAACCTGACGGATTACGGTTTGCGTGCAGGCAATAGTGCCGATTTGGTGATCTTACCCGCAGACAGCGGTTTTGACGCAGTACGCCGCCAGACGGCGGTACGCTATTCGATCCGAGCTGGTGCGGTCATCGCGGCCACCCAGCCTGCGCAAACCACGCTGTATCTGGAGCAGGAAGAGCAGGTCGACTTCAGGCGTTAGACATAAAAAAAGGGTTCTGCGTTGGCAGAACCCTCATGGGGAAAACGAGCAACAGTTAGTGCGTGGTATGCCCATGGTTGCGGTGCTTGGTCACAAAGCCGAGCAGCAGACACATCACAAACACGGCCAGATACAGGCCGTTGGCCGTAGTCAGTGCGGCATGGACCCCGTTGCTGGCAACGATCGGGCCGGTGACCACGAAGGTCAGCATGGTACCGATGGTGCCGCAGGTCAGGATAAAGTTGACCAGTTTCGGTGAGGAAACCTTGGTTTGCTGCGAACCGAGCGTGATCAGCGTGGTGTAGATCGCGCTGGAGACGAAGCCCAGAGCCATGATGTAGTAGCTCAGGTACTCAGGATTATCGGTGCTGATAAACAGGTACATGGCACCCGTTGCCAGCGCGGCCAGCACGGTGACGATGCGTTGCAGGTCAAAGAAGCGCAGCACGAAGCTGAACACCCACATACCGATCATGTAAGAAGTCCAGAAGTTGCTGACTACCTTGCCCGCCTGATCGATATTCATGCCGAAGGTTTTGGTGGCGTATTCCGGCACCCATTGGATAAAGCCCAACTGGCCAAGGATGTAGCACAGCGCGGCGATAGCCAGGAACAGCACGCCGATGCCCCATTTCTCTTTCACCACCGGCTCGCTGCTTTTCTCCCCTTTGTCACCCAGAACCGGGAACTCGGAACACAGCGTCAGCACGAAGATGGCCAGGTACAGCACTCCAATGCAGGCGTAAACCCAGTACCAGCCAATGCTGCGCGCCAGCAGCATTGCGGCGATGATTGGGAAGATCATCCCGGCCATGCTGAAGAAGGAGTCGGTAAACAGCAGGCGTGAACCACGTTGGCGGCCCGCATACATATGGGTGATCAGGAAGGTACCGATCGACATGGTGATACCGCTGACCACACCGAGCACAAACATGCACAGCGAGAACAGGGTCAGGCTTTTGCCCACCATCAGCCCGGCGATGGCCAGCAGCATCAGGATAAAGCCAAAGATCAGCTGACGTTTCAGCGGAATGATTTCCATCAGCCAGGCATTGAGGAAGATTGAAATCAAAATACCCGCGTTAAGGAAGGTAAAGGTATTGCTCATGCTGGAAACCGGCAGATTGAAATACTCTGCGATGTTTCCCATCACCATCCCTGTGACGATCACTAATGCACCGGTCAGCGCATAAGAGAAGAAGCTGATCCAGGTTAGCCGGATGCGGTTGCTGTCATTCATGTATATAGGCCTGATTATCTTTGTTGTGGTTTATACCCGTGGGCTGTCAGGACGTAACCTGAGATCCCTGGGGTTTAAAGCTGGCATAAGGCCGCAGGTTTTTCCTGCTAAAAACTGGAAAAGATCCCGATCAGGCCACCAGGAGGCGGATCCTAGCATAGACAACGGGAGTTTATGTGACGAGCATCGATTTTTTGATGCAAGAGATGAAAGGTTTTTAGATTTTTATGTGATCAGCTACCGGGTGTGGCGATCGAATCGCGCTGGATGATGGTCGGCTCAAAGCTCACCGGTGCGGTCAGTGGATCTATCAGCAGACGAGCGGCATATTGCGCCATTTCGGTAATAGGGAAATGCACGCTGGTGAGCGCCGGGCGGACAAAAGGCGCTCGTTCGCCACTGTCATAACAGATCAATGAGATATCCTGCGGTACACGCAGATGCCGTTCATTAATCGCCAGCAAGGCACCAATCGCCATTTCTTCGTTGCAGCAGTAGATCGCCGTAGGCAGCGCTTTGCTGCGCAGCAACTGGTCAGCGCACTGGTAGCCGCTTTCCAGGTCATAGACCCCTTCCGGGCAGCCTAGCGGTTGCAGGTTGGCGGCCTGCATCGCATTGAGGAACCCTTGTAACCGCTGTTGGCTGGAGGCTCGTTGGGCTGGGCCACTGATACAGGCAATGCGCCGATGGCCGGCATCGATGAGCTGCTGGGTAGCAAGCTGGCTGGCATAAACGTGATCGAAGGTAACACAGCGATCTTCCAGGCCAGGGACCAGGCGATCCAGCAGCACAAAGGAGCGCTGTTCGGCCGCCAACTGACGCAGTCGATCGTCGCTGAGGCAGCGCACGTGGAGGATCACTCCGTCGCAACGCAGGCTGAACAGGCGTTGGATCGCCAGCAGTTCATTTTCCGCACTGTTGCGGCCTTGGGTTACCAGCAGCTGTTTACCGTTGGACTCGGCTTCGGTTTGGACGAAATCCATCAGGGCACCAAAGAAGCCCCCTCGGTATGAGGTGGTGACCAGGCCCAAGGTATTGCTTTGGCTGGATGCCAACGCCCTAGCCGCGGGGTTGGGGGTATAGCCCAGTTCGGCCACCGCCCGTTTGACCTTCTCGCGGGTGAGCGCTTTGACCTTGTTGTCGCCGTTGACCACGCGTGACACAGTCGCGCGGGATACGCCCGCTATCGCTGCGACATCTTCCAGTGTCACCATTTTACTGCTCCTGATTACGGGCTTATCCCCCCACTTGATCAGATTACAGGAGATAAGTGGGTCCGGCGAGCCGAACCCAATGTTGATGGTTATGCGTTAAACTGCGGCAAATAGGCTTTATTCACCTCCAGCACTTCTTCCAGCAGCGGCTGGGCAATTTGGGCGTTGGCGACCAGAGGATTGGTGACCAGTGCCAGCAGCCCACTGCGGCGATCGCCATGCACGGCGGCCTCTATCGTCAGGCGTTCATAGGCTTTAACCTGCTGGGTCAGCGCATGCATCGAATCCGGCAGTTGGCCAAACGTCAGCGGATGGGCACCCTGAGCATCGACGATACAGTTGGTTTCTATCACAGCATCGTCTGGCAAACCGCGAATAGCGCCACGGTTTGCGGTATTGACCACTAATTGCGTGCCGAGATTATTGTGAATGGCACGGATCAGCTCTAACGCCACTTCGGAATAGAAGGAACCACCACGGAAACTGAGCTGCTCGGGCTTGCTGTCGAGATGTGGGTCTGCATACAGCTCGAACAATTCCTTCTCTACTTTCATCACCTGTTCGGCACGGGTACCGCGTTCGGCTGCGGCGGAAATCTCCTCTGCCAGCATCTCTTTGGTCTGGTAGAAATAGCGGTGATAAGGGCAGGGGATCGCCCCTACGGCGCGCAGGAACTCTGGTGGCCAAGGCTCTTCCTTGATGTTGTTCATGGTCAGCGCGGCACCGTCACACAGCATCTCGAGTACCTTGTCGGTCACGTCCTTGCCGTTTTGCAGCACCTGGTGGACCCACACCATGTGGTTCAACCCGGCAAATTGCAGCTGTACCTCGGCGTAAGGGGCCTGCAGCATATTGGCGATCATGTGATGCATGCTGATCGGCACGTTACACAGGCCGATAATTTTCGCCTTGGTATAACGCGAAACGGCTTCGGTCACGATACCAGCCGGGTTGGTAAAGTTGATGATCCAGGCATCGGGTGCCAGCTGTTCTACCTTGCGGGCGATATTCAGCATCACCGGAATGGTGCGCAGCGCTTTGGCAAAGCCGCCAACGCCGGTAGTTTCCTGGCCGATCAGTTGGTATTTCAGGCCTAGGCGCTCGTCGGCTGCCCTAGCAGGCAACTGACCCACGCGGAACTGGGTGAGAACGAAACTGGCACCGCGAATGGCCTCGTCCAGATCGAAATGCACGCTGACCTTCACCTGCTCAAGGCCGTTACGGGCCAGCATACGCTGGGTTAATGCGGCAATGATCTCGACCTTCTCCCGGCCAGGCTCAACGTCCACCAACGCCAGTTCGGTCACCGGCAACTCTTCAATTCGCAGGATCAGGCCTTCCACCAGCTCCGGCGTGTAGCTGCTGCCGCCGCCAATAATGGCGATTTTTAATGCGCTCATGAGCGGGACTCCAATTGTACCTGACGGCGATAAAGTTCGATCATGTCGTCGGCCAGATCCTGAATGACCATGGCGTTCATCAAGTGATCCTGTGCGTGTACGGTGATCAGGGTGATGGCCAGTTTGCCGCAGCCTTCGTCCATGCCGATCAGTTGGGTCTGAATGCGGTGGGCCTGTTTCACCGCCTGCTTGGATTCGGCCATATGTTCGGCGGAACCGGTGAAATCACCGGCACGGGCCTGTTGCAAAGCCATCAGCGCGCTGCTGCGGGCGCTACCGGCAAATACCAGCAGCTCCATAATGGTGCTTTCAAAATCCTGGCTGACTTCAGCCATCAGTTCAGTCACGTTATCTCTCCTGTTACTGTGCGGTGGCGGCGTTGCTGGCTTCACGTTCAGCCTCGGCCTGCTCGTGTTCTTGCGCCAGTAGTTGTTTTTCATACACCTTGAAGAACGGCAGCCAGATCGCCAGGTCAATCACCATCAGCACCAGCACCAATAAGGCGGCACGGATATCCCAAGAGGCGGAGATCATCGCTCCCAGCGGTGCCGGAGCGGTCCAGGGAGCCATCGCCACCATTTTCTCCACCATATCCCAGTGCAGGGCGAAATAAGCCAGAGTGGCGTTAACCATCGGCACCACAATCAATGGGATAAACAGCGTTGGGTTCATCACCACCGGCGAACCGAACAGCAGCGGTTCATTGATATTGAAAGCCGCCGGGACCACGCTCAGCTTGCCGATGGTGCGTAGATGAATGGAACGGCTACGCAGATAAAGGAAGGCCAACACCAGCGTGGAGCCAGAGCCGCCGATACAGACATAGAAAGACCAGAATGGCGCGGTCAGCGTTTGGGTCATGGCTGCACCGTTGGCGACCAGCGCGGCGTTAGTGGCCAGGTTAGCCATAAAGATCGGGTTCAGCAGGCCGGTCACGATATTGTCGCCGTGAATACCGGCAAACCACAGCAGGTTGGCAATCAGTACTGCCAAAAGGATGGCTGGCAGCGTATCGCCGACGGAAATCAGCGGCTGGAACACCTGCATAATCGCAGCGGGCAGCAGCAGTTGGAATTCGCTCTGCATCAGGAGGCTGACGGGGTAGACCGTCAACAGAATGCCCACCACCGGGTACAGCAGTTCAAACGAACGGGCAATGGCAGGGGGAACCTGCTCCGGCATGCGAATGGTAATGTTGTACTTTTTCAGCAGGCGGATCAGTTCGACCGACCAAATGGCGCAGATCAGGGCGGTGAATACCCCCTGGCCACCCAGAAAATCGAGGGACATCTTGTTGTCGACCTGTGGCGCAGAGGCCAGCAGGAATGCCATCAGTGACAGCAGCGCGGCGGTCAGGGCGTCCATTTTGTAGTGCTTTGCCAGACTGTAGGCGGTACCAATAGAGACAAATACGCTCATCAACCCCATGGTCATAAAGAACGGCATGGTGATGGTGTCCCAGTGCTTCTTGGCGAACCCTAACCAGGCTTGCCCAAAGCTGGAGGTGGTGGTCGCGTCAAACGGCGGGTTGGCGACGATCAGCATGATACTGCCGACGATCAAAAACGGCATAGCGCTGATAAAACCGTCACGAATGGCAATAATATGGCGTTGGCTACCGATCCGGCCAGCCAGTGGCGCGATATGGCTTTCGACCACGCGCATCAGGGAAGCGTATAGGCTCATGGGGTTCTCCGCGGCGTCAGGCGATCAGGCTGAGGGCTTGGTCTAATACCTTGTCACCGCGCAGGGTGCCGTAATCCATCATGTCGATGACGGCAACCGGCAGGCCATGCGGCCCGGCAAGCTGGCTGAAGCGGGCCAGTTCGTACTTTACCTGTGGCCCCAACAGCACCACGCTGGCAGTTGGTAGCTCGGCTTCGAAATCCGCAGCCGGTACCGCCACAATCTCCACGGCCAGTTCGCGCTTTTGCGCTTCGGTTTGCATGCGTTTGACCAGCATGCTGGTGGACATCCCCGCGGCACAGCACAGCACTATCTTTTTCATCATTGCTCTCCAGTATTATTATGGTTATCAGCGCAAATGAGAGCGCTCTCATTTATTTAGCCTAGCTGGATTGCAGAACCAAACCGGGATTTGTGTCGCAAAAACCGATGAAGGGCGAAAATCGGCAAATAATGCGTGATCGGCTTGGCAAAAATCAGTACGGGGATCATACTGTCGACAGGAAAAAACCGGGCGCACTCAGAAACGTCCGGCAATTGAGTAAATATAGGTAAATGGCTGGCGCTGCCGGGCGCAGCTCTTTAGAATCAAAGCGCTTTCCGTTGTTTGTATCTCAAAGAAAGGACCCGTTCATGTTCAAACGTACTTTAGTGACCTTCGTTGCGCTGTGTTCACTGACAGCCATGGCACCCGCCGCATTAGCCGCCGGTGAAACCCACGTCATGCTGACCACCTCGGCAGGGAATATCGAATTGGCGCTCGACAGTCAGAAGGCACCGGTCTCAACCAAGAACTTCATTGACTACGTGAACAGCGGTTACTACAACAACACCGTTTTCCACCGCGTGATCCCTGGTTTCATGGTTCAGGGTGGCGGTTTTACTGCGGATATGCAGCAGAAAACCACCAATGCACCGATCAAAAACGAAGCCGACAACGGCCTGCGTAACCTGCGTGGCACCATTTCCATGGCGCGTACCGCCGATAAAGACAGCGCCACCAGCCAGTTCTTCCTGAACGTGGCAGACAATGCGTTCCTCGATCATGGCCAGCGTGATTTTGGCTACGCGGTATTTGGCAAAATCGTTAAAGGTATGGACGTAGTAGATAAAATCTCCCAGGTACCCACTGGCAACGTCGGTCCTTACCAGAATGTCCCGAGTAAACCTATCGTGATCCTGTCGGCCAAAGTGCTGCCATAAATCACCCAAGCCGGTCTCTAGCTGGGGCCCGGCCTGCTTTTCCCTCCTGAATGTTTGCCTGCATCACTGTTTTTTTCGATCCCACGTGATTTAATTGCCCGCCTAAAACCAGACCGGATACCCGGCACTTTTTTGATCGCCCCCGTTGTTCAGGATGAGCCGTTTTTATGTACGAATTTAACCAGGTGTTACTGCTGTTACAGCAGATGTGCGTGTATCTCGTCATTGCCTATCTGCTGAGCAAGACGCCGCTGTTTATTCCGTTGATGCAGGTGACCATTCGCCTGCCGCACAAGTTGCTGTGCTACGTCATTTTCTCGGTGTTCTGCATTATGGGCACCTATTTTGGCCTGCATATTCAAGACTCCATCGCCAATACCCGCGCTATCGGCGCCGTGTTGGGCGGGCTGCTGGGTGGGCCCTCCGTCGGTTTCCTGGTTGGCCTAACGGGCGGCTTGCATCGTTATACACTGGGGGGCATGACAGACGTCGCCTGTGCGATCTCCACGGTGGCCGAAGGTCTGGTTGGCGGTATTGTGCACAGCATTGCCATGCGGCGCGGGCGTATCGATCTGCTGTTCAACCCGCTGTTTGTCGCCGGGATTGCGTTGGTGGCCGAAGTGCTGCAAATGGCGATTATCCTGATCGTCGCGCGTCCGTTCCCCGAAGCGGTGCTGCTGGTGGAGCACATCGTCCTGCCAATGCTGATCGCCAATACCATCGGTGCCGCCATGTTTATGCAGATCCTGCTTGATCGGCGGGCGATGTTTGAGAAATACACCAGCGCCTTCTCCTCCAAGGCGTTGAAGATTGCCGAACGTACCGAGGGTATTCTGCGCCAGGGGTTTGACCAGGAAAACAGCATGAAGGTGGCGCGGGTGGTCTATCAGGAGCTGGGTATCGGCGCCGTGGCGATCACCGATCGTGACAAGCTGCTGGCCTTTATCGGTATTGGTGACGACCACCATCTGCCGGGCACGCCGATCTCCTCGGTCCACTCCCATCGCGCCATCGATAACAACGAGGTGGTGTATGCCGACGGCAATGAGCTGTCTTACTGCTGCTCCATCAACGGCAATTGCAAACTAGGTTCGACACTGGTGATCCCGCTGCGTGGTGAAAACCAGCGAGTGATTGGCACCATCAAACTGTATGAACCCAAGACCAAGCTGTTTAGCACCATTAACCGCACGCTGGGGGAAGGGATTGCCAGCCTGCTGTCGGCGCAAATCATGGCCGGGCAATATGAGCGCCATAAACAGCTGCTGGCCCAGTCGGAAATCAAACTGCTGCATGCGCAGGTGAACCCGCATTTCCTGTTCAACGCCCTGAATACGCTGGTGGCGGTGATCCGCCGCGATGGCGACCGAGCCTGCGAACTGGTGCAGTATCTGTCGACCTTTTTCCGCAAAAACCTCAAGCGCTCCGACGATGAGGTGAGCCTGGCGGACGAGATCGAACATGTGAACGCCTATCTGCAGATCGAAAAGGCCCGTTTTGCCGATCGACTGGAGATCACCGTTTCGCTGCCGGAAGAGTTGCTGGCAGTGCGTTTACCTGCGTTCTCGCTGCAGCCGATTGTGGAAAATGCCATCAAGCACGGTACTTCCCATCTGTTGGGGATTGGCCGTGTCGATATTGGTGCCCGCCTGGAAGGTGATCACTTGCTGTTGCAGGTGACGGATAACGCCGGGCTGTTCCGTCAGCAGACCGGTGGCAGCGGGTTGGGGATGAACCTGGTCGATCGGCGTATCCGCGTGCGCTATGGTGAAGATTATGGCGTGCAGGTCACCTGCGAACCTGAAGCCTATACTTGCATCACCCTTAACGTTCCCTTGGCGAGGGCTGCTTGATGTTGAACGTACTGATTGTTGATGACGAACCCTTTGCCCGCGATAACCTGCGCCACCTGCTGGAAGAGGAAGAGGGCATTACCATTATTGGTGAATGCGCCAATGCCATTGAGGCCATCAGCCAAATCCACCGCTTGCAACCGGACGTGGTGTTCCTGGACATCCAGATGCCGCGTATCAGCGGATTGGAAATGGTTGGCATGCTCGATCCGAACCGTATGCCCTACATCGTGTTTCTGACGGCCTATGACGAATACGCGGTGCAGGCCTTTGAGCAGCATGCGTTTGATTACCTGCTGAAACCGGCGGAGCCGAATCGGCTGAATAAAACCTTGCAGCGCCTGCATCAGCGCCGTGCTCCGCAGAATATTGCGGCGTTGGATGAAAGCGCGGGCTACCTGAAATACATTCCCTGCACCGGTCACAGCCGGATTTACCTGCTGCGTTTCGACGAGGTGATCGCTATCCGCTCACGCTCGACCGGAGTGTATGTGGTGCGCAATGACGGCATGGAGTGTTTTACCGAACTGACGCTTCGCACGTTGGAAAGCCGCACGCCATTGGTGCGCTGCCACCGGCAATATCTGGTGAACCTTGAGCAGGTCAAAGAGATCCGTTTTGAAGAAAGTGGCACGGCGGAAATGATTATGTCGGTGGGGGAGCCGGTACCGGTCAGCCGCCGCTATCTCAAATCGCTGAAAGAAGAGCTGGGGTTACGCGGATAACGTTAAGCGACTCTGTTTGGCATGGGAGACTCTAATGTGCCACAGATTGACTCCTACGATTGATATCGGCTTGAAGAGTTTGCTGAGGTGACCTCTTTAACTTGCAAAAGAGCAGGGGCTAATAGCTCCCTCTCCCTGTGGGAGAGGGTTGGGGTGAGGGGCCCTTTTGTTTGTCCTTGACGGGTTTACGTCTCGCTTATAGCCTTGATGATATCAGCGGGCGCATTCGCGCCGTACAGGGTTATAGGAACAGAAAATGAGCGAAGCACGGATTATTGCCAAAGCGATGAAAGACGGGAAACCGGCGCAGGAACTGGTCATTTTGCCTGCCCTGGCTAACCGCCACGGGTTGATCACCGGGGCGACCGGTACGGGCAAAACCGTCACCCTGCAAAAGATGGCGGAGCAGTTCTCGCGCATTGGCATTCCGGTATTCCTGGCGGACGTTAAAGGCGATCTGTCGGGCATTGCGGCCGAAGGTGTTCCCTCCGAGAAGTTGCAGGCGCGGTTGGCGGCAATTGGCGTTACCGACTGGCAACCCCAAGCCTGTTCCATGATCCCTTGGGATATTTTTGGTGAAAAGGGTCATCCTATCCGCGCCACCATTTCCGATCTTGGCCCGCTACTGCTTGGCCGCCTGTTGGATCTGAATGAGGTGCAGAGCGGCGTGTTGCAGTTGGTGTTCAAGATCGCCGATGACAACGCCTTACTGTTGCTGGATATGAAAGACCTGCGTGCGATGGTGCAGTACGTCGGGGATAACGCCAAACAGTTCCAAACCCAGTACGGCAACATCTCTTCGGCCTCGGTCGGGGCGATCCAGCGTGGTTTGCTGACGCTGGAACAGCAGGGTGCCAATCAGTTCTTTGGCGAGCCGATGTTGGATATCAACGATCTGATGAGAACCGACGCCAACGGGCACGGCATCATCAACCTGCTGGCGGCGGATAAGCTGATTAACCAGCCGAAGCTGTATGCGGTGTTTTTGCTGTGGCTACTGGCGGAGCTGTTTGAGCATTTGCCGGAAGTGGGCGATCCGGAACAGCCAAAGCTGGTGTTTTTCTTCGACGAAGCCCACCTGCTGTTTAACGATGCGCCACCGGCATTGCTGACCAAAATTGAACAGGTGGTGCGCCTGATCCGTTCCAAAGGCGTGGGCATCTACTTTGTCACCCAGAATCCGTTGGATATCCCGGACAGTGTCCTGGGCCAGCTGGGTAACCGTGTCCAGCACGCGCTACGGGCCTTTACGCCTCGCGATCAAAAAGCGGTGAAGGCAGCGGCCCAAACCATGCGCGCCAATCCAGACTTTGATGCGGAAACGGCAATCACCGAGCTAGGCGTGGGCGAGGCATTAGTTTCCTTCCTGGATGAGAAAGGGCGGCCGAACGTGGTGGAGCGTGCGATGGTGATCGCACCGGAATCGAAAATGGGCATGCTGGGGGCGGAAGGGATGAACAGCGCCATCAATAAATCCCCGCTCTACGGACGCTATGAAGATATGGTAGATCGTGAATCTGCCTATGAAAAACTGGCCGCAGGTGGTTTTGCCACTGTGGGTATGCCACAGCCTGGGCAACCGGCTCAGAAACCGGCCGCAGGGCAGGAAAGCGGCGGTGGCTTGATGGGCGGCTTGAACGAGATCCTGTTTGGTTCCACTGGTCCACGCGGCGGTAAACACGACGGCATCGTACAGACCGCCGCCAAGAGCATGGCGCGCGATTTGGGCCGCCAGATCCTGCGCGGCGTTTTAGGCTCGATCATGGGTGGCCGCAAAAAGTAGGTCTGTGAACTCTAATCTAGGGGCGCTGCATACTGCGTCCGTTTAGCTTTGCCAGCGGTTCCAAACTTGGCAGTCAGAGCAGATTTCGCAGACCGTGTCTGCGAAATGGCTTGCCTAACAAATTTCTCTGATAGCATCTGAGCAATTTCCAGACCAAAACCCTAAAACTGCTCGGGATGCTGGGTGTGAAACTGGATGATTGAGCAAGTCATTAAATCAACACCTTAAGCCCATGTTTCAGGACCACGGTGAGTAACTTCAACGACAGGCCACTGGGGCGTTTGGCACCGCTTTCCCATTTTTGTACTGTAGAAACGCTGGTGTTCAGATAACGGGCAAAGACTGGCTGGCTGACATTGAGCTTTTCCCGCAATGCTTTGATTTCAAGTGGTTGAAGATCTTTGACGCTGCTGATGCAGGCTTGATCGAAGCTACGCATTGTCTCCTGCGGGATGGCGTCGACGCTGAATAACCCAGAAGCTGCACTATGGATGGCTTCAAACGCAGGACTTTTGAATTTACTTTTTGCGGTCATGACAAATCTCCACCAGCTCTTTATTTGTAATCAATGCCATAATCTTTTCATCTGTAAGTACCGCATAGTACTTTGCTAACTCTCGAAATCCAGCAAGTTCACGTTTATCGATGTTGGCCATATCCTGTTTAGCATACAGGAACGTGTAAAACCAATGCACTCCGCCTTTGGCTAATATTATGGCGCGATCACGATTCTCCCTTAGGCGCTTCTTGTATACTCCGCCTCCGAGGTCATCGGCCTTCCCTTCTATCACTGCATCAATAGCCCGGCATAATTCCCTATCTTTGATGCCATGAGATTCGGCCATTTTGGCAAACCATTTGGTTTTAAATACGCGCATTAGGTTGACATCCTGTTACCTTAACTATAGCACTTGGTGCTATATTACTCTCTTTTTTGGCTGATTCAACGTTTTCAAATCAGCAAAACTGGCTGTCTTTATGGATTACTGTTCGAACGTGGCTATAGGTGTAACGGTGAAGGTTAGATAAACTCGGCTATCTAGCTATTTGATACGGGCGACCGTAACGATCCTTCACACTAAGTTCATTTAAACATGCTGCTGCTGATCGATAACTACGACTCTTTTACCTACAACCTCTATCAGTACTTCTGCGAACTGGGTGCAGAAGTGCTGGTGAAGCGTAACGATGAACTGCAACTGGCCGATATTGAGCGGCTGGCACCGCAACATCTGGTGATATCCCCTGGCCCCTGTACGCCGAACGAGGCGGGCATCTCGCTGGCTGCCATTCGCCATTTTGCCGGCAAGTTGCCGATCCTTGGGGTCTGCCTAGGTCATCAGGCGTTGGGCCAGGCGTTTGGCGCCGACGTGGTTCGCGCTCGGGAGGTGATGCACGGCAAAACCTCTGCCATCCGCCATCATAATCTCGGCGTGTTCAAGGGATTGAATAATCCACTGACCGTCACCCGCTACCATTCACTGATCCTGGATGCTGCGACGTTGCCGGAGTGCTTTGAGGTGACCGCCTGGAGCGAACGTGACGGCGAACGGGATGAGATCATGGGGATCCGCCACCGGACGCTGGCGCTGGAGGGTGTGCAGTTCCACCCGGAGAGCATTCTCAGCGAACAGGGGCATCAACTGCTGGGTAATTTCCTTGGAAGTTAGCCGTTAGTGGTTTTTTAAGCTTGCCCTTGGTTGGTTTTTTATGCATATTTTGTGATTATATTTTCACTTGATAGTTAGCCGCCTGGAGCCAGTAATGACCGAAAAAACCGCAGTTACCCGCAGCACCTTTGATCAGGTTATCCTGCCTGTTTATGCACCCGCCCAGTTTGTGCCGGTGAAGGGCAAGGGGAGCCGCGTATGGGATCAGCAGGGGAAAGAGTATATCGACTTCTCTGGTGGCATCGCGGTGACTGCGTTGGGGCACTGCCATCCGGCACTGGTTGAGGCTCTAAAGCAGCAGGGCGAAACCCTGTGGCATACCAGCAACGTGTTCACCAATGAGCCCGCACTGCGCCTGGCCAGTAAATTGATCGCTGCCACCTTCGCCGACCGGGTGTTTTTCGCCAACTCAGGTGCGGAGGCTAACGAAGCGGCGTTCAAGCTCGCTCGTCATTACGCCATCACCCGTCATAGCCCGTATAAAACCAAGATTATCGCGTTTAATAACGCTTTCCATGGCCGTACGCTGTTCACCGTTTCCGTGGGCGGGCAGCCAAAATATTCCGACGGCTTTGGGCCGAAACCGGCCGATATCGTGCATGTACCTTTCAACGATCTGGCCGCGGTGAAAGCGGTGATGGACGATCACACCTGTGCGGTAGTGATGGAGCCTATTCAGGGTGAAGGGGGAATTACCGCAGCCGATCCTGTCTTCCTCAAGGGCGTACGTGAACTTTGCGACCAACATCAGGCGCTGCTGGTGTTTGATGAAGTGCAAAGCGGTATGGGCCGTAGCGGCAAGCTGTTTACCTATATGCATTACGGCATTACGCCAGACATCCTCACCACCGCTAAAGCGCTGGGCGGCGGTTTCCCGGTGAGCGCGATGCTGACCACCCAAGAGATCGCCTCGGTGATGCAGGTTGGCAACCACGGCACCACCTACGGCGGCAACCCACTGGCCTGTGCAGTGGCAGAGGCAGCGTTGGACGTGATCAATACGCCAGAGGTGCTAAGCGGGATTGAGCAGCGTCGTGGGCTGTTTGTTCAGGCTTTGCAGGAGATCGGTAAGAAATACGATGTGTTCAGCGATATTCGTGGCATGGGGCTGTTGATTGGCGCGGAACTGAAGGCGGGCTATCACGGTAAAGCGCGTGATTTCCTCACTGCCGCTGCTGCACGTGGTTTGATGATCCTCAATGCCGGGCCAAATGTGATCCGTTTTGCCCCTTCGTTGGTGGTTGAGCTGAAAGATATCGACGAAGGCATGGCGCTGTTCGAATTGGCCGTACAGGATGTGATTAACGGCTGATCAAGTCTGCGGGGCTGCGGTCCCGCTAACCTCAGCTTTCCCGCAGTTTGCGCTTCAGCCAGATCCCATGATGTGGGCGCTGGCGCCATGCCAATGACGAAATGGTATGCATCACGGTCAGGTGAGAAAGGATCCGCCGCAGATGGCGTTCCATCTCGGTAACCGGCATGTCCGGGTGCAGATCTGGCGGCTGCATGATGCTGTTGCTGGTACTCGGGCCGTCATATTCCAACCGCTGCTGACAACTCTGCAAGGCGATCTCACAGGTTTGCAGATACTCCTGCGCCAGCTTTGGCGTCAGCATATAGTGCTCGCGCGCCAGAATGGTCATCGCATTCAGGTGTTCAACAATAAACTGGTTATGGGTGATCCACAGCCGCATATCAGCCAGATAATTCGATTCGAACCCCGGTTCCTGCATCGCCTGATTGAGCGAGGTAAACAGGGCGTTATGTGCCTGATTGACCTGCATGCGCGTGTAGGCCAGTTCGCTGGGGTCGGGTTCCTGTTCTTCCAGCAAGAGTCGCAGTGCCGTCTGATCGTGCTCCAGAGCCTGATGGGCGTTTTTCCGCAGCAGGCCACTCTGCCACTGCGGCCATAGCCAGATCGTGCCGCCAAACACCAGTACGCAGCCGATAAGGGTATCGATCAGGCGGGGGACCAGGAAATGGGTACCGTTCAGCGCCAGGAGCTGCAAGGTGTAGACGGCGGTCACGGTGAAGCCCATCACCGCCAGCCCATAGTTTTTTCGCAGGATCAGATAGGCCGCCAGGGTGATGGCCAACATGATACTCAGCGTCACGCTTTCGGGCATCTGTAGTTGCAACAGCCCAGCGGCAATCACCAGCCCGGCCAACGTGCCGAGGGCACGGTGCTGGATCCTCACCCGCGTGGCGTTATAGCCGTTTTGGCTGACCAGCATGATGGTCAGCAAGATCCAATAGGGTTTTGGCAGGTTGAACAGCATGCCCAGGCTGCTGCCGGCCGCCAGAATGACCCCCAGCCTGGCGGCGTTGCGCAGGGCGTTGGATTTAAACGACAGATAGCTCACCACCGCAGGCCAGAAAGGCAGGCGTGACTGATTGGCCATCAGATTGCGGCGGTACAGTGGGTGCTGAGTGCGTAGCAGGCGCGCGATGCGGCTGAAGTGGTAATAGCAGAACTGGCCAACCGGGTTATCGGCGTGCTGTGAGGCCACTTTTTCCAGCGCTGCCAGCTCATTCTTCATGCTGAAACGCGCAGAGTGCCGATGATAGAGAATATCGTCGGCCATCACCCGCAGGCGCGTGGCGATCACTTGGGCGTTGCGGCGGATAATCGCTTCGGCCTGGCTTTGCTCCACCAGCTTTTGCACTTCTTCCGGCAGATGCAGGCTGACGGTGATGTGCTCTTGCAAATCGAGCGCCACCTGAAACGTACGCCGCAGGCGCTTTTGCTCTAGGTTATTGGCATGGGGCAGGAAATTAAGCTGTTGGTATAGCAGACTGATCAGGTCCATCACTTTCTGCTGGCGTTGCAACAGCGGCGGCAGGGCAGTTTCAGGATCGGTGTGCTGCGTCAGTAATGAGTATTTGGCTTCAAAATAGTCGGCCAACTGCATATACAGCTGGCTTAGGGATTCGCGCATCGGCTGCTCTTTCCACAGCTTGAACCAGGCCCAGGTAAACAGCCCGTACCAGGCGGTGCCGACGATATACAGCAAAGGGGCATGCCAGATTGGCACGGTGCCTACCATGCTGAGGGAAAAGATGGCGGCGACCAATGCGGCTGGTAGCAGGCGTGCGTGCAGCGGGCTGATCTCACCGCTGACGCCGAGCAACAGCGCCATTGCCAGCATCAGCAAGGGTAACGGCAGATCCCACAGCAGGGCTTGTTGCAGCAGAAGGCTGCTGAGTGCGAACAGGGAGCCGCCTACGACCAGGCGTTTGAAAAAGCGTTTGTGTGGCGTATCCAGCCCGGCAATGTTGCAGCAGGCGGGCACCAACGAGAACAGCATGCCGAGTTGCAGGTTGCCAATCAGTAAACCAAACGCCACCGGCAGGCACAACACCAGCGTTTGCCGCAGTGCGTAGTTGACTTCCGGGTGGTAGATCAGGCGGCGCCACATGGTTGGCTATTCAGCAGGTAAAGAAACGGCGCATTGCTGCACCGTTTCTCTGGGGATTAACGCGTACCGTACACGACAATGGTTTTGCCGTGCGCGGAGATCAGGTTTTGATCTTCGAGCATTTTCAAAATACGACCGACGGTTTCACGTGAGCAACCGACGATTTGGCCAATTTCCTGGCGGGTGATTTTGATCTGCATGCCGTCTGGGTGAGTCATGGCATCAGGCTGTTTTGCCAGGTTCAGCAAGGTCTGTGCAATGCGGCCGGTTACGTCAAGGAAGGCGAGGTTACCCACTTTCTCTGAGGTGACTTGCAGGCGGTTAGCCATCTGTGCGGACAGGCGCATCAGGATATCCGGGTTAACCTGGATCAGTTGGCGGAATTTCTTGTAGGAAATTTCAGCCACTTCACAGGCGGTTTTGGCCCGTACCCAGGCGCTACGCTCCTGGCCTTCTTCAAATAATCCTAGCTCGCCGATGAAATCCCCCTGGTTAAGGTAGGACAGGATCATCTCTTTGCCTTCTTCATCTTTAATCAGCACCGCGACGGAGCCTTTGACGATGTAGTAAAGCGTTTCGGCCTTTTCACCTTGGTGAATAAGCGTACTCTTCGATGGATATTTGTGGATATGGCAATGAGACAGGAACCATTCGAGAGTCGGGTCTGTTTGCGGTTTGCCGAGAACCATTCGCTGTTATCCTCTGTTGTTATCGCTGCCTTGTATCACAGGGGTCAGAGTTCCCTGTAAAACGTGCTTATAGCCCGGTGTTTTAATTGTGGCTATCAACAGGTTTTGAGGCGTGTTATAGAAATACGCTTGTGCTCTAGCATATTAACTTGCAGGGAGAGCTGCAAGCTACATTCTGTTAACAAACCAATATAGGGGCCTTTCCTTGGACATATCCCTGAAATCGGTGACCTGGAAAGAGTTATTGCGGCTCTGTTTGTAGCACAGAGTGAGGCGGGTGTCTTGTGTTGTCTCGCTTCAGCATGATTAGCGTCAGGTTACGTTGCCAGAATGTATGCGAAAGCGTACCCTGTTTTTAAGAAATTAACCGGAGTGTGTAACATGCAGGCAAGAGTTAAGTGGGTAGAAGGGCTGACATTCCTGGGTGAGTCTGCGTCTGGTCACCAGGTTTTGATGGATGGCAATGCTGGCGATAAAGCGCCAAGCCCGATGGAAATGGTGTTGATGTCCGTCGGCGGCTGTAGCGCCATCGATGTGGTGTCGATCCTGCAAAAAGGGCGTAACGATGTGCGTGACTGTGAGGTAAAACTGACCTCCGAGCGTCGTGAAGAAGCACCGCGTCTGTTTACCCATATCAACCTGCATTTTATCGTCACCGGCAAAGGGCTGACCGATAAGATTGTCGAGCGCGCGGTGGATCTTTCCGCCGAGAAATACTGCTCCGTCTCCTTGATGCTGGGTAAAGCCGCCAGCATTAGCCACAGCTTCGAAATCCGCGAAGTGGCCTGATCCTACCAAGGGTAGCGCAGGCAGTGGGCACGCAATAAATCAAGAAATCGCCGTGCCGTCACGGTTAGCGGCGATTTCTGTGAATACAGCACGCAATATTGCGCTTGTGGCAACGTGTCGATAGGCAATGCCACCAGCCGACGCTGCAAATAGAACGGTGCACTCATCGCCCGCGCCACGATAGTCAGATAATCCGCCTCCAGCACCATATTCAAGCCACAGGTCACAGAGTCCGAACGAATGGGCGAACGGCTCAATTGCTGATAGAAGGTGCCTAATACCGCACGCAACTGCTGGTAATAACCCATATCGGTTTCCGGTAATAACCACTTGGCCTCACGCAGTTCGTCCAACGAGGTGGCCTGCGCCAGTGGGTGCCCCTGGCGTGCGATAATGCAAAAAGAGGCGTTGAACAGCGGTTCACGCACCAGATCCTCCAGCGGAAGTTCCGGGCTGACGGTACCCACGGCAAAATCCAGGCGGCCTTCGCGCAATGCTGGCAGTAGCGTAGAAAGCTGCGCTTCGCGGATTAGGAGATTGGCCTGTGGAAACGGCTGTTTGAAGGCTTCGACCAGCTCCGGTAATACCGTCAGGGCGAGTAGCGAAGAGCAGCCAATGGCGACGTTACCTTGCGAATGCTGATTCAACTGCTGGATCTCGTCGGCGGCGCGCTGCAATTCCTCCAGGATCAACTGCATTCGCAGGGCGAAGGCGCGGCCGGTTTCGGTCAGCGTCATTCCCTGACTGCTGCGATTGATCAACTGGGTTTCCAGGATCTGTTCCAGTTCACGGATGGTGCGGCTCACCGCCGGTTGAGATTGCTCAAGCGCGCGTGCCGCCCCACGAATACTGCCGCTGCGGATCACCTGCTGGAAGACTTTCAACTGTTGTAACTTCGGTAAATAGCGCATTCCCCACCCTATCAATAAAAAGCATCACCCCTTACAAAATTGTATCTTATGCCGCTCGGCAAAAGGCGATAATTTCAGCACGCTGTTGTAAGTGACTGTTATTAAAACTATAAAGTGACCTGGATCACATTATTAAACTACGCCCGTCACGCTGGTGGGCAGCCTGGGTGATAACTTAAAGGAATATCGGCGATGAAAAATCGTTCGCTAATGATTTTTTTGCTGTTTGTGGGCTATGTCGTGGTGTACATCGATAAAACCGTGATGGGTTTTGCGCTGTTACCTATCGAACGCGAGTTCAATCTACAGCCGGAACAGCTGGGCTACATTACCGGGATGTTTTTCCTGGCGTATTCCCTGTTCCAGATACCGGCGGGCTGGCTCAATGACCGCTTTGGCTTTAAGAAAGTGCTGTGCAGTTCGTTACTGCTGCTGGGGGGATTTGCCCTGTGCTTCGGCATTCTGGGGTTCGGCCTGGGCCTGCTGGTGACGTTCCGCTTCCTGTCGGGTATTGGCCACTCCGGCTACCCGTGTTCCTGCGCCAAGGCAGTGGTGGCGAATTTCCCACTGGAACAGCGCACCTTCGCGCAGTCCATTCTGCTGTCTTCCGCCGGGTTGGCGATGACCGTCGGGCCGCTGGTCGCGGTCTATTGCCTGGATCACATCGGCTGGCGTGGGTCGTTCTCTGCGCTTGGCCTGTTGGCATTCGTGATTGCCGCCTGCATCTTGTGGCTGGTGCCCAATCCGCCACAGGTGGCGCCCGCCAAAGCTGGGGCAGCGGCAGCCAACTATAAGGCTCTACTGAAAAACCCAATCGTGCTGCTGCTGTTTGTGGCGATTTTCTGTATCAACATCCCGTCGTACGGCCTGATGGCCTGGCTGCCGAAATTCCTGGTACAGCAGCGCGGAATGCCGCTTGACGTCTCCAGCATGGTGGTGGCCGCCGGCGGTCTGGGGATCTGGATCTCCTCACTCGGCACCGGCTGGCTGGTCGGGCGCTACCTGCAAGGGCATGAGCCGTGGGTGATCTTCTTCAGTTCCCTGCTCAGCGCCTTGTGCATCTGGCTGGTGTTTACCAGCGAATCGGCTCTGACGGCCAGCCTGTTCTTGTTCCTGGGTTATATCTTCCTGATGGCCTCGTTCGTCACGGTGTTTACCTTGCCTATGAAGCGCTTGCCTACGGAAGTGATGGGGGCAGCGATGGGGCTGATTAACACCGGCGGCACCTTGGGTGGCTTTGTGGCCCCTATTGCCATGGGGTATCTGATCACCATCAGCCACAACTACATGACGACGTTTATCTTTTTGGCACTGGCTATGGTGGTTTCCGGGCTGGTGATCCTGCCATTGGCGGGCAAAGCACGCCAACCGGCACTGAATTAAGGAGTCTGAACATGAATATTGAACAACTGATTGACGGCGTGGAACAACAGGTATTGCAGTGGCGGCGTCATATGCATGCGAATCCTGAGTTGTCTTTTCAAGAGGCGCAGACGGCAGATTACATAGCCGGACAACTGGCTAGCCTTGGTCCGTTGAAGATCACCCGTCCTACGCCGAATAGCGTGGTTGCCGAATTGCAGGGCGCAGCGCCGGGGCCATGCTATGCATTGCGCGCCGATATTGATGCCTTGCCGATCCAGGAGGAAAGCGACGAGCCTTTCTGCTCGACCCGGCCAGGGGTGATGCATGCCTGCGGCCATGATGCTCACAGCGCGATGTTGCTGGGCGCGGCCAGCGTGCTGTGCCAGTTGCAGGCGCAGCTGCAAGGCTCGGTGCGTTTTATCTTCCAGCATGCCGAAGAAGTGCCACCGGGCGGAGCCCAACAACTGGTAGATCTGGGGGTTCTGGATGGCGTGAAGATGATCTTCGGCCTGCATGTCATGCCCAACTTCCCGACCGGTGAGGTGGGGATGAAGCAGGGTGTGTTCAGTGGCTCCAGCGATAACTTCGACATTGTGTTGCAGGGTAAGGGTGGGCATGGCTCGATGCCGCATCTGTGTATCGATCCGGTGCCGATTGGTGCGGAGATCGTTAGCGCTTTGCAGCAGATCGTGGCACGTAAGCTTGATCCGTTAAATGCCCCGGTGTTGACGGTGGCAACCTTCCAGGCAGGTGACAGCTATAACGTCATTCCAGACAGCGCCCGGTTGGCAGGAACGCTACGCACTCATAATCAGGAAGTCCGTGATCGGGTGCCGCTGTTGGTTGAGCAAACCGTCGCTGGGATCAGCCAGGCGCACGGTGCCAGCTATAAGGTTGACTGGACGCGTGGCTATACCATCGGCAATAACCACCCTGATGCCTGCGCCATTGCGCGCGAGGTGGTGGCCGAAGCCGTGGGGCCACAGGCGTTGCGGGAATTGACTACCGCGATGTTTGGCAGCGAAGATTTCTCCTCCTATCAGGAGAAAGTGCCGGGGTGCTTCCTGTTTATCGGCAGCGGTAACGAGGCGATCGGTGCCACCTATGGCGTGCATAATCCCCGTTTTAAGTTGGATGAGGCGGCGATGCAGATCGGCGTGAAACTGCACGTCGGTTTTATCCGCCACCTGTTGATGCGCTAACGACGGCGGGCGCGGAGATTAGCCGCGCCCGATAACTTATTCGATCTTCTTGCCTTCCATCAGCCGCTGCACCAGCGGTGCCATAATCAATTCCATTGCCAGCCCCATCTTGCCACCCGGTACCACCAGCGTATTGATATGCGAGATAAACGATCCTTGCAGCATCGCCAGTAGGTAAGGGAAATCGATCTGATCCAGACCGCGGAAGTGGATCACCACCAAGCTTTCGTCGAGTGAGGGGATTGCCTTGGCGGCAAACGGGTTGGAGGTATCTACCGTCGGGACGCGTTGGAAGTTGATATGGGTGCGCGAGAACTGTGGCGTGATATAGCTGATGTAATCCTCCATAGAACGGACTACCGAGTCCATCACCGCCTCACGAGAATGGCCACGCTCGCCGGTATCGCGGATCAGCTTCTGGATCCACTCCAGGTTGACGATCGGCACCACGCCGACCAGCAGATCGACATGTTTGGCTACGTCGATCTGATCGGCCACTACGCCGCCGTGCAGCCCTTCGTAGAACAGGACATCCGTGGGGGCGGGCAGTGGCTCCCAAGGCGTGAACGTGCCAGGAACCTGGTTGTAAGGCACCGCCTCGTCGTAGGTATGCAGATATTTACGTGAGCGGCCGGTGCCGTTCTTGCCGTATTCGATAAAGCTTTGCTCAAGCAGGCCAAAGTCGTTGGCTTCCGGGCCGAAGTAGCTGATATGGCGCCCCATATCGCGGGCTTTACGAATTGCCGCATCCATTTCCGGCCGGGTGTAACGGTGGAAGCTGTCGCCTTCCAGCTGGGCGGCGCGCAGGTTTAGCTGCTGAAAAATCTTGCGGAACGCCAGGCTGGTGGTGGTGGTGCCGGCTCCGCTGGAACCGGTCACCGCGATAACGGGATGTTTGGCAGACATGGTCGAGGGTCACTCCGTATTAAATGCGCAGGCTCAGAATGAGATTTTTAGTATGGCTGATACCCTTTCGCCCAAGGCGAAATTGTGCGCGTTGGTTTGCAATACTGCATTGTTACCTGATTTTTTCCCTCAGTCATAGCGCGCAATAAGACTAAATTTCCTCCTGCCCGGCGCGGATCTGCCCGCGAGGCATGATGTTGACGGTTTCATGTAGCTCTGACCACACCAGCACCACTTCGCCGCTTTTCAACTGGCGGCGCACGTCGTCGACCTTCTGTTCCAGCGAACGTTCGTGCTCGCCGTAGTCGGTTCCTTCGCGTAATACAAAGGATTCGATCAGGCTGTTGAGAGTCTCTTGTTCAATTTCTTGCCAGGGAATAATCACTTGGTGGGTTCCAAAAAAGGAGAAAGCCAGGCCGGGATACGTTGCTCCAGCCACATTTGCGGTTTTTTCAAGGTGCCACCGACAAAGCCGACGTGGCCACCGCACTCCGTCAGCTGATATTCGATATTAGGCGGCAGGCTGGCGAGGTCGGGGATCACCGCATCGGTCATAAACGGATCGTCTTTAGCGTGAATGATCAGCAGCGGCGTGGTGATCTGCGGCAATAGCGGCAGGGCGCTGCAACGGCGATAGTAATCGACTGCGTCGCTGAAACCGTGAATGCGCGAAGTGATCACATCATCAAACTCACGAATGCGCCGCAGCTTGTTCAGTTGCGACAGATCCAACGGCAAGGTGCCTGGATAGTGCAGCAGCTTGCGGGTGGCATTTTGCTTGAGTTGGCCCAGCAGGTAGCGCTGATAAACGCGTGAGAATCCCTGTTCCATGCGAAGCGAGCAAGGTTCCAGCATCAGCGGGGCGGAAACGACCACTGCCGCCTGTAGCAGGCTGTCATTGCCCTGTTGGGCCAGATAATAGGCCAGCATATTGCCGCCAAGGGAAATCCCGACCGCCGCCGTTGGCACTTCGCCAAAGCTGTCACGCAGCCAGCGCAGGAAGAAGCGGGCATCTTCCGTTTCACCGGAGTGGTAGATGCGTTGCTTGCGGTTAGGCACGCCGCTGCAACCACGGAAATGCATCACTACGCCTAACCAACCTTGCTCGCGCCAGGCATTGAGCAGCCCATGTGCGTAAGGGCTGTAAAAATTACCCTCTAACCCATGGAACAGCACCACGCGAGGTTTCTCGCGCGCCAGTTGCGGATCTTCACTCCAGGCCAGATCGACGAAATCGCCGTCCGGCAACTCCAGCCGTTGCCAATGGGGTTGCAGCTGTATGCGGCGGCGCACCAGCCGTGGCAGCAGGGTTTGCAGGTGTGGATTACTGGCCCCGGTCAGGGGGCGAAAGGATTCATACATAATGAATAAAATTCTTGTTGGCGGCTATTGTGTGATCCGAACCGCACTGTTAGCTTCAAACACATGTATTAGCAATCATACTGCAAAAAAGTCATTTGGGTGAGGAGCGCCCGCTTCATGGAACTGAGTTTATTTCTTTCGATGCTAGGCTTCCTGTGGGTGGCCGCGATCACCCCTGGCCCCAACAATATGTTGCTCACCACCTCAGGGGCCAATTTCGGCTTTATGCGTTCATTATGGCTGATGATCGGCATCATGCTGGGTATGCAAAGTATCTTGGTGCTGGTGGCATTTGGCGTTGGTGGGTTGATCCTGATTTATCCTTCCTTGCACTTGATCTTGAAAATCCTCGGCAGCCTTTATCTGTTGTGGCTGGCGTGGAAAGTGGCGACGGCGGCCTATGAAAAGCTGGAAACCGACGCGCCGCCACCAAAGCCGGTGCGTCTGTACCAAGGCTGGCTGTTGCAATTCCTTAACCCCAAGGCCTGGCTGATGGCGCTTGGGGCAGTGGCGAGCTTTAGCCTGGCGGGGGATAAATACAACCACTCGATTCTGGCCATCGCCTTCGGTATCTTTGCCGTCAACATCGTTGCCGGGATCATCTGGTTGGGTTTTGGTACGGTGATTGGCCGCCTGCTGCGCAGCAAGAAAGCCTGGATAATCTTTAACGTGTCGATGGGGCTGTTAACCGCCGCCTGTGTATTACTGATTTGGCATTAAGGAACTGTAATGGCCGAAAACTATTTCCATGTTGATGCCTTTATTGGCGAAGGGCTGCGGGGCAACCCGGCCGGTGTCTGCCTGCTGCAACAACCGCTGGAAACGGCGCAGATGCAGGCTATCGCCAATGAACTATTCCTGCCGGAAACCAGCTTTGTCTGGCAGGACGGCGACATGTATGCGATCCGCTGGTTCACGCCAACGCGGGAAGTGGATCTGTGCGGGCATGCTACTTTGGCCACGGCGCACGTGCTGTTAAACGTGGTCAACCCGGGGTTGAGCGATATCCGTTTCCGTTCCGCAAGCGGTGAGCTGTATGTCAAACGCGATGCGGCCGACGGTGAACGGCTGATCCTGGATTTCCCTTCTCGCCCACCACAGAAAATTGCTGAACCGCCACAGTTGGCCGCTTTACTCGGTGTGCAACCGCAGGAAGTGTGGCGAGCCCAGTCGCTGATGGCGGTATTGGCCGATGAGGCGCAGGTCAGGGCGGTGCAGCCTGCGATCGCCGAGCTGATCGACCACGTGGGTTGCGGCGTGATCGTCACGGCTCCGGGTGATGAGGTGGATTTTGTCTCGCGCTATTTCTCAATGGATCGCAGCGAAGATCCGGTCACCGGCTCCGCCCATTGCATACTGATGCCTTACTGGACGGCGCGCCTTGGCCGCCACGTATTGCATGCCAAGCAACTCTCATCACGCGGCGGCGAGTTGTTCTGCGAGCAGCAAGGAGAACGTACGTTGCTGGGTGGCTACGCGCGCATCTTCTTGCGTGGTTCTCTTTCAGGTTGAACTCCGTTCCAGCAGTTGCCAATCCAGCACGTCGTGGCAAGGGGGCAACTGCTGGCCCTGAATTTTCTCCAGCAGCAACTGCACGCTACGCACGCCGAACTGATGCATGGGCTGTACGATGGTGGTTAGCGGCGGAGTGGTGATACTGCCAAACGGCACACCGTCAAATCCCATCACCGCGATATCTTCTGGAATACGCAAGCCCTGCTGGTGCAAGGCACTCATCGCGCCTCCGGCAATCACATCCGAAATGGCAAATACCGCATCTGGCCGTGGCCCGTCTGCCAGCAAATCACTCATCGCCTTGGCTCCTGCGGAGTAATCCAGCCCTTCGACGTATTCCACCCGGCAATAGTCCAGCCCCAGCTCGGCCAACGCCTGCCGGTAGCCCTGTTCTCGCTGCTGTGAATACAGATAACGCATATCGCCGTTGAGCAACGCGATCCGCTGGCGGCCTTTGGCTGCCAGGTGCTGCACACCGGCCATGGCGGCCTGGTGATTATCGATGGTGACGGAGGAGGCGCGGAATTGGGTATCCCCTTCGCCGCATTGCACCCAGGGGAAATCACCGATCATGGCGGTCAGCCCCGGCAAACAGCTGATGGCATCCATGGTGATCACGCCGTCGACTACCTTGCCACTTAGCAGGCTGAGGTAAGCGGATTCACGGGTGGGGTTGGATTCCGAGTTACACAGCAGAATATGGTAACCGTGGCGTTCGGCTTCTTCTTCGATACCGCGTACCACCAGGGAGCAAAAGGGGTTGGTGATATTGGACACCAGCACCAGCAGCATCCCGCTGCGGGCAGTGCGCAACTGGCGTGCCAGCAGGTTGGGTTGATAGTCACATGCGCGGATCGCCGCCAGGACCTTATCGCGAGTGGCTGGTTTGACGATCTGTTGGCCGTTCAACACCCGTGAGACGGTGGCCGCTGAGACGCCAGCGATTTTCGCCACCTTTGCTATCGACATGGTTTGCTTTTCCTTCTGCCCGTTTGCCTCGCACAGTATGCGGCAAAAAGTACGATCACTACGAAGAGTTTGTGACAGCGATTACAAATTCATCTTCTCCCTACTTTTAATCATATCAATCCGGTTGCCGAAAAAAAGAAATCGATTACATTTTATTTATCGCAAAATGAAATCGATTACATTTAAGATTTAGAGCGAAATTACCCCGAATGGCGACGCAATAGGAGGTGGCAGATGGAGATACAGCTTCAGCTAGCGCAAGCAGAGGATCGCAGCGAGATTGCCGCTCTAATCCATTGCTCGACCAATGCCTGGTATCAGCGCCACGGATTGGGCGACATCTTCTCGGCCGGGCCGGAAAGTTGCGGCCTGTTTGTTGATGTTTACCAGCAGTTGGATGAGGGCCACCACTGGATTGCGCGCGATCAACAAGGGGCAATCTGTGGCTCCTGCTTTTTCCACCCGCGTGAAACTCATTTGGGGTTGGGCATCATGAATGTTCATCCCGATTATTTTGGCCGCAGGATTGCCAGCCGTTTGTTGGCCAAGGCCGATGAACTGGCGGGTGGCTTACCGGTTCGTTTGCTGTCCAGCGCGCTAAACCTGGATTCCTATTCGCTCTACCAGCGCGGGGGATTTACCCCGTATGCCCTCTATCAGGATATGGCGATCCCGGTGCCGAGCCAGGGATTTGCTTACCCACGCCTGACTCGCGGCCAGGTACGGGCAGCCCGGCTTGACGACCTGCCCGCCATCCTGGAGTTGGAGCGCGAAATACTGGGCATCGAACGCCAGCGCGATATCGATTATTTCCTCAATGACACCAGTGGACTGTGGCGGGTTGCCGTCTGGGAGTTGGACGATCGCATCGGCGGTTATCTGGCCTCGGTGGCGCATCCGGCCTCCCGTATGTTGGGGCCAGGGTGCTGCCATAGCGAAGAGATCGCCCTGGAGTTACTTGGCTGGATGCTTGATCGCCATCATCGCGGTACGACACCGGTGGTATTGGTACCCGCAGAGCGCTCCGCACTTAGCCAGGTTTTGCTGCGCTGGGGAGGACGAATTTGTGAGTTACATATCGCGCAGGTGAAAGGCCAGGCGCAACAATCCGGCGGCGTGGTGATGCCGTCCTTTTTGCCGGAAAGCGGTTAGCACCGGCGTCGTTGCTGTATTAACCAACCAACACCGATGGGGGAGTTATGCAAACAGATAGCCAGGCCTTGGGGGCCAAAAGCGCCACGTTCAAATGGGTGGTGCCTCGGCTGGCACTGATGATGTTCCTGCAATTTTTTGTCTGGGGGGCCTGGTATGTCACGCTCGGCGTGGTGATGGGCAAATATGGCCTGGCTGCGATCATAGGCGATGCCTATTCCACCGGGCCAATTGCCTCCATCCTGTCGCCTTTTGTGCTGGGCATGGTGGTCGATCGCTTCTTTGCCTCGCAAAAAGTGTTGGCCGTGCTGCACCTGATTGGGGCTGGCCTGCTGTGGATGATGCCAGGGTTCTTTGCCGAGGGGCAGGGCAGCGGCCTGCTGTGGATTATCTTCGGTTATATGCTGTGCTACATGCCCACCATTGCCCTGAGCAATAACGTGGCGTTTTACAGCCTGAGTAACAGCGAGAAAGCCTTCCCGGTAGTGCGGGCGTTCGGCACCTTTGGCTGGATTGTTGCCGGGTTGATCGTCGGCAGCAGCGGCCTGTCGGACAGTACCGATATCTTTACGCTGGCTGCTGTAGCCTCGTTGGTATTGGCGATTTACAGCTTTACGCTGCCGCATACCCCGGCACCGGAGCGCGGCAAGCCAGTAAAAATGCGCGATCTGCTGTGTGCGGATGCTTTCGCAATGCTCAAGCAGCGCCATTTCCTGGTATTTATCATCTGTGCCACGCTGATCTCCATCCCGTTGGCGGCGTATTACGCCTATGCCGCGCCGTTCGTTGCCGCGGCCGGTTTCACCAACGTGGGTGGCGTGATGTCGCTGGGGCAAATGTCTGAGCTGTTCTTCATGCTGCTGATCCCGTTCCTGTTTGCCCGGTTGGGGATCAAGTACATGCTGATGATCGGCATGCTTTCCTGGTTCCTGCGCTATGTGATGTTTGCACTAGGCATTACCGAAGAAATGCGCTGGATGATCTACCTCGGCATCATCCTGCATGGCATGTGCTATGACTTCTTCTTCGTTATCGGCTTTATCTATACCGATAAAGTGGCGGGCGACAAGGTGAAAGGCCAGGCACAAAGCCTGCTGGTGCTGTTCACCTACGGCATCGGTATGTTGATTGGTTCGCAGATCAGCGGTGCGCTGTTTAACCATATGGTGACGGCGGACGGCGCTGCGGCGTTGCCGCAATGGCAGCACTTCTGGTGGTACCCGGCCTTCGGCGCATTAGCGATCGCCGCACTGTTCTTCTTCACCTTCAACTACCGGGATGTTCCAGCAGGGGAGAAACGTGATGGCTGATTTGCGGGTGCTGGTGGTGGGTTGCGGCAATATGGGGGCGTCCCATGCCGAGGCCTACCACGCTATGGAAGGGGTGACAATCTGCGGGCTGGTAGCTCGGGGCGAGTCGCGTGAGCTGCTTAATCAACGTTTGGGGGGCGGTTATTCCACCTTTAGCGACTTTGAGTTGGCGCTGGCGCAAACCCGGCCTGATGCCGTGTGCCTGACCACTTATCCGGACACCCACGAAGCCTACGCCTTGGCGGCGCTGGCGGCGGGATGCCATCTGTTTATCGAAAAGCCGCTCGCCACCACGGTAGCAGGGGCTGAAAGGGTGATTGCTGCTGCTCATCAGGCACAACGACAGGTGGTGGTGGGCTATATCCTGCGCCATCACCCCTCCTGGCAGCAGTTTGTGGAGCTCGCTCGGGGTTTGGGTAAGCCCTTGGTGATGCGGATGAACCTCAACCAGCAAAGCCACGGGCAGATGTGGAATGTGCATCGCAACCTGATGCAGTCATTATCGCCAATTGTCGATTGCGGCGTACATTATCTGGACGTGATGTGCCAGATGGCCCAGGCGGAGCCGATCAGCGTGAGCGCTATCGGCGCCCGGCTGACCGATGACCTGCCGCAGGGGATGTATAACTACGGCCAGCTACAGGTGCGTTTTTCCGACGGTTCGATCGGCTGGTACGAAGCTGGCTGGGGGCCGATGATCAGTGAAACGGCCTACTTTGTGAAAGACGTCATTGGGCCGCGTGGCGCAGTTTCGATCGTAGCTCGTCATCAGGAAAGGGCTTCTGACGATGTTGGGGGGCATACCAAAACCGAATCATTGCGGGTGCATTATGCCGATCTGGACGACGAGAACCGCTTTACGCGGCCAGATCGCTGGATCGACTGCCAGGATGAGCCGGACCATTTGGCGCTGTGCCTGAGTGAACAGCGGTACTTTTTACAGGCTATTCGTGAGGGACTGGATCTCAATCAGCATCTTCAGGATGCATTGAACAGCTTACGGGTGGTGTTGGCGGCGGACGAGGCGGTTCGCAGCCAACGTACGGTGATATTAGGGAGAGAAGCATGAAGACGATGCAGGGGCCGGGATTGTTTCTGGCGCAGTTTATCGCCGAGCAGGCCCCGTTTAATACGCTGGATGGTTTGGCGGAGTGGGCTGCCGGGCTGGGCTTCACCAGCGTCCAGATCCCCACGTTGGAGCCAGCCATTTTCGATCTGGCGTTGGCGGCACGCAGCCAGGAATATTGCGATGAGATCGTCGCCCGGCTTGGGCGGCACGGTATCCGTATCAGCGAGCTGTCGACGCATTTGCAAGGGCAACTGGTCGCCGTCCATCCAGCCTACGATCTGGCCTTTGACGGCTTTGCTCCGTCAGAAATCCGGGGCAAACCTCAGCAGCGGCAGGCCTGGGCAACGGAACAGTTATTGCTGGCGGCGCAGGCTTCGCAGCGTTTGGGGCTAACGGCCCATGCGACCTTCTCTGGGGCGTTGGCGTGGCCCTATTTCTATCCGTGGCCGCCGCACAATGCGTTATTGCTGGAGGAGGCCTTCGAACAGTTGGCCAAGCGCTGGCTGCCGATCCTGGACGCCTTCGATCGGGCTGGTGTAGATGTGTGCTATGAGCTGCATCCGGGAGAGGATTTACATGACGGCGTGACCTTTGAACGCTTTCTGGCCAAGGTCGGCAACCATCCCCGCTGCCATATTCTCTATGATCCGAGCCATCTGCATTTGCAGCAGATGGACTATCTGGGCTTTATCGATTGTTATCACCCACGTATCCGCGCGTTTCACGTTAAAGATGCCGAGTACCGCCCCAGCGCCCGCAGTGGCGTGTATGGGGGTTACCAGCCATGGTTGGAAAGACCTGGGCGCTTCCGTTCTCTGGGGGACGGGCAGATCGACTTCCCGGCCATTTTCAGCAAGCTGACGCAGTACGGCTTCCCTGGAGTCGCTACGTTGGAATGGGAGTGCTGCCTTAAGTCGCCGGAGGCCGGAGCACGAGAAGGTGCCGCCTTTATCGCCCGCCATATAATTCCGGTAGCGGAACGGGCCTTTGATGATTTTGCAGCGGTGGATACTGACCGGGGGCGAGTCAGAGCCATGCTGGGCGTGGAGGATGCATCATGAGATTAAAGCTGGGAATGGTAGGTGGCGGTGAAGGCGCGTTTATTGGCGCGGTGCATCGGTTGGCGGCGCGGATGGATGATGAGTTTGAACTGGTCGCCGGGGCTTTCTCCTCCGATAGGCAAAACTGTCTGCGCACCGGGGAGTTACTGCATCTGCAACCGGATCGCTGCTATGCCGATTTTAACCAGATGGCGCAGGCAGAAGCGGCACGAGAGGATGGGATTGATGTTGTCGCGATCGTGACCCCGAATCATTTGCACGCTCCAGTCGCCAGCGCTTTTCTCAACGCCGGGATTGATGTGATCTGCGATAAGCCACTATGCACCTCTTACTCCGAGGCTCTGCAACTGGCACAAACGGTCCGCCAAAGTGGCAGACAACTGATCCTGACCCATAACTACAGCGCCTACCCGCTGGTACGTGAGGCACGTAGCCGCGTATTGGCGGGGGAGTTGGGCGAGATCCGCTTCGTCGAGGTGGAATATCTGCAGCAGTGGCTGGCAAAACCGCTGGAGCTGACCGATAACAAGCAGGCCGGTTGGCGTGCCCAGCCGGAAAAAGCCGGATCTGGCTGCATCGGTGACGTAGGTACTCACGCCTGGCAGTTGGCTGAGTTTGTCAGCGGCATGTTGCCTGAGGCGATCAGCGCGGAGCTGACGTCATTCATCGCGGGGCGCAAGCTGGACGACGATGTGCGGGTGCAGATGCGTTATGCCAACGGTGCCAAAGGTCGGCTCTGGGCCAGCCAGGTGGCCTGTGGTCATGAGAATGGGCTGAAGTTGCGAGTTTACGGCAGTGAGGGCAGCCTAGAGTTTTGCCAGGAAAACCCGAACCAGCTGTGGATACGGCCTTTTGACGCGCCCGCCTATTGCATCACCCGCGCTTCGGCATTTCAGCATGCAGAAAACCGCCTGCTGGCCCGCGTACCCGCAGGGCATCCTGAAGGCTATTTAGAAGGGTTTGGCCAGATTTACCGTGAAGCGGCCCGATGTTTGCGTGATGGCCCTTCGGCGGCACCGTTGTTACCAGGGATTGAAACCGGCGTGCAAGGGATGGCGTTTATTGATGCCGCTCAGCGCAGTAGCCGTGCCGGGGGAGAGTGGGTGGAATTGATATCGCCATAAGTAATAAAGAAGATTTTTTTATTCTTTTATTGCCGAGCGCCGCTCAGATAAAACTGTTGGTCACAGCACAGAATTATATCAACGGAGCGGATCATGGCGAGCAAACTTTTCTCTTTACGCAGTGCAGTATTGTTGGCTTTATCGCTCGGTGCGGCCAGTGCCCAGGCAGTGGACGTCACCGTGGCTTACCAGACCTCCGCCGAACCCGCCAAGGTGGCGCAGGCGGAAAACAGCTTTGCCAAACAGTCTGGCGCGACCGTTGACTGGCGCAAGTTCGACAGCGGCTCCAGCGTGTTGCGTGCGCTGGCCTCTGGCGATGTGCAGATTGGCAATATCGGCTCCAGCCCGCTGGCCGTGGCCGCCAGCCAGAAGCTCCCTATCGAAGTGTTCCTGATCGCCTCGCAGCTGGGTAGTTCCGAAGCGCTGGTGGTAAAAAAGGACATCAAATCTCCCCAGGATCTGATCGGTAAGCGCATTGCGGTACCGTTCATTTCCACCACTCACTACAGCCTGCTGGCCTCTCTGAAACACTGGGGCATCAAACCTGACCAGGTGCAAATTCTCAACCTGCAACCGCCAGCCATTGCGGCGGCCTGGCAGCGTGGGGATATCGACGGGGCTTACGTATGGGCTCCGGTGGTCAATGAACTCGCCAAACAAGGCAAGGTGCTGACTGATTCCGAACAGGTTAGCCAGTGGGGCTCACCAACGCTGGACGTGTGGGTAGTGCGCAAAGACTTTGCCGAGCAGCATCCGGAAGTTGTCACCGCGTTTGCCGCCAGCGCCATGAAAGCGCAGAAGGCCTACCTGGCACAACCGGAGCAATGGCTGAAAGATTCAAGCAACCTCAACACGCTGGCTCGCCTGAGCGGAGTGCCGCCAGAGCAGGTGCCAGAACTGGTGAAGGGTAACCGTTACCTGCCGGTCGCCGATCAGATCACTCAACTGGGCCAGCCGGTAGATAAAGCTATTCGCGATACCGCCGAGTTCCTTAAGCAACAAGGCAAGATCCCGCAGGTGGACAGTGATTACAGCGCCTATGTCACCGACCGCTTTGTCAAACAGGTGCAGGCTGCACCGCAGTCGTAAGGGATCCGCCATGCTAAACGTTAACCATCTTTCGGCCGATTATCAGGGGCGTGCGGCGCTGCGCGATGTGTCGTTCCAGATCGCCGCCGGGCAACTGGTGGTGGTGTTGGGGCCTTCTGGCTGTGGCAAGACCACGTTGCTGAATTTGATCGCCGGGTTTATTGAGCCAACGGCAGGCAGCATTACGCTGGATGATGTCCCCGTCAAAGGCCCTGGTGCCGAGCGGGGCGTGGTCTTCCAACATGAAGGCTTACTGCCGTGGCGCAACGTGGTGGATAACGTGGAGTTTGGCTTGCAACTGGCCGGTGTGGCCAAGCCGCAACGCCGCAAGGTGGCGCAGCAGATGTTGCAACGCGTTGGGCTGACCGGCTATGAACAACACTTCATCTGGCAACTGTCCGGTGGGATGCGTCAGCGGGTGGGCATTGCCCGCGCCTTGGCTGCCGACCCTCGGCTGTTGCTGCTGGATGAGCCTTTCGGGGCACTGGACGCGTTCACTCGCGAACAGATGCAGGAACTGCTGTTGAACATCTGGCGCGATACCGGCAAGCAGGTGCTGCTGATCACCCATGACATCGAAGAAGCGGTATTCCTGGCCAGCGAGTTGTTACTGCTTTCTCCTGGTCCTGGGCAGGTGGTGGAGCGTTTATCGCTGAATTTTGGTCAGCGCTATGCCGCCGGAGAGGCTTGCCGCGCCATCAAGTCCGATCCTGAGTTTATCGCCCAGCGTGAATACGTGCTGGGCCGGGTGTTTCAACAGCGCGAGGCCTTGTTATGAGCCTGCATTCTGTTCTGAAAGCCGCAATACCGACAGCGGTGCGCCAATCTCGTTTCACGCTGCCGCGCAGCCTCAAGCTGAGCACGGCAACCTTACTGGTGCTATTGGCTGTCTGGTGGGCGGTAACCACCTTGCAGCTGATCAGCCCGTTATTTCTGCCCGCGCCGCAGCAGGTCTTGCATCAGTTGGTGGTCATTGCCAGCCCGCAAGGCTTTATGGATGCCACGCTGTGGCAACACCTGGCCGCCAGTCTGGGGCGGATCCTGGTGGCATTACTGGCCGCTGTGGTGATCGGTGTCCCGGTGGGTATTGCGATGGGGCTAAGTGAGACAGTGCGTGGCCTGCTTGATCCCCTGATTGAAATTTATCGCCCGGTACCTCCGCTGGCCTATCTGCCGCTGATGGTGATCTGGTTTGGCATCGGTGAAACCTCGAAAATCCTACTGATCTACCTGGCGATTTTTGCCCCTGTGACGCTTTCGACCGTGGCAGGCGTACGCAGCGTAGCGCAGGTGCGCATTCGTGCCGCGCAGGCTTTGGGAGCCAACCGCTGGCAATTGCTGCGCTTTGTGGTGTTGCCTAGTGCGCTACCGGAAATTCTGACCGGCATCCGTATTGGCCTAGGTGTCGGCTGGTCTACGCTGGTGGCCGCTGAGCTGATTGCCGCCACGCGCGGTCTGGGATTTATGGTGCAGTCCGCAGGTGAGTTTCTGGCGACCGACGTGGTGATCGCCGGTATCAGCGTGATTGCGATAATTGCATTTGGTCTGGAGCTGGGGCTACGTGCCTTACAGCGCCGCTTGACCCCTTGGCATGGAGTACAGCAATGAACGAACGTTTAGCAATTACCCCGTTGGGGCCATATATCGGCGCGTTGGTGGAAAACGTCAATCTGGCGCGACCATTGGGCGACGGCCAGTTTGAACAGCTTTACCATGCCTTGCTCAAGCATCAGGTGCTGTTCCTGCGCGATCAGCCAATCACACCGCTACAACAGCGTGAGCTGGCAGGGCGCTTCGGCGATCTGCATATTCACCCGGTGTATCCACATGCTCCCGACGTGGAGGAGATCATTGTGCTGGATACTCATGACGATAACCCGCCGGATAACGACAACTGGCATACCGACGTCACCTTTATCGAGAACCCGCCGCAGGGGGCGATTTTAGCCGCCAAGCAGTTGCCGACGACCGGTGGCGACACGCTGTGGGCCAGCGGGATTGCCGCGTATGAGGCATTGTCCTCACCGCTGAAAAAGTTGTTGGCCGGGTTGCAGGCGGAGCATGACTTCACCAAGTCGTTCCCCGAATATAAACATCGTGGCAGTGAGGAAGAGCATCAGCGCTGGCAGTTGGCCGTGCAGAAAAACCCACCGTTATTGCATCCGGTGATCCGCACCCATCCAGTGACCGGCAAGCAGGCGCTGTTCGTCAATGAAGGATTTACTACGCGGATTGTCGATCTGGCGGCGAAGGAGAGTGATGCTCTGCTGAACTTCCTGTTTGCGCATATCACCAAGCCGGAGTTTCAGGTGCGCTGGCGCTGGCAGGCCAATGATATTGCCATCTGGGATAACCGGGTGACTCAGCATTACGCCAACGCGGATTACCTGCCGCAGCGGCGCATAATGCACCGTGCGACCATTTTGGGGGATAAGCCGTTCTATCGCGCCTGAAGATCACTCCACCATCAGGTTTCTGGAAAAGTTTCTCATATCTACCCCCGCTTTCCTGCGGTACAGGCGTGCCTTGCGTGCGCCTGTTGCCACTCTCTCGCCGGTTTCCTCAAACATTTCCGAAGCGTCAAAACGCCGCATCAGACTTTTGCGCTGCACCGTATGCGACAAAATGATCTCAATCACTTCCTGCAATTGGGAAAGCGTGAACTCCGCCGGCAGACAATAGACCGGAAGCATGGAGTAAGCCGTTTTTTGCCGTAGCCGCTGAAGTGCTGCTTCCACGATCGTTTGATGATCGAAAGCCAGCTGCTGTGTTTGCAGGTTGTCCAACGGCACCCAGGCGACGTCATTCACGTCGGCGATATGCGGCTGGCAATCGGCATGGGCGATCAGAGCAAAGTAGACCGTGGTCAGGCTCCAGCCACGCGGATCCCTTTCCGGGCCAGAAAAACTGGCCAACTGCGCCAGATAGGGCGGCACCACACCGGTTTTTTCCCTCAGTTTACGTTCTGCCGTCGCTTGCGTGGAGGCGTCGCGCTGCAAATCGATAAACCCGCCCGGTAATCCCCATTGATCGAGGAAAGGGTGATTAGCGCGCTTGGCCAACAGCACGCACAGCTTCCCGCCGTGTACGGTAAACAGCACGCTGTCGACGGTGACAAGCGGTGAGGGGAAGAGGCGCGGATCGTAGTTTTTCAGGTACTCGGCTTGCGTGGTCATGCTGGCGCTCGGCTAAAAAGGTCTTTGAGACAATATAACAATAGCGGCCGGCTAATGATAATTATTAAAAGCGTAAATAAACAAATGGTTAAGTGAATTTACTGTGAATAAGACATTTTTCGCTTGCCAATAAATGTCTCTTGGACAATTATATAAGTGTCTTAGGGACATTAATTGGTGGAGGGGAAGACTATGAGCGCACAACTGCAGTTGTTTTTGAACGACATTGAAGTGAAGGTGACAACCGGACAGTTTCCCGATGGGGCAGTGTATGCCCGGTTTGCACAGCCTGAAACAACGGGGACTTCGCAGATGCGTATTCGTGCCAGCGCAATGCGCAGCATGGATGACTTCATGCTGTTGGCACAGTTGACGCAGGCGGTACGCCACCAGTTTCTGATCAAAGAAAGCCTGCTTGAGTTGCCTTATCTGCCCTACGCCCGCCAGGATCGCCATATGGCTTCCGGCGACAGCTTTGCGCTCAAGGTATTCGGCCAATTACTCAACACCTTGGCGTTTGACCGTGTGACGGTGCTGGATCCACACAGCGAAGTGGCTGCCGCCGTGATCGACAACATGCACATCATTACTCAGCAGCAGTGTATGCAGCACAACCGCAGACTGGCCAATTTACTGACCCAGCAGCAACTGTTCCTGGTGGCTCCGGATGCCGGAGCGCTGAAAAAAATTCACGCGGTGGCGGCCCACTATGGCATTGCGCAATACGGCATCCTGACCAAACACCGGAACGTGTTCAGCGGCGAACTGACGGGTTTCGAACTGCTGGCTGGCGATGTGCAGGGCAAAGACGTACTGATTGTGGATGACCTGTGCGACGGTGGCGGCACCTTTATCGGCTCGGCCCAGGTGTTGCGCCAGGCGGGGGCTTGTACGGTCAGCCTGTATGTCACCCACGGGGTATTTTCCAAAGGTACCGCGGCTTTGCTGAATCAAGGCATTGATAACATCTATACCACCACTTCTTATGCTGCGGCGGAACTCGCTGAGCAACGTGTTGAACTGATTGATATTGCGCGTATCTACGCTCACTAAGGAACCGACTATGTTAACCAATCCTATTCTGGCGATTGATGGCTACAAAGTGTCACACCGTGAGCAATATCCGCTGGGTACTACGCGTATCTACTCCAACTTCACGCCGCGCAGCGATCGGTTCTTTGCCTCCCCGCTGCCAGACGGCCAACTGGTGTTCTTTGGTTTACAGGGGTTTTTGCAGTGGTTCATGGTGGATTTATTTAATCAGCAATTCTTTGCCCAACCGGAAGAACAGGTAGTGGGGGAATATAAGCGGTTGATGGATAGCTACATTGGTCAGGATCGGGTCTGTGTGCAGCATATTCGCGCCCTGCATCGGTTGGGTTATCTACCGCTGCATATCAAAGGGTTGGACGAAGGCAGCAAGGTGAGGATGAAGGTACCAGTGCTGAGCATTACCAATACGCGTGAGGAGTTCTTCTGGCTGGTCAACTACCTGGAAACGGTGATCTCGGCCGAACTGTGGAAGGCTTCCACCAATGCCACCATTGCCCATCATTATCGCAAGATCTGCCAGATGTGGGCGGATAAAACCTGCGATGACCTGGCGCATCTGGATTTCCAATGCCACGACTTTTCCTTCCGCGGCATGTCAGGGATGCATGATGTCGCGCAGGCAGGTACCGGGCATTTGCTCAGCTTCAAGGGTACCGACAACATTCCGGCGGTGCTGTACGCACAGAAGTATTATCCAACCGCAGAAGATTACTTCGTGGCTGGCAGCATCCCCGCCACCGAACATAGCGTGATGTGCATGGGAGAGCAGGCAACGGAGATCGAAACGTTCCGCCGTTTGATTGAAGATCTTTATCCGAATGGATTGGTTTCCATCGTCTCGGATACCTGGGATTACTGGCAGGTGCTGACGGAGTTTACCCGTGAGCTACACAGCAAAATCATGGCGCGCGATGGCCGGGTGGTTTTCCGCCCAGACAGTGGCGATCCGGTGGCTATTCTTTGTGGAACCGGCAACGACAGCGATCGCAGTGCGCAACGCAGCGCCGCAGAGAAAGGCTCGGTGGAAGTGTTGTGGGAAATCTTTGGTGGCACGGTTAACAGCAAGGGCTACAAAGTTTTGGATCCCCATGTCGGGCTGATTTATGGAGACTCCATCACTCTGGAACGCGCCCAGGAAATCCTGCAACGCCTGGAAGCGAAAGGTTTTGCCAGTTCCAACGTAGTGTTTGGCGTAGGTTCCTTTACTTATCAGTATAATACCCGCGATACCTTTGGTTTCGCGATGAAGGCCACCTACGGAGAAGTGAACGGAATTGGGCGCCCCATCTTCAAACAGCCGAAGACCGACAGCGGCCTGAAACAATCTGCACGCGGTTTGTTGCGGGTGATCCGCGATGGGGAAGGGGAATATCAACTGCTGGATAATCAGGACTGGCAACAGGAGCAGCAGGGCGAACTGAAAACGCGCTTCCTGGATGGCAAACTCTATAACCAGGAATCACTGGAGCAGATCCGCCAGCGCATTGCCTGCTACAGATAAAGGTTGCCCCCTCTCAGTAGAAAAGGGGCAACTATGATTAACTCTCCGACTCAAACGCCTGGGTTAGCGTTTCCAACTGTTCCTGGGCATCCAGCCAGGTCATTTCCGTTTCTTCCAGAGCGGACTTGGCCTGGCTTTGCTTTTGCAGGCAGGCGGTCAGATCGGCTTTACGGCTGATGTCGTACAGCGCCGAGTCTGCCAGTTGTTCTTCCACTGCGGCCAACTCTGCACTTAGCTTATCCATCTGCTGTTCCAGTTTGGCGATCTGCTTACGCAGTGGTTGGGTTTGCGTACGGAATTCGGCTTCACGGCGCTTTTGGTCTTTACGCGCCTGGGCGCTGTTGCCGTTATCCTGCTTTGGTGCGGCATCCTGCTGTGCCTGCTGCTTTTGCAGATCGCTAAGCCACTGCTGGTAATCGTCCAGATCGCCCTCGAACTGCTCCACCTGGCCATCGTGCACCAGATACAGATCGTCGGTGGTAGAACGCAAAAGGTGACGGTCGTGCGAAACCACCACCAACGCCCCCTCGAAATCGATCAGCGCTTCAGTCAACGCCTGGCGCATATCCAGATCCAGGTGGTTGGTCGGTTCATCGAGCAGCAGCAGGTTAGGGCGCTGCCAGACGATCAGCGCCAGCACCAGCCGTGCCTTTTCACCGCCGGAGAAACGTTCGGTGATTTCGGTGACCTTATCGCCCTGGAAGCCGAAGCCGCCAAGGTAATCCCGTAACTGCTGTTCTAACACGCGAGGGGCGATGCGGCTCAGATGCTGTAGCGGCGACTCATCGGCGCGCAGGAACTCCAACTGATGCTGGGCGAAGTAACCCAGTTTGATGCCCTTTGCCAGCCCGATCTCTCCGCTGAGCGGCTCCAGCGTGCCGGCCAGCATTTTGATCAGCGTTGATTTACCGGCACCGTTACGCCCCAACAGGCCAATACGTGAGCCGGGTACCAGGTTGAGCTTGATTGACTGCAAGATCACTTTGTCGCCATAGCCTGCGCTGACTTTTTCCATCCGCAGCAATGGATTCGGCAGGCTTTCGGGTTGGCGGAAGCTAAACGTGAACGGGTTATCGACGTGCGCCGGGGCAATCAGCTCCATCCGCTCCAGCATCTTGATGCGGCTCTGTGCCTGTTTGGCCTTGGTGGCCTGAGCACGGAAACGGTCAATGTAGCTTTGCAGATGCGCCACTTTTTCCTGTTGGCTCTGATACAGAGATTGCTGCTGCGCCAGTTTGGTGACGCGCTGGCGTTCGAAGGAGGAATAGTTGCCAGTGTATTCGTTGATGGTCTCATTTTCGATATGCAGGATCTTGTCGACGATAGGGTCGAGGAAATCACGGTCATGCGAAATCAGCACCAGGGTACCCTGATAGCTTTTCAGCCAGCGTTCCAGCCAGATCACCGCGTCCAAATCCAAGTGGTTGGTGGGTTCGTCCAGCAACAGCAGATCGGAACGGCAAACCAAAGCCTGAGCCAGGTTGAGGCGCATACGCCATCCGCCCGAGAAGGCGCGCACCGGGCTTTGCAACTGTTCGTTGGAAAAGCCTAAGCCGTGCAACAGGCTAGCGGCACGGGAACGGATGGTCCAGGCATCCAGAGCATCGAGCTTACCGTGCAGCGTGGCGATGGCGTGGCCGTCGTTATTATCGTTTGCCACCTGCAATTCGGCTTCCAACTGGCGGAATTCCCGATCGCCATCGATAACATACTCAATGGCAGGCACTTCCAGTGCCGGTGTTTCCTGATTCACCCAGGCTAGCGCCCAGTTGTTTGGAAAGGTGTAGCTACCACCGTCTGCGGCGATCTCACCTTTCAACAGGGCCAGCAGCGTGGATTTCCCACAGCCGTTCTTACCCACCAGGCCGACCTTCTGACCTGGATTAACCGTCGCCGTGGCGTTGTCCAACAGGACGCGGGTGCCGCGTCGGATTTGTAGCGAGGAGAAAACAATCATAAAGCGCCGTTTGTTCAGAGTATGTTAAATTGAATTGAGTTTACGTTAACAGGACGCGTAGCAGTCCTATTATTAGTCTTTGCGTTGCATGGTAACGGAAATCCGCCACCCTGACGACGCTTTGGAGGGGAATGATGTCACAGCCGCCGAAGGTTTTGCTGCTGTATGCCCATCCGGAATCCCAGGACTCGGTAGCGAACCGGGTTTTGTTACAACCGGCACAGCAGTTGGAACATGTCACCGTGCACGATTTATACGCGCACTATCCGGATTTCTTTATTGATATCCATCACGAACAACAACTGCTCCGCGACCATCAGGTTATCGTTTTCCAACACCCCTTATATACCTATAGCTGCCCGGCTTTGCTGAAAGAATGGCTGGACCGTGTGCTGTCCCGCGGGTTTGCCAGTGGTATCGGCGGTAATGCGCTGGCGGGCAAATACTGGCGTTCGGTGATCACCACTGGGGAACCGGAAGGTGCCTATCGCACTGGCGGTTACAATCGTTATGCGATCGAGGATATTCTGCGCCCTTTTGAGCTGACCGCGGCCATGTGCCATATGCACTGGCTGACGCCGATGATCGTTTACTGGGCGCGCCGTCAGAAACCGGAAGTGCTGAGCAGTCACGCCAGCGCTTATGGCGACTGGCTGCGTAACCCGTTGCCGCACACCGGGAGGCACTGATGGAAGGTTCTACGTTATTAACCGCCATATTGCTGTTCCTGTTTGCTGCGGTGTTGACGGTGCCGATCGCCCGCCGCCTAGGGATCGGAGCCGTTTTAGGCTATCTGATCGCCGGTATTGCCATTGGCCCGTGGGGATTGGGGTTCATCCGGGATGTGGATGAAATTCTGCACTTCTCCGAGTTGGGCGTGGTGTTCCTGATGTTTATTATCGGGCTGGAATTGAACCCGGCCAAACTGTGGGAGCTGCGTCGCTCGATCTTTGGTGTCGGTGCCGGGCAGGTATTGGTTACGGCGGCCGTGCTCGGTGCGCTGCTTTACTTCAGCCATTTTGCCTGGCAGGCGGCGGTGATAGGCGGCATTGGTCTGGCCATGTCATCGACGGCCATGGCGCTGCAACTGATGCGTGAAAAGGGCATGAACCGCAACGAAGGGGGCCAGCTAGGCTTCTCGGTGCTGCTGTTTCAGGATATGGCGGTGATCCCGGCGTTGGCGTTGATCCCGATCCTGGCCGGGGGCGCAGGTACCAGCGACGATTGGGCAGAAATCGCCATGAAGGTCGCGGCCTTCGGCGGCATGCTGATCGGGGGGCGCTTCCTGTTACGCCCGTTATTTCGCTATATCGCCTCATCTGGGGTGCGTGAAATATTTACCGCCGCCGCGTTGTTGGTGGTGCTGGGAGCAGCGCTGTTTATGGATGCCCTTGGCCTGTCGATGGCATTGGGGACCTTTATCGCTGGGGTGCTGCTGGCAGAGAGCGAATATCGCCATGAGCTGGAAATTGCCATTGAGCCTTTCAAAGGGCTGCTGCTCGGGTTGTTCTTCATCTCGGTAGGCATGGCGCTGAATATGGGGGTATTGTATACCCATCTGCTGGAAGTACTGCTTGGCGTGGTGATCCTGGTGACGGTGAAATCGGGTGTGTTGTACTCGCTGGCGCGTATCTTTGGCCTGCGGCGCTCGGTACGTCTGCAATTTTCCGGGGTGCTGAGCCAAGGCGGTGAGTTTGCCTTCGTGCTGTTCTCGGCGGCTTCGACGCAGCATATCTTCGACGACGATCAACTGGCATTGCTGCTGGTCGTGGTGACGCTCTCAATGATGACCACGCCGCTGCTGATGCAGATTATCGATCGCATTCTGGCCCGCCGCTACAACGCCAAGGATGAGGATGAAGAGGCGCCCTACGTGGCAGACGACGATCCGCAGGTGATAATCGTCGGTTTCGGCCGCTTCGGGCAGGTAATTGGCCGCTTACTGATGGCTAACAAGATGCGTATCACCGTGCTTGAGCGGGACGTTAGCGCGGTCGGCGTATTGCGCCGATACGGTTATAAGGTTTACTACGGGGATGCCACGGAGCTGGAGCTGTTGCGGGCAGCCGGTGCGGCAAAGGCCAAATCTATCGTCATTACCTGTAATGAGCCGGAAGATACCATGGCCATCGTCCATCTGTGCCAGCAGCACTTCCCCAACTTGTCCATTTTGGCGCGGGCGCGGGGGCGTGTGGAAGCGCACGAGTTGTTGCAGGCTGGCGTGAAACAGTTTAGTCGTGAAACCTTTTCCAGCGCCCTGGAACTAGGGCGCAAGGCGTTAACGGAGTTGGGGATGCACCCGCATCAGGCTTATCGTGCTCAGCAGCATTTTCGCCGTCTGGATATGCGCATGCTGCGTGAACTGATGCCGCCGCATCTGGGGGACGTGGCCCAGATTTCCCGCGTGAAAGAAGCCCGGCGCGAGCTGGAAGAACTTTTCCACCGTGAAATGCAAAAAGAAAAACGGCAGTTCGACGGTTGGGATGAATACGAATAATTCGGAGCACTATGATGTCTGCAACACGTAAAAGATTTATCGCCGGGGCGGTTTGCCCAAGCTGTAACGCTATGGATACGCTGGCGGTTTGGCGTGAAGACCAGGTTGAGGTGGTGGAGTGCGTCAAGTGTGGCCACCATCAGCGCCAGACCGAGCAACAGGTGGAAAAACACGTTCGCCCGCAGGAGCAGGTGATCGGTATTTTTCATCCGGAGTAGCGTTATCTGCCGTGATTTTTTATGCTGAAGGGTACAGCGCTGGAGATTTCCGCTACAATCTCCACCGATTTAGTTTCCAACGGTAGGAGATATCATGAAAGTAACAAAAGACTTGGTGGTCAGCCTGGCTTACCAAGTACGTACAGAAGACGGTGTTTTGGTTGATGAGTCTCCGGTGAGTGCACCGTTGGACTATCTGCACGGGCATGGCTCTCTGATCGCAGGTCTGGAAAAAGCACTCGAAGGTCACGAAGCTGGTGATCGTTTCGACGTTCATGTCGCCGCTAACGAAGCTTACGGCAACTACGATGAAAACCTGGTTCAGCGCGTTCCTAAAGACGTCTTTATGGGCGTTGATGAACTGCAGGTAGGCATGCGCTTCCTGGCTGATACCGATCAGGGCCCGGTTCCGGTTGAAATCACCGAAGTTGATGGTGACCACGTAGTGGTTGATGGTAACCACATGCTGGCTGGCCAAGACCTGAACTTCCACGTAGAAGTTGTGGCGCTCCGTGAAGCCACCGAAGAAGAACTGGCCCACGGCCACGTTCACGGTGAGCACGATCATCACCACGAACACGGTGACGGCTGCTGTGGCGGTCATGGCCACGATCACGACCACGATCATGACCACGGCAAGAAAGGCGGCTGTGGTGGCAACGGTGGTTGCGGCTGCCACTAATCCTGGTGCTGTAACTGCAACGAAAGGTCGCTTCGGCGGCCTTTTTTAGTAATGCGGGGGAGGTGTCTCTTCCGACTGCGAGGCGATCATCGAAGGTTGGCTGGCACGCAGTTTGTCGGTCAGCAGCCGCAGATGTTCTTGTATCTTCAGCATTTCAAGCTGATGCTGTACCACGGTTTGATTGAGTTCCTCAATCGTCACTTCCTGAAAGGCCTGGCGGCTTTCCATCTCTTCCAACCGCTGCAGCAGGCTGTTGTAGTTTTTCTCGTGCATGATATTACCTCTGGCACTGTTAAATCCGGGATTCTGGCACTATGTTATCAGTAGCGCTCGGCTTTGTGCCTGCCAATTTCGGCAAGCGGTTTTTCACTACCGCAAGTCGGGCAATTCAACTCGCAAGGTCGTCAAATAAAGTTGTTAATTATCAATTGGATAATTATTTTTCTTGAACTTTGCTACCAATATGAGGTCACATCTTGACTCGATTGGTTACCTGTGTGACTGTTTTGTTTTGTTTCAGGCAGCTATAGTAGCCCGGTTAACTTACTTAATGATGGTTTGAGGCACCGCTTCAGACACTGGAGAAATGGATGAAATCTTTGTTTAAAGTCACGCTTCTGGCAACCACTATGGCTCTTGCTCTGAATGCGACCCAAGTTATGGCAGCCGATGCGGCCAAACCTGCTGATGCAGCCACAGTTACCACTACCGGTGAGGTTGCGCCTGCTGCTGAAGCGGCTAAACCTGCAGAAGCACCAAGCACTGGCAAGTTCAAGAATGACGATGAGCAGGTTGCTTACGCACTGGGTGTTCAACTCGGCCGCTACATGGAAAACTCGCTGGATGAACAGGAAAAGCTGGGCATCAAGCTGGACAAAGACGTGATGCTCGGGGCTGTTAAAGACGCGTTTGCCAAGCAGAGCAAGCTGAATGACTCTGACATCGAAAAAACCCTGCAAGGTTTTGAAGTGCGCGTGAAGGCTTCCGCTCAGGCGAAGATGGAGCAGGACGCGAAAGAAAACGAAGCGAAAGGCGCTAAATACGCTGAAACCTTCGCCAAAGAAAAAGGCGCGAAGAAAACCGAATCTGGTCTGCTGTACAAAGTAGAGAAAGAAGGGACCGGTGAAGCACCGAAAGACAGCGATACCGTAGTGGTAAACTACAAAGGTACCCTGACCGACGGCACCGTGTTTGACAACTCCTACGATCGCGGCGAGCCATTGTCATTCCGTCTGGACGGCGTGATCCCAGGCTGGACCGAAGGCCTGAAGCACATCAAGAAAGGCGGCAAGATCAAACTGGTTATCCCACCGGCACTGGCCTACGGTAAAAATGGCGTTCCAGGGATCCCTGCCAACTCCACGTTGGTGTTTGATGTTGAACTGCTGGATGTGAAACCGGCAGCCAAGGCTGACGACAAAACAGAAAAAGCGGCTGACGAAGCTGCTGCAGACGCTAAAGCCAAATAAGTCTGAGATTTTCCCAACCGCCGCGAATGTCCTTCGCGGCGGTTTTCATTTCTGCGCTACCCAGAATGCAAAATATCCTGCAACTTTACTCCCTGTCTTTACTGATCGCTTGACGCCTGCCGGGCATCGGGCTTAACGTCAATATCACGCGCAAATGTAAGAACCAGCATCTGACCGTTTTGCTAGACTCTGGGTCTGAACTTATGAATCATGCGCCTGCCCCTTAGGGCGTGTACCTAAAACTGCTCCCGGCAGCGATTTTCTCCTGCACGAGCCGTTTTAGTTGCGTCCCCTGGCACAGGCGATCTATGTAGGTGGTATCTTCGATGTCAAATTCGCTTTTATCCAGCGAAGCCAGCGAACTTGATTTGCTGAATGAGCGTCCGTTTAGTCAGACGGACCATGAAATCCTGAAGTCGTATGAAGTCGTGGTTGATGGTCTGGCGATGCTGATTGGTGGGCACTGCGAAATCGTGCTGCACTCCCTGGAGGATCTGAAATGCTCCGCCGTGCGTATCGCCAATGGTGAACACACCGGGCGTAAAATCGGTTCGCCGATCACCGATCTGGCACTGCGTATGCTGCACGATATGGCGGGCGATGACAGCAGCGTCTCCAAAGCCTATTTCACCCGGGCCAAAAGTGGCGTGTTGATGAAGTCGGTGACGATTGCCATCCGCAATCGCGAACAGCGGGTGATTGGTCTGCTGTGTATCAACATGAACCTCGATGTGCCGTTCTCGCAGATCATCCAGACCTTTATGCCGCCGGAAACGCAGGAGGTGGCTTCCTCAGTCAACTTTGCCTCCTCGGTTGACGATCTGGTGGCACAGACGTTGGAGTTCACCATCGAAGAGGTGAATGCCGATCGCAACGTGTCCAATAACGCCAAAAATCGCCAGATCGTACTCAACCTGTACGAGAAAGGCATTTTTGATATCAAAGACGCGATCAATCAGGTTGCCGATCGCCTGAATATCTCCAAGCATACCGTCTACCTGTATATCCGCCAGTTCAAGAGTGGCGATTTGCTGGGCAATGAGCGCTGATGCTTAACTACTGCCTATTGGTCACCGGCCCGGCTTATGGTACTCAGCAAGCGAGCAGCGCTTGGCAATTCGCTCAGGCCCTGTTGGCGGCAGGCCACCGCATTACCAGCGTCTTTTTCTATCGTGAAGGGGTGCTGAATGCCAACCAACTGACCTCTCCGGCCAGCGATGAATTCGATCTGGTGCGGGCATGGGTGGCTATGGCGCAGCAACATGGTGTGGAGCTTAATGTCTGTGTGGCGGCAGCTTTGCGCCGTGGTGTGACCGATGAGCAAGAAGCCGCACAGCTGGCGTTGGTGGCTGCCAACCTGCAGCCGGGGTTTACCCTCAGCGGTTTGGGCTCATTGGCAGAAGCGGCGCTGAGCAACGATCGCCTGGTACAGTTTTAAGTGAGCAGAATGAAGCGAGTTGCGTTTGTATTTACCCAAGGTCCACATGGCAGTGCGGCTGGCAGAGAAGGGCTGGATGCGGTACTGGCAACGTCAGCACTGAGCGAGGATATCGGCGTATTTTTTGTCGGCGATGGCGTGTTGCAACTGCTGCCGGGCCAACAACCCGAAAAGATCCTGGCCCGTAATTACATCGCCACCTTTGGCGTATTGCCGCTGTATGACGTTGAAAACTGCTATCTCTGCGCAACGGCCATCCAGGAGCGCGGCCTGCAACAGGTCACTGACTGGGTGCTGAAGGCCGAAACTCTGCCGCCAGATACTCTGCGCCAGAAACTGGCCACTTACGATGTGGTCATGACTTTCTAGGATACTTTGATGCTGTATACCCTCAGCCATTCCCCAACCCGTTGCGACCTGCCTGCGTTGTTAAGGCTCACCAGAGAAGGTGATGCTCTGTTGTTGTTGCAAGACGGCGTACTGGCCGGCCTGTCCGGTAGCGCCAGCCTTGATTTATTGCTCAATGCCCCCATATCCCTTTATGCGCTGCAGGACGATCTGGAAGCCAGAGGCCTGTCTGTTCATTTTTCACCCAGAATCACGCTAATCGGTTATACTGACTTCGTTGTGTTAACCGAGAAACACCACAGCCAAATGGCATGGTAATGCGGGTGATGTTGTATATTTCTTGACACCTCTACCAGTCAGCCATAAAATTCTGCGTCCTCGTACTGTGCCAAAAGTGCATACGGGGGATTTATCACATGTTTACGAAGCAAAAAACGAAGCAAAACCCAGGAGCTTTTTTTAATGACTACGATTAATCAGCTGGTTCGCAAACCACGCTCTGTGAAGGCTGCTAAAAGCAACGTTCCAGCGCTGGAAGCCTGCCCGCAGAAACGTGGTGTATGTACTCGCGTATATACCACCACCCCGAAAAAACCAAACTCCGCACTGCGTAAAGTTTGCCGTGTGCGTTTGACTAACGGTTTCGAAGTGAGTTCTTACATCGGTGGCGAAGGCCACAACCTGCAGGAACACTCCGTAATCCTGATCCGTGGCGGTCGTGTTAAAGACTTGCCAGGTGTGCGTTACCACACCGTTCGTGGTGCACTTGACTGCTCCGGCGTTAAAGACCGTAAGCAAGCTCGTTCCAAGTACGGCGTGAAGAAGCCAAAGGCTTAATGGTTCTCCGTTAAGTAAGGCCAAACATTTTAATGTCAAAATAAACTCGTAGAGTTTTGGACAATCCTGAAATTTTCAACGGAGTATTTCCATGCCACGTCGTCGCGTAATAGGCCAACGTAAAATCCTGCCAGATCCTAAGTTCGGATCCGAGCTGTTGGCTAAATTTGTAAACATTCTGATGGTAGATGGTAAGAAATCTACTGCAGAAGCAATCGTCTATACCGCGCTGGAGACCCTGGCTCAGCGTTCTGGTAAAGGTCACCTGGAAGCTTTCGAAGTCGCTCTCGACAACGTGCGTCCGACTGTAGAAGTTAAGTCTCGCCGCGTTGGTGGTTCTACTTACCAGGTACCAGTTGAAGTTCGTCCGGTTCGTCGTAATGCCCTGGCAATGCGTTGGATCGTTGATGCCGCTCGTAAACGTGGTGATAAATCCATGGCTCTGCGCCTGGCGAACGAACTGTCTGATGCAGCAGAAAACAAAGGTTCTGCTGTTAAGAAGCGTGAAGACGTTCACCGTATGGCAGAAGCCAACAAGGCGTTCGCCCACTACCGCTGGTAATCCATGCAGTAGTTTTGCTAACCAAGTGGGCGCTTCAAGAAGCCAACCCGCTTGGTTTCACCGAACCGCCTAAGGCAATAGAGGAATCAAATGGCTCGTACAACACCCATTGAGCGCTACCGTAATATCGGTATCAGTGCTCACATCGACGCCGGTAAGACCACAACTACCGAACGTATCCTGTTCTACACCGGTGTAAACCACAAAATCGGTGAAGTTCATGACGGCGCCGCCACCATGGACTGGATGGAACAAGAGCAGGAGCGTGGTATTACCATTACTTCTGCAGCGACAACTGCTTTCTGGTCTGGTATGGCCAAGCAGTTTGAGCCGCACCGTGTAAACATCATCGACACCCCAGGGCACGTTGACTTCACCATCGAAGTAGAACGTTCCATGCGTGTGCTTGATGGCGCGGTAATGGTTTACTGTGCTGTTGGTGGTGTTCAGCCACAGTCTGAAACCGTATGGCGTCAGGCTAACAAATACAAAGTGCCACGCATCGCGTTCGTTAACAAAATGGACCGTATGGGTGCCAACTTCCTGAAAGTTGTTGGTCAGCTTAAATCTCGTCTGGGCGCAAACCCGGTTCCATTGCAGCTGGCAATTGGCGCAGAAGAGAAATTCACCGGTGTTGTTGACCTGGTGAAAATGAAAGCCATCAACTGGAACGAAGCTGATGCAGGCGTGACCTTCGAATACGAAGAGATCCCAGCTGACATGCAAGAGCTGGCTGCTGAATGGCACCAGAATCTGGTTGAGTCTGCTGCTGAAGCCTCAGATGAGCTGATGGACAAATACCTGGGCGGCGAAGAGCTGACCGAGGAAGAAATCAAGAAAGCTCTGCGTCAGCGCGTGCTGAACAACGAAGTGATTCTGGTAACCTGTGGTTCAGCCTTTAAAAACAAAGGCGTACAGGCAATGCTGGATGCGGTTATCGAATACCTGCCAGCGCCAAATGACGTTGAAGCTATCAACGGTATTCTGGACGACGGTAAAGATACCCCGGCTGTGCGTCATTCTGATGACTCAGAGCCGTTCTCTGCACTGGCGTTCAAAATCGCTACCGACCCATTCGTGGGTAACCTGACGTTCTTCCGTGTGTACTCTGGCGTTGTTAACTCCGGTGACACCGTTCTGAACTCCGTTAAGGCCGCGCGTGAGCGTCTGGGCCGTATCGTTCAGATGCACGCTAACAAGCGTGAAGAGATTAAAGAAGTTCGTGCAGGCGACATCGCTGCGGCAATCGGTCTGAAAGACGTAACTACCGGTGATACGCTGTGTGATCCTGCTAGCCCGATCATTCTTGAGCGTATGGAGTTCCCAGAGCCGGTAATCTCCGTAGCGGTAGAACCAAAAACCAAAGCTGACCAGGAAAAAATGGGTCTGGCTCTGGGCCGTCTGGCGAAGGAAGACCCATCATTCCGCGTATGGACTGACGAAGAATCAGGTCAGACCATCATCGCAGGTATGGGTGAACTTCACCTGGATATCCTGGTTGACCGTATGCGTCGTGAATTTAACGTTGAAGCGAACGTGGGTAAACCACAGGTTGCTTACCGTGAAGCGATTCGCGCGAAAGTTACTGACATCGAAGGTAAACACGCCAAGCAGTCTGGTGGTCGTGGTCAGTATGGTCATGTTGTTATCGACATGTACCCACTGGAGCCGGGCTCAAATCCGAAAGGCTACGAGTTCATCAATGACATTAAAGGCGGTGTGATCCCAACGGAATACATCCCTGCCATTGATAAAGGCCTCCAGGAGCAACTTAAGTCTGGTCCACTGGCCGGTTATCCGGTAGTTGATCTCGGTGTGCGTCTGCATTTCGGTTCTTTCCACGATGTTGACTCCTCCGAATTGGCGTTTAAACTGGCCGCGTCTATCGCCTTTAAAGATGGCTTTAAGAAAGCAAAACCTGTTTTGCTTGAGCCTATCATGAAGGTTGAAGTTGAAACGCCGGAAGAGAACACTGGTGACGTCATCGGTGACCTTAGCCGTCGTCGTGGTCAACTGAAAGGTCAGGAATCCAACGCTACTGGCGTTCAGATTCACGCTGAAGTTCCGTTGTCCGAGATGTTTGGATACGCAACTCAACTGCGTTCTCTGACCAAAGGCCGTGCTTCTTACTCCATGGAGTTCCTGAAGTACGATGATGCGCCGAACAACGTCGCTCAGGCCGTTATTGAAGCCCGTGGTAAATAAGCTTTCGGGTTTAACACATTGATCAGTGCTCCCTCCATGAGGGGGGAGCAAAAGAGTTAAGGAATATAGCCGTGTCTAAAGAAAAATTTGAACGTTCCAAACCGCACGTTAACGTTGGTACTATCGGCCACGTTGACCACGGTAAAACTACCCTGACCGCTGCAATCACTACCGTTCTGGCTAAAACCTACGGTGGTTCTGCACGTGCTTTCGACCAGATCGATAACGCGCCAGAAGAAAAAGCTCGTGGTATCACCATCAACACTTCTCACGTTGAATATGACACCCCGACTCGTCACTACGCGCACGTTGACTGCCCAGGGCACGCCGACTACGTGAAAAACATGATCACCGGTGCTGCTCAGATGGACGGCGCTATCCTGGTTGTTGCTGCGACTGACGGCCCTATGCCTCAGACTCGTGAGCACATCCTGCTGGGTCGTCAGGTTGGCGTTCCTTACATCATCGTGTTCATGAACAAATGCGACATGGTTGATGATGAAGAGCTGCTGGAACTGGTAGAAATGGAAGTTCGTGAACTTCTGTCTGCTTATGACTTCCCTGGTGATGACCTGCCGGTTGTTCGTGGTTCAGCGCTGAAAGCACTGGAAGGCGAAGCTGAGTGGGAAGCTAAAATCATCGAACTGGCCGGTCACCTGGATTCTTACATCCCAGAACCAGAGCGTGCTATCGACCAGCCGTTCCTGCTGCCAATCGAAGACGTCTTCTCCATCTCCGGTCGTGGTACCGTAGTTACCGGTCGTGTTGAGCGCGGTATCGTTAAAGTTGGCGAAGAAGTTGAAATCGTTGGTATCAAAGACACTGTTAAGTCTACCTGTACTGGCGTTGAAATGTTCCGCAAACTGCTGGACGAAGGCCGTGCTGGTGAGAACGTTGGTGTTCTGCTGCGTGGTATCAAGCGTGAAGACATCGAACGTGGTCAGGTACTGGCTAAACCAGGTTCAATCAAGCCACACACTCAGTTCGATTCAGAAGTGTATATCCTGAGCAAAGAAGAAGGTGGTCGTCATACTCCATTCTTCAAAGGCTACCGTCCACAGTTCTACTTCCGTACAACTGACGTGACCGGTACCATCGAACTGCCAGAAGGCGTAGAGATGGTAATGCCAGGCGATAACGTGAACATGGTTGTTACCCTGATCCACCCAATCGCTATGGACCAAGGCTTGCGTTTCGCAATCCGTGAAGGCGGCCGTACTGTAGGTGCGGGCGTTGTTGCTAAAGTTATCGCTTAATCGCGAATAATTTATAAGCACTAAAAGAGGGCACTTCGGTGCCCTTTTTTTATACAATTTTTTACCAATCTTAATTGAAATAAAAACGATTCTTATTTAGACTTACTGCATCGGTTAAGAAGTGAGTCTCTCTATGTACGTATGTCTGTGTAATGCTGTGTCTGACAAAGCTATCCGTAAGGCGGTGCGTCAACACAATCCCCATACCATGAAGCAACTGCGTGAGCTGGTGCCGATTGGAACCGACTGCGGTAAATGCATTCGTCAGGCAAGGCAAATTATGGTGGAGGAACGGGCAACCCTGATTCATATGCACGAAGTCGCCTAATAAATAGTAGGGTTATTTTTTGACTCTTGGCCCGCAGCTTCTACACTTTTAGAACTGCCCAGGAGGATTTACCTATGAAAGGCGATAAAAAGATCATTGCTCACCTCAACAAGCTGCTCGGTAACGAGCTGGTTGCCATCAATCAATACTTCCTGCACGCGCGTATGTTCAAAAATTGGGGCCTGATGCGTCTCAATGAGAAGGAATATCACGAGTCCATCGATGAGATGAAACATGCCGATCGCTACATCGAGCGTATCCTGTTCCTTGAAGGGTTACCAAACCTGCAAGATCTCGGCAAGCTGAATATCGGCGAAGATGTCGAAGAGATGCTGAGGTCCGATTTGGCTCTGGAACTGGACGGTGCCAAGAACCTACGGGAAGGTATCGCCTATGCCGACTCTATCCATGATTACGTCAGCCGCGATCTGATGAAAGAGGTGTTGGCCGATGAGGAAGGGCATATCGACTGGTTGGAGACTGAGCTGAGCTTGATTGAGCGGCTTGGCATCCAAAACTATTGCCAGGCGCAAGTGCTGGAACGTAAAGACTGACATCAGGGCCCCTCACCCTAGCCCTCTCCCACAGGGAGAGGGGACAGTCCGCGCCACAACTTAACAACGATATTCATCCTTTACATACCAGCTTTAACCCCATACCAGTCCTCACATTCCCCTGTTACAGACGCCATAACAGCCCTCAATATCCCTCTGTTACAGACGATCTCCTGTACTTGCCAATAATGCCGATCGGCTCCCTCTCACTAAAGGAGAGGGTTGGGGTGAGGGGTAAAACGCATTAAATACCGCTCATTCTGAGCATATTTCCATCCGTGGCTTGCAACCTGGCCTGGTTTGCGTATAATGCGCGGGCTTACCTAATCTTGGTAAGCCTGATTTTAGCGAATCAGTCGATTGGCAAGCACGTTTTGCCCTTCGAACAATACTCCCGATATGGGGGTTATATGTTGACGATTACACTCCCCCATCAATCGAAATGGGTGTGAGGAGTAATTATTTACGTTTATAAATAATTGGAGCTCTGGTCTCATGCAGAACCAAAGAATCCGTATCCGCCTGAAAGCGTTTGATCATCGTCTGATCGATCAATCAACTGCGGAAATCGTCGAGACTGCCAAGCGCACTGGTGCGCAAGTCCGTGGTCCGATCCCGCTGCCAACTCGCAAAGAGCGCTTTACCGTTCTGATCTCCCCGCACGTCAACAAAGACGCGCGTGATCAGTACGAGATCCGCACTCACAAGCGTCTGGTTGACATCGTTGAGCCAACTGAGAAAACCGTTGATGCTCTGATGCGTCTGGATCTGGCTGCCGGTGTAGACGTGCAGATCAGCCTGGGTTAATCAGGTCATTGACGATTGAGAGGTTGAAACAATGATTGGTTTAGTCGGTAAAAAAGTGGGCATGACTCGTATCTTCACTGAAGATGGCGTTTCTATCCCAGTAACCGTGATTGAAATTGAAGCGAACCGCGTGACTCAGGTTAAAGACCTGGACAACGACGGATACCGTGCCATTCAGGTCACTACCGGTAGCAAAAAAGCTAACCGTGTGACCAAACCGGAAGCGGGTCATTTCGCTAAAGCTGGCGTCGAAGCTGGCCGTGGTCTGTGGGAATTCCGCCTTGAAGAAGGTCAAGAGTTCGCTGCAGGTCAAGAAATCAGCGTAGAAATCTTCGCTGACGTTAAAAAAGTCGATGTTACCGGTACTTCCAAAGGTAAAGGTTTTGCTGGCACTGTAAAGCGCTGGAACTTCCGTACTCAGGATGCAACCCACGGTAACTCCTTGTCTCACCGCGTTCCGGGTTCTATCGGTCAGAACCAGACTCCGGGCAAAGTGTTCAAAGGCAAGAAAATGGCTGGCCACCTGGGTGACGAGCGTGTAACCGTTCAAAGCCTGGACGTAGTACGTGTTGACGCTGAGCGCAACCTGCTGCTGGTTAAGGGTGCTGTACCGGGCGCAACCGGTGGCAACCTGATCGTTAAACCAGCTGTGAAGGCGTAAGGGGATAGCAATGGAATTAGTATTGAAAGACGCGCAAAGCGCGCTGACTGTTTCCGAAACTACCTTCGGTCGTGATTTCAACGAAGCGCTGGTACACCAGGTTGTTGTTGCTTATGCAGCAGGTGCCCGTCAAGGTACCCGTGCTCAGAAGACCCGTGCTGAAGTGACTGGTTCCGGTAAAAAACCGTGGCGCCAGAAAGGTACTGGCCGTGCGCGTTCAGGCACTGTAAAGAGCCCGATCTGGCGTTCTGGTGGTGTAACCTTCGCTGCGAAGCCACAAGACCACAGTCAGAAAGTAAACAAAAAGATGTACCGCGGCGCGCTGAAAAGCATCCTGTCCGAACTGGTACGTCAAGATCGTCTGATCGTTGTCGAGAAGTTCTCTGTAGAAGCGCCTAAAACTAAGCTGCTGGCACAGAAACTGAAAGATATGGCCCTGGAAGATGTGCTGATCGTGACCGGTGAACTGGATGAGAATCTGTTCCTGGCAGCTCGTAACCTGTACAAGGTTGACGTGCGCGATGTGGCAGGTATCGACCCAGTTAGCCTGATCGCCTTCGACAAAGTGGTTATGACTGCTGATGCTGTGAAGCAAGTTGAGGAGATGCTGGCATGATCCGTGAAGAACGTTTGCTGAAAGTGCTGCGTGCACCGCACGTATCTGAAAAAGCATCCGCTGCGATGGAAAAAAGCAACACCATCGTACTCAAAGTTGCCAAAGACGCGACCAAAGCAGAAATCAAAGCTGCAGTGCAGAAACTGTTTGAAGTCGAAGTCGAAGACGTTAACACCCTGGTAGTAAAAGGGAAAGTGAAGCGTCAAGGTCAGCGTGTTGGTCGTCGTAGCGACTGGAAAAAAGCTTACGTCACCCTGAAGGAAGGCCAGAACTTGGACTTCATCGGCGGCGCAGAGTAAGTCGGAGGAGTAAGAACAATGGCAATTGTTAAATGTAAACCTACATCTCCGGGTCGTCGCCACGTTGTTAAAGTGGTTAACCCTGAGCTGCACAAGGGTAAACCTTATGCCCCGCTGCTTGAGAAACTGAGCAAAAGCGGTGGTCGTAACAACAATGGCCGTATCACCACCCGTCATATCGGTGGTGGCCACAAGCAACATTATCGTCTGGTTGACTTCAAACGCAACAAAGATGGTATCCCTGCTGTGGTTGAGCGTCTGGAGTACGATCCGAACCGTTCCGCGAACATCGCGCTGGTTCTGTACAAGGACGGCGAACGCCGTTACATCCTGGCGCCGAAAGGCCTGAAAGCTGGTGACCAGATCCAATCTGGTGTTGATGCTGCAATCAAAGCGGGTAACACCCTGCCTATGCGCAACATCCCAGTAGGTTCAACGGTTCATAACGTAGAAATGAAACCAGGTAAAGGCGGCCAGCTGGCTCGTTCTGCTGGTGCCTACGTTCAGATCGTCGCACGTGATGGTTCCTACGTAACTCTGCGTCTGCGCTCTGGCGAAATGCGTAAAGTTCCAGTTGATTGCCGCGCCACCCTGGGTGAAGTCGGTAACGCTGAACATATGCTTCGCGTTCTGGGTAAAGCAGGTGCTGCACGTTGGCGTGGTATTCGTCCTACCGTTCGCGGTACGGCGATGAACCCAGTCGATCACCCGCACGGTGGTGGTGAAGGTCGTAACTTTGGTAAGCACCCGGTAACTCCGTGGGGCGTTCAGACCAAAGGTAAGAAGACCCGTAGCAACAAGCGTACTGACAAGTTCATCGTACGTCGCCGTAGTAAAAAATAATTAGAGGATAAGCCATGCCACGTTCTCTCAAGAAAGGTCCTTTTATTGACCTGCACTTGCTGAAGAAGGTAGAGAAAGCGGTGGAAAGCGGTGACAAGAAGCCTTTGCGCACTTGGTCCCGTCGTTCAACGATCTTTCCTAACATGATCGGTTTGACCATCGCTGTCCATAATGGTCGTCAGCACGTACCAGTATTTGTTTCCGATGAAATGGTCGGTCACAAACTGGGTGAATTCGCGCCGACTCGTACTTATCGCGGCCATGCGGCTGATAAAAAAGCTAAAAAGCGCTAAGGTAGGAGGAAGAGATGGAAACTATCGCTAAACATCGCCACGCTCGTTCTTCTGCTCAGAAGGTTCGCCTTGTTGCAGACCTGATCCGCGGTAAGAAAGTGTCGCAAGCTCTGGAAACTCTGGCCTACACCAACAAGAAAGCTGCTGGTCTGGTCAAGAAAGTGCTGGAGTCTGCCATTGCTAACGCAGAACACAACGATGGCGCTGACATCGATGATCTGAAAGTCACGAAAATCTTCGTAGACGAAGGCCCAAGCATGAAGCGCATTATGCCTCGTGCAAAAGGTCGTGCAGATCGCATCCTGAAGCGCACCAGCCACATTACTGTGGTTGTGTCCGATCGCTGAGACTCTGGAGACTAGCAATGGGTCAGAAAGTACATCCTAATGGTATTCGCCTGGGTATTGTCAAACCTTGGAACTCTACTTGGTATGCGAATACCAAAGAATTCGCTGACAACCTGGACAGCGACTTTAAAGTTCGCCAATTCTTGACTAAAGAACTGGCGAAAGCTTCCGTTTCTCGCATCGTTATCGAGCGTCCAGCGAAGAGCATCCGTGTGACTATTCACACCGCTCGTCCTGGCATCGTTATCGGCAAGAAAGGTGAAGATGTCGAAAAACTGCGTAAGGTCGTAGCGGATATCGCTGGCGTTCCTGCGCAAATTAACATCGCCGAAGTCCGTAAACCGGAACTGGACGCAAAATTGGTTGCTGACAGCATCACTTCACAGCTGGAACGTCGCGTTATGTTCCGTCGTGCTATGAAGCGTGCTGTACAGAACGCAATGCGTCTTGGCGCTAAAGGTATCAAAGTTGAAGTAAGCGGCCGTCTTGGCGGTGCTGAAATCGCGCGTACCGAATGGTACCGTGAAGGTCGTGTTCCGTTGCATACACTGCGTGCGGATATCGATTACAACACATCTGAAGCGCACACCACTTATGGTGTAATCGGCGTTAAGGTATGGATCTTCAAAGGTGAGATCCTGGGTGGTATGGCTGCAGTTGAACAACCGGAACCGGCTGCTCAACCTAAAAAGCAGCAGCGTAAAGGCCGCAAGTAAGGAGAGTCGCTGATGTTACAACCAAAGCGTACAAAATTCCGTAAGGTGCACAAGGGCCGCAACCGTGGTCTGGCGCAAGGTACGGATGTTAGCTTCGGCACTTTCGGTCTGAAAGCTGTTGGCCGTGGCCGTCTGACTGCTCGTCAAATCGAAGCAGCTCGTCGTGCAATGACTCGTGCAGTGAAGCGTCAAGGTAAGATTTGGATCCGTGTATTCCCGGACAAACCAATCACCGAGAAGCCTCTTGAAGTGCGTATGGGTAAAGGTAAGGGTAACGTGGAGTATTGGGTTGCCCTGATCCAACCTGGCAAAGTCCTGTACGAAATGGACGGCGTTCCAGAAGAAGTCGCCCGTGAAGCGTTCAAGCTGGCAGCAGCTAAACTGCCGATCAAAACCACCTTTGTAACTAAGACGGTGATGTAATGAAAGCACAAGAGCTGCGTGAAAAAAGTGTTGAAGAGCTGAACACTGAGCTGCTCAACCTGCTGCGTGAGCAATTCAACTTACGCATGCAGGCGGCGAGTGGCCAACTGCAACAAACTCACCTGTTGAAACAAGTGCGTCGTAATGTCGCACGCGTTAAGACTTTACTGACTGAAAAGGCGGGTGCGTAAAATGACTGATATTATCCGTACTCTGCAAGGTCGTGTTGTTAGTGACAAAATGGAGAAATCCATGGTTGTTGCTATCGAACGTACGGTGAAGCACCCGATCTACGGGAAATTCATCAAGCGTACGACTAAGCTGCATGTACATGATGAGAACAACGAATGTGGTATCGGTGACGTGGTAGAAATCCGCGAATGCCGTCCACTGTCCAAGACTAAGTCATGGACGTTGGTTCGCATTGTAGATAAAGCGATTCTGTAATAGAGTAGCTGACTCTAACTTAATAAACGGCTCAGAAAGTGAGCCGTTTATTTTTTCTACCCATACTCTGGAAGCGGTGTTATAATGCTGCGCCCTCGGTTATGGGGCTTTTCAACGACCTAGTAATGGGTCCTAAAGTTGTAGTTGACATTAGCGGAGCACTAACATGATCCAAGAACAGACTATGCTGAACGTGGCCGACAACTCCGGTGCACGTCGCGTAATGTGTATCAAGGTTCTAGGTGGCTCGCACCGTCGCTACGCAGGCATCGGCGACGTCATCAAAATTACCATCAAGGAAGCAATTCCTCGCGGTAAGGTGAAGAAAGGCGATGTGCTGAAGGCGGTAGTGGTGCGCACCAAGAAGGGTGTACGTCGCCCGGACGGTTCTGTCATTCGCTTCGATGGTAATGCATGCGTTATTTTAAACAATAACAGCGAGCAACCTATCGGTACGCGTATTTTTGGGCCGGTAACTCGTGAACTGCGTAATGAGAAGTTCATGAAAATTATCTCTCTGGCACCAGAAGTACTCTAAGGAGCGAACCATGGCAGCGAAAATCCGTCGTGATGACGAAGTTATCGTGCTTACCGGGAAAGACAAAGGTAAACGCGGTAAAGTAAAAAATGTCCTGTCTGCTGGTAAGGTCATTGTTGAAGGTATCAACCTGGTTAAGAAACATCAGAAGCCGGTCCCGGCCCTGAACCAACCAGGTGGCATTGTTGAAAAAGAAGCTGCTATTCAGGTTTCCAACATTGCGCTGTTCAACTCGGCTACCGGTAAGGCTGACCGTGTAGGCTTTAGATTCGAAGACGGCAAAAAAGTCCGTTTCTTCAAATCAAATAGCGAAACTATCAAGTAATTTGGAGTATGACGATGGCGAAACTGCATGATTACTACAAAGACGAGGTAGTCAAACAACTGATGTCTCAGTTTGATTACAACTCTGTCATGCAAGTCCCTCGGGTCGAGAAGATCACCCTGAATATGGGTGTTGGTGAAGCGATCGCTGACAAGAAACTGCTGGACAATGCAGCAGCTGACTTGGCAGCAATCTCCGGTCAAAAGCCGTTCATCACCAAAGCACGCAAATCTGTTGCAGGCTTCAAAATCCGCCAGGGCTATCCGATCGGCTGTAAAGTAACTCTGCGTGGCGAACGCATGTGGGAGTTCTTTGAGCGTCTGATTTCCATTGCTGTTCCACGTATCCGTGACTTCCGTGGCTTGTCCGCTAAGTCATTCGATGGCCGTGGTAACTACAGCATGGGTGTGCGTGAGCAAATCATCTTCCCAGAAATCGACTACGACAAAGTCGATCGCGTTCGTGGTTTGGATATTACCATTACCACTTCTGCGAAATCTGATGATGAAGGCCGCGCGCTGTTGGCTGCTTTTAACTTCCCGTTCCGCAAGTAAGGCAGGGTTACTAATGGCTAAGCAATCAATGAAAGCACGCGAAGTCGTTCGCGTGAAACTGGCTGACAAGTACCGCGCTAAACGCGAGGAATTGAAAGCTATCATTTCTGGTGTGAACTCTTCTGACGAAGATCGTTGGGATGCTGTTCTCAAGCTCCAGTCTCTGCCGCGTGATTCCAGCCCGTCTCGTCAGCGTAAACGCTGCCGTCAAACTGGCCGTCCACATGGTTATGTGGGCAAATTCGGGTTGAGCCGTATCAAGCTACGTGAAGCCGCTATGCGCGGTGAAGTACCAGGCTTGAAAAAGGCTAGCTGGTAATTACCAATTGAATCACGGGAGTAAAGACAGATGAGCATGCAAGATCCGATCGCGGATATGCTGACCCGTATCCGTAACGGTCAAGCCGCGAACAAAGTTGCGGTCACCATGCCTTCCTCCAAGCTGAAAGTGGCAATTGCCAACGTGCTGAAGGAAGAAGGTTTTATTGAAGATTTCAAAATTGAAGGCGACACCAAGCCTGTTCTGGAACTGGTACTGAAGTACTTCCAGGGCAAGGCAGTGGTAGAAAGCATTCAGCGTATCAGTCGTCCAGGTCTGCGCATCTATAAGAAAAAAGATGCACTGCCAAAAGTTATGGCCGGTCTGGGTATCGCTGTTATTTCTACCTCTAAAGGTGTTATGACCGATCGTGCAGCTCGCCAAGCTGGTCTTGGTGGCGAGATTATCTGCTACGTAGCTTAATTCGGGAGGAAAGAATGTCTCGTGTTGCAAAAGCACCCGTCGTCATTCCTGCCGGCGTAGAGGTAAAACTCAACGGTCAGGTTATTTCGGTTAAGGGTAAGAACGGCGAGCTGACTCGTACAGTCCATGACGCCGTTGAAGTGAAGCAAGAAGCTAACGCACTGACTTTCGCCCCGCGCGAAGGTTTTGCTAACGCATGGGCCCAAGCGGGTACCACGCGCGCTCTGCTGAACGCAATGGTTGTCGGTGTTACCGAAGGTTTCACCAAGAAGCTTCAACTGGTAGGTGTTGGTTATCGTGCTGCTGTTAAAGGCAACGTGGTGAATTTAGCCCTGGGCTTCTCTCACCCAATCGATCACCAGCTGCCAGCAGGTATTACTGCTGAATGCCCAAGCCAAACTGAAATCGTGCTGAAAGGCGCTGATAAGCAGGTTATTGGCCAGGTTGCTGCAGATCTGCGTGCCTACCGCCGTCCTGAGCCTTATAAAGGCAAGGGTGTCCGTTACGCCGACGAAGTCGTGCGTACCAAAGAGGCTAAGAAGAAGTAAGGTAACACTATGGATAAGAAATCTGCTCGTATCCGTCGTGCGACCCGCGCACGCCGTAAGCTCAAAGAACTGGGTGCAACCCGCCTGGTGGTACATCGTACCCCGCGTCACATTTACGCACAGGTCATTGCTCCTAATGGTTCTGAAGTTCTGGTAGCCGCTTCTACTTTAGAAAAAGCTATCACTGAGCAATTGAAGTACTCCGGTAACAAAGACGCAGCAGCAGCCGTAGGTAAAGCTCTGGCTGAGCGCGCGTTGGAAAAAGGGATTGCGAAAGTCTCCTTTGACCGTTCCGGTTTCCAATATCATGGTCGAGTCCAGGCACTGGCAGATGCTGCCCGTGAAGCTGGCCTTCAGTTCTAAGGAAGAGGTTTAAGATGGCTCACATCGAAAAACAAGCTGGCGAACTGCAGGAAAAGCTGATCGCGGTAAACCGCGTATCTAAAACCGTAAAAGGTGGCCGTATTTTCAGCTTTACCGCACTGACAGTAGTTGGTGATGGTAACGGTCGCGTTGGTTTTGGCTACGGCAAAGCACGCGAAGTTCCAGCAGCGATCCAGAAAGCGATGGAAAAAGCCCGTCGCAACATGATGAATGTCGCGCTGAACGGCGGCACCCTGCAGCACCCTGTTAAAGGTGCTCATACGGGTTCCCGTGTGTTCATGCAGCCAGCTCATGAAGGTACCGGTATCATCGCGGGTGGTGCAATGCGCGCCGTTCTCGAAGTTGCTGGGGTGCACAACGTACTGGCTAAAGCTTATGGTTCCACCAACCCGATCAACGTGGTTCGTGCAACTATCGACGCTTTGGCTAATATGAAGTCTCCTGAAATGGTCGCTGCCAAGCGTGGTAAATCCGTTGCAGACATTCTGGGGTAATTGACCATGGCTAAGACTATCAAAGTTACACAAGTTCGCAGCTCCATTGGCCGTCTGCCGAAGCATAAAGCTACACTGCTCGGTCTGGGTCTGCGTCGTATTGGTCACACCGTAGAGCGCGAGGATACTCCTGCTGTACGCGGTATGATCAACCTGGTTTCCTACATGGTTAAGGTTGAGGAGTAACAGATGCGTTTAAATACTCTGTCTCCGGCTGAAGGTGCCAAGCATGCGCCTAAGCGTGTAGGTCGTGGTATTGGTTCTGGCCTGGGTAAAACCGCCGGTCGTGGTCACAAAGGTCAGAACTCACGTTCTGGCGGTGGCGTACGTCGTGGGTTTGAAGGTGGTCAGATGCCTTTATATCGTCGTTTGCCGAAATTCGGCTTCACCTCTCGCAAAGCTATGATCACGGCAGAAGTTCGTCTGTCTGAACTGGCTCTTGTTGAAGGCGACGTAATCGACCTGAACACGCTGAAAGCCGCTAACGTTGTTGGTACCCAGATCGAGTTCGCGAAAGTTATGCTTTCTGGCGAAATCACTCGTCCGGTTACCCTGCGTGGTCTGCGTGTCACCAAAGGCGCTCGTGTTGCTATCGAGGCTGCTGGCGGTAAAATTGAGGAATAAGTAAGCTGATGGCTAAGCAACCAGGATTAGATTTTCAAAGTGCTAAAGGCGGACTCGGCGAGCTGAAGCGCAGACTTTTGTTTGTTATCGGCGCGCTGATTGTTTTCCGCATTGGCTCTTTCATTCCGATTCCTGGTATCGATGCCACTGTGCTTGCCAAACTGCTCGAACAGCAGAGAGGCACCATCATTGAAATGTTTAACATGTTCTCTGGTGGTGCTCTCAGCCGTGCTTCTATTTTTGCTCTGGGGATCATGCCGTACATTTCGGCCTCGATCATTATCCAGTTACTGACGGTGGTTCACCCAGCGTTGGCGGAAATCAAGAAAGAAGGGGAGGCTGGCCGTCGCAAGATTAGCCAGTACACCCGCTACGGTACGCTGGTGTTGGCCATATTCCAGTCGATCGGTATTGCTACCGGTCTGCCGAATATGCCTGGTATGCAGGGCCTGGTGTTAAACCCAGGCTTTGCGTTCTACTTTACTGCGGTTGTGAGTCTGGTTACCGGGACAATGTTCCTGATGTGGCTGGGCGAGCAGATTACTGAACGTGGTATCGGTAACGGTATCTCAATCATTATCTTCGCGGGTATTGTGGCGGGTCTTCCGCCGGCAGTTGGCCATACTATTGAGCAAGCTCGGCAAGGCGACCTGCACTTCCTCTTGTTGCTGTTGGTTGCAGTATTAGTGTTTGCAGTAACCTTCTTCGTTGTTTTCATTGAACGTGGTCAACGTCGTATCGTCGTTAACTATGCGAAACGTCAACAGGGTCGTCGTGTTTACGCAGCACAGAGCACACACTTACCGTTGAAAGTGAACATGGCAGGGGTAATCCCGGCAATCTTCGCTTCCAGCATTATTCTGTTCCCTGCCACGATTGCATCATGGTTTGGGGGCGGTACCGGTTGGAACTGGCTGACAACGATTTCGCTGTATTTGCAGCCTGGACAACCGCTTTATGTGTTACTCTATGCGTCTGCAATCATCTTCTTCTGTTTCTTCTACACGGCGTTGGTTTTCAACCCGCGTGAAACAGCAGATAACCTGAAGAAGTCCGGTGCCTTCGTACCAGGAATTCGTCCGGGAGAGCAAACGGCGAAATATATCGATAAAGTGATGACGCGTTTAACCCTGGTGGGCGCGATGTACATTACTTTCATCTGCCTGATCCCGGAGTTCATGCGTGATGCAATGAAAGTACCATTCTACTTTGGTGGTACCTCGCTACTGATCGTGGTTGTCGTCATCATGGACTTTATGGCTCAAGTGCAAACTCTGATGATGTCAAGTCAGTACGAGTCTGCATTGAAGAAAGCAAACCTGAAAGGCTATAACCGCTAATCTGGTGCGTTTGAGAAGTTACGGAGAGTAAAAATGAAAGTTCGTGCTTCCGTCAAGAAATTATGTCGTAACTGCAAAATCGTTAAGCGTAACGGTGTCGTTCGTGTGATTTGCAGCGCCGAGCCGAAGCATAAACAGCGTCAAGGCTGATTATCTCGCATATTTTTCTTGCAAAGTTGGGTTGAGCTGGCTAGATTAGCCAGCCAATCTTTTGTATGTAGCTGCAACATTATTTGAGTATCCTGAAAACGGGCTTTTCAGAATGGTGTTGCCGTAAAAATTAGTAGGAGTGCATAGTGGCCCGTATAGCAGGCATTAACATTCCTGATCATAAACATACCGTTATCGCGTTAACGTCGATCTTCGGAATCGGCAAAACTCGTTCACAGTCTATCTGTGCTGAGACGGGTATTGCTGAAAATGTTAAGATCAGTGAGCTGTCTGAAGAGCAAATTGAACAACTGCGTGAAGCAGTTGCCAAATTCACTGTTGAAGGTGATTTGCGTCGTGAAGTTACCCTGAGCATCAAGCGTCTGATGGATCTTGGTACATACCGTGGTTTACGCCATCGTCGTGGTCTGCCAGTTCGCGGTCAGCGTACTAAGACCAACGCACGTACCCGTAAGGGTCCGCGTAAACCGATCAAGAAATAATCGGGGTGATTGAATAATGGCAAAGGCACCTGTTCGTACACGTAAGCGTGTAAGAAAACAAGTCTCTGACGGCGTGGCTCATATCCATGCTTCTTTCAACAACACCATTGTGACTATTACCGATCGTCAGGGTAATGCTTTGGGTTGGGCAACAGCCGGTGGTTCCGGTTTCCGTGGTTCTCGTAAGTCAACTCCGTTTGCAGCTCAGGTTGCAGCCGAGCGTTGTGCTGACGCAGTTAAAGAATACGGTATCAAGAACCTGGAAGTTATGGTTAAAGGACCTGGTCCTGGTCGTGAGTCTACTATCCGCGCTCTGAACGCGGCTGGTTTCCGCATCACTAATATTACCGATGTGACTCCGATTCCTCATAACGGTTGTCGTCCACCGAAAAAGCGTCGCGTGTAACGCCCCTGCTTTTCGGATTGTTGGAGAAAGAAAATGGCAAGATATTTGGGTCCTAAGCTCAAGCTTAGCCGCCGCGAGGGCACAGACCTGTTCCTGAAGTCTGGCGTTCGCGCGATAGATTCAAAGTGCAAAATTGAACAGCCACCTGGTCAACACGGTGCGCGTAAACCGCGTCTGTCTGACTACGGTGTACAGTTACGTGAAAAGCAAAAAGTTCGCCGTATGTACGGTGTTCTGGAGCGTCAGTTCCGTAACTATTACAAAGCAGCAACCCGCCTGAAAGGCAACACCGGTGAAAACCTGTTGACCCTTCTGGAAGGTCGTCTGGACAACGTAGTTTACCGTATGGGCTTCGGCGCCACTCGTGCAGAATCACGTCAGCTGGTTAGCCATAAAGCCGTTATGGTAAATGGTCGCGTTGTTAACATCGCTTCTTATCAGGTATCTCCGAATGACGTAGTCAGCATCCGCGAGAAAGCTAAAAAGCAGTCTCGTGTTAAGGCTTCTCTGGAGCTGGCTGAGCAGCGTGAAAAGCCGACTTGGCTGGAAGTTGATGCTGCGAAGATGGAAGGTGTGTTCAAACGTATTCCTGAACGTACCGATCTGTCCGCCGACATTAACGAACACCTGATCGTCGAGCTTTACTCCAAGTAAGGCTTGAGTTTCAAAGAGAGGACACAATGCAGGGTTCTGTGACAGAGTTTCTAAAACCGCGCCTGGTAGATATCGAGCAAGTCAGTTCGACGCACGCCAAGGTGACCCTTGAGCCGTTAGAGCGTGGCTTTGGCCATACTCTTGGCAACGCACTGCGCCGTATTCTGCTTTCATCTATGCCGGGTTGCGCGGTGACCGAGGTTGAGATTGATGGTGTACTACATGAGTACAGCACCAAAGAAGGCGTACAGGAAGATATCCTGGAGATCTTGCTCAACCTGAAAGGGCTGGCGGTGAGAGTTCAAGGGAAAGATGAAGTTATTCTTACCCTGAATAAATCTGGCATTGGCCCTGTGACCGCTGCCGACATTACCCATGATGGTGATGTCGAAATCGTCAAGCCGCAGCACGTTATCTGCCACCTGACCGATGAGAACGCTGCTATCAGCATGCGTATCAAAGTTCAGCGCGGTCGTGGTTATGTGCCGGCTTCTGCCCGAATTCATTCGGAAGAAGATGAGCGCCCGATTGGTCGTCTGTTGGTTGACGCCTGCTATAGCCCTGTAGAGCGTATTGCCTACAATGTTGAAGCAGCGCGTGTAGAACAGCGTACTGACCTGGACAAGCTGGTCATCGAGATGGAAACCAATGGTACGATCGATCCTGAAGAGGCGATCCGCCGTGCGGCCACCATTCTGGCTGAACAACTGGAAGCTTTCGTTGACCTACGTGATGTACGTCAGCCGGAAGTGAAAGAAGAGAAACCAGAGTTCGATCCGATCTTGCTGCGCCCTGTTGACGATCTGGAATTGACTGTCCGCTCTGCTAACTGCCTTAAGGCAGAAGCTATCCACTACATCGGTGATCTGGTACAGCGTACCGAGGTTGAGCTGTTGAAAACGCCTAACCTGGGTAAAAAATCTCTTACTGAGATTAAAGACGTGCTGGCTTCCCGTGGACTTTCTCTGGGCATGCGCCTGGAAAATTGGCCACCGGCTAGCATTGCTGACGAGTAACCGGATCACAGGTTAAGGTTTTACTGAGAAGGATAAGGTCATGCGCCATCGTAAGAGTGGTCGTCAACTGAACCGTAACAGCAGCCATCGCCAGGCTATGTTCCGTAACATGGCCGGCTCTTTGGTTCGTCATGAGATCATCAAGACGACCCTGCCAAAAGCGAAAGAGCTGCGTCGCGTTGTTGAGCCGCTGATTACTCTTGCCAAGACCGACAGCGTTGCTAATCGTCGTCTGGCATTCGCCCGTACTCGTGATAACGAGATCGTGGCAAAACTGTTTAACGAGCTAGGCCCGCGTTTTGCGAGCCGTGCCGGTGGTTACACTCGCATTCTGAAGTGTGGCTTCCGCGCAGGCGACAACGCGCCGATGGCATACATCGAGCTGGTTGATCGTGCTGAGTCTCAAGCAGAAGTAGCAACTGCAGAGTAATCTGTGGAAGCGTAAAAAAACCGGGCTTGCCCGGTTTTTTTACGTCTGTAGCTTGCCAAACGTGCTTTCCCCTCCCGGCAATGCTTAAGATCCCTCCCCATATCCGCTATGCTCAGGCTATCAGTGATAAGTGCAACACGGAGAAGTCATGATGTTCAAGATTGGGCAATTAGCCAAGCTGGCTGACGTAACGCCAGATACGGTACGCTATTACGAGAAGCAAGGCATGATGGATCATCATGTTCGTACCGAGGGCGGCTACCGGCTGTATAGCGATCAGGACTTACAACGCCTGCGTTTTATCCGCTATGCCAAGCAGCTGGGCTTCACGCTGGAAACTATCGCCGAGTTGCTGTCGATCCGTGTGGATCCAGAGCATCACACCTGCGAAGAGTCGAAATCCATCGTTGATGCGCGCCTGCATGAGGTTGAAAGCAAACTGACCGAGTTAACCAGAATGCGTGAGTCGCTGAAAAGGCTCAGCGATGCCTGCTGCGGTAGCGAACACACCAGCAATTATTGTTCGATCCTGGAGGCTTTGGAGCAGGGAGCCAGCGAAGAGAAAGCCAAAAGTGCGGTTTAACGGCGTATGGGGCTTTAATTTTTATCTGGCCAGCAGTATTATCGGCGCGTTTATCATCACCAACCAACAGGAAGACCATGATGACTCAATATCGTCATACCAAAGGCAAGATCCAGGACAATGCCATTGAGGCGTTGCTACATGACCCTCTTTTCCGCCAACGGGTAGAGAAGAACAGTAAAGGGAAAGGTAGCTACCGGCGTAAAGACAAACATGCAAAAGGCGGTAACTGGGAGGCCAGTGGTAAATTGCCCAACGACAATTTACCACTGGCCTTCTGGTTTTAATCCACAAAAAAGCCATCTCGCAAGATGGCTTTTTTGCGTTATAAGCGCTGAATTACAGCTTCGGTTGCTGTTGCTGACTCAGCAGATCGCGGATTTCTGTCAGCAGCTTCTCTTCTGCGGTTGGCGCAGGCGGTGCGGCTGGCTCTTCAACTTCTTTACGGCGCATTTTGTTCATCAACTTGATGGCCATAAAGATCGCAAAGGCGACGATCACGAAATCAAAGATATTCTGCAGGAAGGAGCCATAGTTCATCACTACCGCTGGGACATTGTCTTTGGCTTCACGCAGTACCAGATGGAACTGTTTGAAATCAACGCCACCGATTAGCAGCCCCAAAGGTGGCATGATGATGTCGGCAACCAGAGAAGAAACGATTTTACCGAATGCCGCACCAATGATCACACCCACTGCCAGATCGACCACGTTGCCACGCATGGCAAATTCGCGGAACTCTTTTAACATACCCATCAGAACACCCCTCAAAAAATTAGTAACGCAATTTTAACAAAGCAATTCCCCTTTGACACAATCAGTATAGGAAAATTTTCTGTTTTTCCTAATCCTCGACTTGGGATGTGTCAAAAAATCATTCGCATGATTTAAGTATCTATAAGAAGAACGGGCTTGGTTGGAACAGGCGCTCAACATCTGGCACAAATTTCTTATCGGTAATAAACATGATCACGTGGTCGCCTTGCTGGATCCTGCTGTTGCCGTTGGCAATGATCACATCATCGCCGCGCACGATCGCGCCAATGGTGGTACCTGGCGGCAGCTTAATCTCTTCGACCATACGGCCTACCACCTTGGAGGTGCTTTCATCGCCATGGGCAATCGCTTCAATGGCTTCGGCAACGCCGCGGCGCAGTGAGGAGACGCTGACAATATCGGCTTTACGCACGTGCCCCAGCAGCGCGGAGATAGTGGCCTGCTGCGGGGAAATAGCGATATCAATCACGCTGCCCTGGACCAGATCGACATAGGCACGGCGCTGGATCAATACCATCACCTTTTTGGCCCCCATGCGCTTGGCCAGCATGGCAGACATGATATTGGCTTCGTCATCGTTGGTGATGGCAATAAATACGTCCACCTGCTCGACATGCTCTTCGGCCAGCAGTTCCTGATCGGAGGCATCGCCGTAAAACACGATGGTATCGTGCAGTTGCTCTGCCAGTTCGGCGGCACGTTGCTGGTTTTTCTCAATCAGCTTCACGTTGTACGATTTTTCCAGCCGATGCGCCAGTCCGGCACCCACGTTACCACCGCCGACGATCATGATACGTTTGTAGGGCTTTTCGAGCCGTTGCAGCTCACTCATTACCGCACGGATATGCTGTGATGCGGCAACGAAGAACACCTCATCGCCTGCTTCGATTATGGTCGAGCCTTGCGGGCGTATCGGGCGGTCATGGCGGAAAATAGCTGCCACGCGAGTATCGATATGTGGCATATGCTCACGCATGGCAGACAGAGCATTCCCCACCAGTGGGCCGCCATAATAGGCCTTCACAGCGGCGATGCTGACCTTGCCGTCGGCAAAGTTCACCACCTGCAAGGCACCAGGGTATTCGATCAGCTTGTAGATGTAATCGATAACCAACTGCTCGGGTGAGATCAGGTGGTCGATGGGCACCGCCTCCGGATGGAATAGCTTCTCGGACTCACGGATATAATCTGGCGCCCGGATCCGTGCAATACGGTTCGGGGTATTAAACAGCGTATAAGCGATCTGACAGGCGACCATATTGGTTTCGTCAGAGTTGGTGACGGCAACCAGCATATCGGCATCTTCGGCACCGGCTTCGCGTAATACGCGCGGATGGGAACCGTGCCCCTGGACGACGCGCAGGTCAAACTTGTCCTGCAACTGGCGTAGGCGCCCGGTATCGGTATCGACCACGGTGATATCGTTATTTTCACCCACCAGGTTTTCAGCCAGTGTTCCGCCTACTTGTCCTGCGCCAAGAATAATTATTTTCATCGATTTCTCTGCTCGATCTGCGACGGCCGTAGCCGATAGTTGAGAACGCCCGCGGGCGCTCCCTGAACAGTTATATTTTAATCAGCTTAGCGTAAAAGAAACCATCGCCATCCTCAGGATGAGGAAGATTCTGTTTGCCTGGTGATTGTACATCGCCGGTTTCAACCAGCTTGGCATCGCCGTGACGTTGCAGGAACGCGGCTATCTGCTCGCTATTTTCCTGCGGCAGAATAGAGCAGGTTGCATAGACCATCACGCCGCCGGGTTTCAGGCGTGGCCAGATGGCTTGCAGAATTTCACTCTGTAAGGCGGCCAGCTCGGCGATATCGCTGTCTCGACGCAGCCATTTGATATCCGGGTGGCGGCGAATAACGCCGGTGGCGGAGCAAGGGGCATCCAACAGGATACGATCGAACTGTCGGTCACCGCACCATTCCTGCGGGGTGCGGCCATCACCTTGGCGAACTTCTGCATGTTGGCGCAGGCGCAGCAGGTTTTCTTTCACCCGGCTTAAACGCTGTTCGTCGATATCCACGGCCAGCACGTGAGCTTTGGGAGCCGCTTCCAGAATATGGGTCGTTTTGCCGCCGGGAGCTGCGCAAAGATCGAGGATCTGTTCGCCGTTTTGCGGATCCAGCAGATCAACGCAACCTTGAGCGGAGGCGTCTTGTACCGTTACCCAGCCCTCGGAGAAGCCGGGCAAGTCCGTTACTGGGCACGGGGCCAACAAGCGTACTGCGTCGCGATACTCCGCATGAGGCTCGGCGGCAATGCCGGCCTGCTGCATAAGCTGCAGATAATCTTCACGGGCATGGTGCAGACGATTAACGCGCAGCCACATTGGCGGTTTCTGATTATTGGCATCAACGATCTGTTCCCACTGTGCCGGATAAGCCAGTTTGATGCGTTTAAGCAACCAGCTAGGGTGCAGGTAGCGGCTTTCGTTATTGGCTGCACGTGCCAGCAGTTCTTCTTGCTGGCGTTGGAACTGGCGCAGTACACCGTTAATCAATCCTTTCAGCTGTGGGCGCTTCAAGGCGACCGCGCCTTCAACCGTTTCGGCTAACACGGCGTGCGGTGGAATACGGGTATATAGCAACTGATACAGGCCAACCATCAGCAAATAGTGCAGTGGGCGCTGTTTACCGGTCATCGGCTTTGCCATTAACTGCTGGATGCACCATTCGAGCTGCGGCAGCACCCGCAGCGTACCAAAGCAGAGCTCCTGCAATAGCCCACGGTCTTTATCAGAAATGTTTTTTTGTAATGCGGGCAAAATGGTGCTGAGCGACTGCCCTTGATCCAGTACCTGGCCGATGGCCTTGGCAGCAATGCTTCGGAGATTGTAACTGTTTTTCATAGGCTAAGGCGGATTACGATCGGCATTAAGAAACGAACAGCCCGGCAACAATGGCCGGGCAATGGGAGTGGCTTATAACCGGTTGCCCGGCGTGAACCATTCGCGGCGAGAATTCAGTAAATCTTGTGCCGACATCGGTTTTTTACCGGCAGGCTGGAGCTGCGTGAGGTTGAGAATACCTTGCGCGGTAGCCACCTGAATGCCGTGCTTGTCGGCGTGCACGATAGTACCCGGTTCTGCGTTGGCGGTTTCCGCCAGCACGGTTGCCTGCCAGACTTTCACCGGTTGATCGTCGAGGGTGAAATAGCTGATTGGCCAAGGGTTGAAAGCACGAATACAGCGTTCCAACTGTTCGGCAGAAAGGCTCCAATCCAGGCGTGCCTCTTCCTTGCTCAGCTTGTCTGCGTAGGTCACCAGCGCTTCGTCTTGAACTTCGCGCTGTACCGCATCCGCCGCCAATTGCTGCAAGGTGATCAGCAGCCCTTGTGGCCCCAGTTCTGCCAGCTTGTTGTACAGGCTGGCACTGGTATCCGTGGCTTCGATCGGGCAAGCGATCTTGTGCATCATGTCGCCGGTATCGAGACCCACGTCCATTTGCATGATGGTTACGCCAGTTTCGCTATCGCCAGCCCACAAAGCGCGTTGGATCGGTGCTGCACCGCGCCAGCGTGGCAGCAGAGAACCATGAACGTTGATGCAGCCCAGGCGCGGCATATCCAGCACGGCTTTCGGCAGGATCAGGCCATAGGCTACCACCACCATCACGTCCGCATTCAGGTCGGCAACCAGGTGCTGATTCTCTTGCGGGCGCAGTGACTTGGGCTGGAAAACGGGGATTTGATGCTGTTCGGCCAACACCTTGACCGGGCTTGGCGTCAGTTTGTTACCGCGGCCTGCGGGACGATCGGGCTGGGTGAAGACACCGACCACCTGGTGCCCAGATGACAACAGCGCGTCTAGATGACGCGCTGCAAAGTCTGGGGTTCCGGCAAAAATAATCCGTAAAGAGTCAGACACGTTGATTTCCTGATCGGTTAGGCGCGAGCTTCAAGCTTGGCCATTTTTTCCAGTTTCTGACGGATACGTTGGCGTTTCAACGGCGACAGGTAATCGACAAACAGTTTGCCAACCAGATGATCCATCTCGTGCTGGATACAGATTGCCAGCAGGTCATCGGCCTCAAGCTCAAAAGGTTGTCCTTCACGATTGAGGGCGCGGATCTTCACTTTCTCTGCGCGTGGCACCAGGGCGCGTTGCTCAGGGATGGAAAGGCAGCCTTCTTCGATACCGGTTTCACCGCTTTTTTCCAGCAGTTCCGGGTTGATCAACACCAGGCGTTGATCGCGGTTTTCAGAAACGTCGATGACGATAATGCGCTGATGAATATCGACCTGTGTCGCAGCCAGGCCAATGCCTTCCTCTGCGTACATGGTTTCAAACATATCATCCACGATGCGCTGGATATCTGCATTGACTTCTTTTACCGGGGCCGCAATTTTGCGTAGCCGCTCGTCTGGGAAATGTAATACCTGCAAGACTGACATATATCTTAAGATCTGTATCCGAGTGATGAACAGTGATTAGCTTCTATTCTAGACATTTCTTGGCCTGATTGACAGCATCCCGGACCAATTGCACGAATTGGTAATCCCCTAATTGCAGCGAGGGAATGCTCCATGCGGCCAGAAGAAATCGCTCTACGTATGCATGCAGTGACAAAGATCGACGCCCCGCAGGCCAGCCAGATTATCGAACGCCTGATTGCCGAAGGCGGCGATCCTTATCGATTGCTTAAGCTCCTGGGGCTGAATGACCAGCAGCAAAGGCAGTTTCGGCGGGGGCATGGGCAATATCTCAAGGCAACGCTCAACTGGCTGGAGCAGCCGGGCAATCAGATGGTGCGATACGGTGAGCCAGCGTTTCCCGAACTCTTGGCGCATATCGATGACGCGCCGTTATTACTGATGGTGCAGGGCGATATAGAGGTTTTGCAACAGCCGCAAATCGCTATGGTGGGTAGCCGTCAGTTCAGCCACTATGGCGAGCAGTGGGGCAGTTACTTTGCCAGCGGGTTGGTGCATTGCGGTTTCGCCATTACCAGCGGCTTGGCGATTGGCATTGACGGGATCTGTCACCGTGCCACCTTGGAGGCTGAAGGGGTCACCATTGCGGTATTGGGTAGCGGTCTGGCAAATATCTACCCACGCCGCCATCGCCGGCTGGCGGAGCAAATCATTGAGCAGGGGGGCGCGGTGATTTCTGAGCATCTGGCTACCGATTTGCCGTTGGCGGCTCATTTCCCACGTCGTAACCGTATTATCAGTGGGTTAAGTGCGGGTGTGGTGGTCATAGAGGCTTCATTGCGTAGCGGGTCGCTGATCACCGCGCGCTATGCGTTAGAACAGGGGCGTGAAGTGTTTGCCCTGCCGGGGGCATTGGGTAACCCGATGAGCGAAGGAACTCATTGGCTGATCCAGCAGGGGGCCAGCCTGGTCACCGGCCCAAAAGATATCGCAGAACAGCTGGGAAGTGGGCTGCAATGGCTGTCCGTGAGCGAAAATACAACTATTTCTGCATCAGAGGCCGAAGTTGAATTGCCATTTGCCGATGTGTTGGCTAACGTAGGAGATGAGGTGACACCTGTTGACGTCGTCGCTGAACGTGCCGGCCAACCTGTGCCAGAGGTAGTAATCAAATTACTCGATCTGGAGTTAGCAGGTTGGATCGCAGCTGTACCCGGCGGCTATGTCCGAATAAGGAGGGCATGCCATGTTCGACGTACTCATGTATTTGTTTGAGACCTATATCCACAATGAGCCAGAGATGCACGTTGATCAGGATACCTTGACCGACGATCTTACCGAAGCAGGATTTGATCGTGATGATATCTTCAACGCGTTGAATTGGCTGGAAAAGCTTGCAGACCTCCAGGAAGGCGAGAATGCCCCTTATTTTATGGATGCCGATCCGCTGGCTATGCGGATCTACACCGAAGAAGAGAGCGTGCGTTTAGATGCCGGTTGCCGTGGTTTTCTCCTGTTCCTAGAACAGATCCAGGTATTGAACCTCGAAACCCGTGAAATGGTTATCGATCGTGTTATGGCTTTGGATAATACGGAATTTGATCTCGAAGATCTGAAATGGGTAGTGCTGATGGTGTTGTTCAATATCCCCGGATATGAGAGCGCCTATCAGCAGATGGAAGAACTGTTATTTGAAGTAAACGAAGGTTACCTGCACTGAGTAGGTAACAGGCATAGAAGACGTTATGACAAAACCAGCGATTTTTGCCGCGAGGCAAAATGAACCCTGTCCGGAATGCGGGGCCGAGTTGGTGATCCGCAGTGGTCGCCACGGCCCCTTCCTCGGCTGTTCTCAATATCCGCAGTGCGAGTATATCCGGCCTTTGAAAGCACAGGCGGATGGCCATATCGTCAAAGTGCTGGAGGGCCAGCAATGCCCGAAATGCCAGGCAACGCTGGTGTTGCGCCAGGGACGTTATGGCATGTTTATCGGTTGCAGCCATTATCCCGATTGCGATCATACTGAAGTGATCGACAAACCGGATGAAACCAGCATCGCCTGCCCTCAGTGTGGCCAAGGCCAACTGCTGCAGCGCAAATCTCGCTATGGCAAGGTGTTCCATTCCTGCGATCGCTATCCAGAATGTCAGTTTGTGCTCAATTTTAAACCCGTCGCCGGTGAGTGTGCTTACTGCCACTATCCATTACTGATGGAAAAGCGCACGGCAAAAGGCCCAACGCTTTGCTGCGCCAGTAAACTGTGCGGAAAACCCGTCGCTATCTCAGAATAATCAAGCTATGAACCCAGAACAAACTTCCGCATTCGCGCCTATTATTGCCGCGCTGGAAAACCAGCAGGTGATTGCCTATCCAACAGAAGCGGTATTCGGTCTGGGGTGTGACCCAGATAGCGAACAGGCCGTCAAACAGCTGTTGGCCTTGAAACAACGTCCGTGGGAAAAAGGCCTGATCCTGATCGCTGCCGATTATGCTCAGCTAGCGCCTTATATTGATGATGGCGCATTGAACGAGCAGCAGCGTGCCACGATCTTTGCCAGTTGGCCTGGCCCGGTAACCTGGGTGATCCCGGCAAAACCGCAAACGCCAGCCTTGCTGACTGGCCGCTTTAGTTCGTTGGCCGTGCGCGTTAGCGATCATCCTTTGGTGCAACAGCTGTGCCGTCAGTTCGGCAAGCCGCTGGTGTCAACCAGTGCCAACTTAAGCGGTGAGGAGCCGTGCCGCACCGTAACCGAAGTGATACAGCAGTTTGGTGACGCTTTCCCGGTGCTGGCAGGTAACGTGGGTGGCCGGTTAAACCCTTCTGAAATCAGAGATGCTTTGACCGGTGAGCAGATCCGTCAGGGCTAGAGGCTAGATCTATGGAGAAGTTCGCGGTATTCGGTAACCCGATTGCTCACAGTAAGTCCCCACACATCCACGCGCTGTTTGCGCAGCAAACCGGGATCGAACACCCCTACGGCACCGTGCTGGCTCCTTTGGACGGATTTGTACCCACCTTGCAGCAGTTTATTGCTGCTGGTGGCCAAGGGGCCAACGTCACCGTCCCTTTTAAAGAATGTGCCTATGAGGCAGCAAGCGAACTTAGCGAAAGGGCGGCAATGGCCGGTGCGGTGAATACGCTAAAGGTATTGCCCGATGGAAAGCTGCTTGGGGATAACACCGACGGTATCGGTTTGCTGTCTGATCTTGAACGCCAACGGTTGATTCGGCCAAGTGACCGCGTGTTGCTGGTTGGAGCCGGTGGTGCTGCGCGCGGCGTGATCCTGCCATTGCTCTCTTTTGGTTGTGAAGTGGTGTTGACCAACCGCACCTTCAGCCGTGCCGAGGAGTTGGCAGCGGCGTTCCGGCATCTGGGGGAGATCGCCGCCTTGCCGCTGGATAGTCTGGATCAACAGCGTTTTGATTTAGTGATCAACGCGACTGCTTCAGGATTCAAGGGGGAGATCCCGGCACTGCCTGACAGTATTATCCACAGCACGACCCGGTGCTATGACATGTTCTACCAACAGGGCGGCACCCCATTCCTGGCTTGGGCTCAGCAGTTGGGGGCGCAACATTATGCGGACGGTTTAGGCATGCTGGTGGGGCAGGCTGCCCATGCTTTCTTTTTATGGCATGGCGTGATGCCGGAGATCGAACCGATATTGCAGCAATTACGTCAGGAAATGGCGGTGTGAGGGGGCCCCGCTCTGGCAAGCAGGGCGGGGCAGTTAGATATCTTCACTGAGATATTCGTCTTTCCAACGTACATAGTTATTGGCCGAATAGCGTAGCCCTTCCAGTTCCTCCGGGGTCAAGGCTCTAACCCGGCGTGCAGGGCTGCCTACATATAAGTAGCCACTTTCCAGATGCTTGCCGGGTGCGACCAGGCTACCTGCACCAATCATCACATCATCTTCTATTACGGCACCGTCGAGCAGAATGGAGCCCATCCCCACCAAAACGCGATTACCGATGGTACAACCATGCAGCATGGCTTTATGCCCAACGGTGACATCCTCGCCGATCAGTAAAGGGTAACCCGCCGGATTATAATCGGATTGATGGGTGACATGCAGAATGCTGCCATCCTGGATATTACTGCGTGCGCCGATCTTTACCGCGTTGACATCACCGCGGATGGCAACCAAGGGCCAAACGCTGACGTCATCAGCCAGATCAACGTTGCCGATCACTACGCTGGAAGGATCGATCATGACGCGTTGGCCAATTTGAGGGGAGTAATGCAGATAAGGACGCACTGAATTGGACATGGGATTGCCTCGTATAAGGATCTTATTACCGGCAATACTAGACTTTGACGGTGGAATTACAACCAGTTAACACGGGGGATCGTCGGTAAAACGGCCTTGATCGGGCAAGATCCGTGCGAAAGGGCGGAAAAGTGCGCAGTCGGTAAGAAAAGATCTAAAAAGGGGTTGTGGAAAAAAATGGGATCCCTATAATGCGCCTCCATCGACACGGAACATGTGAACAACTTCACAGAGTCTCCGGGGGTCGCAGAGAAAAAACCTGAAATTAAGGTTGACTCTGAAAGAGGAAAGCGTAATATACGCCACCTCGAGTTAACAAGCGAAAGCGCGTAACTCACTGCTCTTTAACAATTTATCAGACAATCTGTGTGGGCACTCACAAGACGATATCCAGCTACTTCGGTAGCAAAAAAATA
>NZ_BAAKUJ010000008.1:0-70666 GCF_059697885.1 Serratia sp. NCCP-200
CACCTGACCCCATGCCGAACTCAGAAGTGAAACGCCGTAGCGCCGATGGTAGTGTGGGGTCTCCCCATGCGAGAGTAGGACACTGCCAGGCATCAATTAAACGTTATCAGTATGAAATCTGATAATGCGCGAAATCACCCAGGTGGTTTTGCCAGCATCGAAAGATGCGACGTAAAAGAATCGGTGGAGCGGTAGTTCAGTTGGTTAGAATACCTGCCTGTCACGCAGGGGGTCGCGGGTTCGAGCCCCGTCCGTTCCGCCACTTAATTGATAAGCCCTGAGTCTCTGACTCAGGGCTTTTTCATTTGCTTAAATTGAGCACCCCAATGGTTTATTCCTGCCTCAATTAGCGTCAATTTCTGATTATTGTTGCCAATTAATCAAAAGTCTTATGCACAATAGGGCGTTTTTGATCAACAAAACTGCTGCCATAATCCTCTCAAGCTGTTTTGATAAACAAACCGAGAGAACATAATTATGAGCATCCCTGCATTCGGCTTAGGTACCTTCCGTCTACAAGATCAAGTGGTGATCGATTCCGTGAGCACCGCTCTGGAACTGGGCTACCGTGCCATCGACACCGCACAAATCTATGAGAACGAAGCGGCCGTTGGCCAAGCTATCGTAGCCAGCGGCGTGAAACGTGAAGAGCTATTTATCACCACCAAAATCTGGATCGCCAACCTGGGCAAAGACCAACTGATCCCAAGTCTGCAAGAAAGCCTGAAAAAGCTGCAAACCTCCTATGTGGATCTGACTCTGATCCATTGGCCGTCACCGAACGATGAAATCTCGGTTGCCGAGTCGATGGCGGAGTTGGTGAAGGCTAAGGAACTCGGACTGACGCGCCAGATTGGTATTTCCAACTTCACCGTTGAACTGATGCAGCGTGCTATTGATGCGGTGGGTGCTGATGCGATCGCCACCAATCAAATCGAACTCTCGCCGTATCTGCAAAACCGTCAGGTGGTTGAATTTGCACAACAGCATGGCATTGCCATCACCTCCTATATGACGTTGGCTTATGGCAAGGCGTTGCAGGATGAAGTCATCAACAATATCGCCAAGCGTCGTGATGTGACCGCGGCTCAGGTGATCCTGGCTTGGGCTATGCAACTGGGTTATGCGGTGATCCCGTCCTCGACCAAGCGTGAAAACCTGGCGAGCAATCTGTTGGCCCAGCAACTGACGCTGTCTGATGATGAAATGGCTGAGATTGCTGCATTAGAATGCAATGGCCGTCTGGTTAGCCCGGAAGGCCTGGCACCAAACTGGGATTGATAGGTTGGCCGTCTGTGGCTTTGAGGCCACAAACGGCTTAGCTTGTTTTAACGAGCGATCTTTTGGTGTAGGGCGATAATCTCACGGCCCATTTCCATCAGCATAATCGCGTTCATCAGATGGTCCTGTGCATGGACCATCACCAGATGAACCGGGATTTTACCGCTGCCTTCGTCCATTTCGATCAGTTTGGTCTGCACGTGATGAGCGCCAGAGAGTGCCTCCTGCGCTTGTTGCATATACTGATCGGCCTGCACGAAGTCTTCTTCTTCGCGCGCACAGCGCATGGCTTGAAACACCAGACTGCGGGCGTAACCCGCATTGGCAATCAGCTCCATCACTTCGTTTTCCAAATCCATTTCAGGCTTCCTCAATCAGTGCCAGAGCTTGATCCAATACCTTGTCACCCTTCATGGTGCCGTAGGCCATCATATCGATGCAGGCGACTTTTTTATGGTGCTCGTGGGCTATCTTCTCGCATTCTGTCAGCTTATAGCGGATCTGCGGCCCCAGCAGCGCGACGTCAAATTCGGTTACCGCCGTTTTGTATTCACGGATCGACTTGGCACAGATCTCGGCGTCAATACCGCGAGCAATGGCTGCTTCCTGCATCTTTTTCACCAGCAGACTGGTGGACATACCCAAGTCACACACTAACAGGATCTTTTTCATGTTCTTTCTCCAGGCGTTCCAGCAGGTGCTGGATTAAAAGTGGGATCGGTCGGCCAGAGGCCACGCTACGGCCATTTTCGCGCCACAGCGCGGTGCCGCTGATATCAAGGTGTGCCCAGGGAATATCCTCCCGGCTGAAGCGACTTAGGAAGTAGGCGGCAGAGGTACTGATCGCCGCATTGTTGGTCGGCGTGTTGCACAGATCGGCAATATGGCTCTCGACCTGTTTGCTGAAGCGCTCATCCAACGGCAACGACCACAGAGGATCTCCACTACGCAAGCCTGCCTGAGTGAGATCGTGACGCAGTTTCTCATCCTCGGTCATCAGGCCGCTAAGATCGTAACCCAAGGCTTTGACCACCGCGCCGGTGAGCGTAGCCAGATCGATCACGTATTCAGGCGGCTGCTGATTATTGGTCAACCTGCTAGCGTAGGCGATGCCATCGGCCAGCACCAGTCGCCCCTCGGCATCGGTGTTATTGATTTCCACGGTTAAGCCGCTGTAGCTGGTTGCGACATCGCCTGGGCGCATCGCTGCCGGGCCAATCATATTTTCGGCCAGCGCCAGTACGCCTACCAGACGGACCGGCAGCTTGAGTTCTGCCACGGCCAGCATCAGGCCAAAGACGTTAGCTGCGCCACACATGTCATATTTCATGGTGTACATGCCATCGCCACCTTTTAGCCACAGGCCGCCGGTATCGAAGGTAATACCTTTGCCCACGTAGGCGCTGAAGGGGCCAGTGTCGCTCCCTTGGTAACGTATCACCACCAGACGCGGAGGATTATCGGCACCTTTACCTACCGCCTCTAGCAAGCCAAGACCCTGTTCAGCGATCTGCTGTTCATCCAACACTTCGCAGCTCAGGCTGGGATAGGGTGCAATCTGGCGGGCGATCTCGCTGGCGAAAAATGCCGGGGTGCAACGATCGCTTGGCATGTCGGCAATGCGTCGTGCTGCCTTCATCCCCATGGCGGTGGCAGCCGCTTGAGACAGCCGCTGCTCGAGAGTGGCTCGTTGCTCCGGCTGGCAATAGAACACCAACTCCTGGATACGCGGTGTGGGTGACGCGTCTGCCTTTTTCAGACCGAGATCGCTCAGTTGGTAATCCAGGTTGAACAGGAAGTGCAGCAGAGGGTTCAGTGCCGGCAGGCTGCGGCGATCAAACGCCGTGCAGTCGACGATCAACTGCGTACTAGTACCGCTGCGTAGTAGAGGACGCAGTGCGGCGACCAGCTTGCTGGTTTGCCCATCGAGCCAGAACGTTTTTGGCAACAGCGTGACGCGGCCTGCCGGAGCACAGCCATAGGCGCAGTCGGCGGTTTGCTGCTGGGCGGTGGCCTGCAGTTCCTGTAACAGGGCAGCATTGCAGGGTAATTGCAGTGAGCTGCCGGGATAGCTAATCACATGGCTGTTAACTTCCCACGCGGGGATTTCACTCAGCAATCGATAATTAATCAAAATGGATCTCCTCAATCGGCGCGCGAATGCGCTCGGCATAGTCGGTTAGCCATTGCTCGCTGGCTGGAGTGTAGTGGGTATGCTCAGCCCGGCGTTCTGCCAGGTACACCGTCGGTGGCTGGATGGCGCTGGCGACCACAAACGAGAAGGTTTTGATATTGGTTGAGATGCCGAACTCCCCCTGCCGATTCATGCAGACTACGGAGAGATCGCCCACCCGGCCAAAGCGGGCTATCAGTCTGTCTTCCAGCTCGAAGACGACCGAATCGGCCGCCTGTTGTGGCGTCATACCTTGCTGCATACGGCGTACGATCTCATAGCTGGTGCAGCCTTTCATCAGGTCTTCACCCACGCCTGTGGCGGTTGCGGCACCGATCTGGCTGTCACAGTAGAAACCGGAGCCAATCACCGGTGAATCACCCAGGCGGCCACGGCGTTTCATAAACAAGCCGCTGGTAGACGTGGCCACGCTCATTGAGCCATGCAGATCGAGGCCGATAATGCCGACGGTATCGTGGCCATCGTAGGGGCTAAGACCTTTATCGATGGTTTCGCGGCAACGTTTACGATAGTGCTGGGTTGCTCGCTCAGTGAGCATGGTCTTGTCGGCAAAACCCTGGCTAAGGGCCCACTCACGTGCGCCAGCCCCCACCAGGACGCTGTTGAAGCGTTCGCGGCTCAGCGCCTGGGCAACCTTCACCGGGTTGGCGATATCCACCAGGTTACCAACGGCACCAAAGGCCAGCGTATCGCCATCCATAAAGGCCGCATCCAGTTCTACCTCACCATTTTCGGTCGGCAGGCCGCCGAAACCGACAGATTTATAAAACGGAAAGTCCTCCACTTCCGCCACCGCGCTAACCACGCTTTGTGCGGCGCTTGCTCCGGCTTTCAGTGTTTCACTGGCCTGGGTGACGCCTTCCAGTGCCATACGCCAGGTTGCAATCATTCCCCACATATCAAACTCCTGATGTTTCGGCTGCGCGATATTGTTTGTCCAAAATGCGCAGGAAAGGCAGATAAAGCATGGCGCCGATCAGCAGGTTAACGATCTGCATCAGGCTGCCACTCAAATGGCCGGTCACGATAAAGCCACTGATCACCGGCGGCAGCGTCCAGGGGATAAATACCCCGGTGGTGACGGCGACGGCCCCCACCTTCATCGCCACGTATTGCACGGTAACCAACACCACCGGGACCAGGTTGAAGGGGATCAGCATGATAGGGTTCATGATCACCGGCAGGCCAAACAGGATCGGTTCATTAATGTTGAAGATTGAAGCCGCAGCCCCCATGCGACCTACTTCGCGGATGCTGTTGCTACGGGCAAAGAACAGAATGGCGATCACCAGCGACAGGGTGGCACCAGCGCCGCCCATCCAGATCATATCGAAGAACTGTTCGGTAACGATGTGCGGTGGCGTGACCCCGGCCTGGATAGCGGCGATGTTGTCGGTCTGGTTTTCCATCCACAGCGGGCGGATGATACCGTTGACCATCGAACCGGAGTTGATCCCCACCGACCAGAGGATGGTGATACTCAATACCGTCAGCAGCGCACCGATATAGGAAGTGCCAAAGTGACGTACCGGCGTGGCGACCACGTTATAAATAAACTGATGAATGGTTTGGTAGCTGGTGTGTTCGAACAGAATACGGATCGCCAGCACCAGGATAATCACGAACAGCGCAGGCAGCAGAGCGGCGAAGGATTCCTGTACCGCCGGTGGCACGCCTTCGGGCATTTTGATAATCAGCTTGCGGCGCTTGAGGTAGCAGAACAGTTCGGTCCACAGCAGTGAGCCGATCATCGCCACAAACAGCCCCTTGCTGCCGATCCACTCGGTTGGGATCACATTGATATTGCCCAAGGCTTCTACCTTGATAAACGGCGTGAGGATCAGGAAGCACACCAGCGACAGAATACCGCTGGAGACGCGATCCTCGTCATAATGTTCCGCCAGGCGGTAAGCGGTAAGGAAACTGACAAACAGCGACATGGTGGAGAACACCGCGTTGAACGGGATCTCGATGATATTGCTCCAGCTGGCGCCAAACAGGCCTGCCATAAACTGCTGGTAACCCTGATTGGGGAATGACGAGATCACCAGCAGGATCGAGCCGACGATAATGAACGGCATAAAGGAAACATAGGCACCGCGGATGGCACACAAATGCCGCTGCTGTGCGGCCTTGGCCGCCAGAGGCATCAGCTTGGCTTCAAGAAATCCCAGAGCGTTGTTCATGGTAAACCCCGTAGGTATGCTTATTGGAGAAAACAGGTAAGGGTGGCGACTTATTAGCTGGGATTATCAGGGAATGGATTTTAAAGAAAGGTGAATCAGTTCACAGTGTGAGGTGAATTTATAAAATATCTCACAAGATTGGTTATGATAGAGCATCTATTCTAGTGTGGAGTCCACGATGGAAATCAAGCTGCATGCGAATGCGACCACCACCCCACGAGTGCGGCGTTATATCCAGCAATCGGATAAAAGTGACCGCGTATTGGCGCAGGAGCTGGGCATTTCCGTGGCGACGGTACGCCGTTGGCGGCAGCGCCAGGATGTCGCCGATCGCCATACGGTGCCCAAGACCCTTCGCAAGGCGCTGACGGATGAGCAAAGTTTGCTTATCAACTGGCTGAGACAAAAATTACAGCTGCCGCTGGATGAGCTGCTGGTGGTGGTGGTTCAGGGCATGCAACAGCCGATCTCCCGTGCAGGATTGGATCGCTATCTGCGCGGTGTGGGCCAACGTGGTGAGGCAGAAAATAGGGCGCTACGAGGTAAAAAGGCGGTGAAGGCTGGTGAACGGCCGGGGAATCTCGCTCTTTTTTATCAACGAATTAGCCTATCGGCCGAAGATGGCGGCGAGCAGCACCTCTTGTGGGCCGAAGAGAAGGTCAGCGGCTGGCTGAGTGCACGAGCCTTTGCGGGAGCCTCGCCGATGCTGGTGGTCAACTGGCTGAAGGAACTGTTACCGCACTGCCCAGGTGATATACAATCTCTTGAGACTGAAAATAAAAAGCTGTTCGGCAATAGCGAGTCTCAAACCCATCCCTTACAGCTATGGTGCCGGGAGCAGGGGATAACGTTGCAACAACCCGCGTTACCGCAAATGGAGATTGTGCTGCGGCTCGAAAGCCAACTGGCGCAGTTGCTACCGGCGGCGGAGAGCTCATCGCTGGATAACGTGTTGCAGGCGCTCTGTGCCAGCTATAATCAGCACTGGCCGCAGAAGAAGCTGGGTGGCCTGACGCCCACCGCATTCTGGTTGCAGCATCGGCCAGGTTAGTGGGGTGTCAGGCTTTCGCTAAGAAAGTCAATAAAGCTGCGCAGGCGGTTGCTTACGGCGCTGTCGCTGTAATAAACCGCGTTCACAGGTATGGCAACCGGCAGCGTCTCCTCGACCAGGATCTGCACTAAGTCTCCACGCTGAATATCCTCATCGATCATAAAGTTCGACAGGCAGGCGATGCCGTTGCCATGCAGGCAAAGGTGGCGCTGTGTTTCTCCGCTGTTGGTTGTCAGCCCCGGTGTAATCTCCAACTGCCGGCCATCGGCGCAGGCTAATGGCCAGCGGTTCAGGTTGGGCAGATCGTTGAAGCCGATGCAGCAATGTTGCGCCAGCTCCTCTACGCTTTGCGGGGTACCGAACTGCTGCAGATAGGCCGGTGACGTCACAATTTTTCGATAGCTGGTCATCAGTTTACGCGCCTTCAAACTTGAGTCTGTCAGTTCCCCCACGCGGATGGCAATGTCGACCTTGCGCTCAATCAGGTTGATAAAGGTTTCTGAAGAAACCAGCGAGAGGGACATTTCCGGGTAGCGGGCACGAAACTCGCCAACCAACGGGGTCAGCACGTGCAACACGACCGGCGTTGCGGCATCCACGCGCAACAGGCCCTGGGGCCGCTGGCGGCTCTCCATCAGCGCATTTTCCGCCGCTGCCATATCGCTCAGGACTTTCTGCACCTGGCGGAAATAGTTTTCTCCCTCCTGAGTCAGGCTTATCTGGCGGGTGGTGCGATTGAGCAGCGTGACCCCTAGCTTACTCTCCAGCTTTTTAACCGTACGGCTGACCACCGAGTTTGCCTGTTCCAAGTGCTCCGCCGCTCGGCTGAAGCTACCGCATTCCACCACGGTGACAAAGGTGATCAGTTCATCCGAATTTGCCTTCATTGTTGCCCCATCAGCAAAATTTATTTGAAATTTTGAGCATTTTTATCATTTAAGCACAGGCAGATAATCACCGCTATCAACCCGAACGCTATTTTGGAGTTAGCAATGCCTCTCGCTTTACTTGCCTTGACCATCAGTGCCTATGCCATCGGCACCACGGAGTTTGTGATTGTCGGCTTGATCCCGACCATCGCCGAGCAGTTGAATGTCACTGTGCCCTCCGCAGGGCTGCTGGTGACCCTGTATGCCATTGGGGTGGCGATCGGTGCGCCGGTACTGACCGCTTTAACCGGCCGCGTGCCGCGCAAGATGCTGTTGGTGGGCCTGATGGTGCTGTTCACCCTTGGCAACCTGCTGGCCTGGCAGTCACCGAGCTATGAGTCACTGGTAGTTGCTCGTTTACTGACTGGCCTGGCGCACGGGGTGTTTTTCTCGGTGGGTTCGACGATTGCCACTAGCCTGGTAGCCAAAGAGAAGGCGGCAATGGCGATCGCCATCATGTTTGGTGGCTTGACCGTTGCGCTGGTGACAGGCGTGCCGTTAGGCACCTTTATCGGCCAGCACTTCGGCTGGCGTGAGACCTTCCTGGCGGTGTCGTTGATTGGCATGGTGGCGATTATTGCCAGCCTGATCCTGATCCCGAACAACATCAAGAACCAGGCCAGTGCCAGCATCCGCGATCAGCTGCAAGTGCTGACACACCCGCGCCTGCTGCTGATTTACGCCGTTACCGCGCTGGGCTACGGCGGGGTGTTCACGACCTTCACCTTCCTGGCACCGATGATGCAGGAGCTGGCTGGCTTTTCGGCTCCGGCCGTCAGTTGGATTTTGCTGGCCTATGGCATAGCGGTAGCCATCGGTAACATTTGGGGCGGCAAGCTGGCCGACCGTCATGGCGCGGTGCGGGCACTGAGCTTTATCTTTGCCGCGTTAGCCGCTTTGCTGTTGGTGTTTCAATTTACCGCCAGCCACAGCACCGCCGCGCTGCTGACTGTAGTGGTGATGGGGGTATTTGCCTTTGGCAATGTCCCAGGCTTGCAGGTTTATGTGGTGCAGAAGGCCGAGCAGTACACGCCGAACGCGGTGGACGTTGCTTCAGGCCTGAATATCGCGGCTTTTAACGTGGGGATAGCATTGGGCTCCGTGATTGGCGGGCAGACCGTGGCTTCGCTAGGGTTGGCACAAACGCCTTGGATCGGTGCGCTGATTGTCGTGGGGGCGTTTTTACTGATTGGCCTCAGTGGCCGCTTGGATAAACAACACCCACGGCAGTTCGCCTGATCCCATCTTGTACCTTTCTTCTTGGCCCGCATTGGCGGGTCTTTGCGCATTCAGCGCGAACCTTTACAGACACATACACGGCATTGATTGAAATCGGCCCGCCTTGCCCCTATAACTGGATCTCTAAAAGCCATGTTGGCAGAGCCGCTCAGGCGTATACTGAATTGAGTCTTGGTAGCCAGGTTGCTATCAACGTGATTTTCATCCGAACGGGAAATAGGCGAATAACGTGCCGAAACGAACTTATGCAATGAGGTATGTTGCGGGCCAGCCAGTTGAACGGATTTTCCCTGGTGCCATCAATCAGCCGCTACCGCCCGGGGCCGCGTTGCCTACGTCTGGTGCGCTGCGGGTGATGGTATGGAATATTTTCAAACAGCAGCGTGCCGATTGGCTTTCGGTATTGAAAGACTTCGGTAAAGATGCGCAGCTGGTGCTATTGCAGGAGGCGCAGACCACGCCGGAATTGGTCAGCTTTGCCACCTCTAACTATCTGGCGGCCGATCAGGTGCCCGCCTTTGTGTTGCCGCAACACCCTTCCGGCGTGATGACGCTGGCGGCTGCACATCCGGTGTATTGCTGCCCGCTACGCGAACGGGAGCCGCTGCTGCGTTTGGCCAAGTCGGCGTTGATCACCGTCTACCCTTTATTAGATGGTCAGCTGTTGATGGTCGTGAATATCCACGCGGTGAACTTTAGCCTGGGAGTGGACGTTTACAGCAAGCAGCTTGGCCCGATTGGTGAGCAGATCGCCCTTCATCGGGGGCCGGTGATTATGGCGGGAGATTTTAACGCCTGGAGCCGCAAGCGCATCAACGCGCTGTATCAATTTGCCAGCGATATGGCGTTGCACGAGGTCAACTTCGCCGACGATCACCGCCGCAAAGCCTTTGGCCGCCCGTTGGATTTTATCTTTTACCGCAACCTGGGCGTTACAGAGGCCTCGGTGCTGGTGACTCAGGCCTCAGACCACAATCCGCTGCTGGTGGAGTTCCATTCGCAAACCGATCAACCGGTCTGGTAGCGAAATTTGACCAATAAAAAAGCATCCCGAGGGATGCTTTTTTTGTAGCGAAAACTTAGGTTTCTGGCGACGATTTGTTGCTGACAAACAGCGTCAGCTTCACACCAGGTTGCAAACTGCTGGCTTTGCCGAGCGTTGAGTTCCAACGCATCACGTCGTTAATTTCGACGCCGTGACGACGTGCAATGCTGGATAGCGAATCACCTTTACGCACTTGGTAGGTGATGCTGCTGTTATCTCTGGCATTGCTGGCCACTTGCAGGGTTTGCCCAACTTTCAGTGTGCTCTTGCCACGCAAATTGTTCCAACTCTGCAAATCGCTGGTCTTAACGTTCAACCGTTTGGCGATGGTGGATAACGTATCGCCGGAGCGAACCTTATACGCACTTCCGCCTGACAGGCCGCTGTTCTTTGCCAACTGGGTGGTTGGTAATGTTGCAGCTATCTGTCCGTCGGCCAACGAGTCTTTCAACTGTGCGGCATTCTTTTTGGGAACCATGATGTAATGGGGCCCATTAGGTGCCGTAACGCCTTTCTTGTAGCCAGGGTTATAAGCCTTCATCTTGGTGAGAGAAAGCCCAGACATCTCTGCCGCCTGAGTCAGCTGGATCTGCTGCCCGACATCAATACGCGCCAGTGCACGGGTTTCGTCAGTTTTTGGCAACTTGACGCCGTACTTTTTGCTGTGCTTGATGATATCGCTCAGTGCCAGCATTTTCGGGACATAGATTGACGTTTCACGCGGAAGCGACAATGCCCAGAACTCAGTGGACTTACCCTGACGTTTATTCGCCTTAACCGCTTGCATGACTCGGCCTTCACCACTGTTATAGGCGGCGATGGTCAATAACCAGTCACCGTCAAACATGCGGTTCAAACGCTCCATCATGTTAAGCGCAGCGGTCGTCGAGGCCACAACATCACGGCGCCCGTCATACCACTGATTGTTTTTCAAACCATAATTGCGACCCGTTTGCGGCACGATCTGCCATAGCCCTGCGGCATTGGCACTTGACGTGGCGTGGGGGTCAAAAGCGCTCTCCACTATGGGTAGCAGTACCAGTTCCATCGGCATATTGCGTTTCTTAATCTGCCCGACTATCCAGTACATGTACGGCTCTGCCCGTAGTGTTACATCGTGGAGATAGCTCTTACTTTTTAAATATTTTCTTTTTTGTTCACGGATCCGGTCGTTTTCCGGAACCTCCATCTTCAGCTCGTCGCTAATGAAGTTCCACAGGTTCTGCTGAGCGGCGCTACTGTTACTGTCTAGCCACCGTGCCGAACTCGCTGTGTACTCTCCTGCTTCACTTTCTTGACCTGCCGAAGACAGACTCTGTGCATGCTGCTTTGGGGCTGGTGCATCCTTCCAGGATGACTGGCAACCTACCAGCAAGACCGAGGCGAGAAGTATCGCTTTAGCCTTCATGTGTGTGTCAATATAGTTGCTTAAAAGACGAGCAAGGATACTTTGCTTCGCCAAAAAACACAACTAAAAGCTTAGAAGGCATCCTTGAGCAGGCGTAATTCGGAAAAAACCCAATGAAGCTGGCTAGGTGGTGAGTTAAAGCCTATTTCCTTTTGTAAATCAGTGTTATGGCAGCGTAAAAATAGATTAATTTTACGCTCTAATTGCAACGTTGTGGGCAGGCTGGGTACTCCTTTTGCCCTTGATTGCTCAATTTGTTGCTGATATGTTTCAATTTGGCGGTCTTGCGGCAAAATTGACCTGGCAAACTTAAGGTTTGAGAGCGTGTACTCGTGTGCGCAACAAATTAGGGTTTCGTCGGGAAGTTGCGCGAGCCGTTGAAATGAGTGGTACATTTGCTCTGCAGTCCCTTCAAAAAGCCGTCCGCAGCCCGCAGAAAAAAGCGTATCCCCACAGAAAAGATAAGGTGCACTGTAGAATGCCACGTGACCTAGGGTATGCCCGGGAACCGCGATAGTGGCGTAGCGACGCCCGCCAATGTCCAGGATATCGCCATCCTGAACCAACCGATTTGCTCCCTTATTAGCGGTTTCCTGGGGGCCATACACCGGCAGATCCGGATATTGCGCAACGATTTCCGCTACGCCGCCGACATGGTCGTGGTGGTGGTGGGTTAATAATATGGCCTCGGGGGTTAGTTGCCGTTGGGACAACGCCGCCAATACCGGGCCAGCTTCGCCGGGATCGACGATCACGCAGCGCCCTTGCTGGTTAGCCAATAGCCAAATGTAATTGTCCTGAAAAGCGGGAATGCTGATAAGATTCATGGAACACCTCTCGTTGGCAATGGCTTGAAAGAGATACTAAACCATGAAACCAGCCCAGACTCTAGAAAAGCTCACTAGCCCCTACTCCTGGGCCGGGTTGCCGTGGGGGGAATACTATCGTGAGGCGTTAGAGAAGCAGTTGCAGCCCTGGTGGCCCAAGATGTTTGGTTTCCATCTGTTGAAGATCGGCAATCTCAGCGCCGAGTTGGATAGCGAAAAGTGCGCCATCTCGCATCAGGTTAACGTGGGATTGGCCGGGGATAACCTGCATGTGCAGGCCGATCCTTATCAGTTGCCCTTTGCGGCCAAGTCCGTCGATGCCTGCCTATTGGCCCATACGCTCTCTTATGCCGATGACCCACACCGTATGTTGCGTGAGGTCGATCGCGTCATGATCGACGATGGCTGGCTGGTGATCAGCAGTTTCAACCCTTTTAGCCTGCTAGGCCTGGGGAAGATGATCCCCCGGTTGCGCAAACGCCAGCCTTACGTCAGCCGGATGTTTACCCAGATGCGCCTGTTGGACTGGCTCAGCCTACTCAATTATGAGGTGTTGGATCAGACGCGCTTCCACGTGTTGCCTTGGCAACGTAAAGGAGGGACTTTCTTGAGTACGCATTTACCGGCACTTGGCTGTATGAGCGTGATTGTAGCCCGCAAGCGAACCTTGCCGCTGACGCCAACGCCGATGAAAGTGGGGGCAAGAAAACACTCTCTCAGCCGCGCAGTGGGCGCGACCAAGAGTTATCGCAAACTGCCTTAAGCTTCGGGTTTGTAGCCAACGTCGTCCTGCGTCGGGCTGCCAGCTGCATCGCGTGCCAGCACGTCGCAACGTTCGTTTTCCGGGTGCCCTGCATGGCCTTTGACCCATTCCCAACGGATGGTGTGGCGGGCAATTGCCAGATCCAGGCGCTGCCAGAGATCGACGTTCTTCACCGGTTTTTTGTCGGCGGTTTTCCAGCCGCGCTTTTTCCAGTTGTGGATCCAACTGGTGATCCCCTGACGTACGTATTGGCTATCGGTGCTCAACACTACTTCGCAGGGGGTGGTCAAGGCTTCGAGCGCCACAATGGCGGCCATCAGCTCCATGCGGTTATTGGTCGTCAGGTAATAACCCGCGCTGAACAGTTTCTCGTGCTGTTTATAACGCAAAATTGCGCCGTAACCGCCGGGGCCTGGATTACCAAGGCAAGAGCCGTCGGTGAAAATTTCTACCTGTTTAAGCATCTCTGGTAGACTCTTCCTATCAGTTTTATAAAAACCAAGTCTGACATAAACCAGCGCCATGAGCACAGCATTATGATCTCTACACCAACCAGACAGATCGTTCTCGATACCGAAACCACCGGTATGAACAAGCTAGGGGTTCACTACGAAGGTCACCGTATCATTGAGATCGGGGCCGTTGAGGTGATCAACCGCCGCCTGACCGGGCGCCACTTCCACGTTTACGTCAAGCCGGATCGGCTGGTGGATCCGGAAGCCTACGGCGTACACGGTATCAGCGATGAGTTCCTGGCGGATAAGCCTACTTTCGATCAGATCGCCGCTGAATTTATCGACTTTATCCGTGGTGGCGAATTAGTTATTCATAACGCAGCGTTTGATATCGGCTTTATGGATCACGAGTTCCGCATGTTGCAGCGAGATATTCCTAAGACGGATACCTTCTGCACCATCACCGACAGCCTGTTGATGGCGCGCCGCCTGTTCCCAGGCAAGCGTAACAACCTCGATGCGCTGTGCAACCGCTATGAGATAGACAACACCAAGCGAACGCTGCATGGCGCTTTGCTCGATGCCGAGATCCTGGCGGAAGTCTATCTGGCGATGACCGGTGGCCAGACCTCGATGGCTTTCCAGATGGAAGGGGACACCCAGCAGACGGATTCTGCCCAGGATATCCAGCGCATCCAACGCCCGGCAACGGCGATGAAAGTGATCTATGCCAGTGACGCAGAATTGCAGGCTCACGAATCACGTCTGGATCTGGTGCAAAAAAAGGGCGGTAGCTGTTTGTGGCGTGGTGGCGCAGCAGCCGAATAACGGCTTCGCAGGATAGAAATGACGCTTAAGCGGCATAATCATCGTGTGTTCGTTGAAAAACTGTGCAAACGACTCTTTTTATAAGAAAAGACGTTGACGGAATGGCGAGGCAACCGTAATATTCGGCTCGTTCCCCCGCAAGAGGGAACGTTGCGGAGCGGTAGTTCAGTTGGTTAGAATACCTGCCTGTCACGCAGGGGGTCGCGGGTTCGAGCCCCGTCCGTTCCGCCAACATTCAGAAGCCCTGAGTTAGCAATAACTCAGGGCTTCGTCTTTTCTATTGTGCCATCTTCAATCCTTCCTCCCCTCGTTGGCTTTTGCTGAAAATACAGCAAAGATATTTCATTTTTTATTGATAATGATTACTATTTCCATTAATGGATGGGCTACTCATCCTGTCAGATCGAGCAAATTCTTCTTTTTATTTTCAGTGCTGAGCATGTCGTGAGCCACACATTGTTCTCTGGGATGAAGCAGGGCGTTCACCGGGTGGTGAATACAACGTCGCTGTTTCACAACACTGAAAAACTGAAAAGGGATGGAACATGTTGGAAACCGTTCAGTCAGTCCGTTGGTTGCCGCTGACACCGGCACAGTTTGATTTTTGGGAGGAGTTTAGCTTTCATCCGCATCAGCCCGTCTCTACCGTCGCCCACCGCATCACGCTACGCGGCGAGCTTGATGAACCTGCGTTGTTGGCGGCGTTGGAGCAGGCCGTTGCTGAAACCGATGTTTTTACCATCCAGTTTCAACTGCCTGACAATGACGATCTACCGTTGCAGCGCTGCAATCCCCAACGGCGTCCTCGGGTACGTCTGATTGAGTTACAACAGACCGACGTTGCCGAATCGATGATGCAGGCCGACATCGAGCGCCAGCTCAATTTACTGAGCCAGCCTTTGGCGGTCGTCTGGTTGATCCGCTTTTCACCTTCGCATTACACCGTTTATATTCGGGCGCATCACATCATTATTGATGGTTTCGGTATGGCGCTGATCGAACATCGTCTCGCTGAGCTTTATCGCGCCCGCCTGCAAAAAACCACCGCTAGCCAACCTTTCCACGCATTTTATGATTTTCTGGCTGAAGAGCAGCACTACGCCAGTAGCGAAAAATCGCGGCAGGATGCCGAGTATTGGCGCCGGTATGTTAGCGATGGGCCTTCGCTCCCGGTTCTGCAAAAGGGAGGGGAGGACTACGGTGCGGAGTGTCTGCACAGCGAAGCGGTACTACCTGAACATTTAAGCCAGCAGTTGAGCGCCTTTTCCGAGCGCTGCGGTACAGGTTGGCCGGATTTGCTATTGGCACTTTCCGCTGCCTGGCTGACGTTTCGGCTTTATGGGGAGAATAAGGCTGAGATACAGCCAATCTGGGTGCCCGTCATGAACCGCCGTGGCATGGTGGCCGCCAGCGTCCCGGCGTTGGCGGTGAATATTCTGCCGTTGTTTGTTCATGTCGAACCACAGGAGAAGGTTGTGGACTACGTCAAACGCACCGCGAAAACGTTGCGCGACCTGCGTGCTCACGGGCGTTATCGCATTGAGACCCTGGCCGCCGATCAAGGGTTGGGAAAAGGAACTCGTTACTTTTTCTCTCCGTTGATCAACGTACTTCCCTTCGATCCTCCGCTGTTTGCAGGCTGTGAAGCAGAGCGCGAAGTCATGGCGAGCGGCCCAGGGGATGGCTTTAACATTACCTGGCGTGGCCGAACGGATGCTAGCGAACTGCATATCGATATTGACGCCGATCCTGCGATGTATGCTTCCCTGAACGTCGAGGAGATGTTCACCCACCTGCACAGCTTCCTGAGTAGGGCTATGATGCCCGAAGCGTGGCAGCAGCCGGTTTACCCACTGCTAAACCAGTAAGATCTTCCGCCAACGGGCTGGCCCGCTGGCGGAGATTGGCTTTTTATTGCAGCAGAGAGCAAACCTCTTCGGCGTTTTTGCACTTAATCAAGGCCGCTGCTGGCAGTGAAACGCCGAGTTCCACGCTTATCCTCTCCCTCAGCGTTGGCATATGGCTGAGTTTCAGACCCATGGCAAGAAACGGGGTCTGCGGATGCCATTCAGGCCGCAGCGGCTGACCCATTACGGCGCAGTAGATTGCCAGCACCGTTTGTTGAGGTGTCACCGGGGTGGCGAGCGTTGCCGAATGAGATTGCTCCAGCTCGGTACGCAGCGCATGGCGATCGATTTTGCCATTTGCCGAGAGGGGGAAGCGGGTTTGCACTATGAAGCGGCCAGGAATGTGAGTACAGGGCAAATAGCGCTGCGCGAAGATACGCAGCTCCGACGTGCTCGGCGGGACTTGATTAGCGGACAGATAGACCGCACCCAGCGACTTTTCTGACGTATCGTCCACCGCGTAGTCGAGCACCACAATATCCTCGATGGCTGGATGCTGGCGCAACGCCTCCTCGATTTCCGGCAGTGAAACCCGTACGCCGCGAATTTTAACGTAGCCATTAATGCGGTTGGCAAACATGATGACGCCGTCAGGCCGGTAATAGCCAATGTCTCCGGTACGGAACGCTCGCTCGCTAATGCCATCTGGAGTCATCATGTCAACAAAGTCGTGCTGCACCAACGCCCCATGTTCCAGATAGCCACAGGCCAGATTGGCGCCGGCAGTGTGGATGCGCCCAGCAACGCCGCAAGGGCAATGTTCACCGCTGTCATGACAGATAAAATACTGAGTGCCAGCCAGCGGCTTACCATAGGGAATTTGCGCCGTGTCGCTAGCGGTGATCTCGTGCCAGATGCTCCAGATAGTCGTTTCCGTCGGGCCGCCGAGTGATATCAACCGCAACTGAGGATGCCTTGAACGCAACAACCTGATGGTGGCGGGCTTAATGTAATCGCCGCCCTGGGCCACTAGCCGCAGGGAGGAGAGCTGCTCTGGCGTTGCGCAGTCCAGCAGCATTTCCAGGATCGCTGGCACAGAGCACCACAGCGTGATCCGGTGTTGTGCCACCAGGCGGCCCCAACTGATGGCGTCTTTTTCCTCATGCCTGGCTGGCAGCACCAGCGTTGCGCCCACGCTGAGTGAGGCAAACACGTCAAACACCGACATATCGTGGTGCAGCGGCGTCACCGAGATAAAGACATCTTGTTCGGTGATCTGCCAGTGGGCGAGGGTTTGCCCAAGCACGTTGGCCGTTGCCCGGTTATTCAGCACGACGCATTTCGGTTTGCCCGTGGTGCCGGAAGTATATAGGTAATAGGCGGGGTGGGTGCTGTCGCTTCGAGCGTCAAACCGAGGTGGGCTGACGTTGATGGATTTGAGCGCGTCAGGCGTGACCGAGCCTGGGATTACGGCGTCTTCATCGCATATCACCAGCTTGGGTTGGCAATTTTCCAGTAAATACGCCGTCCGTGCCGTGGGAGAATTAATATCTATCGGCACCCGGATAATCCCTAACAGGGAGCAGGCAAGTGAGATCGCGATATGCTCCATGCCGCGTGGAAGATAAATGGCCACCACGCTCCCCGGCTCCAACTGGCGCTCGAGCAGTCCGTTGGCCATGCTGGCGACGAGCTCACCCAGCGCCTGCCAGCGCAATTGTTGTTCGCCGCAGATAACGGCCACCCCATCACGAGAGCCGGAAAACAGATTTTTTGCGATGTGGCCTAGAAAATCGTTGCTCACGGCGTCGCTGGCGGGAGTGTTTGCCCGGTAATGCGGGTAATTCATCGTTTCGCGGACGGGGATATCCAGCGACCCCTGAGAGACTATATGCAGCATGCGCTGGTGGATTGCGTTCAATATAGCGCTGACCTGTTCGGGCGCGAGAGCCTGCTCAACATAGTCGGCAATCATCAGTAAATTGCGCTGCTCATCGTACATTAGGCGAATATCCAACGCGACCTGCGGCGTTTGGGTCAGACCGCTTTCGGCACGGATTGGCGTGTTGGCCGGTAGCGTTTCCCAGCCCAGGCAGTTGGTCAGGATCACCGGCAGCGCAGGGGCACGCACGGTTCGCGGTGACAGCTGGCGAGCCAGATCCACACCTGACCAGGCAAGGTTTTGCAATCCGCCAAGAATGTCTTCCTGCAGACATTTGGCGCTGTTGACTAACGGCTGATGATGACGGACGTACTGGATGGCAATAAACGTCGAACGATTGGTGGGTTGCCCTTCTTTGGCCGGGAAGGCAACGGGGATGCCTACCGTGAGTGCTTCATCTTCCGACCAGAGCGCCAACGTGTCGAGCACGATAGCCGACAGAGTAGTGTTGGCAAACAGTCCCCGAGATGTGCCAAGGCGGGTGAGTTGCTTCAAGTGGCTGGCATCCAGAATTTGTTGTTCACGCCGCCAGCGGGGATGCACGATCTCGCCCAAAGGTTGCTGCCAGGGAAGCCGGGAAGGGGTAACGACCTGCGCCAGCTTGCCTTGCCACCAGGCTTTTGCCCGTTCCCGTTCTTTTTCATCTGCTTCGTTCGGTGTTGCGTCATGTTCATGTGCGGCAAGCGGCTGTTCATCAAACAGCCGGGCGATGATATGCGAGATCCCTTGGCCGTCGAGGATCAGCGCATCAAAGCTGGTGAAAATCTGGTACTCGGTTGTGCCAGGCAAGGTAATCAGAATGATCCTCCAAGGAGGTGACGACGGATCGTGGCGGATCTGTTGGTAATGCTGTCGCAGCTGTTGCACTTTTTTAGCCGCGTCTGCTTCACTGGCATCGCGCAGGTCGATCTCTTCCAGGTGAGGTTCCAGCTCAGGCAGAATGTGCTGCTGCTGTGTTTCCTCGTCGATCCAGGTGCGTAACGCGGCGAAGTGATTAACCAACTCTGCCAGCCGACGGCGGAAGTGCGCAGGATCGATGACCCCCCTAAAGGTCCTGAAATCGTGCATGGCAACGCCACCGAGCGGCCATTGCTCGCTGCTTCCCAGCAGATAAGCCTGCTGGAGCGACGTTAATGGTTTCCCCATTCGTTTCTCCTTTTGCCGTACTGCTGCTGGCGGTGCCAACCAGCCGGAAACGCTGTCATCAATGTGTTGCGGTGCCGCAGCCAGGCGTTCGGCGAGCGTGTGAAAACGCGTAAAGAGCTGATGCAGTTGGCCGGGGGGAAACGCATCTTCACGCATATCCCAGTTGATCAGAATTCCATCGCCAATCCAGGCTACCTGCGCGTCCAACGCGACCTGCGGCCCCTGAGAGATGACCCACGCCAGTTCACCCAATTGCGCGCCGACCCGCTCAGAGAACAGCACGCCACCGGAGATACCGAACCCGGCGGTAAAGACGATGGGGGAGTATTGCAGCTGGCCACGCAGGCGCGAAAGATCGCGCATCACGCTCACCCCGGAATAGCCGCCGTGGCCAAGGATTTCGTGCAACTGCGTCATGGTGCGTTGGCAATAATGCAGCAGCGTTTCATCGGGGCGCAGCTCGGCGCTAAACAACAGCAGATCGGAAAAATCACCGACGATGTCGTCACCGCCCGCAATCTTGGGAGCGCGGAAAAAGGTCGGTACGTTGATGCGCAACGCGTGCTGCCTGAAACCTTCCATCATCGTCAGGCTGAACAAAGCAAGGAAAAGCGAGCTTAACGTCAGATGGTGGTGACGTGCGCAGCGCTGCAAGGCATGGCTGATTTGGGGATTAAGCTGGATTGCCATTCTGCGGGTTTGACACTGCCTGTCCGTATAGGGAATGGCGGGAGCAGGGGGGATGTCCGGTAAACGTTGCCGCCACCAGGCGCGATCTTGCTCTCTGGCGCTAAGCAGCAGCGGATCGTGGGTACGCTGTGCCAGATAGCGAAACCAGGCGACCTCCATCACTGGGGCGCTCTGTGGCGGTGGTTGTTGGTAGAAGCGGGCGAGATCTTCCACCACGATACGAAAGGAGAGGGCATCCGCGGCGATCATATCCAGATCGATATGCAACCGGCTGGCCTGCCCTGGCAATATCGTCAGGCTGATTTCGCACGGGTAGCCTTGATCGCGCAGCAACTGCTGGTTTTCCATGCGCCGCCGCTTGTCAGCCAACAATCGTGCTACTTCGGCTGGTGGGGAATGACAAAAATCATCGATACCCAGAGGTGGGTGACTGGCAGCCACATGCTGTAGCCCCTCTGCGGTAACGTGAAGACGCAGCATTGGGTGCGCGCGATATAGCGCGTCTACAGCGTGCCGAAAGCGGGGGATATCGGTGATGGTGCCATCGAATTCTGCGTACAAATGCGCGGCAACGCCGCCTAATGCCTGCGCAGAGTGCCTGCCTACCCATGAAGCTGCCTGCATTGGAGTCAATGATTTCATCGCATATCGTTCCTGATTGGCCAACGGAAGCCGCCTAACTATATAACAGAGCTTAATGCGAATGAAAATTATTCTTTTTTATGTTGTTGGCGATACATTGAGCAGGGTAAGGTTATGCGAGGCACATAAGTTCACTCCGTGGCCACTGAGATGGCACCTCGGGGTTATGCATAGGGAGTAAGCAGAAGATGAGGTTGTTACCGGGTAAACGTCGTCATTCCGTGTTGGGGTTTTTATTATTACTTGCCTTGCTGATGGGCAGCGGCCATGGTTTGGCCCAAGGTTGGCCCAGGGCGTTTCACAACGCGGATGGCTCCGTCACTCAGATCCCGGCCCCTCCTGGCCGTATTCTCTCTACCTCCGTCAGCGTCACCGGAACGCTACTGGCGATCGATGCTCCGGTTGTCGCCAGCGCGACGGCGGTGAACGGCCAGTTCTTTGGGCAATGGGACAAGGTGGCCGAGCAGCGCCACATCGCTAAAGTCTGGCCCGCGGGCAGTATCGATCTTGAACTGGCCTATGCCATGGCCCCCGATTTGATCGTCGTCTCAATCAATGGCGCAGACTCATCGCGCGCCTATTTGGCTGAGCTACGGGCCATTGCGCCGGTCATTATCGTGAATTATGGCAATCAGACCTGGCAAGCTCTTGCCCGTGAGCTGGGAGCCGCACTGGGGCTTGAGGCTCAGGTTGAACAGCGGATCGGCGGTTTTGACGCGCTGCTGACCAACGCCCGTCAGCAAATCCACCTGCCTGACGGACAAGCCAATATTATCAATTTTAACGGCCCGGGAACGGTCAATCCCGTGGCGACACCGGCCAGCGTGCATGCCCGTTTACTCGAGTCATTAGGGTTTTCTATCGAAGCGCCAAACCCGGCCTGGCAAAGCAATCTCACCCGCTCCGGCGATTTTATCTGGGCTGAATATGAGAATCTGACGCAGTTAACGGCGGGCACTACGTTTCTGTTGAGCGCAGGCGACGTCAGGATTAACGAGTTTCTGCATGACCCGCTGCTTCAGCGCTTGCCTTCGGTACAACAACACCGGGTTTACAGCCTTGGCGCGCATGCGTTCCGGGTGGATTACTACAGTGCCAGTGAGATGGTGGCAGACATTGTCCGCCATTTTGCCGGTAGCCCAACGCAGGAGCGGTGAAATGCGTGTCTGGCGACTGGCTGGCCTGATCCCTGGCCTGTTTTTACTGCTGGCTCTCGGTGGCTTCAGCCTTTATTTCGGCGCTCGCCCCATTCCTCCTGCAGTGATTTGGCAGGCGCTCACGCAGTTTGATCCGCACAATAGCGAGCATTTACTGGTCTGTTATCTACGGCTGCCGCGCACCTTATTGGCCGTGGTGGTTGGAGCGGCTCTTGGCGCGGCTGGCGTCATCATGCAGACGCTCACCCGTAATCCTCTGGCGGATCCCGGTCTGCTCGGTGTGAATGCCGGTGCCACGTTGGCGATCGTCCTGTCGATCGCGGTGTTTAATGTGGCGGATGTCTTTAGCACTATGTGGTTTGGCGTGGCCGGTGCGGTGATAGTCAGCGTTGCGGTGTTGCTGGTTGGCGGCATTGATGGCAATAACCCGGTAAGGATTGTGCTGGCCGGGGCTGCGTTGACCATTGTGCTGCTCAGCCTGACTCAACTCGTCATCATCAACAGTGAACCAGAGGCGTTCGATCGCTTCCGGCACTGGGTGATTGGATCGCTACAGGGAAGAGGGTTCGACGTACTGCTCCCGGTTGCCATGTTGGTGGGCGTGGGGCTGTTGCTGGCGCTGGCCAGCAGCAAAATGCTGGATATTGCGGCACTCGGCTCGGATGCTGGCCTGGCGCTCGGCGTTAATCCGCGCTGGCTGGTGGTGATGTCCGCTCTGATTATCGTGATACTGGCCGGTGCAGCCACGGCGGCGGCTGGGCCAATCGTTTTTGTTGGCCTGACCGCACCGCATTTTGCCCGTGCCGTTGCCGGATTGCAGCATCGCGCGCTATTGCCCTGGGCCATGCTGTTTTCCGCCATGCTGGTGTTGTTGGCCGATATTCTGGGGCGCATCGTTGGCTATCCCGGTGAAGTCAGCGTTGGCGTCATGGTGGCGCTGATCGGTGGCCCCTGTTTTGTGTTGCTGGTGAAACGTTGGCAGGGGGGGCGGGTATGAGCGTTAACAGGACGGTGCTGGTATGCCTGGTTTTGGGCTCTTTGCTGCTGGTTGCTGCCGCTTTCGCTCTGACGGTGGGGCGTTTTACGTTGCCGGTATCGAGCGTGCTGCAAGCCATCGCGGGGGAAGGTAATCCCATGGCGCAGCAAATTGTCAGGGCGATCCGCCTGCCGCGCGTGTTGACGGCGGTTTTAGTCGGGGGCGCCTTGGGTATCTCCGGGGCGATTTTTCAGTCCGTATCGCGCAATGCGCTTGGATCGCCAGACGTCATTGGCTTCACCACCGGTGCGGCAACCGGTGCGATTGTGCAGATTGTCCTGCTCAGCGGTAACACCGTAGCGATCGTGATTTCGGCCATGGCCGGGGGGCTGGCGACGTCGCTGCTGGTCTATTGGTTGGCCCATCATCACGGCGTGGTGAAGGGATACCGCCTGATATTGATGGGCATTGGTGTCGGTGCGGTACTCAGTGCCCTCAATGGTTTGCTGCTGGTTAAAGGTGATATTGATAACGCCGTGATGGCCACTTTATGGCTGGCGGGAACCACACAGGGGCGAAACTGGCTGCATGTTATCCCAGTGGCCGTCAGCATCGCGTTGTTATTGCCGGTGGTGCTGATGTGCGCCAGGGAGCAGAACATCATGACAATGGGGGATGAGGTAGCCCAGCAACTGGGTGTCCGTGTCGAACTCACCCGCAAGATTATGACGTTCTGCGGCGTGATTTTGGCTGCGGTGGCAACCAGCGCGGCGGGGCCGATTGCCTTTATCGCGCTTATGGCACCACAGTTGGCAATACGCCTGACACGCAGTCCAAACCTGCCGGTGGTCAGTGCGGGTCTGGTGGGCGGCTGCCTGTTGTTAGGGGCCGATATTGTCGCCCAGATACAGCCATCAGGGCTGATGATGCCGGTAGGATTAATGACAGGAGTGATAGGTGGCGGGTACTTGCTGGCTCTGTTACTGCGTGGCGGCTGTCGCTAAGGCTAAGGGATGGCTGTCGCAAATGTGATCAAATTGATTTGCATTCAACATTGTAAATGATTATCGTTTGTGGCTTTTGGCTTGCTTGCTGTAATGACTCCCCTATTTCAAGCTTTGGGAGTCGCGGTATTAAACGCAGTTATTAAGTGGAAAACTAATAATAAGGTCGTAAAGACCAGTTATTAAGCAGTGTGTTCTTTGTCGCTCAGTTGAAAAAAACTAAAAATTCAGTGCGCATTTGGCAAAGGAGATATCAATGAGCGAACTAAAGGGTGATAAAAAATGCCCGATTTCATTACGTAATGGGCCCCAACGTCTTTCTGAAAAATATCATATGCCCTCCGTTATTCTGGGGTTATGTGTTTTCGCCGCAGCGGATGCTATTGCTGCCGATGATGCCCCAATACGCAATGAGAATAATGAGCCTGAAACCATTATTGTTACCGGGGAAAAGGTAAGACGCACTATTTACGATACCGGATCCAGTATTGAGGTGTTTGACGATGCACGGATCGATTCACTGCCCGGTGCAACGCAGGTATCCGATTTACTAAAAATGACGGCCAACGTCCTGGATACGGGCATTGGTAACGATATTCCCACCATTCGCGGTATTGATGGTTCAGGGCCAGCCAATGGCGCCAATGCCTTCCTTAGCGGTACACGGCCACGCATGAACCTCTCGCTCGATGGGCGTTCCTTAACCTATAACGAACTGGCCGTCGGGCCGCAATCCCTGTGGGATATGCAACGGGTCGAAGTATACCGGGGGCCGCAAAACTACATTCAGGGGCGTAATGCGATTGCCGGTGCGGTGGTGATGAGCAGCAAGGATCCGACGTTTGACTGGACTTCGGCGGTCAGGGCCGGGGGCGGAAATCAGGATTCTACCCAGGCCTCTGCCATGTTATCGGGGCCGATTGTTGAGGACCAATTGGCGTTTCGCCTGAGTGCCGATCGCCAGCGGCGGGAGAGTTTTGTCGATCTGATTTCCTACGAGCCGGTGGGTAACCCGCGCGAAATCGAAGTGACCAACATCCGTGGGAAGCTGTTGTTTAACCCTGCCGGGCTACGCGATCTCACCACTAAACTGTCGATAAATCACTATGAAAGTCAGGCTCCGCAAAATGAAGCGCTAAGCCCGGCCAACCACGCCAGTTCCCGTTTTGACCGGCGTCGCCCAGTCGTTGAGACCCAATCCACCAGTGGCATTTGGGATATTGCCTGGGAGCCGTCGGAGCAGTTAAGCGTCCAGAACAAGTTTATTTATACCGATTTCAGTAACCATCGCCGTACCGCAGAAGCGCTGCCGTGGGCCGACATTGAAGGTAAAGAGTTCCAAATGGAGCCGCTGGTGCTTTTCGGCACACCAAACGATCGTTGGCGTGGCCTGGTTGGTGCGCGTTACTTTCATGCGACGCAGGATGAGTTTGTGAATCTTTTCCCTGGCGGTAGCCCGTTCAAGGATAAAACGGATACCTACGCCGCCTTTGGCGAAGTGACCTGGGCCGTGTTGCCACATATCGATATTACCGCTGCCAGTCGGGTGGAAAGAGAGCACCGTCAACGTAAGGGGGGCAAGGCGCGTAAGGTCGATTTTGATGAAACCTGGGATGTGTTCCTGCCCAAGCTGGATGTTGCGTGGAAGCCTTCATCGCGGCAAACCTTTGGTGCCAAGGTGGCTCGCGGCTATAACGGCGGTGGCGCTGGGATGACGTTTTCCGCCCCCTTGATCAACTATACCTACGATCCTGAATATGTCTGGAACTATGAGCTGTATAGCCGCCATGGCATTGAAGATCTTAATCTCGAGGTGATCACCAACCTGTTTTATAACGACTATAAAGACATGCAGCTGCCGTATTATCTGGATTCCACTATGAACTCAATGATGATCCGCAATGCAGATAAGGTCGAAACCTATGGCGCTGAACTTGGGGCTATCTGGAAACCGACGGGGAATTTTGAGCTGAATAGCTCAGTAGGGTTATTAAAAACCAAAATCAAGAAATTCTCCGACAGCAGAATCGATGGTCATGAATTACCGCGTGCTCCGGCAGTCACCGCCAATTTGGGGGCGAAATATAATCTTATGCCGGGGTTGGAGTTAAGCGGTAATGTGACGCTTTCCGATACCTATTATTCCCAGTACGACAACGATCCACGCGGGAAAATCCCTTCCAGAGTGATTGCCAATATGCAGTTGGCTTACACCTTCAAGCAGGGGCGCGTCAGCGTGTTTGCACAAAACCTGTTTGATTCTGATAAACGCGTCATGGTGATGAATAACGACGTTTCTACCGCGGTTATTCAGCGGCCACGCCTGGTTGGCGCCGTCGTCCAACTGGATTTCTAAGGCCATCTATCGCCAATCAAAGGTGCAGCAGTTTTTTGTCTGGGAGGAAAATGTGAACACTAGTTTTAGCGAGTTCAGCGCTGAAGAAGAAGCCGCCAGCGAGTTTGAGCAGCAGGCCTGGTTCGAACACCAGCAACAGCTACATGGGGAAGGCCAACAGGTGTGGGCTTGGCAGTTAACCGGTGCCGTGGATTATGGCCGCTTGGTCAACGCACTGGAACAAGCCCAGCAGCAGTTGCCAGGTATCAACGTCCGTTACGTTTATGGTGAGAACGGGCTGATGCGCAGCAACAATCCATGTTCACCGCAAGCGGTGACCATCCAGACGATCCGCCATCCCCAGGAAGCTATTGACGCCCTGTTAAGCGCCAAAGCGATACCTTTTGACCTGGAGCAGGCTCCGCCGCTGCGCTTTATGCTGTTTTCCGGCGACAGGGGCGGCATGCTGGGGATGGTGGTGCATCACATTCTGTCAGCATCACTGGATTGGCAGGATATAGCACAAAAGGTCAGTGCACTGTATCAGCAACAGGTTCCCCCGCACTCCTCTGAGCCATTCATTATGGAGCTCTTGCCGCTGCCAGATTGTTCCGCTCGGCAGACCTCGGTGGAGGTCTTGGCGGGGAAAGTGGATTCCCCTGTCACGCCGGGATCTGATGCGGCAATACGGCAACATATCCTGCAAGCCTTCCGCGAGGCGCTCGCCGTGCCCACGATGGGGGAACATGATGATTTCTTCGATTTCGGCGGGCACTCGCTGATTGCCACGCGAATTATTGGCCGCTTGAAGAGCCAGCAGCATCTTGAGATCAATATCAACGATCTCTTCAGCTATCCCAGCGCGGCTCAACTGGCGCGCTATGCCTACATCGCTAATAACGTGTCCGCTCCGCCGGGTAAGCAAGCGGAGAATTTGGCATCGCTAAGCCCACAGGCTCCTTTATCGCTGGCGCAACGGTCATTATGGAAAATCTATCAGGCACTAGGCTGCGGCGAGGCTTTCAATATTCCCTTTGCGCTACGCTTTCTCGACCCGATTGATGAAGGGCTTTTCTTCCAGGCCTTCCAGGATATTTTGCTGCGTCATCCGGCTCTGCGCACCCTGTTTGTCGACATTTCCGGCGAGGTTTATCAGCAGATCGTTCCGCCGGAGATGCTGTCTCAGTACGAATGGTTCTGGCATTCGCAGCCTCAGGATGTGCCGCTGGATCAGGCGCTACAGCGCGCAGCCAGCCACCACTTTGAGCTCGACGATGAGTTACCGGTACGCATCACCTTCCTACGGGATGAGGAAAATGGTCAGCAGGTGGTTTCGCTCTTGTTCCACCATATTGTGTTGGACGAGTGGTCGGTGAATATCCTGATGGATGAATTGGCTCTGGCGATGGCAAGCCGTTCCGCTGGATCGGCACCGGAGTGGCCGCAGACACCCGCGCCGTTCCACGCGTTCGCAATCCAACAGCAACAGGCCGGGGTCAACGATCGACATCTGCAGTTCTGGCTGGAACGTTTGCACCATGCGCCGTCTGGGGCGTCGATTTTCGCCAGCGAAGTGCAACAGGCCGATGCGGCTTCTCACTCCGGCAACTGGGTTGAGTTCAAGCTGGAACACGCTATCTCCATCGGGCTTTACCGCCTGGCGAAACAGCAGGGCGCTTCACTATTTAACGTGGTATACAGCGGAATTGCTGCGGCGCTCCATCTGCTGGGTGGTGCGAAAGATCTGGTCATTGGCACCTCGGCCTCTGGGCGTAACGACGCGCAATTTTTCGATACCATCGGTTACTTCACCACCGTCGTCGCCCATCGGATCGGTTTTGCCGACGGCATCACGCTGAACGCACTGATCGATGACGTGAAGCGGCAGATAAATGATTCACTGCCTTTCAGCGACATCCCGATCGATCTGGTCGAAGAAGGGCTGTTTGGCGATCGGGCGCCGCACGGCAGCCATATGTTTGAGGTCTTCATCCAGCTTCATGCCAAAAATAAGCTTAACGGAGCGTTTAGCTTGGCCGCGGGCCAGCAGATCCGCTTTCGCCAGATCGATCCTGAGAAATCAGAATCGGTGCTGGGGTTGCAGTTTGAGGTGATGGAAGAGCAAATCGACGGCGAGCCTTCGGTGCGCGTAATGCTGAGCTATCGCACCGATCGCTATTCATGCGAGCAGGTACAGCAGATCGTCCAAACAACACGTCAGGTGTTTGCCGCTATGGCCGATTCCGTCGGTCAACCGGCGCTACGGCTTGATGCGCTACGCCATAACAGGGGGGGATTATGAAGCAGGAACCGTTGGACGATATTCAGCGCATCTATCCGGCCAAAACCCTGGTAGAGCTGGTTTATAGCGCCTCACAGCAGGCTTTGTTTGTCAGCTCTCCCGATTGGGAGGATGAGCGGCAATCCCGTGTACTGCGGATAAATCCGCAAACCCTGGCCGTTGAGAAGGAGATCCCGTTACAGGTCAAAGGGTTTGGCGTGGCGCTGGACGATCGCCGCGGGCATCTTTACCTCTCACAGGGGTTTAACGGCACCGTCGCCGTAGTGGATATTGCCACCAATCGGTCGATCGCCACCATTGCGTTGATGCAGGAGATTGCTTTCCATCAGCTGTATCAACGGGAGGGGATTGTCGGCGAGCGTCAGGCTTTTTTATTACGGGAATTGGAGCGCTTTGGCGTGAGTGAAGGCTTTCCATGGAAGCTGCGGGAGCTGGTTTTCGATCCATGTAGTGAGCGCTTGTTCCTGCCAGGGCTGGGGCTGGGTATCGATAGCGTGCTGTTTGTGGTGGATACCCGCAAGGGTCAACTGGAGAAGATTATTCACGGTTTCGGCTATAACGTGGTGGGCATCACGCTGGATGAAACGGGGCGGCGCGTCTTCGTTTCTAACATGCAAGGTCAGCTGTTTGTGGTGGATCCAGACAGCTTGGCGGTTGTTTCCCAATGGGAGATCGAAGTCGATCAGCTGCTTAATATGGTCTATGACCCACAGCAAAACCGGATCTTCGGTGTCGATCAGGGCATTGACCGCAGTGATTGGCGTAACAATCATCTGGAGCGTGAATATGTTGCCCGTAGCGCGGGTCATCAGGTCTTCGCTCTGAACGCCGACAATGGCGACGTTATCGCACGTATGGCAACGGATGAAGTACCGATCGGCCTGGCATGGGATGGCGAGCGGCAAAGGCTGTACGTCGCCAATCGCAAAGGAATTCGCGTGGATATTGGCGAAGGCACGCTAACGGTATTTGATACAGCCCGCTATTGCCTGCTGCAGACCATACCTATGGCTCCGCATCCCAACAGCCTGGCGTTTGGTGAGGATAAGCAGTGCCTGTTTATCACCGTCAAAAATGATGAAACCATGATTAAGGCCGGGCTGCCGGAATGTGTTGCCCGTATGCAATTGCGGTAGTGGCCGCAGGTGAAGGGATAAGGGAGGTGAAGTCAATTGCCAAGGCTCAAGCTGCATGGATTCAATAATCTGACCAAGAGTCTGAGTTTTTGTATCTACGATATTTGTTACGCCGAGACGGTAGCCGAGCGCGACGGCTATATCGCCTATATAGACGAGCAATATAATGCCAGCCGTCTGACCGAGATCCTGGTGGAAACCTGTTCGCTGATTGGGGCCAACGTGCTGAGCGTTGCCCGCCAGGACTATGAGCCGCAAGGTGCCAGCGTGACTATTCTCGCCAGTGAGGAGCCGGTCAAGCCAAATGGCGTCAAGCCTCCCCAGCCAGAGTCCGTCGTGGCGCATTTGGACAAAAGCCATATCTGTGTTCATACCTACCCGGAAAGTCACCCTGGGTGTGGGGTTTGCACCTTTCGTGCCGATATCGACGTCTCGACCTGTGGGGTGATTTCGCCGCTGAAAGCCCTCAACTACCTGATCCAGCAGTTGGAGTCAGATATTGTGACGATCGATTACCGGGTCAGAGGTTTTACCCGCGATGTATATGGGGTGAAGCATTACATCGATCATGAGATCACTTCGATCCAAAACTTCATTGCGCCAGAGATAAAGTCGCTATATCAGCTGGTGGATGTGAACGTTTATCAGGAAAATATCTTCCATACCAAGATGTTGCTAAAAGCGTTCGATTTGCATGATTACCTGTTCAGTACCAGGTTGCACACCCTCAGCGAGGCCCGACAACTGGAGATCAGCAAGCTGTTGTGTAAAGAGATGCAGGAGATTTACTCTGGACGAAATACGCCGTAGACGGGGGGATGCCTGCTAACGGACAAGCGCAGGCATCAATTTGCTTGGTGCACTGAAGAAATCAGTCATAGCTGATATTAAACAGTACCGCACTCTTCACTTTTCCGGGGGTTGCGCGCCCGGTTGCATAATACTCGTAGCCGATATCACATTGGCTGCGGTTATCGGTAATAACGGCACAGCCAACGCGTGGGGCAGTGCGTAAATCCAGCGGCTTGTCATTCATCAGCAGCCTGATTTCGACGTTTTCGGCCTCGCCGTTCAGCGTATTGACCAGATTGCCGGTATCCGAACTGACCGTCGGCCCATTTCCCAGCGTAATATAGGGCGTGTAGCCATTGGTACAATGTACCCCGCCGATATGGATACTGCCTAGCGAACGGCCATGAGTCATACCTGCTGCGCGTAGGTTCCCCACAGAGACCTGCGGCATCATCCAGTCGTAGTCCTTGTGTTCTTGCCCCTCGACGCTGTCAAAATAACAGGTCGCGAGCTTGATGGAGCCAGTAACGTTCAGTATGCCAGTAGAGGCGGCTTCAACGCTGTTGCCGCAGCAAATCAGCACCAGCAGAGACAGTATTCTCTGCGTATTCGTTATCTTCATTCTCCACTCCCGGTTATTGGTAAGTGATCATAAACTCTATTTGGGCATCAGCCCTGCCCGCCCGGATGGGGGTTGAGGTTTGAACATAAGTCGCCTTGACGCCCAGGCTGTAATCGCTGCCGCGGTCCTCAAGGAAGGTAATGTAATTTGCCAGATTGATGCTCTGGTTGAATTTGGCCCATTGGTAGTTGCCATTTTCCTGCCTCAAGCTCAGTTGGACACCTACCCCTGAGGCTGCGTCACCGGCGGTGGTGTTCAGTTTCGAGATCCCGCGTTCGGCATCAATAAATCCGTTGCGCGGCGTCAGCTTGAGGCTGATAACATTGGGCTTGAACACGCCGTAAGAGGTTGAACCATAGAAAGCGGGGCAACCCGATAGCACAATCTGAGTCTCGGCGCTGCCTGCCGTGCTGCCGATACCGTTGAACTCATCAGGATAGTGCTCCCCGAGCGGCAGGTAATAATTGTTGCCAACGTTGCAGGTTGCCGGGATCGCGGTCAGGTTGCCCACAATCCTCGCTTGTTGATAGACAAAGCTCTCACCATTGCCGTCGAATGAGGTTTTGAACCTGGGGAGATCGCTACTGCTAATAGTCCCGCTGCCGATGTTGGCGGCGATTTTAATCATTGCAATATTAAAACTGACTGCGGCATCGTCCTGACCGGTAAAGTTGAAAACGCTGTCGCTGCTGGGTGAAAAGAAGGCAGAAAGCCTTCCAGGGAGCTGGAGATGGGAGCCGCCGTTACCATCGGGGGTACCTTGCCACAGGGCTACCCCGATGCCAGAAATATTGGTATTGAACACGGTGGGAAACGTCGCGTCACGGTAACTGGATTGGCCATGGGGGGCACTGATGACTGTGTTAACCAGGTCATAAACCCCCGCGCGGCACAGCAGACTGGCACCGCTGCCATTGGTCTGGATACGTTGGGAATAGATGACACTGCCGATGGGAAGATCCTCCCCCACGGTAACATAGCCACCGATGGTCAATCGGGTATCAAGCGGAGCTTTGATAGCGGAGGAACTATCCCAATCACAACCCGCACTTGCTGCGAGCGCATTCTGCGCATACAGGCCGCCGCAGAGCATCAGTGATATCGCTATTGCTGAGGCGAATATTCTTTTCATGTTGTTTCTCAATTCGTGTGGGCCGTTTGTCATTGGCAGACTCCTTGGATCAACTGTCTGCTGTCTTCAGCGGTGCTTGGCTGCAGCGAATAGTGGATGCTGCAATGCTCTGCCTGACTATCCCCCCATCTCACTTGCAACACGCCTTTCAGGTCGAGATCGCGAGCCACCACCAGGCTGGCCTGGCCGACAACCCCCACGGCGTTGTTCTGCGCATCATAGACGTTGGCAGCGAAGGGCAGTGGGCTACCGTCCGGTCGCTTGGCTCTGATGTAGGTCACCTTGCCGCGTTTGGTTTCATAATCAAGCAGGACCAATGCACCAGCGCGGGGGGCCGTGGTATTGCGGGTAGACAGCAACTCTACGTCCTGTGAACTGCCCTTGGGATCGATATCGACCTGATTGAGATAGTAGGGGCGAAGGTAAGGGACGATGGCATAGCCAAAACGGTCGATCTGAACGCCGGGAGCGCTGGTAACGAGAGCGCCTTCAGCACCGGGGGCCCGTACCAGACCGCCTGTTTCGCCAAGTGATTGCCCTAAAGTGATACCGCCACGGTGGGCCACCAGGGCACCATCCATGCTTGCTGAAACCTGCCGGTTTCCCTGCCCATAGCTATAGTTTGCGCCCATATGGGCAAGGGATGAGCGGTAGCCAATGCTACCGTTGAAAAAGTTGCTATTGCCTTCGGTATTACGGCTGGTGCTGACGACATAGTTAAACTGATTCTGTTCACCCATATTGCCCGACAGGCCAATCAGGCCAGTGCTCCCCTTATCGTCGGTAGTGCCGGTAGCATTGAGCGTTGGCGCATGGAGGTTCGAGCCTAGCGGTAACGAGAGCGTCAACGCGTATTGGGTTTCCCGCCGATCCGGCGTTCTCTCTTCTGTATTTCCTGTGAGTTGTCCGCTTAGCGTTCGGTTGACCGAGAGGGTATAGCTGAGATTGTGCCAGAAGTTGCTATAACCTAGCTGCAGGCTCTGTTGCGAACGGCTCTGGTTCCAGTAAGAGGTATGATTGCCGGTGGCATATAGGCTTCCCCAGCCTTCTCCCAGTTGCTGGTTGACCGAAAGCGTAAACAGGCTGCGTTGACGGCCATAGGCATCGATATTTCCATTACGCAGGGCCAGATCGCGCAGCTGCACAGCGTCATTCAAGCTCAGGAAACCGTCGGTTGAGTAACGATAAGCGGCCACTGAGAAGCTGGTTTGCGTTTCTGGATACATCTGGCTGAAGCCGATACGATAGCTTTGCCCTGAACGCGGGGGCTGGCCAGGCAACCGGGTTTTCGCTTGGGTGATATCCAAGGAGAGTGCGCCGATAAACGTGTTCATAGCGCCACCCAATAAGGCCGAGAGGTAGCCTTTGCTGGCGGTGGCGCCGGTGTAGCCGGTAATGAAATTACTTAGACCCAACTGATAGGTCAGGCTGCCAAATTCAGGCTTGTTTGCCAACCCATCACTATTCACTTTACCCACTGCCACTTCGTAGCGGCTTATCCCTGGGCGCAACATTTGAGTCACTGAAGCATAGGGAACCGTGAAGGATCGGACTTGGCCATTGGCTTCTTCTACTTGTACGGTCAATTCCCCTCCATAGCTGGTGGGGTAGAGATCGTCGATCTCGAAAGGCCCAGGAGATACCGTAGTGGTATAGAGCGTGTAACCATTCTGAGTAATGATCACTCTGGCGTTGGTATTGGCTATGCCACGTACTACGGGGGCGTAGCCACGTAGAGCGTCAGGTAGCATGCGGTCATCAGAATAAAGCCTGGCCCCTCGGAAACGTACACCGTCAAACAGTTCGCCACTGGTAAAGGCGTCACCCAGGATCAATTGAGATTGCAGCGCGGTAACATCGCGGCTGATATAGGAAGATGTGCTTTTGTAATCTCCGCCACTCTCTCCCGAGGACCAATTGATGCTGCCGTTATTTCGTACGCGCCAAGGGCCGAAGTTCAGACCGTTACGCAGCCCGAGATAGCCGTAGGTGTTGCTGTTTTCCCGCTGTCTTGACTGATAAACGTTGGCGTTGTAGTTCACTATCAAGGCGGTTAAGCCATCCTCCCATAGCTCGGGATTCACATAGCCACGCGGTGTCCTGTTGAGTAGTAATTGCGGTATCGTCAGCGTCAGCTTTTGCTCGCCGATATCAAAGCTGACGGTGGCCCCGGGCAGGAGTTCACTGAGTGAACCGCAATAGCCCTCTTGCACTAATGGCGCTAATTGTACGGCAGGGATCTGGGCCAACAGTTTCTCTGTGCTCAAATTGAGCAACGAAAAGAAACTGCCCGGATAGCAGGGAAGGGTTTGCAGGTTATTGCCCGGCAGGGCCTTAAACTGGATTTTTTCATTGCCGATCCGCTGGCCGTTAAGCTCGATCGCCACGGTGTAGATACCAGGAACAACGACGTTACTGCGGCTGAATTGGGCCGGATCGAATGTTCCGACCTTACCGCCAGGGAAAAAACTGGGGTCGAATGTCACTTCTTCCGGCGTGTCTGCCGCATAGCTGGAAGTGGCCGAAACCATGGCGCATGAAAGAAACCACTTCAGCGTGGTCTTTATTGTCGGTTTACACCTAGTCATAGCATCCTTGATGACTCAGATAAGCCAATACTCTGAAAAAGGGTTATGTCAGTGGCCTAACGGGTATGTTTTTTCAATAAAAGCCCCGTAGTCATTAATCGCCTTGGTGATTACGCTATTTGGCGGCACCGCAATGACCTTGTTATCGCGTTTTAGTTGAAAGGTTTGCTCTGAGAAGGGGGCGATCATACCGCCATCAGTGCCGGCTACCGAGGCGATGCCATAGCCAGATAACTGCACGGAGGCATAGCTGATATGGTATGGCGTGGGGTTTTTAGCGAGCAGTTTTTCCCCTTGCCGTTGCCAACTCACCTTATCCAGGGTTTCCAATGACAGCCCTGGCAACGTTGAGGGGCGGTAAAATACCTTCAGGCGGTTGCGATAGGCGATGGAGAGGTAATTCTGATCCCCTTTCGACTGGGGAGGGACTTCAAGCACGTTGATCCAATATAGCGTCTCGCGGTCGGTGGCGTGGCTTACCAGCTGCGTAGAGGTAATACGTAATGTTTGTGTCTTGGTGGGTTCAACTCGTGAAACCGGAGGCATGATCATAAAGGGGACATCACTGTTCTCAGGGGCTGAATTCGCATCGCCTGCATCTATCCAGGATTGAACCAATAGCGGAAAACGGCTTTTATTTTCCAGCTTCAGCGTGACTTCTTTGGCATCACTTGGGTAGATCACGCGCGTACCAGATATGACAATACCGGCATACAAAGAGGAGGAAAAAAATCCGCTTAACAGCAGCGATAGCAGTAGCCAATATTTTTTAATCAAGCGCATAACAATCTCGTCAGTATAGACGTGGCAAATATGGCCCTGTGGTAACAGGGCCATAACCTATTCAGTCAGGTTTTATTGATAAACGATGCTGTATTTAACCGTAGAGGCAACTTGGCCTGGGCCTGCCGCGCCACCCACAGCAACATACTGGCCAAAGTAGGTATATTCGGCAGTTTGATTGACGATAGTTTTCGGCGCATAGTTGTTATTGCCGGATACCAGGTTGATCGGGCTGTTGGTTTCGCCGTTCAGAATTTGTACCTGAACATTGGCCGCAGGATCGGTTGCTGAAGTATTTTTCAACCAACCAGTCGCGTTATCGATAGCTGGGCTGGTTGGCTCAAAATACACTGAAGCAATCTTGCCGTCGGTGCAGTTTAAATCAGAAGGGCCACCCAGTCTGATGGTAAACGGCGCAGGCTTGGCTGTGGCACCAGCAAAGCTTAATTCACTGGCACTGACCGTTTCCAAAGGCACGTTCAGATCGACAGCACCATTTGGCGTCTGGTCGTTGATCAGGCAGGTTGCGTCAGTGACTTCGCCGGTGAAATTGATATTACCACCCGCTACGGTGATGGCGGCAGAAGCCGGAACTGCGGCAAAGCCGCCGATAGCCAGTGAGAGAGCCATTACTAATGTGGTTTTTTTCATTGCATATGATCCTTGTTAATTATCCTTAAAATACTCTGAACGTTACATGGAGTAACATCAGAGCCGTCATTTCACTATGGCAGTGAAAATACTGTTCCCTTTTTTGACGGTGATAAACAATCAAATCATATTTTTTTTATATATAGCGGAGTTACAGAGGCTCCTCGTAAGGTATATCCTTTTCCTCGCGAGCTTTTAATAAAGTCATCGGCGATACCAATTTTACTTAACCTCGCTTTAAGCTCGGAAATAACTTGGGTCAATCTGGTGGTTGAGGAGGAGAGGTTATGATTCTCCCAAACCTGTACCAGTAACTCCTGGTTGGAAACATAGCCACAGCTGGCGTGTGCCAATAGATATGTCAGCAAGCGCAGCATTGTTTCACGCAGTTTTAGATAGTTGGTAAATCGGTCGTCACCATGCTGGTGGTACTCTATCGTATTATAGAGTTTGATTACTGAACCCGATTTGATATCTACCTGATACTCATCATTGATAATGTAGCCAAAAAGCAATAACCCACTCTCACTCGTCTTGGTGATAGGGGGTGCTACATATTTAATTTGAATCGTATCATCCATTATCAACTCCGCCGCATCCGCTGCTAAAACTGTCTGGCTCTGACTTCATCAATTGGAACTGTCATTCCCACACATTGGCTTTATATATTATTGCCTGAAGGGTTAATGTCAATTCATAAAATTAAAAAAATAACCAAAATAAAAAGATTTTAATTCTTATGATTGGCTGTTTTTTGATATTTTTGTTTGTTTTTGTAGGTTTTTTGGCTGGATTTTGATATTTAATGTCATTGCTGTAGAGGATTTAATGCATAAGCATAATATGCTGTTTTGGAGGAGGTGTTGTCTTTGGTTTTTGTTTTTTTTAAAAGCTGCGTGAGTGAAGATAAGGTTGAAATAGTCTGCAATCTGACATTTTTTGTATTCGGAGGAATCCTAATGACTTTTTATCTTATATTTTATTTTTGTTGTTCGCAAGTAGGATAAATCGCAATAATACCAGGTGTGTATAGATATTAAACATATCTTTGCTTTTTTTATTTATGATTTTAGTCTTGGTGGGCACACATACCTTGTGTGGATGATAAGCAGGCCGAATAGAGGAATTCGGCCTGGTGATATCGGAGAGGTCTTAGAACAGCACTGAGTAGTTCAAACCAAAGGTACGGCCACGGCCTTTATAGCTGTACAACTCCGGCGCGCCGTAGGTTGGGCTATACAGGATTGGCGCACGTTGGCCCCACACGGTGGTGTAGTCTTTGTCCAACAGGTTCTCTACGCTGAAGCTGACCTTGCCCACAGGCAGGGCATAGCTGCTGAGGACGTCAATGGTATTATAGCCGTCGAGCTTGCGGCCCTGGCTGTCGGAAACGTCGAAGGTCTGCTGCGACTGCACGCGCACCGTCCAGTCACCCGGTGCCCAGTTGACGTAGGCGGTGGCTTTCGACGGGCTGGCGGTGTCGACGGTTAACTTCTCCCATTTGCCATCGGTCTTGGTTTCCGACTTGATCAGGTTGAAGGTGGCACCGGTGCTCCATTCGCTGTCGTCGAAGAAGTAGTCCACCGCGCCTTCCATGCCATAAATCCGACGTTTGTCAGCGTTCATGTTGATGGTCATGTCGGTTTTGTTGATGGTGATGGTCTTGTCTGACAGGGAATAGTAGGCCGCAACCTGGGTACGCAGATTGTCGCCATTGTAGCGCCAGCCCAGCTCGTAGGAGTCAACCTTGATGCCGTCCAGCTTGGAGTCATTGACGTTGACACTTTTTTGCAGCTGATAGTGGCCATTCACCAGCTTATAGGTGCCGGAGCCGTAATACTTGGCTAGATCCGGGATCTCAAACCCTTGTGAGAAGTTGAACCAGGTCTGCTGGCGTTCTGTTAGATGGGCCAGCAAACCGGCGTTGAACAGCGCGTTATTGTAGTCGGTTTTACCGCCCGGCACGGCATCGGCAGAGGTCGCCAGGCCGTTGGCGATCCCTTGTTGCTGTGCGTAGCCAACAAAATCATCCACCTTGTTTTCGGTGTACTGGTAGCGCACGCCGCCGCTCAGGGTAAACATCGGATCGATGTCGTAGCTGGCCTGCATGAACGGTGCCAGATTGGTAGTGGTATAGCTCGGGTAGCGGCCGACGTTGTAGGCATTTTGCAGCGTCATACCGCCAGACTGCTGGGCCAGCGCCAGATTGAAGAACTGCTGGTTGGCATTGAAGCTTTCATGGTCGGCATCAAAGCCGTAGGTCAGCGTCAGACTATCGATCGGTTTGCTGTTCAGGGTCAGCTTGCCGCCGTAGAAATCGGTTTTCTGTTGCGAAGCGCCGATGCTGGTTACCTTGCCGCCGCTCAGGGTCGGGAACGGATAGAAGGTCAGCGATTCATCACGATAATACACCTGCGCCACCAGATCCTGGCCCCAGAAATCGGTGTTGGAGTATTGCAGGTTGATCAGATGGCGCTCGGTGCCTGGAATGCGATCCGAATCCAGATTGCCGCTGTTGTAGGCTTGCCCCTTGCCGGTCACCGCCGAGAAGTTTTGCCCCAGATACAGGCCGTGCTTACCGTCTGACTCACTGTTGAAATATTGCGTGGTCAGCTGTAACTGCTGGTGATCGTCGATGTTGATGGTGCCAGTGCCCATCAGGTCGATACGATCGGAATATTGCAGGCCGGTTTGGGTGTTGTCGATCAGCACCTCGTCGCCTTTGCCGTCATACCAGCCGCCGTAACGCTGATAGGAAACCGACAGGCGACCGAAAGCCTTATCGGTGCCGCCGCTGACCGCAGCAGCCACGTTTTCATCGTGATCGCTGCTGCTGTTAAAGCCGGTTTTACCGCCAAGCTGCAGCTCAACCTGTTTTTCTTCCTGGCCCTTCTTGGTCACAATGTTGACCAGGCCACCGGTGCTGCCGCCGCCGTACAGCGAGGTAGCCCCGGAAATCACCTCAATATGGGCGATGTTGAACGGATCGATCGAATCGAGCTGGCGGCTGTCGCTGCGCGATGAGTTCAGGCGCACGCCGTCGATCATCACCATCATCGAGCGGCCACGCAGGTTCATGCCGTAGTTGGTACGGCCCTGGCTGCTGACGTCCATGCCCGGGATCAGCTGCGACAGCACATCCTTGATCTCTTTACCGCCCTGCACCTGCTGCTCAATTTCCTGGCCTTCGATCACCCAGGTGGTCTGGGCCATTTCCGCTACGCTGCGGTGAGAGCGGCTGGCGGAAACCACCAGTTGGTCATCATTTTTTTGTTCTTCTGCCCAGGCCGTTGGAGCGAGCATTGCCAACAGGCAAGGGTTTAGTACCCAGAGGTGTCTGCGTTTCATTGTTGTTCAAACGTTTCCATGGTTAGTTAAAGTTAAAGATGGCGTCGTGTGCAGCTTGGGCGGTGACCGCTGCCTGCTGGCTACGCCATTGGATCACAGCCGGGGTGGACGTTAAGTCGAACTGGTCGCGTCCTAATGCCCGGTTGAGAATACGGGCCGAACGCCAGGCCATCAGGCTGAGCTGGGGTTCGGCAATGCCATGACTGTGCATGCCGGCGTTGACGGCAAACAGACAGTTTTCGCTCGGACCCTGCCATTCCAGGGTGAAATCCGGCGTGATGCGATACTCATCGTTCGCCGTGGTCAACAGGCGATTGGCTAGCGGTGCGAGAAACGCCGGGCGGTCTTGCTGATAACCGGTGGCGAAGATCACCACGTCGCAGTCGAAGGTTTCCTTGCCCTGATCGAGATGGTGATGGGTGACCAGCTGATAGCCATTGCCGGATGCGTGCATCGCGGCCAATGAACGGCTAGGCAGCAGGTGGGCCCAAGGCTTTTCACGTAATACCTCAAAGCGGTGATACATCGCCCGGTAAATCGCCAGCAGCGATCCGCTGGTGATGCCGTCCGACGTCATTTTCTGTTCGGTCAGCATGCGCTGTTTGGCGCTGTCGCTCAGGGTGTAGAAGCTTTCTACATATTCTGGCGTGAAGTATTCATTGGCGAAGGCGGCTTCATCCAGCGCGTTGTAATTGTTGCGGCGTGAGATCCAGTTCAACTGCTTGGGCTGGCCCCACTCGGCGCGGAAAATATTCAAAAACAGATCGGCACCGCTTTGGCCGCCGCCGATCACGGTAACGCGTTTGCCGGTAAGATCCGGGTTACGCAGGCTCATTTCACTGGCATGGAAGCAGCGGTCGTTCTGTTCGCTGACGCAGTCCGGCAGCTTGGGGCGTTTGCCTATCCCCAAGCAGATATGGCGAGCACGGTAGACATCGCGCTGGGTGGTGACAACAAATTGGCGTTGCTGGTCGTCAAAATCCACGCTGCGGATGTCTTGGCTGAACTCAAGCGTCTCCAGCCCGTTAGCCGCCCAATCGAGATAGTCGGCGAACTCTTCGCGGGAGACGGTGCGCTGCTCGGTGGTCAGGAAGCGATAAAACTTCTTCCTTTTCACCAGGTAGTTGAGAAAGCTGTATGGGTTGGTCGGCGAAACCGCGCTGACCAGATCCTTGAGGAAACTGGTTTGCATATGGCAGTCCGGCACCATCATGCCGGGGTGCCAGGAGAAGTGCGGTTTACGTTCGAAGAACTTGCTGTTAAAGCCGGTAACCTCACTGCCGAGTGCGGCAATGCTCAGATTGAATGGGCCGACGCCGATGCCGATGAAATCCAGAGGCTGATTCATTGGGCAAACTCCTTGGAGACCAAATAAAGAGGGTTATCCAGATCTTGCAGATAGTTCGGCAACATGCGGCTGCCGCCATCCTGCTCTGAATAGGTGAGTTTCACCGGGTTGAGTACCACGCGAATAATCTGTGGTTTGAAAAGGTCGAACAGGGCAAAGCGGTCGGCCAGCTGCGGATGCTGCGCCATATAGCGCTCCAGCACCTGTGCCAGCACTTGATAGAAACGCGGTTCGCTTATGCCGCAGCCGCTCATCAGCGGCGAAATGAAGCGCAGCACGGTGACGAAATGCCCGGTTTGCAGGTCATGGATCAGATAGTCGGCAGGCAGGCGCACCGTGACGTCTTTTACCACCTGCGGCAGTGAAGAGGCCTGTGGGAAGTCCTGATCTACCAGGCGCATATCGCCTTGGAAATCTTTTAGCAGCACCCGTTGCGGCACATGGTCTTTCATCACTAATGTGATGTTCTGGCCATGGGCGATCAGCGCCACCCCGTAGCAGCACATCAGGTGGTACATCGGCAGTACCACCGCCTGGAACATCTGCGCCAGCCACGCCTCTGCGTTTAGGCCGGAACGGGCGATGTAGGCAGCGATCAGCGGCTCCCCCTGATTGTCGGTTTCCATCAGCGTTGCCATCAGGATCGCCTGCTCGCCCGGTTGCAGATAACAGGACGGGTTTTCACGCCAGATCACCCCGAGCATTTCCTGATAACGGTACGGGGCCTTGGGCAGTGCTCCGTAGGTTGGGTGGGCCAGATAGCCCGCCGCCGGTTCACCCAGGATCTGGGCGCCGCTGGCCTGCAAGGTGCTGTCACTGGCGAAAATCTGCTGTAACCAGCGTGAAGCCGCAGGCCCGGCGCTGATGTACTTGCCCGGAATGCCGCGATAGCAGGAGGTGTTGTAAATGGTCAGCGGCAGCTTGATATCGAAGGGTACCCGGCGGCTGGTATTGGTCAAGGTGCGCAGGGACTGCTGAGCCAGATAGCGATCGCCAAACTCGCCCAGCTCGACCAGTTCACCGCTGGCCAGTTGAGGTAGGAAATGTAGCGCTATTTTTTGCTGCCATTGCCATGGATGCAGCGGCACCGGCAGCCAGTCGTTGTTCAACTTCAGGTCGTGCCAACGGCGGTCAAAGCGCTGGCGTTCCCCGCTGTCCATCGCGCTGTTGAGCAAGTTTTCTAGCGGGAAGTCCTCGTCAATGCACCAGACAAAGCTGCTGCGTTTGGCGGCCACCCAGTGCAGCTGGAACTGGCCCTGATATTCTGGCGCATACTGTTGCAGCGCCGTCAGCCCCCAGCCACGCCGCCCTTTATTGAAGACGAACTTCGGGTGACCCGCCAACAGGCATTGCAGCGCGTCGGCATCCAGTGCAATCAGATCGTTGGCGCTCATCCCGTGGCGAGCGGTGAGTAACTGCATGTCACCGCGTAGCGTGGCATACAGATCTTCCAAATGTTCGGCGATCTGCGCGTCGTCCATCTTCAGCACCTGCGCCAGTTGCCGTAGCGTTTGATCGGCGGCCAGCGGCAGGCGATCGCAGCTCAGGCTGTTGGCGTCGATGTGCAACCAACCCCAGATCCCGCGTTTGGCGCTGAAGCGGTAGGTTGCATCACCTAGTGCAATCTGCCATTGCCCGTCGTGCTCCTTGGCTTGCAAAGTGCGCTCATACTCCAGTTCCGCCAGGATCTTGGCGATCATCTGCAGGTTAACGCGTTGCCAGTCGGCGTAATCGTGGCGGCTCATACCTGTCCCTCGCGGAAGAAGTCATCACGCTGGTTCACGATCAGCCGTGAACGCTTATGGGGAAAATCAAACTCTTTCAGCGTGCGGTAGCCAGCGGTAGGCAGATGGCGGAACAACCGCTGATTGTCTGCGCGTGGCTCGGCCACGACACGAGTAGTGCGGGGTTCATCCAGGTATAAATAGTGGGTCAGGCCACGTAGCCAGCTGCGGATGTACTGCGCGCCACGCCAATCTTCTTCACCGACCAGCATGTGCAGGCCGCGATCGAACGGCTGCCAGCGATAGTGGCGGCCAATGCGATCTTCGGGTGCCCAATAAACTTCGAAATAGCCAAACGGCTGGTCGTCAAAGCAGCCCAGAAGTGGGTAGCAATAGCTGGAATCTAGCTGGCGCTGTAAATAGGCGGCCTGAACCTCGAGCGGCCCGCTCATTTCCCAGAAGGCGTCAACGCGGGGGGAATTCATCCAACGGGTAAACTGCTGGGCGTCACGCTCCACTTCAGGCAAACGGAAACTCAAGCTGCGTTTGATTTGTGGATCGTAGCGGCGATACACCTCACCGCTGGGCCTGGCAGGGCGCTGCGGGAACCACAGCTCGCGCTCGGCGTCGTATTGCATCTGGCCGTCAGCGGTATGGCGTTCGGCGATCAGCCACAGCGGCAGTTGGTAGAAGGTTTCACGGGCCAGGTAATCACCGCAGACCTGGGCGAACAGTGCCAGAGCCTGTGGCTCTTCACGCCATTCGGCATAGGGCAGGGCAATGCCGCTCAGCTGTGGAGCCGCGATCAGCAACTGATCCAATGCCTGGATCAACCAGCCTGCTGGCAGTGAGCCTGGATAATGTAACGCAGCGCTGCCGTCCAATCCCAGGCTAAGGGACAGGTTTTTCCCCAGCAACTCGCAGCGGAATCCGTTGGTGGCGTGAACAATCTTGGCAACGGGCATCATTGAGCGGCCTCCACGCGCAGCGGATTGGTGAAATCAAAGTAGATCACCGCCGGATCGACAATGGTGTTCTCATTGTGATCGTGCAGATAGCAGAAGAAGTTGCCCTTGCAGTTCCAATGTAGGCTGTCGAGCACATAATCCAGGCAGCGGGTATTCTTCGCCGTGTTACGCAGCGTGGTTAACGCGTCCCGAACTCGTCTCATCAGGCTCTCTTCACTGTCGAACCCTGCTGCCGCCATGGCGGCGGTCACGGCCAACGTAGAATTCACCAGCAGGTAGTAAGGGAAGTAGCGCAACAGCTGCTGCTCGCTAAAGCGGTTCTCCGCTTCGGCTTCGCCGATTTCATCTAACCAAGGCGTCGCATCGCGGGTAAAGCCGCTGCCCTGACAATCGCGGTACAGCATGCCCACCGGCAAGTCTTGCTGCATTTCCACCAGAATGTTTTGCTGATGGGCCAGCAGCACCAGGCCGTAGTCGGCTTCGGCGCTGAACAGTGGTAACAGCACCTGCTGACAGTAAGCGTCCAGCCAGCAATGGGCGGCCTGCTGCAACGGCAAGTTCAGGCGGGTAGCCAGGCGGCGCACTGCCGCGGCTAACAGGCTATCACCACCGTCTGGTGCTGCCTGTGTCAGGGTAACCAACACGTTGGTTTGGTTTTGCGCCTGGCCGAACAGCAGGTTATCGCGCAGCGCCATCAGGCTCTCTTCCTGGATCGTACCGTCTGCGGAGCGTAACCCGGCCCAGCCATCTTCCTGCATCACGCGCATCGTTGGATAACGAGCTTGCAACTCCTGCCAGCGGGAGGTCTGTGCCAGGCGTGCCAGACGCATGCCACGCTTCACTTCTTTGACCGACAGGGTACGCACCGAGTTGGTTAGCCGTACGCTAAGGGAAAACTTGATCATGTCGCGGCTGCCCGCGTGATACAGCGAACGTGAAGAGCTGGTTGGCAGCCAACGCTCACCGGCCTCACCCAGATCGCTCAGCTTGTGCTGTTCGACCAATTCGCGGCACCAGCTTTGTGCCAGCAGATAATCGGCTTGCCACGGATGCATCGGCAGCAGCCAGACGTCATCGGTAAAATGGCCTAACAACTGCGGCGCGCTTTCTGCGACAAAGCGCTGCAGGCGCTGCTGTAACGTTAGATCCAGGCTGTCACCACACAGGTGGTGTTTATCTACCCCAAACCAGCGTAGGGGGAAGCTGCCTGCGAAATCTGGCAGATAGCGCTGTGCCTGCTGTTGATCGAAGGGCTCATGGGATTTCGGAGCCGGGTGGAAGGCATGGCCAGCTAATAACCCCTGTTCTGCCTGGGCAAAATTCAGCGGCTGGTCACGTAGCTTTGGCCAGTCCAGCCGGATGGCGATCGCCTGTTGGGTATTGTCATGACTTTCCAGCACTCGCTGGCGAAAGCGTGCCAAAACCTCCTCACCCAGATGGCCTTTTATCGCCGGTTTGGCCAGCAACAACGTAACCAACCGCTCAAAACTCAGCGCTTCACCGTTGCCATTCAGGCTGGCGGGGAACTGATATTGATGATGTTGGGTTGGCGAGATATGCCGTAATGGAATGCGAATGAACTGGCTATCCGAAAGTGGGAGATGTAGCTGAGGTTGTTGGCTATCGGTTGCCGGAACGATGTGCCAGTCCCGGGTTTCACGCATTAGTGCGTTGAGGAAACATTGCGCTGCCACATCGGTTGCTGCGCTTGCTAACTGGATGGTCATGACCCTTGTCACTCTGGAGCGATTGAGAATGATTCTTATATCAATAGTTCTTATTATTATCAATCACTGCATGATACAATTTTTTGATTAATTACACACAAAAACACCATTTTCTTAACGGTTATTTTACTTAATGCGCTTATTTTCGGGTTCAAAAATCGTTGCAATTGGTAATGATTCTCCTTCAAACTGGCCGCTGGCGTTTTGTGCCGGGCTATTGGGCATTGGGCAAAATGGCTTGCTGGTCGCATTGCCCGTGTTGGTCAGCCTGACCCAGCTCTCGCTGTCGGTATGGGCTGGCTTGCTAACGCTGGGATCGATGTTGTTTCTGGTCGGCTCTCCCTGGTGGGGGCGACAGGCAGAAATTCGCGGCTGTAAATACGTGGTGCTTATGGCCCTGGCGGGTTACCTGCTCAGCTTTGTGTTATTGGCCTTGGCCGTGTGGGGGCTGGCTGCTGGCTGGCTGCCTGAAATGGCGGGGTTGGGTGGCTTGATCATGGCGCGCATTATCTACGGCTTGACAGTATCGGGCATGGTGCCCGCCAGCCAGACTTGGGCGCTGCAACGCGCTGGGTATGAACAACGTATGGCGGCGTTGGCCACTATCAGTTCCGGCCTGAGCTGTGGCCGGTTGCTTGGCCCGCTGTGTGCGGCCCTGGCGCTGTCTTTGCACCCGATGGCTCCGCTGTGGTTGATGGCGATTGCGCCGCTGATCGCGCTGTTGGTTATCTGTCGCCAGCATAACGACCCGCCACTGCCTGCGGTGGCGCATCAGCAAAACCGCCTGCGGCTGACGATGATGCCCTATTTATTATGTGCGTTACTGCTGGCGGGCTGTGTCAGCCTGATGCAGTTGGGCTTGGCTCCGCATTTGCAGCAGTTGTTCAGCCATTCGGCGACGACCGTCAGCCACCATGTGGCGGTATTGCTCAGCGTAGCGGCGGGTTGCACGCTGTTGGCACAGTTTATGGTGGTGCGGCCGCAGCGTCTTACTGCGCCGCAGCTACTGATGGTTGCCGCTTGGTTGATGATCGCTGGCTTGGGGCTGATGTGTACCGCTCCGCTGGCGCTGTTTTATCTTGGCTGTGCGCTGGCTTCGTTTGGGGCCGCGATGGCGACGCCGGGCTATCAACTGATGCTGAACGATAAGTTATCTACCGGCAAAGGGGCGGGAGCGATCGCCACCAGCCATACGCTGGGCTATGGCGCGAGCGCGCTGATGGTGCCGGTGGTGAGTAAATTTTACGGTGAGTCGCAGTTGGTTGCGGCGGCACTGGTAGCCGCCGTCCTGTTGGGCGGCATTAGCAGCTGGCTATGGTGCCAGCATCGAATGGCAGACATTGCACGGGAGAGTGAGTGATATGTCCGCAAGCTATCGCATCTTTGATCTTACCTTGAAGCACAAGGAAAACGTTTCCCCCTCGCTGCTGCGCTGCGTGTTTACCGGCCCAGAGGTCCAGCGCATGAAGTTGGAAGCCCCGGATCAACGGATCAAACTGTTGTTCCCGGTAGCGGAAGGGCAGATCCAGCCGTTGGCGAATAGCGACGATTGGTACCGTAATTACATGGCGATACCGAAGGAGCAACGGCCCGTGATGCGCACCTACACATTGCGGGCATTGCGTGCTGCTGAGAATGAAATGGACGTGGAGTTCGTGCTCCATGGCATTAATGGCCCGGCCTCTGCCTGGGCAACGCATGCCGTTGCGGGAGATAAACTGCAGGCTGTAGCGCCGAATGCCGATTTTGCAGAGGACAGCGGCGGCTATGAGTGGGCCCCTCCGGCGCAAACCCGGCAGGCGCTGCTGATCGCCGATGAAACGGCACTGCCAGCGGCGATGGGTATCCTCGAGCAGTTGGCGCAGCAGGTAAACCCGCCGCATGTGCAGGCTTTCTTCGAAGTGCCGGTAGCGGGGGACTGCCTCGATATGGCGCACTTCCCGTTTGCCGAGGTTTACTGGCTGCCACGGGACGTTGGGCATCAGCAACTGCATGGCACGCTGCTGGTGGAGGCGGTGCGTCAGCGAGTTAACATCCCTGCCTCGGCACGGGCTGAAGCGCAGTCTCTGGCTGAAAACAGCCTCGGCGGGGATTTGCTGTGGGAGCGTGCCGAAGGGGCTAAGACCTTTTACGCCTGGGTGGCTGCGGAGTCTTCGGTGGTGAAAACGTTGCGCCGTTACCTGATTGGCGAACGCGATCTGGACCGTTCCACGGTGAACTTTATGGCGTACTGGTGCTAGTAACCCGCTTCAAGCTGATGGCGCACCGCCAAGAGCACGGCGACTGTGCCATCAAAGTGATACAGTACCACGTAGCCGCTGCTGCCAAATTCAATAGGCCATTCGCGGTATTGGTGAGGCATCTCCTCCACCGGACGACCTACCTGTGGTTGTAGAGCTAGAATTTTTACGCTACGGCGGATCTTGCTGATAGCGCGCTTTGCCGTGTCGTTATCCTTTTCTGCTAAAAAAAGGTATAGCCGTTGTACATCAGCTAATGCCGCTGGTGACCATTTTAGTTGTGACACTCCGGGATCTCCGTATCATCGCCTTTTTCCAGATTAGCCAGCCAGTTATCGGCTTCTTCCTGGGTTAGATGTTTACCATCAGCCTGATAGGTTTCCCATGCCCGCAATGCATCATTGCGTAGCGCTTCGCGTTTTTCTTCACGTTCGACATATTCCCGGATCGCTTCACGCATAATCCAATGAGCTGTACGCTGGCGTGCTAGGGCAATTTGTTGCACACGTAGCTTAAGCTCTTCATCGATTTTAATTGACGTTGCGGTAGCCATAAGTCGTCCTCAGTCGTGGAAGGTAATACCTTTGGCTACTATAAATTCTTTTGTACGCCGCTGTCTAGTTTTTGAGCATGTATGACTGTCCATATTTCAACGCTGGCAGCCGCTTTGGCTGCTGTGCTATGTTCCGCTGAAACAAAAGTTACAGCGGAACATGGCAATGAAACAGATTGATGAGCGCCTGCGCAGCGAATATCCGCAATTGGCCCCTCAAGAGCAGCGGGTAGCCGACTTTATCTTCGATCACTTTGACGACCTGATTAGCTATAACAGCGCCGAATTGGCGCGCCTGAGCGGGGTGTCCAAGGCCACTGTCAGCCGTTTGTTCAAACGCCTGGGCTATGCCAGCTATCGCGCAATGCGTGACGAGTTGCGCACCCTGCGCCAAAGCGGTATGCCATTGACCGAGAACCGTGATGCGGTGCATGGGAACACCTTGCTGGCCCGTCATTACCAACAGGAAATGGCCAATCTGACGTACTGGGTGCAGCAGATTGATGCGGCACAGTTTGGCGCGGTGATCGCGGCCATGGGGCAATCCCGGCGGCTGCTGCTGTTGGGGATGCGCAACAGCTATCCCGTCGCGATGCATTTGCGCCAGCAACTGATGCAGGTACGTGAGCAGGTTTTGTTAATCCCGCAGCCGGGCCAAACCTTGGCCGAAGATCTGGTGGATTTGGGGCCACAGGATATGGTGGTGGTAGTGGCATTTCGCCGCCGTCCACGTCTGGCGCGAGAGGTATTGCAACAGTTGCAGATCAAGCAGGTGCCAACGTTATTGATCTGCGAACCGCAGGCCCAGGCGCTGATCCCGTTGGCAAGCTGGCATTTGATGACGCCGCTCGATAGCGTCTCGGCGTTTGACAGCTACTCCAGCGCCATGAGCCTGGCGAGCCTGCTGAGCAATGCGTTGCTGCATGACAGGTTGTCGCAAGGGCGGCAGCGTATTCATCAGGTCGCCAATCTGTTCAGCGATCTGGAGGAGTTGGAGCTGCGCTGAAGCGTTGGTTTTCACGCGGCTAAAAGGGCGCTGCATGCTGCGCCTGTTGATTCTTTAGTTGCAAATAAATAATTTAAGAATCTTTTGTTTCATCCTTTCTCGCTTGGCGATAATCTAGCAATAACAAAAAACCGGCCGGTCGCAGACGTAGCAATCTCCAGGCTAAGTTATTAAGTTGACAAGGAATGAACATGCTAGCTATCAACCAATTCGATCAAATCAATCCACCGCACCGCCTACTGATGGGCCCAGGGCCGATCAATGCCGATCCGCGCGTGCTGCGTGCCATGTCCAGCCAGTTGATTGGCCAATACGATCCGGCCATGACCGGCTATATGAATCAGGTGATGGAGCTGTATCGCGCCCTGTTCCGCACGCAGAACCGCTGGACGATGCTGATAGACGGGACTTCGCGTGCCGGTATCGAGGCGATGCTGGTCTCTGCCATTCGGCCTGGCGATAAAGTGCTGGTGCCGGTATTTGGCCGTTTTGGCCATTTGCTGTGTGAAATCGCCCGCCGCTGCCGTGCCGAAGTACACACCATCGAAGCGCCTTGGGGTGAAGTATTCAGTGCCGATCGGATCGAGGATGCGATCAAAAAAGTACGGCCACGCCTATTGCTGACGGTGCAAGGAGATACCTCCACCACCATGCTGCAACCGCTGGCAGAATTGGGGGATATCTGCCGCCGCCACGGCGTCCTGTTCTATACCGATGCTACCGCCTCGTTCGCCGGTAACGAGTTGGAAACCGATACCTGGGGTTTGGATGCGGTGTCAGCAGGGCTGCAAAAATGCCTCGGTGGCCCTTCCGGCAGTTCTCCAATCACCCTTAGCCCGCAGTTTGAAGAGATCGTGCGCCGCCGTAAGTGCGTTGAAGAGGGGATCCGTACCGTCGATCACACAGACGGTGACGACGAGATGATCTACTCCAACTATTTCGATCTCGGCATGATCATGGATTACTGGGGGCCGGAGCGCCTGAATCACCATACGGAAGCCACCAGCATGCTGTTTGCTGCGCGTGAATGTGCTCGGGTGATCCTGGAGGAGGGGCTGGATAACGCTATTGCCCGCCATAAATTGCATGGCGCGGCGATGTTGGCCGGGATCCAGGGGATGGGTCTGGAGGTCTTTGGCGATATCGCCAACAAGATGAACAACGTGCTGGGCGTAGTGATCCCGCAGGGCATCCATGGCGAGCAGGTACGCCAGATGATGCTCAATGATTTCGCCATTGAAATCGGCACCTCGTTTGGCCCGTTGCAGGGCAAGATCTGGCGGATTGGCACCATGGGGTATAACGCGCGGAAAGACTGCGTGCTGCAAACGTTGGCCGCGCTGGAAGCGGTACTGCACCGTCTCGGTTTTGTTAGCCCGCAGGGTGAAGCTATGCAGGCAGCATGGAACATTTACCAGGCCGAGCACAACTGATGGCAATGCTGCTGACCCCTCTGGAAGCGGAACGAGCCGCGGCCAGAGTGATGGCTCGCTGCGACGAATTGGCGGCCATAAGCAGCACGCCAGGCCAACTGACGCGGGTTTATCTCTCCCCAGAACATTTACGCGCCAACCAGCTGGTAGGGAATTGGATGCGCGAGCTGGGGATGGAGGTCTGGCAAGACGGCGTGGGCAATATCTGCGGGCGTTACGAAGGGCTGCAACCGGCCGCACCGGCGTTGCTATTGGGCTCTCATCTGGATACGGTGCGCAACGCGGGGCGCTACGATGGCATGCTGGGGGTCTTGACTGCGCTCGAGGTTGTCGCTTTGTTGCATAGCCGCAATCGGCGTTTGCCGCAGGCGATCGAGGTGATCGGTTTTGCCGACGAAGAGGGCACGCGTTTTGGCATTACCTTGCTCGGCAGCAAAGGGATCACCGGGCATTGGGCAGAGGATTGGCTGGCATGTACCGATGCTGAGGGTATCAGCGTGGCCGAGGCTATGCGTGACGTGGGCCTTGATCCTGAGGCTGTGGGGTCTGCTGAGCGTGCACAAGACTCGATCTGCGCCTATCTCGAACTGCATATTGAGCAAGGGCCTTGTCTTGAGGCCGCTGGTCAGGCTCTGGGAGTGGTCACGGCGATTAACGGTGCGCGCCGCCTCAACTGTACCTTTACTGGAAACGCTGGTCATGCGGGGACCGTACCGATGGGGCAGCGCCGGGATGCGCTGGCTGCCGCCGCTGAATGGATGGTCACGATTGAGCGGCACACCATGGAATACGATCCGCATGTGGTTGCCACGGTCGGTCAGATCGAAAGCTTACCGGGGGCTGTTAATGTGATCCCTGGGCAGGTCAGGTTATCCCTCGACGTTCGTGGCCCGCAGGATGAGCCGCTAGACGCGTTATTGGCCGAATTACTGGCACAGGCGCAGAGCATTGGCGCGCGTCGCGGAGTCGGCTTCGACAGCGAGGAGTTCTACCGCATACCGGCTACCGCTTGTGACCCTCAGTTGCAGCAGCGTTGGTATGACGCGGTAGTGCAGGTACAAGGGAGCAGCCCGATGTTGCCTAGCGGTGCGGGGCATGATGCCATTACTGTCGCCGCCCGTTGGCCGGTGGGGATGCTGTTTGTCCGTTGTGCTGGGGGGATCAGCCATCATCCTGATGAGGCTGTAACCCCATGCGACGTAGCGCAGGCAGTTCAGGCTTATTGCCAAATCGTGGCGAATTGGCCCGCGGTATCCCCTACTCAGTCATGCAGCTGGAAGCCATCCGCATCACGCCAGGCCGGGAACGCGTTGCGGTAGGTTTGTAGCGTTTCCAGCGAAAGCTCGGCATCCAGCCTCGCTGCCTGGCCCGCTTCTGCGCTGGCCAGCCGTTCCCCCTGCGGGCTGATAATCAGGCTGTCACCGCTGTAATTCAGGCCGTTGCCGTCCTCGCCCACGCGGTTGCACCCCGCCACGTAAATCTGGTTTTCAATCGCCCGTGCTGCCAGCAGCGTTTGCCAGTGCATGCTACGTGCCGCCGGCCAGTTAGCCACGTACAGGGCCAGATCGTAATCCTGCTGATAGCGTGACCACACCGGGAAGCGCAGGTCATAGCAGATCTGCGGCAGGATACGCCAGCCGCGCCATTCGAAAATGGTGCGCTGTTTCCCTGCCTGATAGTGTTGGTGTTCACCAGCCATGCGGAACAGATGGCGTTTATCATAGCCATGCACCTTGCCGCCGGGCTCCACCAGCAGGAAACGGTTAATTGCCCCTTCGGCAGTTTTCAACGCTACGCTGCCCCCCACCAAGGCGTTGGTTTTCACCGCCCAGGTATGTAACCAGTCAATCACCTGTTGTTCAGGCAATGCGCTTTCCCCGGCATCCATAGCAAAGCCGGTAGTAAACATTTCCGGCAGTACAATCAGATCGCGGCCGGTAATTGAGGGCAACAAGGCATCGAACTGGCGCAGGTTGGCCTCACCTTGGCGCCAGACCAGCGGTTGCTGCAACAGGGTAATTTTTAGAGTCGACATAGGCGCTCCGCAGCGGTATCCAGCGTGGCATCTTGCTTCGCGAAGCACAGCCGGATCAGTTTATGAGGGAAAGGATCGGCACAGAAAACGGACAGCGGGATCGCCGCCACGCCTGCGTGCTCGGTCAGCCAATGGCAGAAGGCGACGTCATCCAGATCGGAAATGGCGCTGTAATCGGCCAGTAAGAAGTAAGTGCCTTCACAGGGCAGAATTTCCAGCCTGCTGTTAGCTAACGCCTGCACAAAACGATCGCGTTTGGCTCGGTAGAACGCGGGTAGCTGCTGCCAGTGTTCTGGCTCATTGCGCAGCATATCGGCCAAGGCTAACTGGGCAGGGGTGTTGACCGAGAACGTCAGATACTGGTGAACCTTGCGCACCTCGGCACTTAACGCTGCCGGGGCCACGCAATAACCCACTTTCCAGCCGGTCATATGGAAGGTTTTGCCAAACGAGGAAACGGCTACCGCTCGCTGACGCAGTTGCGGATGGGCTAGCACGCTGGCGTGCCCCCCTTTGGCAAAACAGATATGTTCGTAAACCTCATCGCTCAGGATATAGATTTCCCGATCGGCGATGGCGGCCCATAGCTGCTGCATATCCTCTGCCGACCAGGCCGTGGCGGAGGGGTTCTGCGGAGTGTTGAGGATCACCAGCCGCGTGCGCGGTGAAAGCTGTTCGGCAAACCGTTGCCAATCGACCTTGAAGGCTGGCGGTTGCAGGGCAATGCGTTGCAGAACGCCGCCGGAAAGCTGTACCGCCGGGGCATAGCTGTCGTAGCTTGGGTCGAAGCAAATCACTTCATCGCCGGAGCGAACCAGGGCGCTGATTGCTGCGAACAACGCTTCGGTTGCACCCGCAGTGACGGTCACTTCACTATTGGCATCGGGTTGCCAGCCGTAGAGCTGAGCGGTTTTCTCCGCAATGGCCTCACGCAGCGGCGCTGCGCCAGTCATCGGTGCGTATTGGTTTGCCCCCTGGCTGACGTGCCAGCTCAGGCGCTGTTTTAAATACTCCGGGCCATCAAAATCCGGGAAGCCCTGCGACAGGTTGATCGCCTGATGCTGCTGCGCCAGAGCGCTCATCTGGGTAAAGATGGTGGTGCCGAGGTCGGGTAACTTGCTGGCTGGGACAGGTGCGGTACTCATTCAGGCTATTTCTCCTGGCGCTTATGTTGCGAATAATATAGCACGATGTTAATGTTTAGCAATCAAGACGTTTAGACGTCCATAACCATCAGGGAACAAGACGGAATGACAGAAAACCCGCAATTATCTGCCCTATTGGCCGCCTGCCGCTGGATCGGTGAGAAAGGCTGGTGCCCGGCAACCGGCGGCAATATGTCGCTGCGCCTTGATACCCAACATTGCCTGGTAACCGAGTCCGGCAAAGACAAGGGCAGCCTGAGCGAACAGGATTTATTGCTGGTGGAAACGGCAAACAACCATGTCCCCAGCGGCCGCACGCCTTCGGCGGAAACCGGCCTACACACGTTGATCTACCGCCTTTATCCCACTGTCGGTGCCATCCTGCATACCCATTCGGTCAATGCCACCGTGCTTTCCCGCGTGGAGAAAAGTGAAGCGCTGGTGCTGCAAGGGTATGAAATGCAGAAATCCCTCAGCGGGCAGAAGAGCCATCTCGACAGCGTCAGCATCCCCATTTTTGATAACGACCAGGATATTCCGACGCTGGCTGCGCGTGTTGCCGCATTTGCCGAGGTAACGCCCTTGCAGTACGGTTTTCTGGTGCGCGGCCACGGCTTGTATTGCTGGGGCAAACAGGTGGAGGAAGCGCGCCGCCACCTTGAAGGGCTGGAATTCCTGTTCCAGTGCGAACTGCAACGCCGTTTACTGGAGGCTAAATGATCCGCGCCATCGTCACCGATATTGAAGGCACCACCAGCGATATCCGTTTTGTGCATCAGGTGCTGTTCCCCTATGCCCGTGAGCGGCTGGGGGAGTTTATCCGCAGCCATGCCAACGACGCCGAAGTTGCGGCTCCGCTGGCGGCATTGCGTGCAGAGATTGCGCAGCCGGACGCCGATAATGAGCTGCTTATTACCACTCTTTATCGCTTTATGGACGAAGATCGCAAATCGACCGCGCTGAAGGCCTTGCAGGGCATTATCTGGCGCAGCGGTTACCTGAGCGGCGATTTTCAGGGCCATCTCTACCCGGAGGTGGCCGAACAGTTGGCCGCTTGGCAGCAGCAAGGATTGAAACTGTTCGTCTATTCCTCCGGCTCGGTTGAAGCGCAAAAGCTGCTGTTTGGTTACAGCGATGCGGGCGATCTGCAACCGCTGTTCAGTGGTTACTTTGATACGCACGTGGGGGCCAAGCGTGAAAGCCAGTCGTATCAGAATATCGCTAAGGCTATTGGCCTGGAGCCAACTGAACTGTTGTTCCTGTCCGATATCCATCAGGAACTGGACGCGGCGCGGCTGGCGGGTTGGCACACTTGCCAACTGATCCGTGACGCTGCCGATCCACAAAGCCAGCACCGGCAGGTTAACCGTTTTGATCACATCGAGTTAGGGGAGTTTGTCTAATGAGTGGATTGACCATTTTTAGCGATAAAGAGCCGCAGCAGCCGTTATGGCAGAGCCAGGATGCACAGGCTATTCAGCAGCAGTTGGCGCAGATTGGCGTACGTTTTGAGCGCTGGCAGGCCGATCGTGAGTTGGGCGAGAGCCCACAGCCAGAAGCGGTGATTGCCGCCTATCAGCATGAGATCGACCGGCTGGTGGCGGAAAAGGGTTACCAGAGCTGGGATGTGATCAGCATGCGTCCAGACAACGCCCAGCGTGAAGTGCTGCGGGAAAAATTCCTGGCCGAGCATACTCATGGCGAGGATGAAGTGCGCTTCTTTGTTGAAGGGGCGGGGCTGTTTTGCCTGCATCTGGAAGGCAAAATCTTCCAAATCCTGTGCGAGAAGAACGACCTGATCTCGGTGCCGGCCAATACCCGCCACTGGTTTGATATGGGCTCGGCCCCCAACTTCACCGCCATCCGCGTATTTGATAATCCGGAAGGTTGGGTGGCCCATTTCACCGGCGACCAGATTGCCGAGGCATATCCAAAGCTAGATTGAGGGGCAAAAGGTTATGCCAATGCGCGTTGGAAAATGCCGTCGGCAACCTGCTCTGGCGTAATGACGCCGCTATCCAACACCCAGCCGCTGATTAATGCTGCTGGAGTGACATCGAATGCCGGGTTGTAGGTTGGCGCATTGAGCGGTGCCCACTGGCAGGAACCAAAGCTACCGCTGACCCCCGTCACTTCCTCTGCCGCGCGCTGTTCGATAGGAATGGCCGCGCCGTTCGGGCAATGAGGATCGTGCGTGGTGTGTGGGGCGGCCACGTAAAACGGAATACGGTGGTAATGGGCCAGCACCGCCAGGCTGTAAGTGCCGATTTTATTGGCCACGTCACCGTTGGCCGCAATGCGGTCTGCGCCTACCCAGACGGCATCGACCTGGCCCGTAGCCATCAGGCTGGCGGCCATGGAATCGCAGATCAAGCGGTAAGGAATGCCCAGCTCACCCAGTTCCCAGGCGGTAAGGCGGCCCCCTTGCAGCAACGGACGAGTTTCATCGATCCAAACCTGGGCGATCTTGCCTTGCTGATGCGCTCGCAATAGAACGCCAATCGCCGTGCCCACGCCCGCCGTCGCCAGTCCCCCGGTGTTGCAATGGGTGAGCAGGCGACTGCCCGGTTTCACCCACTCGGCCCCGTTATCGGCGATGCGATCGCACAGGGTCCGATCTTCCTCTACCAGGCGTAGCGCCTCTTTGGCCATCGCGCTCACCCAATCTGGTTGTGCCAAAGCCTGCTTCATACGATCCAGATTGTTCATCAGGTTCACCGCGGTCGGGCGTGAGGAGCGTAGCGTCTGTAATGCCTGCTCCAACTCTGCCTGCGACAGGCCACGCTCGGCCAACAGGGCGAGCAGCAGGCTGGCAGACAGCCCGATCAACGGTGCGCCACGCACCCGCAGGGCGCGGATATGCCCAACCAATTCGTCCACGCTGTCGCAGGGCAGCCAGCACGTTTCCTGCGGCAAAGCTTGCTGGTCGAGGATCTGGAGGTGGTTGTCTTGCAGGCTCAGGCTGGTGGTGTTAAGTGCTTGCATCAGTGGTTAAATCCTTGTGTGTTTCTTATTGCATCTGTGAACCCATTCTGCCAACATGACATCCGGATGTATAGACGTCCAAACGCTTTTGCGGCTAAAAATAAAAAAATCATCGCTATGGGAAAGAACAGAGGGGTTGGGGGATGTCACAATATCGTACGTTTACTGCTGCCGATGCCGTTGAATACGCGCGCCAATATGGTCAACTGGCCGATCCACAGGCGCTGGTGAGCGCCGACGAGATCGGTGATGGCAATCTGAACCTGGTGTTTAAAATCCGTGATGCTGACGGCGTCAGCCGGGTGATTGTCAAACAGGCGCTGCCGTACGTGCGTTGCGTGGGGGAATCCTGGCCGTTGACGCTGGATCGGGCGCGTATCGAAGCGGAAACGCTGCTGATCCACGGGGCGCTGTGCCCGCGCCACACGGTGCAGGTGCTGCATCATGATCCTGAGCTGGCGGTGATGGTGCAAGAAGATCTCTCTGACCATCACATCTGGCGCAGCGAACTGGTTAAGGGGCGTTACTATCCGCTGGCTGCCGGGCAACTGGCGGAATACCTGGCGCAAACGCTGTTCCACACCTCTGATTTTTACCAGACCGCACAGCTGAAAAAGGCCGAAGTCAGCCGTTTCACCAACCCGGAGCTGTGCCAGATCACCGAAGATCTGTTTTTCTGCGATCCTTACCAGGATCATGAGCGTAATCAGTTTGACGAGGCGCTGTTGCCGCAGGTGCAGGCGCTACGCAATGACGCGGCGCTGAAGTTGGCGGTGGCCGGGCTGAAACATCGTTTCCTGAGCAAGGCCGAAGCGCTGCTGCACGGTGATATTCACAGCGGTTCGATCTTTGTCGCGGAAGGCAAGCTGAAGGCGATCGACGCCGAGTTCGGCTTCTACGGGCCGATCGGCTTTGATATTGGCACTGCATTGGGCAACCTGCTGCTGAACTATTGCGGGTTACCTGGGCTGTTTGGCCCGCGTGATGCGGCGGCTGGGCGTGAGCAGCGGTTGCAGGATGTGCGTGAGCTGTGGCTGATCTTTGCCGATCGCTTTCTGGCGCTGTGTCACCAACATAGTCGTGATGCAACGCTGGCGCTGCCGGGCTATGCCGAGCAGTTCCTGCAACAGGTATGGACGGATGCGGTGGGCTACTGCGGTACGGAGCTGATACGCCGCACTATCGGGCTGGCGCACGTGGCCGATCTGGACAGTATCACCGATGTGGAAATGCGTGCCGAATGTCAGCGCAACGCCCTCAATCTGGGCCGAGCGCTGATCGTCAACGCGCCGCACATAGAACACATCGATGCCTTGCTGGCCCGTATCCGCCAACATGGCTGAGCCAATCTGAATCTGCAATGAAAAAGGGGCGATCCTTAACGGTATCGCCCCTTTGGCATTTACGGCCGCTGAACGTTATGCTGCTTCAGTCTGCTTCTGGCGTTTTTCCAGCTTTACTGGCTTTACCGGCTGCTGCGCCGCCAGCGCGTCTGGCGCAAAGTCATCAACGTTGATTGAACGCAGACGGCTCTCTTCCGCTTTCACCAGGATCTTGGCTTCGTCGGCGCTGATTTTGCCTTCATCCAGTGCACGCTGTGCCAGACGATCCAGACGGGTGAACGGCAGGTTCTTACCCGCTTGCTTGCACAGGCGCTGGTGGATAGGTTCTGCGGCTATCACGTCCAGCAGCGCGGCTTCCAGCAGGCCAACCGGGTTGTGCTCGCTTGGCGTCAGGTATTGGCCACGGCCAAGGCGGCTACGGGTGGCAGAAGGCTGTTGGATAATCTTCGCCAACTGATGGTCAAGCTTATCCGAAGGTGCGGTATGCACGCGACCGAATGGGAACACCACCAGGCGCATCACCCCGGCGATAAAGCGGTTAGGGAAGTTGCGCAGCAAATCGTCCAGCGCTTGCTCTGCCTGGTTCAGGCTGTCTTGCACGCCCCAGTGAACCAGTGGCAGATCTTCTTTCTGACGCCCTTCATCTTCAAAACGTTTCAGCGTGGCCGAGGCCAGGTACATCTGGCTCAGCACGTCACCCAGACGGGCAGAGATACGCTCGCGGCGCTTCAGGCTACCGCCCAGCACGCCCATGGAAACGTCAGACAGCAACGCCAGGTTGGCGCTCAGACGGTTGAGCTGCTGATAGTAGCGGCGTGTAGCATCTTTGGTTGGCGTGCTGCTGGTGCGGCCATTGGTCAGGCCAAGCCACAGGCTGCGCATTTTGCTGCTGCCGACGTGGCCGAGGTGGCCAAACAGAGCCTGGTCGAAGCTGTGTAGATCGTTGTTCTGCGCGGCTGCCATTTCGGTCAGTACATAAGGATGGCAGCGGATCGCGCCCTGGCCGAAGATCATCATGGTACGGGTCAGGATATTGGCACCTTCTACCGTGATGGCGATTGGCGCGCCCTGGTAGGCACGGGCCAGGAAGTTGGCTTCGCCCAGCATGATGCCTTTACCGCCGGTGATATCCATCGCATCAATGATGGCCTGCTGGCCACGGTGGGTACAATGGTATTTCACGATGGCAGACAGCACCGCAGGTTTTTCGCCCTGCATCAACGCATAGGTGATCAGCGAGGCGGCTGCATCCATTACGTAGGTGTTACCGGCAATACGTGCCAGTGGTTCTTCAATCCCTTCCATCTTACCGATAGAGATTTTGAACTGGCGGCGAATATGGGCGTAAGCACCGGTCGCCAAAGCCACCGATTTCAGGCTGCCGGTGGAGTTGGACGGCAGTGTGATACCACGGCCAACCGACAGGCATTCAACCAGCATTCGCCAGCCTTGACCGGCCATTTTTGGCCCGCCAATGATGTAATCGATCGGCACGAACACGTCGTTGCCGCGGGTTGGGCCATTCTGGAACGGCACGTTGAGCGGGAAGTGACGGTTACCGATCTCTACCCCTGGGGTGTTGGTTGGGATCAACGCACAGGTGATCCCGGGGGATTCGTTATCGCTCAGCAGGCGGCTTGGGTCATGCAGCTTGAAGGCCAGCCCCAGTACGGTGGCAATCGGCGCCAGGGTAATGTAGCGCTTGTTCCAGGTCAGGCGCATGCCCAGCACCTGCTTGCCTTGCCATTCGCCCATGCACACGGTGCCTACGTCCGGGATGGCCCCAGCGTCGGAACCTGCTTCTGGGCTGGTCAGGGCGAAACAAGGAATTTCGTCGCCGCGCGCCAGGCCTGGCAGATAGTGATCTTTCTGTTCTTCAGTGCCGTAATGTTGCAGCAGTTCGCCTGGGCCGAGGGAGTTAGGCACGCCGACGGTGATCGCCAGAATACCTGAGACACCCGCCAGTTTTTGCAGGACGCGGGCCTGAGCATAAGGGGAGAATTCCAGCCCGCCGTACTCTTTCTTGATGATCATCGCAAAGAAGCGGTGCTCTTTCAGATAGGCCCACAGCTCCGGCGGCAGATCGGCCAGTTCGTGGGTGATCTCGAAGTCATTGGCCATGCGGCAGGCTTCTTCTACCGGGCCGTCGATAAAGGCTTGCTCTTCTTCCGTCAGCTTAGGCTGCGGATAGTTGTGCAGCTTGTTCCAATCCGGTTGGCCGCGGAACAGATCGCCCTCCCACCAGGTGGTCCCGGCGTCGATGGCTTCTTTTTCCGTGGTGGACATTGGCGGCATCACTTTGCGGAAAGCGCGCAGTGCAGGGGCAGAAAGCAGCGAGCGGCGCAGCGAAACGATGTTCAGCGGCAGCAGCACGATTGCCAGCGGTACCAGCATCCAGTAGGTCCAGAGGCCGATAGCGCCCATGGCCGCAGTAAAGGCCAACAGCAGCAGACTGCTGAGAGCCAGGTTCACTCGGTGATAAAACACCACACCAATGAGCGCGAGTAGAACAACGATACTAAGAACCATCATAAGAAGCTCCGAAGTAGTAAGAGGTCTGACCTGTTGTGTATATCTAATGGTTTTAGTCCATACCCATTTTTTTATCAATGTATTTACACTTTAATTACAACTTGAGTCACAAACTGACAGCATCAATTGTCAAAAAATCGCCGGGTCGGTTCACACTAGCGCTGTTTGCTTCGCAACGCTTCTAGGTTTTTCTGCAATCCGTTACACTGCAAGACGAAAGATTGACGATGCCACCGCACAACTTGAGGCGATCTCTATGTACCACGATTTAATTCGCAGTGAACTGAATGAAGCGGCTGATACTCTGGCGAAATTCCTCAGCGATGACGCCAACATTGATACTATCCAACGCGCGGCAGTGCTGCTGGCGGACTCCTTTAAAGCCGGCGGGAAAGTGATTTCCTGCGGTAACGGTGGCTCGCATTGTGATGCGATGCACTTCGCAGAAGAGCTGACTGGCCGCTACCGTGAGAATCGCCCGGGCTATCCGGCCATCGCGATTTCTGACGTTAGCCACCTGTCCTGCGTCAGCAATGATTTTGGCTATGAATACGTGTTTTCCCGCTATGTGGAATCCGTAGGCCGCGAAGGCGACGTGCTGTTGGGGATCTCCACCTCCGGCAACTCTGGCAACATCATCAAAGCCATTGAAGCAGCCCGTGCCAAGGGGATGAAAGTGATCACCCTGACCGGCAAAGACGGTGGCAAAATGGCCGGTAGCGCCGACGTGGAAATCCGCGTACCGCACTTTGGCTACGCCGACCGTATCCAGGAAATCCATATCAAAGCGATCCACATCTTGATCCTGTTGATCGAAAAAGAGATGGTTAAGGCTTAATAGCGAGATCAGCATTAAATCTAGGGCGTGGCTTAAAGCTGCGCCCTTATACCAATGTCAGTAGTCCTCAAGGGGTGGCAATCGATGTGTGAACTGCTCGGGATGAGCGCCAACGTACCAACCGACATCTGCTTTAGCTTTACCGGGCTGGTACAGCGCGGTGGCCGAACCGGGCCACATAAAGATGGCTGGGGCATTACCTTCTATGAAGGCAACGGCTGTCGCACATTCAAGGATCCCCAACCCAGCTTTAATTCACCTATTGCCCGCCTGGTGCAGGAATACCCGATCAAGTCCTGTGCCGTGGTTTCCCACATCCGCCAAGCTAATCGCGGTGAAGTGGCTCTGGAAAATACCCATCCCTTTACCCGTGAGCTGTGGGGCCGCAACTGGACTTACGCTCACAATGGGCAGTTGAAAGGTTATCGCCAACTGGCGACTGGCAATTTCCGCCCGGTAGGGCAGACCGACAGTGAATATGCCTTCTGCTGGCTGTTACACCAGCTGGCACTGAAATACCCACGCACTCCCAGCAACTGGCCAGCCGTATTTCGCTATATCGCGTTATTGGCCGATCGGCTCAGAGAGAAAGGGGTATTTAATATGCTGTTGTCAGATGGGCGCTTTGTAATGGCCTATTGCTCTACCAACCTTTACTGGATCACCCGGCGAGCCCCCTTTGGCAAAGCCACTTTGCTCGATCAGGACGTAGAGATTGATTTTCAGCGGCAGACCACGCCGGATGACGTGGTCACGGTCATTGCGACCCAACCGCTGACGGGCAATGAAACCTGGCACAAGATTGCACCAGGCGAGTTTGCTTTATTTCACTACGGTGAGCGGCTGGCTGCGGGCGAACGGGTTGTTGCTGGTCTCAATCGTTGAGGCGTACTGCGTTGGCTGACCGCTGCCAATCACCGGCTGTGCCAACACATATTGGCCGTTGGTCACGCTAACCAGCGGTGGCTGACGGTTTTTAACGAAGTAGTCATAGCCCGGTTTCAACTGACGCCAGAAGCTGATGTAGGTTGAAGAACGGTGGCGTTGCAGATTCTGTTCGGTCATGCGGAACGGATAAATGCTGATGTCCACCCGGCTTTGCCCATGGGCAAACGCCGCCTCAACGTAACGATAGATATCGTCCATATAGGTGTTGGTCATCGCGTAGCAACCAATTGATTTGCATTCCCCGTGGATCATCAGATAGGCACCGGAATAGCCTTGTGCTTTATCGTAATCATTAGGGAAACCGATATTGATGGCGCGATAATATTTGCTGTCTGGTTTCAGATGGCGGGTGTCGACGCTATAAAAGCCTTCGGGGCTTTTAAAATCCCCTTCACGGCGCTTCGGACCAAGCCCTCCGGAGAAGTTACAGATAGGAAAGCTATTCACCAGACGGAATTCGTTACCCATCTTGGCGTACAACTCCAGCTTGCGCTCTTCTTTGAATATCTGGATATAGACCGGTGAACCTAATAACTGCTGTGCAACCAAAGGGGACTGGGGAGCCGGGGCTGGCTCACTGGCGCTGCACGCCGTGATCAGTGGCGTACAAAATAGCATCGCAAACAACAGCGCGATTTTGCTCATTCTTAATTTATCCTGCTTATATTTATTTGCTGGTTGAGAGAACGCAGCCAGCATGCCACTGACGAGATTTCGTATTTAACCCCGTCAGATTACCAGCGTGTTGTTTTTTAGCAATATGCGAAGTGTATAAAAAAACTACAATCATCGGTAAAAGTGAAATGAACTCACGTTTTTAACGAGTAGTGTCAAGGTATAACAGCTGTTTAATTGCATTTCCTCGACTCAGGTCACTAGATAGCACGGAAAAATTCCGTCGAAAATGTTAATATCTTGCCCATGCTGCAGCGTTATTAATCGGTGATCAGTACGGGGATATTGTGTGAAATAGCAACAATCCTACCATCGTTGATAGCAATGTTTTAACATTTTGCGGTATTGGTTTAATCATTGGCCTGGATGTCAGCGGTCAGTGTGAATATTCAAGTTGAGCATGAGATCATCGTGTTCATCCGGAGGGGGCTTGGGCCACCTCATCATCCTGCATGCTTTGTGCCTGCCTCTGGGTTGGTTGGGCGTGTGAAAATTCAAAACATCGTATAAATCCTATGATCAAAATAAAAAAAGGGTTAGATCTGCCAATCGCTGGGGCGCCTTCGCAGGCGATCCAGGATGGTCCAGCGGTCACGCAAGTGGCGCTGCTCGGCCAGGAATATGTTGGTATGCGCCCCTCCATGTTGGTACAGGTTGGCGATCGCGTTAAAAAAGGCCAGGCGCTGTTTGAAGATAAGAAGATCCCTGGGGTTTTCTTCACGGCACCGGCCAGCGGGCAGATCGCCGCTATCAATCGCGGCGAACGCCGCATGCTGCAATCGGTGGTGATTGACATCGACAATGGCGGCGAAGAGCAGGTGGAACTGGCCTATTATCAGCAGGCCGATTTGCCGATGCTGGAGCGCCAACAGGTTGAAAGCGATCTGATCGCCAGTGGCCTGTGGACCGCACTGCGTACTCGCCCATTCAGCAGAACCCCCCGGCCAGGCACTTCACCGCGCGCTATTTTCGTCAGCGCTATCGATACTCAGCCGCTGGCAGCGGATCCGTTGGTGATCATCAACGAGCAATTGGCGGCATTTAATGCCGGGCTGACGGTATTGGCACGCCTGACAGACGGTAAGGTACATGTCTGCCACGCAGCGGGTACGCGGCTGGATACGGCTGCCGGCGCGCAGATTGATTACAACGAGTTTGCCGGCCCGCACCCTGCGGGGTTGGTGGGCACGCATATTCACTTCCTGGAGCCGGTCAGCCTGAAGAAGACCGTTTGGCATATCGGTTATCAGGACGTGATCGCCATCGGCACCCTGTTTACTGCCGGTAAGCTGGATACCCAGCGCGTGGTCGCCCTGGCGGGGCCACAGGTGGAACAGCCGGTGCTGCTGCGCACTTGTTTGGGGGCCAGCCTGGATCAACTGACGGCGGGCCGCCTGAAGGCCGGTGAGAACCGGGTGATTTCCGGCTCGGTGCTGAGCGGTTTCCATGCCAGCGGCCCGAGTGCCTGGCTTGGCCGTTTCCACAATCAGGTTTCGGTATTGTTGGAAGGCCGGGAGAAAGAGCTGTTCGGCTGGATTGCTCCGGCATCGGACAAGTTCTCCATCACCCGTACCACGCTGGGCCATTTCCTCAAGCACAAGCTGTTCGCTTTCTCCACCACCACCAACGGCGGTGAGCGTTCGATGGTGCCGATCGGCAATTATGAGCGGGTGATGCCGCTGGATATTCTGCCGACCCATCTGCTGCGCGATCTGCTGGCGGGCGATACGGACAGTGCCCAGGCGCTGGGCTGTCTGGAGCTGGATGAAGAAGATCTGGCGTTGTGTACCTTCGTTTGCCCCGGCAAGTATGAATATGGCCCGGTGCTGCGCGAAGTGCTGACCAAGATTGAGCAGGAAGGATAACCGATGGGCCTGAAGAATTTTTTTGACAAGATTGAGCATCACTTCACGCCGGGCGGCAAGCTGGAAAAGTGGTACCCGCTGTTTGAAGCGACGGCGACGGTGTTCTACACGCCCGGCACGGTAACGCGCGGTGCCTCGCACGTACGTGATGCCATCGATCTGAAACGCATGATGATCCTGGTGTGGCTGGCGGTGTTCCCGGCCATGTTCTGGGGCATGTATAACGTGGGCCAGCAGACCATTCCTGCACTGCACCATCTGTACAGCGGCGATCAGCTGCAACAGGTGCTGGCGGGGGACTGGCATTACTGGCTGGCACAGATGCTTGGGGCAACGCTCGGCGCCGATGCTGGCTGGATCAGCAAGATGGTGCTCGGTGCAACCTACTTCGTGCCGATCTACGCCGTGGTATTCCTGGTGGGCGGCTTCTGGGAAGTGGTGTTTGCGATGGTACGCAAACATGAGATCAACGAAGGCTTCTTCGTCACCTCCATTCTGTTTGCCCTGATTGTGCCGCCAACCCTGCCGTTATGGCAGGCCGCGCTGGGTATCAGCTTTGGTGTGGTAGTCGCCAAAGAGATCTTCGGCGGTACCGGGCGTAACTTCCTCAACCCGGCGTTGGCGGGGCGAGCCTTCCTGTTCTTTGCCTATCCGGCGCAGATTTCCGGCGATCTGGTGTGGACTGCGGCAGACGGCTTTTCCGGTGCGACACCGTTGGCGCAATGGAGCGTCGGTGGAGTTCACAGCCTGACCAACGTCACCACCGGCCAGTCCATCAGTTGGATGGATGCGTTTATCGGTAACATTCCTGGTTCGATCGGGGAAGTCTCAACCCTGATGATCCTGATCGGCGGGGCGATTATCCTGTTTGGCCGTGTCGCTTCCTGGCGCATCGTGGCTGGCGTGATGATCGGCATGATCGCCACGGCGTATCTGTTCAATGCCATCGGCTCAACCACCAACCCGATGTTCGCCATGCCTTGGTACTGGCATCTGGTGCTGGGTGGCTTTGCCTTCGGTATGGTGTTTATGGCTACCGACCCGGTTTCCGCCTCGTTTACCAACAAAGGGAAGTGGTGGTACGGCATCCTGATCGGCGTGATGTGCGTGCTGATACGGGTGGTCAACCCGGCCTATCCGGAAGGCATGATGCTGGCGATCCTGTTCGCCAACCTGTTCGCACCGCTGTTCGATTACCTGGTGGTGCAGGCCAACATCAAGCGGAGAAAAGCACGTGGCGAATGAATCTAAAAATGACAGCATTGGCAAAACGCTGCTGGTAGTGCTGCTGCTGTGTCTGGTGTGTTCTGTGGTGGTCGCGGGTTCCGCTGTTGGGTTGCAATCCAGACAGCAGGAACAGCGGTTGCTGGATAAGCAGCGCAACATCCTGGACGTAGCCGGTTTACTGCAACCGGGGATGACTGGCGAACAGGTGAAAGCCACCTTTAGCAAGCGCATCGAACCGCGTTTGCTGGATCTGGACAGCGGTGAGTTTGTGCCTGGCGATGCGGGCGCCTTCGATCTGGCCGCCGCGCTACGCAGCGATGCCAAGAGCCGGGCGTTGACCGCCGAGCAGGATCTGGCTGGTATCCGCCGCCGTAGCAATCAGGCGGAAATCTACCTGGTGCGCGACGAAAGCGGCGCGGTGGACAAGATTGTGCTGCCGGTTTACGGCACTGGCCTATGGTCGATGATGTACGCCTTTGTCGCGTTAGATGCCGATGGCAATACGGTGCGTGGGCTGAGTTTTTACGAACACGGCGAAACCCCGGGGCTGGGCGGCGAGATCCAGAACGCCAGCTGGCGCGCGCAGTGGATCGGCAAGCAGTTGTTTGATGACAACGGCAACCCGGCTATCCGCATTGTGAAGGGCGGAGCACGGCAAGGGGATATCCACGGTGTGGATGGCCTGTCCGGCGCGACGCTGACCGCTAACGGCGTACAGCATACGTTTAATTTCTGGTTGGGCGAGCACGGCTTTGGCCCATTCCTGCAGAAAGTTCGTGAAGGAGCGCTGAAAAATGGCTGATTCCAAAGAGGTTAAACGGGTCCTGCTGGGGCCGCTGTTTGACAACAACCCGATCGCGCTGCAGGTGCTTGGCGTCTGTTCGGCGCTGGCGGTGACCACCAAGCTGGAAACGGCGGTGGTGATGACGATTGCGGTCACCCTGGTCACCGCGTTTTCCAGCTTCTTTATTTCGCTGATCCGCCACCATATCCCCAACAGCGTGCGCATCATCGTGCAGATGACGATCATCGCCTCGCTGGTGATCGTGGTCGATCAGTTGCTGCGTGCCTATGCGTTTGAAATCTCCAAACAGCTTTCGGTGTTCGTCGGGCTGATCATCACCAACTGTATCGTGATGGGCCGCGCCGAGGCGTACGCCATGAAGTCGCCGCCGATTGAGAGCTTTATGGACGGTATCGGCAACGGGCTGGGCTACGGCGTGATCCTGATCCTGGTGGGCTTCCTGCGCGAACTGGTCGGCTCGGGCAAGCTGTTTGGCATTACGGTGCTGGAAACGGTGCAGAACGGCGGCTGGTATCAGCCCAACGGCCTGTTCCTGCTGGCGCCGAGTGCGTTCTTTATCATCGGCCTGCTGATTTGGGGACTGCGTTCCCTCAAGCCAGCGCAGATAGAAAAGGAGTAACCGCCGATGGCTCACTATATCAGCCTGTTTGTGCGTGCGGTGTTCGTTGAGAACATGGCGCTGGCGTTCTTCCTGGGGATGTGTACCTTCCTGGCGGTGTCGAAGAAGGTCTCCACCTCGTTTGGCTTGGGGATTGCCGTGACGCTGGTCCTTGGCATCTCGGTACCGGTCAACAACCTGGTCTATAACCTGATCCTGCGTGACGGGGCGCTGGTGGAAGGTGTCGACCTGAGCTTCCTCAACTTCATCACCTTTATCGGCGTGATCGCGGCGTTGGTGCAGATCCTGGAGATGATCCTCGATCGCTTCTTCCCGGCGCTCTACAACGCCTTGGGGATCTTCCTGCCGTTGATCACGGTGAACTGTGCCATCTTCGGCGGCGTGTCGTTCATGGTGCAGCGTGATTACAACTTTATGGAATCCGTGGTGTATGGCTTCGGCTCCGGCACCGGCTGGATGTTGGCGATTGTCGCCATGGCGGGGATCCGTGAAAAACTGAAGTATGCCGATGTGCCAGCCGGGTTGCGTGGCCTGGGCATTACCTTTATTACCACCGGATTGATGGCATTGGGCTTTATGTCGTTCTCCGGCGTCCAGTTGTAAAGGCAGGAAGCATTTATGGAAATTATTTTAGGTGTGGTGATGTTTACCTGCATCGTGATGGTGCTGGCGTTACTGATCCTGTTTGCCAAATCCAAGTTGGTGAACACCGGTGACATTGCCGTTGAGGTTAACGGCGATCAAGACAAGAGTTTTACCGCCCCAGCGGGGGACAAGCTGCTGAACATGCTGTCCAGCCAGGGGATCTTTGTTTCCTCGGCCTGTGGCGGCGGCGGCTCCTGCGGCCAGTGCCGGGTGGTGATCAAAGAGGGCGGCGGCGATATTCTGCCAACCGAACTTTCCCATATCAGCAAGCGTGAAGCCAAAGAGGGCTGCCGCCTGGCGTGCCAGGTTAACGTGAAGCAGAACCTGAAAATCGAGCTGCCGGAAGAGATCTTCGGCGTGAAGAAATGGGACTGCGAGGTGATCTCCAACGATAACAAAGCCACCTTTATCAAAGAGCTGAAACTGCGCATTCCGGATGGGGAAGATGTACCTTTCCGCGCTGGCGGCTTTATCCAGATCGAAGCGCCCGAGCATGAAGTCAGCTATGCCGATTTTGACGTGCCGCAGGAATACCGTGGCGACTGGGATAAATTCAATCTGTTCCGCTACCGTTCGGTAGTCAAAGAGCCGACGGTACGCGCCTATTCAATGGCCAACTATCCCGATGAGAAAGGCATCATCATGCTCAACGTGCGTATCGCTACGCCGCCACCGAGCAACCCGGACGTGCCGCCGGGCATTATGTCTTCCTATATCTGGTCGCTGAAAGCGGGGGATAAGGTGACCATCTCCGGGCCGTTTGGCGAGTTCTTTGCCAAAGACACCGACGCCGAGATGGTCTTTATCGGCGGCGGGGCCGGTATGGCGCCGATGCGTTCACACATCTTCGATCAGTTGAAGCGCCTGAAGTCGAAGCGCAAGATCACCTTCTGGTACGGTGCGCGTTCCTTGCGTGAGATGTTCTATGAGGACGACTTTAACCACCTGCAAGAAGAGAATGAAAACTTCACCTGGCATGTGGCGCTCTCCGATCCACAGCCAGAGGATAACTGGACGGGCTACACCGGCTTTATTCATAATGTCCTGCTGGAAAATTATCTGCGTAACCATCCAGCGCCGGAAGATTGTGAATTCTATATGTGTGGGCCACCGATGATGAACGCGGCGGTGATCAAGATGCTGAAGGACTTGGGCGTGGAAGATGAAAACATCATGCTCGATGACTTTGGTGGTTAAATGCGAGCTGCAGGTGGCGATGGAATGAAGGCTTGGATGATGGCGGTGGCGCTGGCCACCGCAGTATTGCTGACCGGTTGTAAACCGCAGCAGGAAAACCTGCGTGGCAAAACCATGGGCACGTCGTACTCGATCAGTTATCTCCCTGGGGACGGAACACCTTCGGTGGCAACGCTGCAAGCGGAGATCGACAAACGGCTGGTGCAGGTTAACGATCAGATGTCGACCTATCAACCTGATTCCGAGCTGAGCCGCTTTAACGCCAGCCGGGAAGTGGACAAGCCTTTCCCGGTTTCTGCTGCCACCACGGAAGTGGTGCTGGAAGCGCTGCGCATCAACCGTGTGACCGACGGCGCGCTGGACGTGACCGTCGGGCCGCTGGTGAACCTGTGGGGTTTTGGCCCGGAAGGGCGGTCGGATAAAGTGCCGAGCGCCACCGAGTTGGAACAGCGCCGCAACTGGACGGGGATCGACAAGCTGGCGGTGGAAGGCAATGCGCTGGTGAAACGCATTCCTGAACTGTATGTCGACCTTTCTTCCATTGCCAAAGGCTACGGCGTTGATGTGGTTGCCCATTACCTGCAATCGCAGCACGTCAAAAACTACATGGTTGATATTGGCGGGGAGGTTCGTACCCGTGGCCATAACGGTGAGAAGAAGCCTTGGCGCATTGCCATCGAACGGCCAATCGCCGGGGGGGAGCAGCAGGCGCAACTGGTGATCGAACCGGGTGAGATGGCGATGGCCACCTCCGGCGATTACCGAAACTACTTCGAGCAGGACGGAGTGCGCTATTCTCATACTATCGACCCACTCACCGGTAAACCGATCCGCCACAATTTAGTGTCGATCACGGTGATCAGCCCGCTGTGTATGACGGCAGACGGGCTTTCTACCGGGTTAAACGTGATGGGGCCGGAGCGGGGTATGGCGCTGGCCAACCTGCTGGGGATCCCGGTGTTTATGATCGTGAAAACCGCCAAGGGGTTTGAGGAGCGCTATTCCGACGCGTTCAAACCCTATCTGAAGAAAGGGTAGACGTTATGTTGACGATGTTCGCTGCATCCTTTGTGCTGTTTCTGCTGGTGGTTGGCGGGATGTCGCTGGGCTATGTGTTCAAGCGTAAAACCTTGCAGGGCAGCTGTGGCGGCATTACCGCGCTGGGGGTGGAGAAGGTCTGCGACTGCCCGGAGCCTTGCGATGCGCGCAAAAAGCGTATGGCGAAGGAAGCGCAACGCCGCGAGATGCTGGAAAAACATCGGATCCTCTAGCCGCTCGGGATTTCCTACACAGGGGCGCTGCACAGCCCCTCACCCCAACCCTCTCCCAATGTACATACCGAGTACCTCATGAACACTTGTTTGGGGAGAGGGGGCTAGTGCGGAGTTGCGGTCAGGTGCGGGAGCTAATTTGTGGCACGTTCGGTCCCCTCTCCCAATGTACATACCGAGTACCTCATGAACACTTGTTTGGGGGGAGGGGGGCTAGTCCGGAGTTGCGGTCAGGTGC
>NZ_BAAKUJ010000008.1:70853-94893 GCF_059697885.1 Serratia sp. NCCP-200
ACGTTCTGTCCCCTCTCCCAATGTACATACCGAGTACCTCATGAACACTTGTTTGGGGGGAGGGAGGCTAGTCCGGAGTTGCGGTCAGGTGCCGGAGCTAATTTGTGGCACGTTCGGTCCCCTCTCCCAATGTACATACCGAGTACCTCATGAACACTTGTTTGGGGGGAGGGGGGCTAGTGCGGAGTTGCGGTCAGGTGCCGGAGCTAATTTGCGGCACGTTCGGCCCCCTCTCCCAATGTACATACCGAGTACCTCATGAACACTTGTTTGGGGAGAGGGGGCTAGTCCGGAGTTGCGGTCAGGTGCCGGAGCTAATTTGTGGCACGTTCGGTCCCCTCTCCCTGTGGGAGAGGGTTAGGGTGAGGGGCGTCACTAGTCTACACTCTCCATATTGAGCTTTTAATAATTGGCTGTATACTTATACAGTATTATTGGAGGCGCGATGCGTAAAATCATTCATGTCGATATGGACTGCTTCTTCGCAGCGGTAGAAATGCGCGACAACCCCAGCCTGCGCGATATCCCGCTGGCTATCGGTGCCAGCGCCGATCGGCGTGGTGTGATCAGCACCGCCAACTACCCGGCGCGCCGTTATGGCGTGCATAGCGCCATGCCGACCGCCACGGCGCTCAAGCTGTGCCCGCATTTGACGCTATTACCGGGCCGCATGGCGGCCTATAAAGAAGCCTCGCTGCATATCCGTGAAATCTTTGCCCGCTATACCCCGCTGATAGAACCGCTCTCTCTGGATGAAGCCTATCTGGACGTGACCAACAGCACCCAATGCAACGGCTCCGCCACCCTGATTGCCCAACAGATCCGCCAGGAAATTGCTGCTGAATTGAACCTGCCCGCCTCGGCGGGCATTGCCCCGATCAAATTCCTCGCCAAAATCGCCTCCGAGTTGAACAAGCCAAACGGCCAATACGTCATCACACCGGCGCAGGTGCCCGCTTTCTTGCAGCAACTGCCGCTGAGTAAAATCCCCGGCGTGGGCAAGGTCACCGCCAAACGGTTGGAAGAGGTGGGGCTAATCACCTGCGCCGATGTGCAGAACTATAATCTGGCCGATTTGTTAAAGCGCTTCGGCAAATTTGGCCGGGTGCTGTGGGAACGCTGCCAGGGTATCGATGAGCGTGAGGTGTCTCCCGATCGTTTACGTAAATCGGTAGGGGTTGAGCGAACGTTGGTGGCCGATATTCATGAGTGGGAAGATTGCGAGGCGTTGATCGTTGAAAAGCTCTACCCCGAGCTGGAAATGCGGCTGCGCAAGGTCAAACCGGATCTGCATATCGCCCGCCAGGGAGTGAAGCTGAAGTTCCAGGATTTCCAGCAAACCACCCAGGAGCACGTTTGGCCGGTGCTCAATATTGAGGACTTGCTCAACGTGGCCCGCCAGGCATGGCAGGAGCGGAGGGAAGGGCGTGGTGTGCGCCTGGTTGGCCTGCACGTAACGCTGCTCGATCCTCAGTTGGAGCGGCAACTGGTACTGACGTGGTGATAGTAAAATCGGGTGTGTTTAAATGCACAACCGTAGGTACAATCGTTGCCGGTTCTTTGGGATTAAGACATTCAACGGGAAGAGTGAAAAATGGACGTGATTCAGCAAAAATCGGTCACAAGATGGACATGGGCCGATTTACAAAGCAGCTATCGATTTTGGGGCCTGGTTGTTTATTTCACCGCGATTGTTATTAGCCAATATCTCTTTAATGCCTATTCGGCACTCTATATCCGGCAAACCGCAGATTTACCGATCTCGATGATTGGAGTCGCAGTGGGATTACAACAGGTTGGCATGCTGTTTGGAGCCTTGTTGGCCTGGATGGCCAGCCGGATGAAAAGCTATTATTTGCTGTATCTCTTTAGCGGGCTGTATTTGTTTGGCCTGTTTTTGTTCTGCTTTCATACCAGCAATCACGTTTTGATGATAACGGGAGAGATCCTGATAGGGATGGGGCTAGGGGCTATCATGCTGATCGTTCCGGCCTTTATCGCAGGGGCAGTTGGCAGCGTAGAGGCATTTGTGCTGTCATTTGGCCTGATGGTGACGCTAAAAATGGTGTTTGGCTCATCCATGATGGCTATAGCCGGATGGCTTTTTGATATTGAGCGGTTATTTTCCAGCCCTGAGTATTTCTTTACCCTGTTATCGGTCCCCGTCATTATCGGGACACTGTTCCTGCTGCCGCTTAAGGCCTGTTTATTTAATTGCGAACCGCCGGTGCGGCAAGCAATACCACAGCCGATTAAATACCGCGATCCTGCCGTGACTTTCCTGCTTTTTTTGGTGCCGTTTTACAATATTTACTGGCTGGTAAAAATCCACGGGGAGATCAGAAATTACACCCAATCTGCGGCTTTGCTAACGCCTAGAGGGGCTGGATGGTCGGCTTTTGTTACCGCCTTTGTCACGCCGGCGATATTTTCCACGCTTAACGATAATCTACGCACCATTATTGAAAGCCATGGGCAAACCGCAAGGTATAAAACCTGGCTGATTATCCTGTTTGCTTTCTTGTTACCACCGGTTAGCGCGGCGTTGATACAGTCGCAGATGAATGAAATCAACGGTAATCTGAAGCGGGAAGAACAGCTGTCATAACGAAAAATGGGCCCAGAGTTGAACTGGGCCCAACATCATTACCCGCGCTCAGGAATAGCTTTCAGCAGGGCGGTCAGCAGCGTCCAGTATTGGCCAACGCTGGCGATATGCACTTGCTCATCCGGCGAGTGAGGCCCGGTGATGGTCGGCCCAATCGACACCATATCCATCTGTGGGTAAGGCTTCTTGAACAAACCACACTCCAGCCCGGCGTGGATCACCATGATGTTCGGCGTCTTGTTGAACAGCTTCTGGTAGGTTTCACGTACCAGTTGCATCACCGGCGAGTTAGCATCTGGCTGCCAGCCTGGGTAGCCGCCTTTCGGTGCCACTTTGGCGTTGGCCAGTTGGCCCACTGCGGTTAGCATATCCACCACATAGTCTTTACCGCTGTCGATCAGGGAGCGGATCAGGCAAATGATCTCGGCTTCATGCTCGCTGGTGGTCACCACGCCGACGTTCAGCGAAGTTTCTACCACGCCTTTTACTTCGTCGCTCATGCGGATCACGCCGTTAGGGGTACCGTTGAGCAGTGCCACAAAGCGGCTCTGGCTATCTGCGGTGAGTGCCTGCAAAGCGGTGGTGGCTGGCTCGAGCAGAACGGTAATATTCTTCTCTTTGGCAGACAGTTCGTTTTGCAGCGTAGCCAGGAACTGCTGGCTCAGGGTTTTCAGCGCATCGGCTTTGGCGGCCGGAACGGCTACTACGGCAGAGGCTTCACGTGGGATGGCATTACGCAGCGTACCGCCGTTCAGCTCCAGCAGGCGCAGGTTCAGCTCTGGCGTGTGGGCAAACAGGAAACGGGCCAGCAGCTTGTTGGCGTTGCCCAGGCCGTGATGGATATCGGCACCGGAGTGGCCGCCTTTCAACCCTTTCAGGGTCAGCTTCAGCGTTTGGTAACCGGCTGGCAGTGCTTCACGTTGCAGCGGCAGGGTGGTGATGAAATCGATCCCCCCGGCGCAGCCCATGTAGATTTCGCCTTCCTCTTCGGAGTCGGTGTTGATCAGGATGTCGGCTTGTAACCAGTTTGGCTGCAGGCCAAAGGCACCGTCCATACCGGCTTCTTCCGTCATGGTCAGCAGGACTTCCAGTGGGCCATGCTCTACGCTGTCATCGGCCAGCACCGCCAGCGCAGACGCCATACCGATGCCGTTGTCGGCACCCAGCGTGGTACCGCGAGCCTTGATCCATTCGCCGTCGATATAAGGCTGGATCGGGTCTTTGGTGAAATCGTGAACCGTATCGTTGTTCTTCTGCGGCACCATATCCAGGTGCGCTTGCAGAGCCACCGGCTTGCGATTTTCCATACCTTTGGTGGCAGGCTTGCGCAGCAGAATATTGCCGACCTGGTCGCGCTCGGCATGCAGGTTCTTTTCTTTGGCCCAGTCGAGGATGTGCTGCGCTAACGCTTCTTCATGGTAAGAAGGGTGTGGGATTGAGCAGATCTTGGCAAAAATATCCCACAGCGGCTGTGGCGAAAGTTGAGACAATTCAGACACTATAAGTCTCCTGTGACAGCATTTTCAGCAGGGAGTGAATGCTGTGCGGTTAGGGTGAGTGGCTATCTGTGCTTCAGGCACGTGAGCCTGAGAATATCATTTTATTTGCGGCTGTGCGCGCCCCGCATAACGCTGTTTATCGGCTTGGACTCCCCGTTTTACGGGCGGTTGCTCAGATAAGCCACGCGGCTCGTCACAAAGATATTCACAGGAAAAACGCATCAACGCCTCGGTTCAACTGGTATTCGTGGCGCGCAGTCTCTATAATCTCGCGCAACCTTTTTTCCCCCTGAACTACTGAGTAAGCCACATCATTGCTGGCTGGGACACCATTCTATGAGCGAAAAATACGTTGTTACCTGGGATATGTTGCAAATGCAAGCGCGCAAACTGGCTCACCGCCTGCTGCCTGCCGATCAATGGAAAGGCATCATTGCCGTAAGCCGTGGCGGCCTGGTGCCTGCTTCACTGCTGGCACGTGAGTTGAGCATCCGTTATGTGGATACCGTCTGCATCTCCAGCTATGACCATGACAACCAACGCGAAATGAAGGTGCTCAAGCGCGCCGAGGGCGATGGTGAAGGCTTTATCGTGGTTGACGATTTAGTGGATACCGGCGGCACCGCCAAAGCGATCCGCGACATGTACCCGAAAGCCCATTTCGTGACCATCTTCGCCAAGCCTGCTGGCCGCCCGCTGGTTGACGATTACGTGGTTGATATCCCGCAGGACACCTGGATCGAGCAGCCTTGGGATATGGCGGTGACCTTCGTGCCACCGATCGGCGGCCGTTAATCAGCCCCTGCTTCAAACGCCCGGCAATACCGGGCGTTGTTGTTTATGCAGCGGTTTCGTCAAATTCGGTAAATTCCCCGCCTTCTACCCCCAGAGTTAGGTACACTAGCACCTAGATATCCCGGCTATTCAAGCCTTGATGTAAGTCTCAGGAGGCTGTTGTTACCATGGCACAGGCCAACCTTTCCGAAGTACTGTTCAAACCTTCATTTAAACATGTCGAAACCTCGACGTTAGTCACCCGTGCCCATCATGCGGTAGGTGCCGATATGCACTCCGCCTTGGAAGGGGACACCGATGGCAACTGGTATCGCATGCTCAATCATCTGCTGTGGACCTGGCGCGGCACCGATCCGTTGGAAATCAGCGAAGTGTTGGCGCGCATTGCTGCCTCCAACGCAGAGCATAGCGACGATCACCTGCTGGATACCGTGGTCGGTTACCGAAACGGCAACTGGATCTACGAATGGGTGCGCCAGGGGATGCTGTGGCAGCAGCGGGCATTAGAGCAACAAGATCCGCTGGTCGGCGGGCAGTATTGGCTCAATGCCGCCAATCTCTACAGCATTGCCGGTTATCCGCATCTGAAAGGGGATGAGCTGGCCGAACAGGCAGAGGTGCTCTCCAATCGCGCCTATGAAGAAGCCGCATTGCTGCTGCCGTACCAGCTAAAAGAGCTGGAGTTCGCCATTGAGGGCGGCAGTTCCATCACCGGCTTCCTGCATATGCCAGATAACGGCCAGGCGCCGTATCCAACGGTACTGATGTGCGGCAGCCTGGATACCTTGCAGACCGATTACCACCGCCTGTTCCGTGATTATCTGGCGCCGCACGGCATTGCGATGCTGACCATCGATATGCCGTCCATCGGTTCATCCTATAAGTGGAAGCTGACGCAAGACTCCAGCTTCCTGCATCAGCAGGTGTTGGCTCAACTGCCTTCCGTGCCTTGGGTTGACCATACGCGTGTCAGCGCCTTCGGCTTCCGCTTTGGTGCCAACGTGGCGGTACGCCTGGCCTATCTGGAATCGCAGCGTTTGCGCGGTGTGGCCTGCGTTGGGCCGGTGGTGCATAGCCTGCTGTGTGAGTTGAAATGCCAGGACCACGTGCCGGATATGTATATGGACGTGCTGGCTAGCCGCATGGGTATGGCCAACGCTTCTGACAGCGTGCTGAAAACCGAGTTGAACCGTTATTCCCTGAAAACCCAGGGGCTGTTGGGCCGCCGTTGCCCAACGCCGATGCTGGCCGCCTATTGGGATGAGGATCCGCTTAGCCCCAAAGAAGAGTCGCAGCTGATCGCGTCTTCTTCGCTGAGCGGCAAACTGATCGCCATCCCGCGTACGCCGGTTTATCAGAGTTTCCATCAATCCTTACTGCAAATTTGTGATTGGCTAAGAGATAAAATGCGCTAACTAGTTGCTAATTTTTAACAGTTTGTTAAAAAGGGTGGACTACATTGTGGAGGTTGAAAAATGACGCTACCGAGTGGCCACCCTAAAAGCCGACTAATGAAACGCTTTGCCAGCCTGGGGCCGTACCTGCGCGAAGGGCAATGTGAGAACGACCGCTTTTTCTTTGACTGCCTGGCGGTCTGCGTCAACGTCAAGCCAGCGCCGGAAAAACGTGAGTTCTGGGGCTGGTGGATCGAACTGCAGGCCGATAATTCCCGCTTCACCTATAGCTACCACTTTGGTCTATTTGACAAGGAAGGGCGTTGGAACGAGGAAAAGATTAAAGATGCTGAAGTGAAAGAGAAGCTGGAAAGCACGCTGCGCGTGTTCCATCGTCGCCTGGGTGAACTGCTGGCCACCATGGAGCTGAAGCTGGAACCCGCCGATGATTTCATCGAGCAGCCGATAAAACTCTCCGCCTAAATCAATTCCCCCGCAAATTTACGCCGAAATCGCGTTGTGCCTGTTGGCATAACGCGTCTCTCCTGTTACAACGTCATGCATTCCTTTTAACTCCAACGGCAGAACTATTATGAACGGCAGCCAGACATTGGTTGTGAAATTGGGCACCAGCGTGTTGACCGGCGGTTCGCTGCGTCTGAACCGTGCCCATATTGTCGAACTGGTGCGCCAATGCGCCCAGCAACATGCAGCGGGCCACCGCATTGTTATTGTTACCTCCGGGGCGATTGCTGCCGGGCGTGAACACTTGGGCTACCCCGAACTGCCCGCCACCATCGCTTCCAAGCAGTTGCTGGCGGCGGTGGGGCAGAGCCGGCTGATCCAGCTGTGGGAACAGCTGTTCTCAATCTATGGCATTCATATCGGGCAGATGCTGCTGACGCGTGCCGATCTGGAAGACCGCGAGCGCTTCCTCAACGCGCGTGACACCATGACCGCGCTGCTGGATAACCGCATTGTCCCGGTGATTAATGAGAACGACGCGGTTGCCACCGCAGAAATCAAAGTCGGCGACAACGATAACCTGTCTGCACTGGCTGCCATTTTGGCTGGGGCCGATAAACTGCTGCTGCTGACCGATCAGCAGGGCTTATATACCGCTGACCCGCGCAATAACCCGGAAGCTGAGCTGATCCGCGAAGTGCATGGCGTTGACGATGCGCTGAGAGCCATTGCCGGTGACAGCGTTTCCGGTTTGGGTACCGGTGGCATGGGTACCAAGCTACAGGCCGCCGATGTGGCCTGTCGTGCGGGCATTGATGTCATTATCGCTGCCGGTAGCAAGCCGGGCGTAGTGGCAGATGTGATTGAAGGCAACCCGGTGGGCACTCGCTTCCATGCGCTGGAAACCCCGTTGGAGAACCGCAAACGCTGGATCTTTGGTGCACCGCCTGCGGGCGAGATCACCGTTGACGATGGAGCGGTAGAAGCGATGATGGCCCGTGGCAGTTCACTGCTGCCGAAGGGTATCCGCGATGTTAAAGGTGATTTCTCACGTGGTGAGGTGATCCGCATCCGCAATCTGGCGGGGCGCGATCTGGCTCATGGCGTCAGCCGTTATAACAGCGATGCCATGCGCATGATTGCCGGGCACCACTCGCAGCAAATCAGCGAGATCCTGGGCTATGAATATGGCCCGGTGGCCGTGCATCGCGACGATATGATCGTAAGTTAAGGAGTGAACATGCTCGAGCAAATGGGGAAAGCCGCCAAACAGGCTTCCTGGCAGTTGGCGGTACTGAGCACGGCGAAAAAGAACCAGGTGTTGGCGGTGATGGCCGACATGTTGGAAGCCCGCAGCGAGGAAATTCTACAGGCGAATGAGCAGGATATGGCGCAGGCGCGTGCCACCGGGATGACTGAAGCCCTGTTGGATCGTCTGTTGTTGACTCCAGCGCGTCTGGCGGCGATCGCCAACGATGTGCGCCAGGTCTGCCGCCTGAGCGATCCGGTTGGCCACGTGCTGGACGGCAATCTGCTGGACAGCGGCCTGAAGCTGGAGCGCCGCCGTGTGCCGCTCGGGGTGATTGGCGTGATCTATGAAGCGCGCCCCAACGTCACCATCGACGTCGCCAGCCTGTGTTTGAAAACCGGTAATGCGGTGATCTTGCGCGGCGGTAAAGAGACTCACCATACCAATCAGGCGACGGTGAAAGTGATCCAGCAGGCGCTGGAACAGTGCGGGCTGCCAGCGGCGGCGGTGCAGGCGATCGAAAGCCCGGATCGTGAACTGGTGAATGAACTGCTGCGAATGGATCGTTATGTCGACATGCTGATCCCACGGGGCGGTGCCGGGCTGCATAAGCTATGCCGCGAGCAATCGACCATCCCGGTGATCACCGGTGGTATCGGCGTGTGCCATATCTATGTAGACGACAGCGTAGACTACGACAAGGCGCTGACGGTCATCGAAAACGCCAAGATACAGCGGCCAAGCGCCTGTAACTCGGTCGAAACCCTGCTGGTTAACCGCACCATCGCTAACAGCTTCCTGCCTGCGCTGAGCGCGCGTATGGCCGCCGTAGGGGTAACGTTGCACGCCAGCGATAATGCCATGCCGTTGTTGCAGGAAGGGCCAGCGAAGGTGGTTGCGGTGGCCGCAGAAGATTACGATGACGAGTGGCTATCGTTGGATTTGAACGTGACGCTGGTGGATGATATCGATCAGGCCATCGATCACATCCGCACCCACGGCACCAGCCATTCCGATGCCATTCTGACTCGCTCGCTAAGCAACGCCGAGTATTTTGTCCGTGCGGTGGATTCCTCTGCGGTATACGTCAACGCCAGCACCCGCTTTACCGACGGCGGCCAGTTTGGTTTGGGCGCAGAAGTTGCGGTCAGCACCCAGAAACTGCACGCCCGCGGCCCGATGGGGCTGGATGCGCTGACCACCTATAAGTGGATTGGCTACGGCGACGATTTGGTGCGCAGCTAGGTTTCGATAGCCAGATTTAAACGATGTTTTGGGCGCAGTGTGTAGATACTGCGCCCTTGTTGTTTCTGACTATCGGCTCACTCGCAGCTTTTGATCATCGAGCCATCAACGCAAATACTCCCCAGCCAAGGTATTCACGCGTGTACGTCACGTGGCGTTTAGGCGCTGTCGTCAACTGCGTCCGGACTTCCTCCGCCATGTCGTCATCGGGGTTTGCCTCCAACCATCGGTGCATCGTCAGCCACATGGCCGCGACGTACCTGTCCCAACCTTCCTGATTTGCCAACACCATTTCTACGACGTCGTAACCGAGCGTGTCGAAAGATGTGACAAGATCTGCCAGGAGGAGAAAGTCGGAGAGGGCAGTAGCACCACACTCTTTGGCGATATCTTCCGTCGGCGGTAACAGACGCCAGTAAGGTTCACCGATAAGGATGATCCCGCCAGGCTTGAGGCTTTTAGCCAGCAGCTCGATAGTCCCGGCGACGCCTCCAGCAATCCAGGTGGCACCGACGCAGGCTGCCACGTCACATTTTTCATCGGCTACGTAACCGGCAGCGTCGTTATGGATAAACTCGACGCGTTCGGTGACACCGAGTTCCTCTGCGCGCAGTTTGGCCTGTTGAGTAAATAACGGACTCATGTCGATACCAGTACCGATGATGTTGTAATCGCGTGCCCAGGTGCAGAGCATCTCCCCCGAACCGCTGCCGAGGTCGAGCACTCGCGCGCCCGGTTCCATACGTAGCACTGCGCCGAGAGTGGCGTACTTCTCGGGTGTGAACGGGTTATGAATGCGGTGAGCACTTTCGCAGATAGTGAAAATACGTGGGATATCCAATGCAGAATTCCTTTCATTGATTTGTGTCGTTTCAGAGGTTGCTGTCATCGCTTTTTCTGCCAGCAGGACAATCAGCTTTCCTTCGAACGTTTCGCTGGCTGGCCATGCTGTACTATCCGGCCCGGGGATCACGGTGAGGCCGTTATCACCGATCAGGCGGAGATATTCTTCATCGTGCCAGGCCGTCATTTGGTTCCCAAAACGCGCGGTGTCACCATTTTCGTCGATGGCCCAGAATAAGGTTGAGCTGGTTTGCGCCGTTTCATCCCAGGTGTGTTCCGTCAACAGCAAGTGAGGTCTGGCGAGAAACAGCCCCTGCGGACAGCGTTGCCAGCTCGGTGCAGCCATGCCCTGACGCTTTACTTCATCAAAGGTATGTACTTCTGCCAGCAGCTTGCCTTCTGGAACTAACCACTGCGCACAACGGCTAAGTAAGGTGCGGGCGTCCACCGCGCTGAAGACATTCAGTTCTCCAAAGGTCATCATGATGAAATCGAACCGGTTCTCCGGGGAGTACACCCGTACATCTTGTTGCAGATACTCAATGTCTAATCCTGCCGCCTCTGCCTGCTGACGGGCATAGATGATAGATGCCGGAGAGAAATCCACGCCGGTACAGCGAAAGCCCTGCTCTGCAAGCATATGGGTGTAAAAGCCAGGGCCACAACCGAGATCGAGAATGTGTGCGCCTGCTGGGAGCTGGCTGGCGATCCATGCCACCTGCCGTTCAATGACCGGTAGCTTCCGGCTGGCCCAATTGTGCTCCTGTGACAAGTGGTTCTCCAACATGCGCTGGCTAAACGCTGGATCGTCCCAGGGGATTTTGCTTTCATCTGGCGACAGTTTTATGGGGTGGGAGCCAGAAATAATCGTGTTGATGTCCATCACACTCTCCTTAGCGGTTGTCCAACTGGGCGCGAACGTTGTTCAGCCCGCTGGTATTGATGCGGTACGGTTGTCCATTGACGGACTTGATCAGCTTTTTGGTTTTGAGTTTTTTGAATACGGCTAGCGTGCAGTCGCTGAGCAGCAGCCCTTCGCGGCTGTAGCATTCAACGGAGGTGACGCGGCCTGATGTATCGCGGACGTGCGCAATACGTCCACCTTTGGCGAGAACGTGTAAGGTACGTTGTTCCTGACGGGATAAATTCATGCTGAAAAACCTGTTAATCATCATGTGCAAAACGTGCAAACACCCAGCGGTGTCCGCATTCGATTTCGGCGCATTGATAATCAGTCCGGCCTGAAAAGGTCGGGAAGCTGACTATCGGATGATTACATTCTCCAGCATCAAAGCCTCGGTATGAGTTGAAAGGGTTTTACGGCGGGAATAGTAACACACATTATTTGTATGGGAATAAGCTGGCACTGAAAAGTGTGATCCTTGATACATCAGCGTTAATGTTGTCGCGTGGGCAGTGAAGGCGATCCAGCATACTGAATCGCATAGACTCGAACGATTAGCTTAGGTCATGCAAGGCTTTATCCACCGGTGGAGTCAGCGTGATATTCAGGAAGTCCACCGATAACCCACGACGTTCAGGCGTGCAGCACATCACACCGATTTTCGCTGCGCCTTGCGGAAAGAAACATAAGCGTAGCAGCGGCCAGTGATGACCCTCCATTGAGTACTGTAATCGCAAGCTGTTGCCTTTGCGGGTCAAGCGAAGCCAGAACTCACGTGGATCCCCCGCAAAGGTGCCGGTTGCCCAGTCTGAGTTCTCCAGCGTCAGCACGCTGCCTATTGCGGGTGCACCGTCGTTAAACTCAATACCGGCTTTAAGCCAGTGCTGGTCATCGATCATGAACATGATCCCGGCCTGGTCATACAGCGTGGTGAAGTCCGCGCAGACCTTTACCTGAAAAGTGAAGTCTTCAATGACGTCGGTGGCGAAGATGTGCCCTGAAAAACGCTCAAACCCGTACCAGGTTTTTTGCCAGAAGTCGGTTTTGTCATTTGTGACAACGCTTAACTTACCGTGATCGCACTGCCATTGTTCAGGTTCATTAATCCAGTAAAAGGAATCAAGCATCAAGCCTCCCAGGGGCAAAAAATACACGTTTGTCTACCGGAAATCAGTTTACGCCTTTGTTGATACAATGACTTCCCCAAAGCCCATCGTCTTTCTACGAGATGATGAGCCAGATCAGCGTCATAAATCGGACTATCGCTATCATTATCGCCCATTGGTTAACCGAAACGGCATTTTTAACCAATAGATAAACTCTGAAGCAATATTATTATATTTCAGGTGGATAGTGATGAAAGTTGCAAACCAAAAAATCATTGACGGGAAAAGATACCAGCTGGAATTTTATGATGGGTTTGATCGCGGTTATCTCGAGTCGCACTGGCTTCCCTATTATCTGCCGCAGTGGAGTAGCCGGGAGTTATCCTCACCGAGATTCGAGTTTTCTGAAGACGGCTTTTCACTTAATATCGAGCAAGATCAACAACCCTGGTGCCCGGAGTTTAATGGGGAAGTCAGAGTGTCTTCTCTGCAGACGGGTGTTTACTCTGGCCCGGAGGGGTCACTACTGGGTCAGCATCGCTTTTCGCCAGACTGCCGGGTGCGTCAAGCACAGGTGGCTGAGAAAAAATATCTGCCAAAGTATGGCTATTTCGAACTGCGAGCCAAATGCCCTATTGCAGCAAACAATGTCGCTGCACTCTGGATGATCGGTTATGAAGATCTTCCCGAGCGGTCTGCGGAGATTTGCCTCTTCGAGCTTAAGGGTAAGAATATCCGTGACGGCTACTCTCTGATTGGTTATGGGGTTCACCCCTTTGGTGATACCCGCATTAGAGAAGAGTTCTATGAGGAGCCTGTTGAGATTGATGTCACTCAATTCAATACTTACGCCATTGCATGGACGGAAAACCAGATTGATTTCTTTATCAATGATCGAAAAGTGAAAACCATCAATCAATCACCCGATTATGAAATGCAGCTGATGTTAAATCTGTATGATCTTGAAAATCGCAACGCAGAAAATATGCGTTTCTTTATCGACTATGTTGCCGGATTCCGCAATAACGACTTGTGAAGCCAAGCCCCCTCGCCCTGTCCTCAGGGCGTGGTTTGCCAGTGTTGAAACCAGTGCTGCAACAAGGTCCGCTCTTGCTGCCCATTCGGCCACACGGGATCAATGATCAAGATAGAGATAGTGCATCCAGCTTGTCATGCGCAGCAGCACCTTACGCATCACGGAAACATGGGTAAAGTGGTCGGAATACACCGCCACCTGGGCAAATATCCCATCTGGCAAAGCATCAACATCCGCATTCGGCTCTAACTCAATCACCGCCAGCACGCCATCGGAACCCGGTATCATGCTCAATGATTGCAGGGTCCCCTGCGCCTGGTACGTTCCGCTGGGAACGACGGGAAGTATGCTGGTCAGCCTCCCCTGAAATACCTGGCCAGGTAGCGCATTGAAGACGATCTCGGCTTGATCGCCCGATGTCAGGCGTAACAGCGAATTTTGTCTGAATTGCGCGACGATTTGCCGTTTTTGCTGCGGGATAAACACCATTACCGGGCGCAGTGGCAACGCCGCCGCGTAAGTTCCTGGGCGGATAAGCACCTGGGTTACATAACCATTACTGGGGGCGCGAACCACGGTCTGGTCGAGATTGTATTTGGCTTCCGTTAACTGGGCCCGGAGGCTGACAATCTGCGACTGTTCTCCGTTGACGACGCTGTTTAACTGGCTTTTAATCTGTGCCTGTTCAGCCAATGAACTTTTCACCAGCGCATCCTGTGCCAGAAAATTTTGTCTGGCGTTATCAATATCGCTTTCGGAGAACGGGTTTACCTTGGCCCGGCTCCCTCTAAGATAGCGCTGGTAGTCTTTATATAAACGATCGCGTTCGGCAATGATCCCCGAGGTATGGGCGACGGCTTCATCTAATTGCCCTTGGAGCACCTGGATGCTATGGATTGCCGTCATTAAATCGGCCTGTAATCTATCGACACGCGCCTGGTATCGCGTGGGCTCTATTTTAAAAAGTACCTCACCTTTTTTTATAAAGGTATTCTGCTTATCAGTAACCTCACTGACAATGCCAGTCACCTGCGGTGTGATGGGAATGGAAACCACGGCCTTTTGCGCTTGAAAAGTATAGGGGTGGTTATAATTCATTAATAAAATCAGAGCGCCCACTAAAACAACGCCACCCAATGCTGCGGTTGGGACCGTCCATTTGTTTACCGGGATTTTAAATATTTTGAATATGCCATAGGCCAACGCGACATAGGTAAGAATAATGAGCAAGTCCATGGAGTTACTCCGCAGAAGGTGTTTTGGTTTCGCTGATGCTTTGTTCCAGCTCGGTTATTCTTTGCTCTAAACGGGCAAATGGATCTTGCTGGCCTTGCATGCCCCAACCGCGCTCTGGGCGATACAACGTGGCCCATATCCATAAAAAGGGCCATATCACATGCAGAGTAAACAAACTGACCCAACCCGCAACATGGATGGCGTCTGCATGCGGATGATTGCGTGCTTTTGCAATCAGATAAGGAATGTCATGGAGAATAATGATCCCGTAAAAAATGACGAGGAAGACAACAATGAGTACGCCTAACGCAAAGTAATTTAGGAACATGGTGGCCTCGGCTAAGCAAACGAGCCCGACGGATAAGGTAAGAGCATTGTTGGTTGCGCTTCCGCGTCTGTTAGGCGTGTATTAGTAGGTTGTCATTGACCGTAGTGGGTAATAATTTAAGAGTAATGATATTTTTCATCTACTTTGGCAGTACCGACCGAAAATGACATGTGGGGAGATAAAACACCTACAGCGACGCTAAAAGGATGTTTTTTCATATGTCATCTCGCAAGTGAGGGTCAGTTCATAAAATATAGCACCATCCAAAAAATCTGGCGGTATGAGAACATTTTTGTTGGTGAGTTATCAGCAACCTTTGTCGGTAACGGGGCTAAAATGGTAGTGTCTATGAACCCATTTCATAAGTTCTGTGCGAACTGGCAAGAGTTACGTCAACCAAGGGAATACGCATGCTGAAAGAAAACTTCAATGAGCTACAGGTTTTTCTCGTCGTGGCAAGGGAGAGAAGTTTTACCAAAGCGGCGGGTAAGCTGGGTGTTTCACAGTCTGCACTCAGCCACGCTATAAAGGCGCTGGAGGAGCGTTTAAACCTGCGGCTGCTAACTAGAACCACCCGCAGCGTTGCCCCCACGGAGGCGGGCGAGCGGATCATTGCCTGTCTCGAACCCCGTATTGCAGACCTTGAACAGGAGTTGGAAGCCCTCGTTCAACTGAATGGTTCCGCTTCCGGTAATATCCGGCTTTCGGCGGGCGAGCATGCGGTGCGCAGCCTGCTATGGCCAAAGCTAAAGCCATTTCTACGGCAATACCCGGAAATCAACGTTGAGCTGGTGGTAGATAACGGGTTTATCGATATTGTGGATGGGCGTTTCGATGCCGGAATACGCCTTGGCGAAAGCGTCGATAAGGACATGGTTGCCGTGAAGATCGGCCCGGAGATGCGTATGGTGGTGGTGGGCGCGCCAGCGTATTTCGCCACCAACAGCATTCCGCAGACACCACATGAACTGCAAGATCATAAGTGCATTAATATGCGTTTACCTACCGCAGGCGGTTTATATCACTGGGAGTTTGAGAAAGCCGGTAAGCCGCTGCGCGTCAGGGTCGAGGGCCAACTGACGTTGAATCTGTTGTCGGAAAGAATCGACGCAGCGCTGTCAGGGTTTGGCCTGGTCTGCGTGCCAGAGGATATGGTCCAGGGCTTGGTCAAATCTGGAGAACTTATTCAGGTGCTGCAAGAGTGGTGCCCCTCTTTCCCGGGCTACTACCTCTACTACCCAAGTAGAAAGCAGCATCCTCCGGCGTTTGCTCTGTTGATTGATGCGTTGCGCCATGGTGATTGAATGGCTTGCGGGCAACCGCAAGCCTGAGTAAACCTTAACGACCCACGCGTGCCTGTAAGGCGGCCGGATAACGTTCGCCCACGATTTTCACCTTCTCCAGCGCTTGAGTAATCTTGAGCAAATCATTCTGGGAAAGAATGAGATCTGCAGCCCCCAGATTCTCTTCCAGCCGATGCAGTTTGGTTGTCCCTGGGATGGGCACAATCCACGGTTTTTGTGCCAGTAGCCAGGCTAAAGCAATTTGCGCTGACGTTACGCCTTTCTCTGCAGCAAGTATTGTCAGCAGGCTGACCAACTGCTCATTCGCTTCCAGCGCCTCTGCGGCAAAACGTGGCACCTTGCTGCGGAAATCATCTTCACCGAACGTCGTGCCGGCCTTGATGGCTCCGGTCAAAAAGCCTTTGCCCAATGGGCTGAATGGCACGAACCCAATACCTAACTCTTCCAGCACCGGCAGAATTTCCTGCTCAGGCTGGCGCCACCACATTGAGTATTCACTCTGTAGGGCGGTAACCGGCTGTACCGCATGAGCGCGCCGAATGGTTTGCACGCTTGCCTCTGACATGCCAAAGTGTTTGACCTTGCCTTCAGCAATCAGATCTTTCACGGTGCCCGCAACGTCTTCAATGGGCACATCGGGATCGACGCGGTGTTGATACAGCAGATCGATCACGTCGGTTTTGAGCCTGCGCAGTGAACCTTCCACCGCCTGGCGGATGTGCTCTGGGCGGCTGTTTAAAATCTGCTGTTTGTTGTCATCACCAAAGGTAAAGCCAAATTTAGTGGCGATAACGACCCGATCGCGCAGGGGTTTTAAGGCTTCGCCGACCACTTCTTCATTCAGATACGGGCCATAGACTTCGGCGGTATCGAAAAACGTCACGCCACGCTCAACGGCTGCGCGGATCAGTTCGATGGCCTGACGCGTATCCGTTGCCGGGCCATAGCCGTAGCTCAACCCCATACAGCCCAGGCCCAGCGCTGACACTTCCAGCCCGGACTTACCGAGATAACGTGTTTGCATTCGGGAGTTCCTCCTATTTTACGTCGTTAAACGTCGAGTTTGCGGCCGGTGAGCCATTCCACCATCGCCGGATCGCGATGCGAGAAGAAAGCGCTGGTCGCGGTGTCGAGGGCGGTAATTTGCAGCATATCGTCTGGGCTGAGTTCGAAGTCCAGGATGTTGATGTTCTCTGCCATCCGGGATTGACGTACCGATTTAGCCAGTGAAACGATGCCGCGTTGGAAGATCCAGCGCAACACCACCTGACCCACGCTTTTGCCGTACTTTGCGCCAATAGTGGCTAATAGCGGATGCTGGAACAGACCATTTTTGCCCTCCGCGAAAGGGGCCCAGGCCTCAGGCTGAATGCCACGGCTCTGCATCCACGGCACCGCGTGCAACTGTTGGTTGAACGGGTTTACTTCAATTTGATTGACCGCTGGCGTCACTTGGTTATAGGCGATAAGGTCGGCCAGGCGATCCGGATGGAAATTGCTGACGCCAATAGCGCGAATTTTCCCCGCCTGGTGCAACTCCTCCATAGCACGCCACGCGCCATGAACATCCCCGTAGGGCTGGTGGATCAGATAAAGATCGACATAGTCCAATTGCAGGCGATTGAGTGAGCGTTCAAATTGCGCTTTTGCGCCTTCATAGCTGGTGTCCTGCAACCAGAGTTTGGTGGTGATAAACAGCTGGTCGCGTGCAATGCCGCTTTGCTTAAGGGCGTTGCCGACCTGCGTTTCATTCTGGTAGGAAGCTGCGGTATCGATCAGCCGATAACCGATTTCGATGGCGTCAAGAACGGCGCGCTCGCACTCTGCGGCATCCGTCATCTGGAAGACGCCAAAGCCCACCAGGGGCATGGTAATACCGTTGTTCAGTGTGACTGTTTGCATGACGTTACCCTTCACTGTGGTGTGAGAAAAGCTTAACGCAGAGTGATTTATTTGATTAGAGGGAGTAATTCGCTAGGGTTAATTAGCAGGATTCATTAATAAGCGAATGAACCCTGCTGGTTGTGCTACTGCAGATTTTTAGTTTGCAGTAGTTGGCTGACCTGGTCGGCAATCTGGACATTATTCAGGTCTGAGAAGGGGAAGTGGGTGTTCCCTTTGATGCCGATCTCAGGCAAATGGATCACCGTAACATCACCACCGTGCTTATTGACCACGTCGCGCCACTGGCGGGCCATAGCCAGCCGGACACGCCAACTGTCCTGCGCGGGCATGGCGACGGGTTTATCAGGAATGTTATCGCCGTAAAAAATCAGGATCGGGATTTTGGTCAGCGCCATAAACTGATCCATCGGCACGGGTTCACCTTTCAGCGTATCGAACGCGCTGGGCATCGGTGCAGGCAGTTCATTTTCAGGGAAGACGAAGCTGCTGCCCGGTTCAAAGGCCACGATGGCTTTCACCTTGCTGTTTTTGATTGCGGTATACCAGCCTGGCCCGCCGCCCTGCGAGTGGGTAAACAGAATGGCCGGGCCGGTTTTATCCACCACCGCCGACATGGCATCGGCGATAACGTTGATATCAAAAGGCCCGGTGTTCGGCGTCATCTGGCGGAAATACTGATCCAGCGTTGCCGGATCGTGAGAAAACTGCACGTCTTTGAAATAGTCCGGCCAGACACCGATGCGGAACTGATTGAACCACATCTGCTCATCCGGTTTTGGCGTCACGGTACCTTCAACCGTGGTGCGCCCGGCGCCACCTCGACGTGGTTGATCGACCAGATAAGTGGAGAAACCGCGGCGCAGGAAAATATTTTGAAAGCCTTCGCGGCCATCCGGCGTGCTTTCCCAGGTGCGGGAGAACTGCCCCGCACCATGCAGCATGATCAGCGGATATTTATGCGGGTTTTCCGGGATTTGATAAAATACGGCGGCGTGATCGCCGTGATAAGTCTGGCCAGCAGGCTCCAGAGGTTTTTTGGCGTCAAATTTCCCCGGTGCAGTCATGATTGTGCCACCGGCAGAAAAGCTTCCTTGTTCTTTAATCACCAGCGGTTCGGCATAAACAGGCTGGGCAACAAGGCCGCCCGCCATCATGCAGAATACCAGCGTTTTCAATAGTGTCTTCAAGGCTATTTCCTCTATGTATTTGCACCACCATCATAGCTGAGTTGATCCAGAGGATTGTTAAGCCCCCCTGAATGCCCTTATCTGTGGCGCTCATTAATCGGACTGAACAACCCTTGCTACTTCACGTTAGCCAGTGCTTGCACAAGCGCAAGTTCAGCCCGTGTCGCGGCATCATTTTCACCGTGCTCGCGCAGCACTTGCGCAAGCTGACGTAGTTGCCCCGCCGTTAGCCCGACGCGCAGGCTGGCGCGCATATGTGACAATAATTGTGCTTCCACGCCAGGCGTGGCCGCCAATGCGCCGACCGTTGCCAGTTCACGGCTTTGCCAGTCCAGATTGTCACGGGCAAAAATATCGCCGAACAAATGCGTCTGCAGGAACCGGTTAATTACCGGAGCGAACTCAAAAAGCGGGCCTTGAACCGGTGCACCGGAGATTTTGGTCTGGTTAGCGATACCCACGCGAAGGAGCTCATCACCGACGGGGACAGGGCTGACAGGAACCGCGCCCTCAGCATCGTTGATGCCACGTTGTTTACGTGCCTCAACCACCTTCATCAGTTCATTTAACGCATTGAGACTGCGGGGAAAGCCGGTATAGGCGTAGAGCTGAATGAGGATTTCTTTGGTTTCGTTGATTGTCATCCCATCGTCCAGCCCCTGATTAAGCGCAGCATTAAGTTTTGCCATGTTGCTGCTTGCCATAAACGCGGCTATCAAGGGGATGGCTTGCTGACGTGCGGATAACGTTTCCGACACCGGGTGTTGATGATTCATGTCTGATGCTCCTTGGGCTACGGGGGCGGCACTCGACGTCATACTGACGCTGAGCAACAAGCCAGCCGCAACGGCGAGTGTTTTAATGCGCGAGATATTGTTCATCGGTCACCTTTTCCATCCACTGAACGCTGTTACCTGCCACAATCCCGGTTACCGCCAGATGCGTCATGGCGCTACCAGGGGCGGCGCCATGCCAATGTTTAACGCCTGGTGGACAGGCCACCACATCGCCAGGGTGAATCATCTGTACCGGCTGGCCTTGTTGCTGGGTCAAGCCTAGGCCGGAGGTCACAATAAGCCGCTGGCCTGCCGGGTGAGTGTGCCAGGCCGAACGTGCGCCCGGTTCAAAGGTGACATAAGCCGCGGAAACGCTGATGTTGTCATCTGCACGGAATAACGGATCAACCCGGACACGCCCGGTAAAATTCTCCGCCGGGCCATATACCGGGTTCTGGCTCCCGGCGGGAGCGATGTGCACTGAAGCGTTTGGCTCCTGCGCCAGGGAAGAAAAAGTGATGAGCGGTAGTAATAGCCCGAGATAACTCATTTTTCCAATCATGCGATGCGTCCTGTTAGTCAATAAAGTGGATGCTGTGTCGCGATGATTCTAGCCAGGGCCCGATGTCGTCAGGCTGACGAGCTCCTGACAATTTTGTCAGGTGTTATGGGTAACGATTTTTCTCCATCGGAATCGAGGGATAGCTGCCGGGTCGCTGGCAAAGCAAAAGTAAGCCCAAAGGTATTGATGCCGTTCTCGCTGAGTGCGAATACGCCTCCCTGGTGCATAATGGCTACCGCTTGTACGATTGATAATCCGAGGCCATGGTGGGTGTCGCTTTTAGCACGTGAAGCGTCCACGCGATAAAAACGTTCGAACAGACGATCTAGATGTGCAGGCTCAATGGGATCGCCGGGATTTGAAACGGCGACCCAGGCCAGATTATCCTTTTCGCTTAAGCGGACCGTAATGGTGCTTTGGGGCGGTGAATGTCTGGCACTGTTTTCCAGCAGATTGGCCAGTGAACGATGGAACAACCGCCGGTCAATATGGGCGTGCACGTCTCCTTTCACCCGCAAGGTAAGCTGTTTTTCCGCCAATGAAGGTTCAACATATTCCGCCGTCTTAAGCGTCTCTTCCCGTAAAGAAACCGGCGTTAGCTGGGAGGCATGAACACCTGCGTGAGCATGTGACAGGAACAGCATATCGTTGACGATGGACGTCATCCGTTCGAGTTCCTCCAGATTTGAGCCGAGTAACTCTTCAAGCTCCTCGCGTGAGCGTCTGCGGGATAACCCCAACTGTGTCTGGCCAATCAGGTTCGTCAATGGCGTGCGTAATTCATGGGCTACATCGGCGTTAAAGCTCTCAAGCTGCCGCCAGGCGATCTCCTGCCGTTCCAGTACGCCGTTAAACGAAGAGGCCAGTTGTTGCAGTTCTTTGGGTAACGCGGCGGTATCCAGGCGCTGAGTGTGGCCTCCCGGAGCCAGATGCTGTGCCTGGCTACTCAATGCTTCCAGCGGGCGTAGACCAATCCTTGAAATGGCATAACCCAGCAAGGCAATAATCAACACGCCTAACGCAGTAATGATCAGCAGCGTGCGGGTAAACGCATCCAGTGTGCCCATGTAGGGCGTGGAGTCGATGGCAACGACATAGCGCAATTCCGGTCTTGCACCATTGGCAGGGAGGGTTTTCACCAGCAGGAAAAGGGAGCAGGCGTCCTCTGATGCCCCTGGTATTTTATTGAAACCCTCGCCAAGAGAGGACCAGTCGGCCCCCACGGGAGGTGGCCCCCCCACGCTAAAACGGGGATTGTCACTGACGATCCAGTAACGAACTCGCTCACCTTCGGAACTGGCCAGATCGGTAAACTTGTGCGCGAGGGCGGGCCAGCCCTCGGAAGAGGTGCGAGTGGTGATCCAAGGGCTCATAAGAGACTCACGGAACAGCAGTTCGTTGTGCATTTGCTTTTGCAAAGAGTCATGCAGTGAACTCCTCAGCAGGAAACCGACTGCGGAGATCAGCAGCACGGCGCACAAGGCAAACATCAAGGCCAGATGCCCAGAGATGGAGCGCTTGAACATGTTTTTCACCTTCATCTAGCTTTGGGAGTCAGGTCTGACTTCCAGGACATAGCCCATACCGCGCACGGTATGCAGCAACCTGACCTCGAACGGTGCATCAATCTTGGCACGCAGGCGCTTTATCGCGACCTCAACGACGTTGGCGTCACTGTCGAAGTTCATATCCCAGACCTGCTCGGCAATCATCATCTTTGACAGGATTTCGCCCTGGTGCCGTGCTAACAGGCTTAGCAGGGAAAACTCTTTGGCAGTGAGCTCCAGCCGGAGCCCGCTGCGGAATACCCGGCGAGCCAGCAGATCCAGATGGAGATCGTGGATTTGCAGTTGCGTAATATCCGCTCCGTCAGTTTTACGCCGGCGGACCAAAGCCTGGATACGGGCAACCAGTTCAATCAGTGAAAAAGGTTTGGGCAGATAATCATCAGCGCCAAGACGCAACCCCTTGACGCGCTCATCCACCGAGCCCCGGGCTGAAAGCATGAGCACGGGTGTTTGCTTGCTGGCGCGCAGGACTTCCAGCACCCGATAGCCGTCTATGCCCGGTAGCATGACATCGAGGATGATGGCGTCGTAGTCATATTCCAGCGCGTAGTGCAGGCCTTCTGCGCCATCGGCGGAGACATCCACGGTAAAGCCTGATTCCCCTAGCGCACGGCTAAGGTAAGACGAGGTTTTTTCTTCGTCCTCCACTAATAAAAGTCGCATTCAATGGTTCCTTTTTCGGCCAGGGGTAGAACGATATTAACGCTTCATTGCCATCGTTTACCTGACATTTTTCTGACATTTCTGTCAGTTAACCCACCGGTCTAAATGACAAAATTGTTATGTGCCCGTCATGATGCTGACAGCCCTGCCTCCCTAAGCTGGTCAGACATTATCCATTCCGTGAGCCTTTACCTATTTGGGAGATGAAAATGAAATTCACGCTATTAAACGCCATGCTGCTAACGGCGATGACGGGCATTGCAGCCAGCGCCTATGCTGCCGATTACCGACAGAATCCGTTTACCCTGACGTATCAAGGTGCCATCACCAGCAACGTCCAGGGCAAGGTCAATATCCATCCGGTGAAATATGACCTTCACGGCATTCAGATCGCGGCCAATGTCTACACCCCTGCCAACTACGATCCTGCCAAAAAATACCCGGCGGTGGTGGTTGCGCATCCTAATGGCGGTGTTAAAGAGCAAGTCGCCGGGTTATATGCCCAGCGGCTGGCAGAACAGGGTTACATCACCATCTCCGCCGATGCGGCTTACCAGGGAGCCAGCGGTGGGATGCCTCGCAGCGTTGATAAACCCGCCAACCGCATTGAGGATATTCACGGCATGGCCGACTACCTCAGCCAGTATCCTGGCGTAGATGCGCAACGTCTCGGTCTGCTTGGCATCTGCGGCGGCGGCGGTTATTCATTAAAAGCCGCCCAGACCGATAAGCGATTTAAAGCGCTGGCGACGTTGAGCATGTTTGACTCCGGGCTGGTGCGGCGTAATGGTTATCAGGACTCCCAACTGTCGACGATCCAGGAACGCTTGCAGCAGGCCTCAGAGGCTCGCGCCAAAGAAGCCGCCGGTGGTGAAATTACCTATACGGGAGATGCCAAACTCACCGATGAGCAAATTGCCAAACTGCCGTTTGAGTTGTATCGCCAAGGCTTTGAGTATTATGGCAAAACGCATGCGCATCCGAATTCTACCTTCCGCTATACCCTGAGCAGCCTGCTCGATTTGATGAGCTTTGATGCGCAAAGCAACATGGATCTTATCAACCAGCCGCTGCTGATGATGGCAGGCACCAAGGCGGATTCGCTATACATGACAGAAAGGGCGTTCAGCAAGGCTACCGGTACGAAAAACAAACGGCTGTACCTCATCGATGGAGCGACGCATATCGAAACCTACTGGGTTCCACGCTATGTCGATCAGGCGATGAAGCAGCTTGATACCTTCTTCGATAAAAACATTTAACCGGCGGTTTTAGTCATTTGCGTGGCCAGTGCCATTAGCGCACTGGCCACGCTTGCAGATGAACTTATCTTAGCGGGTAAAGGCAGTGAGATAATCACGGATAGA
>NZ_BAAKUJ010000008.1:94962-225911 GCF_059697885.1 Serratia sp. NCCP-200
GTAGAATTCATCAATGTGGCAGTTTCGTGGCTTCAAGCCTCACTTTGTAAGGCAGGCCCAAATCCCAGCGGCTTTGCCAGTGTACGATGAACTGCCTGGTAACGTCGGGCATATGGCGCAGTACCACCACGTTTTCGCTATTTTGTGTTTCAGCTGAGGGAGCATAGTTAAACGAGCCGGTTTCCACCGTCTTGCCATCGACAATAATCGTCTTGTCGTGCTGAATATGATAGTGCCCATCGATGCGCATCTGTATGCCGTGAGTGGCCGCGTAGTTAATTGCGGCCTGGCTGGCTTTGCCCTGATTCCGGCGTTTATCGACTACCACGCGCACCTCCACTCCACGATTGTGCGCCGCTACCAGCGCCTGGGTGATATCGGGTGCCTGGAAAGAATAACCGATCATTTGGATGGACTGATGTGCGTGGCCGATAATATTCAGCACCAATGCCCGCGCCGAACCCTCCGGCGAAAACTCCACCTGCACGTTAGGGGCCGCATTGGCAGCGGTGGGCAAGGCGACGACAGCGATCAGCGCTAGCCGATTTATCCGGTATTTAAACAATTTTGTGCTCCACGGTGAACGCGGCAGGAATAACAAAGCGGGCCAGGTTCGGAGAGTTTAACTTGGTCGCAGGGGACATTTCACGACTAAACGGATTGATCAATTGACCTCCATCAAAATAGTCAACAGTATGTCAATTGGATGTCTGGTATAGCTCAGTGGTAGAGCAGTCGGCTCTCCTTTCGACTGGACACAGGTTCGAGCCCTATTGCCAGAACCTTTCATTTCTCCTGTTGAAATCTATCCCGAGTAGTGGTTTTGGCTGGGGAAGATGGGTATAACGTCAGTTTTAAACTGACCGATCAGGCAAAGGATTTAACCCATTTAAAGGCGGGGGATACGATTCAAGCCACGATAGTGCGCTCGCGCATCGTTAAACTTGATACTGACCTGGATAAGGCTGCACCGGCGATCACCAACCTTTATGAAGAAAGCAATGCCACCAAGAACAACCCTAATCCTAACGTCAAAGCGGTACATCAGGTCAACGTGACCTTAAAGATCACTCATATTGATGTGAAAAAGCACGAGATCACCTTTGAAGGGCCTGCGGGGCGTAAGAAAGTCGTTTCTGTTGAAGATCCGGCTATCCAGGCTCGCCTGAAAGATCTGAAAGTGGATCAGAGTGTCGTAGTGACCTATACCGATTTGCTTGATATACGTGCCGAGAACGTGAAGAAGTAAGGCCAATATCTTCCTGCCTTGGGGCGCAGCATGCGATGCTGCGCCCACTTGATTATCACTGGGTGAGTTCAGAGTACACATCTTCACCAAGACGCTGGATAATATCCTGACGTAGCAGGAATTTTTGTATCTTGCCTGAGGCGTTACGCGGCAGGTTGTCCACCACCACCAGGTGTTCAGGGTATTTGTATTTGGCGACCCGCTTGCGGCCAAAGAACGCGATGACCTCCTCCAGGGTGAGTGAGACGTAAGCAGCCTTCAGCACCACGTAGGCGCAGGATCTTTCCCCTAATCGTTCATCCGGCATGGCGACAATCGCGGCATCATGGATACGTGGATGTTGCATCAGGATATCCTCCACTTCGCGGCTGCTGATATTTTCCCCGCCACGCACGATAATATCCTTCTTGCGGCCGGTAATTTTAATGTAGCCGTCGGCATCCATGCGGCACAGGTCACCGCTGTAGTACCAGCCATCCTCATCCAGCGCTCGGGCAGTCAGCTCGGGCTCATCCAGATATCCCATAAATACGTTGGGGCCACGTGAGGCTTCTTCGCCTTCTTCACCATTGGGGAGTGGGTTACGCTCTTTATCCACCACTTTGATTTCTACCCCAGGTGCGGCAAAACCGTCGGTATTGAGTACGCGGGAAAGGGGATCGTCCAGGTTGACCACCGCGTGTGGCGAACTTTCCGTCGAGCCGTAGACGCTGAGCAGTTTAATGCCCACTTGCAGGCAATCCTGGGCAATTTTTTTCGGGATGGTGGTGCCGCCGCACAGGAAGAAGCGTAATGATGAGATGTCGTGCGGCTGCTGTTGCAGGGTGCATAACAGGTCATAGACAAAAGGCGTTGCTCCGAGTACGCAAGTACAGCGCTCTTGTTGCAGCAGGGCAAGGCAATCGAGCGGATTAAAGATATCCAGCAGGACGCTGCGTGCGCCAATCAGAAAGGGGGCCGTCACGCCGTGCAAGAAACCGGTCGCATGCCCCAGCGGTGCGGGCATCAGGAAGGTATCCAGCCAGGTGAGATTGAGCCGCGCGCAGTAGGCACGCTCGCTGGCCAGAATATTGTTGTGCGTCAGCATCACGCCTTTGGGTTTGCCTTCGGTACCGGAGGTGAACAGCACGGCGGCCAGCTCATCCCCGTGCACGCTGACCTGCGTGGTCAGTGGTGGAGTATCCCGTAGTAACTGGCTAAGTGCGGGGGCGGTGGTCGCGGGGGATAGCTTGTCGACGGCAACCACTTCTAGCAGATCGGGCAGTTGATCGCGCAGGGGTAAAATAAGGTCAATTGGCCGGGTATTTCTGAACGAGGTCGGCGCGAACAGCACCTTGGCCTGGCATTTGTTCAGCACCCAGACCAGCTCGGCCTCTCGCCAAGAGGGAAGCAGGGGAACGGAAACCGCCCCCGTTTTCAGACAGGCCAGGTAGATCACGGTAAACTCACACCAGCCGGGAAGCTGAAATGCGATGCGGTCACCCGGTTGAATACCGCAGGAGATCAGCCATGCTGCCAAGCTACTTGCCGCGCGGTCGAGGGCGGCATAGGTATAGGAAGTTCCCCGATTGTCGATCACGGCAATCTTTTCCGGCATGGCCTGCTGGGTTTGATGCCAGTAATCGGCAAGCGAGGCATCGCCCCAAAAACCTTGTTGCCGGTATTTGGCCCGGCGCTCAGGATTGAGTTTTATAGTGACACTCATTGGTTTATCTCTATTCATTATTTCTGGGGGGGTGTTGAAATGTTCTGGTCCGGTAAACATTGCCCCTCACCCTAACCCTCTCCCACAGGGAGAGGGGACCGATCGAGCGTGTTTGAAATTGTAGTGACTCACCTTTGATGAGTGACGAGCGGTTTGCTGAGATGGTCTCTTTACTGCCAAAAGTGCAAGGACTATCAGCTCCCTCTCCCTGTGGGAGAGGGTTGGGGTGAGGGGCTCAGCCGTAGCGGAACTCGACGCCAAACGTCCCCAAAGGATATTCCCACTGCTCAAGAATGGTGTCGCCGCACAGCACGCGGCAGGTTCCGCATTCCAGACAACCGGCAGAATCGAAATGGATATTGCCTGTGCTGTCTTGCTTATACAGCCCGGCAGGGCAGGCCAGCATCAGCTTGCGGAACTCCTCCATATTGGGGTTATCCACCAGAATGATGTGCGGGTGGCCCTCATTAACATGGAACTTGTTGATGCCCAGTTTGACGTCTACGTTGACCGGATTTTCGCTGCTCATAGCGCTGTCGCCCCTTTGATGCCGTCTTTCAATAAGTTCATCAGCCCGATCTGTTTCACCCTTTTCATCAGGGCCTTACGCACTGGCTGGGTAGGGCTGCCATCGATGGTGAACATGTCCCCCATGATGTCCGCGACCATGCGCGGATACTGCGTAAACAGGCGCGGGTTTTCCATCAGCGCAGGGATTTTGCGGAAGTGGTGCACCTCATGCATCACGCAGTTTTGCTCCAGGGCGTGCTTATACTCCCCCAGGCTGCTGGCGGAAAAGTTCTGCCGCTGCTTGGCCGCGATGGCCGTATTGGCTGCCGCCTGTGCCGATGCAATAGCGAGATCCATGCCGCGTATGGTAAAGCCCAGGTTCAGGCAGAATCCTGCCGCATCGCCGACGATCATCACCCCGCCGTCAGCCAGCGTTGGAATCATGGCCTTGCCGCCTTCCGGAACCAGGTGAGCACCGTATTCCAGCAGCTTTCCGCCCTGGATCAGCGGGCGAATGGATGGGTGCTGCTTAAAGTCCTCCAGCATCTGGGGCACGCTTTTCCCCGCGTGGCCAATTTCCCCCAATCCGCATACCAGCCCTAGAGAGATGGAGTCCCGGTTGGTATAGAGAAATCCGCCCCCCATCAGGCCGTTGGACGGGGAACCGGCAAACAGCCAGGCGGCCCCGTCATTACCAGAGAGGTTAAAGCGATCTTCGATCACCGAGGGGGATAAACCGATAAGCTCTTTGACGCCTACGGCATAGTGATGTGGCGAAGAAGGGGGCACCAGGTTAATCGAGCGGCCGAGCATGGAATTCACGCCGTCAGCCAGGATCACTATGTCAGCCTTCAGGATATCGTCGCCCGCCTGCACGCCGGTGACCTGATTACCTTCCCGTATCAGCGCGTCGACGCGGACGCCCGAGATAAACTGTGCTCCCGCCTGTTCGGCTTTTTCCATCAGCCAGGGATCGAAGCGGTTGCGCAGCACGGTATAAGACGCCTGAGCGGCAATGTCCGGTTTTTCGCTGTGAAAATCGAGCGTGACGGCGCTTTCCTCCGTCATGAAAGAGATCTTCTCGCGGGTGACCTTGCGCTCTACCGGCGCTTCTTCCGCGAACCCCGGCATGATGCGTTCCAGGCTATGGGCATACAGGCGGCCCCCGGTCATATTCTTACTGCCAGCGCTGTTGCCGCGTTCAATGACCAGCACATCCAGCCCGGCCTGCGCCATCACGTAGCTGGCTACGGCACCTGCGACGCCAGCACCGACCACGATGGCATCAAATTTATCATCCGACATGCTTATGCTCCCTATCCCGCCGCGGGTATGCGGCGGGATGCGTGCGGTGTATCAAAGGGTTAACGACCTAATTGGTCGATCAGGGCAGGGACCACTTTGTAAATGTCGCCCACCAGGCCGTAATCGGCATAGTTGAAGATCGGGGCGTTTTTGTCTTTATTCACCGCGACAATGATCTTGGCACCGTTGCCGCCGACCATATGCTGGATCTGCCCGGAAATGCCCAACATCAGGTAGAGATCGGATTTCAACTGCACGCCAGATACTCCGATATAGCGCTCGCGCTCCATCCAGTTTTCGCCCTCGGCGATAGGACGAGAGCAGCCAACTTCCGCGCCCAACAAGGCTGCCAGCTCATGGACCATTTTCAGGTCGTCCTGTGCTGCCAGCCCACGTCCGACACCAACCACGCGTTTGGCCTTGCTGAGATCGACGCTGCTCAGCGCTTTGGCCCGGCGCTCCTTGCAGAGGATTTCCTGACGTGGGGCAACATAGCTGAGCTGAGTGACCAGGCAGTCATGAGCCGGGTCGGCGGCGGCAGGCTCAATCACGCCGGGAGCCAGGGTGATAATGGCGGTGGTGGTATTGATTTTTTCCTTACCGAAGGCCAATCCGCCGTACATACGGTGTTCGGCGATGAAATCAGCCCCGTCGACGTGCACGGCGGTCACATCGTTCACTACCGCTGCGTTCAGTAACACACCCAGGCGGGCGGTGAGTGCTTTACCGCGTTTGGTGGCTGCCATCAGCACCAGGGCCGGAGTCTGTTCGCCGTTGACCTCTTTCAAGATGTCCGCCAGAGTTTCAGCATAATTTTCAATGCGCTGCAGTGCGGAGGTTTTCTCCAGCACGTAGATGCCGTCTGCACCCAGAGACTTGAGCCTGGCAACCTGTTCGCTGTCCTGCACGATGGCATAAACATGCTCGCCCCACTGGCGTGCGCCTGCCATCAGTTCGCCGTAGCGCTCAACGTTGTCGCTGAACACCCATACGTTTGTCAGTTTACTCATGATGATTTTCTCCAGTCGTGGGTTAGTTCAGCGCTTTTTTCAGATGGTCCGCCAGTTCGGCAATGGCTTCCGGCGAGTCATTTTCCAGAATGATGCGTTGGCGCTGTTTCTGCGGTGGTACGGTGATCTCGACCAGCTCGGCCAAAGGCGGCGTCTGGCTCCAGGCAATGTCATTGGCTTGCCATTGATTGACCGGCTTTTTGCCGGCGCCGAGGATCGCCTTCATCGTCGGAATACGGGGAACGTTAATGTCTGAGGTTACGCAGATCACCGCTGGAAGTGGTAGTTCAAGCACCTCGACCTCTTCTTCGAGCGTGCGCTCAACCAGTACACGATCACCGGCAAACTGGATCTGGCTGACGGCATTAACGGTAGGGAGCTGCAAGATCTCCCCAACCAACAGGCCCACCTGCTGGGCGTATAAATCCCCGGAACCTTCACCAAACAGCATCAGGTCAAAGCCGATTTTGTCTGCGGCGGCAGCCAGCGCGTGTGCGGTATCCATCGGCAGCGCGTTTTCCAGTTGCGCATCCTGCACCAGATAAAGCTCATGAGGGCCGCGCGACAGCACGTCCTTACGCACCTTGGAGTTTTGCAGCAGCGAACCGCCCACGCAGAGCGCGGTAATTTGATCGTTCTCTGTTGCCAGTTGGGTGGCGGCCTCGATCGCATTTAAATCGAACTGGCTGATTTTGGCTTCGGCGTGATCGAAATCGAGCGTACGTTGTGCGGTAACCACAATATCTTGCTCTTCGGGGACCAGCTTAAAGCAGGTTATTATTTTCATGATATCTCCTGTGGGTCGCTCGCTGGCGGCAGAGAGCGTTCTATCAGCGGAAAGGACAAAAAGCATGACAATATATTGCGAGTGCGCAGGGGGATTTACGACTGGATAATCTGTTTTTGTTGCTAACAATCTTGCAAAAAAACGGCTAATAACGGATGGATTGTTGTGCGGGAAAATGGTTTGCCAATGAGTAAGGTAAGCCGGCGGCGCGATCGTGGTGATTTTATTTTCGTGCCATCTTGCACGTGGGGCAAACTATCTTGTTTTAGTCGTCTGGGCTCATATTGTATATTGTTTTCTGTCGCTCTATTTTAGCCACTGATCATTTTGCCAAAGCCAACGTTTTTGTGTGGAGGTTGCCATGTTTCAGCGCTGTTTCGATAATAAAAAAGAAGCCCTTTTTGCGCAGGGGATGACGCCAAAACTCTCGCGGTTCGTCATCAGTGACGATCCCAACTGGGAGTCTGGGCATCATGTGCATAATGATGAGAGCGAGCTGATTTACGTTAAGCAGGGGGTGGCCAGGCTGGTCATCGATTCCTCTTACTACGTGGCACATGCTGGTGATATCGTGGTTATTGAGCCTGGCCGACTCCATGCGGTAGCATCAGACTGCACCTCTCCGGCTACCACCTATACCTGTGCCGTCCATGGCTTCAAGTTTCAGGGCTGGGAAGAGAATCAGATTTTACAGCCTCACTCCTGCCCGGTAGTTTCCGTTGGGCAAGGGGGGGAGGTGATAAAAGCGATCCTTAATGAACTCGGCGTGAGATTACCCCAGCAGAAAAACGAGTTAACCTCATCGATTTATGATGCTTATGGTTATGCCCTCACCGCACTGTTTTATGAAAACTTTAAAAACGCTTACCGTTCAGAGTTGGGGTACATTAAAAAAGATGTGCTGGTGAAGGATGTACTGGTTTATTTGAATAATAACTATCGTGAGAAGATCACGCTCGAACAGCTAGCTAAAAAATTCCGCGCCAGTGTCAGCTATATTTGCCATGAGTTTGCTCGTGAATATCATATATCACCGATTAATTACGTTATTCAACGCCGGATCACCGAGGCCAAGTTTACGCTGACCAATACCGATAATAGCCTCAATGAGATCGCCTGGCGGGTTGGGTACGAAAACGTCGACCATTTTGCCAAATTATTTATGCGTCATGTCGGTTGTTCCCCAAGTGATTATCGTAAGCAGTTCAATAATAACTTGGTGGAACAGGCATGTTTACCGGGTTGAATCTGCTGGTGGCTTATTGATAATGCGCCAGGAGGTTGGCTTATTGGCTACCTCCTGGCGTTTTAGTGCCTTATTTGCTCTGGTAGTCTTTGAGGATCTGGCGGCCAGCAATATAAATCATGATTTCATCGGTGCCACCGCCAATCCTTTCGCAGCGTACGTCACGCCAGAAGCGGGAAACCCGAGCCTCATCCGTATAGCCCAGCCCGCCCATGATCTGGATGGCGTCATCAATTACTTCCATCGCCGTACGGGCGCAGTGGAGCTTACACAGCGCGGCGCTGGTGCGCAGTGACTGCTTCTGATCCGCCTGCCAGGCCACTTTCATCACCATATTGCGCATGTTGTCGACCTTGATCGCCATCAGCGCCAGCTTTTCCTGGATCATCTGGTTATGGCCGATCGGCTTGCCGAAGGCGATACGCTGGTTGGCGTAACGGGCGGCATCTTCAAATGCGCACTCGGCAAAGCCGGCGCTGCGTGCGGCGTTGATCAGGCGTTCCATTTCAAAGTTGTACATCACATTGAGGAAGCCCATGCCTTCTTCACCGACCATATCGCTCTCATCCACCTCAACGTTATCGAGGTAAACTTCGCAGGTGCTCAGCATATGCCAGCCGATCTTGTGCAGCGGATTGACCTTAATGCCCGGCTTGTTGGATTCCATCCACCACAGGGTGAAGGCCTTTTTCGGATCTTTGGGCTCGGGGTCGCGCGCCAGTACCAGCATATACGGGTATTCTTTCGCACCGGTGATAAAGGTTTTTTGCCCGTTCAGATACACTTTGCCGTTTTTACGGGTGTAGGTGGTGGTCGCGGCGCTATTGTCCGAGCCTGCGCCCGGTTCGGTCAGGGCCAGCGCATAGGCCGGATCGCCAGTGGCCAGAGTGCTTTCTGCCGTCTTGCGCAGCTGTTCGGCCGAGCCGAAACGGCGCATGCTGTGAATACACTGGCCGTTGGTGATCAGGAACGCCGGTGCGCCACATTTGGAGACTTCCATCAGCGCCAACATCTGGGTGACATAGTCCGCCGGAATACCGCCGAATTCTTCTGGCACACCTAACAGGGAAATACCGCTATCGGCGAGCGCGCGCATAAACTCGGTAGGGTAGGTTGAGGTCTGATCGCAGGTGCGGAAATACTCTTCCGAAAAGTTATTGCCGATCAGTTCCCGAATACTGGCAAGCAGCAGTTCCTGCTCTTCAGTTAAAGAAAAGTCCATAGCCTTACTCCTTTTAATATACCGCTTCAGGTAAAGTGAAACCCATGACGCCGTCGATAAACAGTCTTTCGTCCATCAGTTTTAACTGCGGGGAAATAACCGGGGCGAAATCCATTTTTGCCAGAATGTCTTTTTCCAAATCGACGCCGGGGGCAATTTCAACCAGGTGCAGACCATCGGCTTTGAGCGTAAAGACGGCGCGTTCGGTGATGTAGCGCACGTCTAATCCCCGTTCGAGCGCGATTTTGCCGCTAAAGGTGATCTCTGGTAATTGCTTGATGAATTTGTTGACGCGCCCTTCCTGCACAATATTCAGCTTGCCGTCGGTGATGTCGGTTTTTAAACTGCCGGCGGTGAGGGTGCCGCAGAACACAATCTTTTTCGACGTCGCGCTGATATCGATAAAGCCACCGGTGCCCATGATTTTGCCGTTGAATTTATGCACGCCAACGTTGCCCTGTTGATCTACCTCGGCAAAGCTCAGGTAACAGACATCTAGCCCACCGCCGTGGTAGAAATCGAACTGGGAGGTCATATCCAGGACGGCACGGGTGTTGACGTTCGCGCCGAAGGCCACGCCCTGCGAGGTAATACCGCCAATGGGGCCGGTCTCGACCGTCAGCACGAAATCATCGGCACATCCCTCTTCGCGGGCGACTAGCCCAATGCCATCGGCAATGCCCACCCCAACGTTGCCCACCGCTCCTTTACGCATCTCAAATAGTGCACGTCGCGCCACCAGTTTGCGCTGGTTAAGGGGCAGGGCGATTTGGGTGCTGTCATCGAGCACGAAATCGCCGGAAATAAAGCGGTTTACCGGGGCGCCGCCATACAGCTGCGTCTGCTGTGGATCGACCACCACGATATCAACCAGATAGCCAGGGATGCGCACCGATTTAGGGTGCAGCGTCGCCTTCTTGACCATTTTTTGCACCTGCATCATCACGATGCCGCCGTTGTTATGCACCGCCTGGGCAATCACCAGCGCATCCAGATACATCACCTCATCTTCGAACGAGGCATAGCCTTCGCTGTCGCAGGTGGTGGCGCGAATAAAGGCGACGTTGGGCGCAATGGCCTTGTAGTAGAGATATTCCTGGTTATCGATCTCGACCAGCTTGATGAGATCTTCTTTGGTCACCTCATTGAGTTTGCCGCCTTGCTGGCGCGGGTCGACGAAGGTACCAATCCCGATCTCGCTTAAAATCCCCGGTTGGTGCGCCGCTGCGGCACGTAGGGTCTGGGTCAACACGCCTTGGGGATAGTTGTAGGCCGCAATCTTGTTCTGCTCGGCCAGATCGGAGATGCGTGGGGATTGCCCCCAATGCCCGCACAGTGCCCATTTCACCAGCCCAACCTGTGCCAGCGGGCTGATGCCGCGATCGGCACGGTCGCCTAACCCTGTCGGGCTGATTAATGACAGGTCACGCGGGGTTTGCGAGGTTTGATATTTCTCTGCCAGCGCGGTAATTAAGGAGGTGGCCTCCAGAATACCGCCACCGGCCCCTAATACGCATAAGGTGGCTTCGTCAGGAATATAATTTACCGCCTCTTGTGCCGATAATACCGGGACTCTGCCATTGATTCTTTTCGGTTTTACCAGATCCATAACGACTCCTATTGATGACCGATGCATTTATTTTATTTTGCGGGGCAACCAAACCCGCACGCAGGCGCGCGGATGCCGCAATTAAGCTGCATGAAAAGTTGATTGCTCTTTTTAGTGACTTGTTTTATTCGGCGGAAAGACGATTATTCCCGCCGACAGTAATATCAGTGCGCCACTGAATTAATGCAGTATCGTTAATATGGTGCGTAAATCCGTGACGGAGATTTGCCCCGGCGCGGAGGCTTTCTTGACCGCGCCAAAGGTGGCCGCAGAGCCAAAGGTTTCGCCCGCTAACCGGGATACAATGCCGGTTTTGGCCATCGACATGGTGATTATCGGCCCGTTGGCATGCTTTTCGTGCATTTCCAGCGTCGCGGCCAGCAGCGTCAGTACGTCACTTTTGTTTTGCGGCATCAGGGCGATTTTCGGAATATCGGCTCCCAATTCCTGCATTTTGCACAGGCGCTTGACGATTTCCTCCTGCGGCGGCGTTTTATGGAAATCATGATTCGACATGATGACCAAGACGTTCTTGGCGTGGGCATGGGCCACGGCCTCTTTGACCAGTTCGTCACCGGTAAACAGCTCCAGATCGATTATATCGACCAGGCCGCTGTCCACCGCTGCCAGATTGAGCGCGATATAGGCCTGTGGGGGCAACGCCTGCTCACCGCCTTCCTGCGCGCTGCGGAAGGTAAACAGCAGCGGCTTGTCGGCAATGATCTCTTTGATCTGACGGGCGGCGGCTAGCACGTTGCTGAGCGTGGCGACATCCGCAAAATGATCGACGCGCCACTCCAGAATATCGAAATCAGCGTGACGATAATCCTGCGCTTCAGCCACCACGGCAGGGATATCTTTACCCATCAACGAGACAATGATTTTTGGCGCGCCTTCGCCGAACACAATGTTTTTTACGGTTATGGTTTTCATTTTTACCTTTTGCATGCTCTTTTGCCGCAATCAATAAGGTGGTGATTTAAGCCCATCACCACGCGCTACGGGAATGCTACGCCTCGAATCCCATCACCACGCGCTACGGGAATGCTACGCCTCGAATCCCATCACCTGTTTTACGTATTCCAGTGGGAAATCTTTGCCAGTCCACAGTTTGAACTGTTCGGCGCCTTGCCATAACAACATGCCGTAACCGTCCACCGTTTTGCAACCTGCCTGTTGGGCCATTTTCAGCAACTTGGTCATGTGTGGGTTATACACGCACTCCGTCACCAGCAGTTCCGGGCGCAGCATGGCGATGTCGTTGACGATGCTTTCGTTTTCCAGCGGCTTCATTCCAACTTTGGTGCCGTTAGTCAGGATATCCGCGCTGGCGATGGCGCTGGCAAACGCTTGCTGGTCTGCCAGATCGGTCACGGTTACCTTGCAGTCGGTGTTGTCGTTGACCCGTTTGGCAAAGTCGAGCGCCTGTTCAAAGAACTCGTCCTTACGATTAAACAGCTTGATCTCTTTGATGCCTTCAACGGCGGCCTGTGCGCCGATAGCGGTAGAAGCGCCACCCGCACCGACCAGCACCATGGTTTTGCCCTTGATATCAAAACCGGTTTCCTTGATGGCCCGAATATGCCCGGTACCGTCGGTGTTATAGCCACGCAGGTAGCCGTCGTCGTTGACGATGGTGTTGATAGCGCCAACCAGTTTGGCCGCTGGCGTTAATTCATCGACATACTGGCAGGCAAACTGCTTGTTAGGCATCGAGACGCCGGTGCCGCGCATTTTTAACGCCTTCAGCCCTTCAATCGCGCTGGCGAAGGTGGTGGTATCGACTTCGAAAGCCATATAGGTAAAAGGTAGCCCGACTTTATCCAACGCTTTATTTTGCATCTCTGGCGATAAGCTGTGTCTGATCGGATAGGCCATCAGCCCGATAAGCTCATATTTTGCGGTTACATCCATTCTAAACTCCTTGTCTAACCATGTTCGTGTGGGGCGCAAACCTGCGTAATCGCTGTTTTGGGTTATTGGAAAAAGCGCTCGCCCAATCGCAGGTCACTTTGCGGGACTTTGAAGACTCTGTAATAGCGAATGAAGACGATGATGGCGGTAACAAAGGCCAGCAGGGCAAAGGCAATATCCAGCAGGATGATATATTGCAAACCAATGTTGGAGAGATAACCGGTGATCAATGGGATCAAGAAGTTGGCCAGCCCGCCCATCATCATATAAACGCTGGTGACCTTGGCTTTGCTTTTCGGGAAAAATTCCGACATGACGGAGACGCCAAGCTGCAATATCCCACCGGCGGCAGAGAAACCAATCGCAAAGGCACCAAGGTTACAAACCAGCGGTGAGGGATACAGATAGATAAGGGTTGCCGCGATCACCGAGACACCGGCGTTAAACACGTTAGCCCATACCGGGCGCACGGTGCTCTTTAACAGCAGGGCGAAGATAAACACGCACATCAGCGAGCCAAGGCTATACCAGGAGATGGTTTTCAGCGCGTCGGCCTCCGCCATACCGGCAAACGCCATTGCGTATTTCGGCATCCAGACCACGATCACGTAGAAGGTAGAGAATGCGGCTACGCCGAAGATAACGGAGGAGACGCCCTCCAACCAGGCCAGCGGCTTACTGTTCATCTGCGGCAATTCTTTGGCCACGGAGGCATCAACCAGCTGGCTGGGGAACTTGCTTTTAAGCAGCAGCAAGGTGATCAGGACGAACAGGATCCCCGGGATGACCATCGCGTAGCCGTACCAGATATGGCTGACCAGCAGGTAGCTGACCAGCATCGGATAGAACATCTGGCCGAAAGAGACCATGGCTTTCACCAGGATCACCGCCGAGCCGGACGTCTTGGGATAGCTCTCCATCAGGGCAGGATAGCCGCCGGTATCAAGCGCCGCATTGGCAACGCCAACGCACACCGCCAGGCCAAAGGCGACGATCAGATTAGGGCTGGCAGGGATACCAAAGAAGAACAGAATATACAGCGCGACACCGATCAAAATGGCGGCGCGGCGGCCAAACTTATCCGATATCACGCCAAAGAACAGAATGCTGACTAGCCGGCCTAACCCAATGCCAGATATCAGGTAGGCAATGCCCGCGTTGTCGGTGCCGAACTTCTCGGCCAGTGGCGTCATGTTTTGTGCCAGCGTAATGACGCTGGCACCGTGGAGAAAATAACTCAAATAGATACTGATGACCGCTAATAAAAATGGCGCTTTGAAGGCCTTGCTCTGGCTCATGCTGTTCTCCGCTTGTCGCTAATTTTTTACGTTTTTGGATCCAGGGGACCTGTTATTCTGGTGGCCTTTCTTTTTAATTAATCATTGCGGGAAAGTAATGGGTGAAAACATCCCGATAAGTCATACTGTGGTAAATAACTTGGGTCATGGATAACCGCCAATACACCGGCAACCTGACGTGTGCTGAGTATAGGTAATGCAGTTGGTGATAAATACGTAATATGCCGTTTTAGTTTCCAACTTTATTGCAGGGAAAGATGCTGAGGCAGCGTTTGATGGTGTTGCCGAATTGTGCCGATATTTCGCTGGTTAAATCAGGTATGGAAGGCTGCTGCACGGTGTTTACTGTTTGGGCGTGGTGAAGGCGAATGGTTATTAACAAGCTATTTACTTTTTCTGGGGATCGGTTGCTGACGGAATACTGTCTGATATTGCACGCGGTCATAATAATATTGTATGTAGTGCCGGTCGGAGGAATAAAGCCAGGTTTCTATATCTAAATAATGGCCCCTCACCCTAACCCTCTCCCAAAAGGAGAGGGGACCGATCGAGTTCGTAATGAGTTGTGGAAACCGTACCTGACCACTGCACTGGATCAACTCCCTCTCCTTGGGGAGAGGGAGATACAGCATAAGAAAGTTAACAGTCAGAGAAGGTAATTTGGCGGGATTAACTGGCCATCTGTACCATCTTAAGGGGACGGTTGGCCTCTTTGTGGCTACGGTAACCAATAAACAGCGCCAGCAGAAAACCACAGGCTGCGATAGCGGTATCGAACCACATAATGTTGGCGATACTGGTTTCGGAAATCTTGGCGGTAATCAAAGGAATGGTGAACGTTGCCAGGCTGCCGGCGCTGTAATAAATGCCGGTGGCTTTGCCTTTCGCGTGGGGAAGGCGGGTCGCCATCAGCGTCAGCCCTAGCTGCATGACCCCGCCTGCGGCAGAGAAGCCGATAACAAAGGCGAAAACCATCACGACGTACATGTTGGGATACAGGCAAACGGTGAGTAAGGTAATGAAGGAGATAAAGGTATACAGCATCAGAAAGGTAGTTGATTTAAACCTTTTCTTTACCAGCCCGGCGGTGATGAACACACACATCAGTGAGCCGATGGTGTAGATGCTCAGCAGCTTGATCGACATCGTATAGCTCATACCCGCCACAAACTGGCCATACTGTGCCAGCCACTGGCTGATCAGGTAAAAGGTGGCCATGGCGATATAGCCATATAGGGTATAGCTGATGAGATCAACGATGGAACAGCGATGGTTGTCATCCGCATTCAAATCGGGTTCGGTGGCCACTCGTCGCCCCGGATGAGCGGGGAATGGGCAGCGCAGCAGGAACAGGCCATTGAGCAGCATAATGCCAGCAGCGATCAGGAACGACCAGCCAAACCAGACCTCAGCCCAGACCAGCAGGCTGATTACCATCGGCAACATAAACTGGCCGCCGGAGACAAAGGCTTTGATCAAGATATTGGCGGTGCCTGGCGACTTGGGGAACGCTTCCATCAGCGTAGGATAGGTGCCCGAGTCGAGAAAACTGTTGGCAACGCCGGCTAAAAAACCAAATACATAAGCGATAATAATGGTGGGGCTAAGCAGAATGCCGAAAAAGAAGCCCAAATAGCACACTATCCCCAGAAAAATAAAGGGTCTGCGGCCAAATCGATCGGATAACATACCTGTGATTAATAGCACACTGAGCCTGCCAATGCCCAAAGAAGAGATGACGATCGAGATGCCTGCGGCATCGGTGTGCCATTGTTCTGCCAGATAAGGCATATTCAAGCTGATTAATATCACCCCCATACCGTGCACCAGATAATTCAGGTACAGCCCCAAGGCTGTTGGTACATACTTGTTTTCCATAGGTTGTTGCTCAGAAACTCGTTCAATAATAAATAATTCGTGCCGGGAAAAACGTCTGGGCACGAGATTGTTACAGGCGTTAGCCTGCTGTCAGGAGTGATAGTCAGTTAAAACTATGGGCAGGTGGTGTTGATAAGCCGTCCTTATTAAATCCCATCCAGGTTAACGAGCGCGATGTGTCCTATTAGTTTGGGTTAACATAGTCGCTCGAGATCATAAGCATAAAGTTGTGCGGCGACCGACTGATAAATTTTCCATTCCAGATAATCACCTTGAGCGTAGACAGCCAGGAAGGACGCATAATCGGGGAAGAAGCGCATGGTATTATTACCAATGCGATTGTTGATCTTGTCGATGATGGCGTTGATGTGTTTTTTTCTTTTTTTAATCATTTTTGTGAATGTATCAATAATAGCAGCTGGTATTTCACTTTCACCACGCTCCCATTGCTGCCATGTAGCTAAATTGTTGTCAGGTGAAATATAGGTCGCACATTCTTCGACCGTCATAAAAAAAAGCTGACGCAGTGCCTGCAGTTCTAAATGATTCATGATGACGCAGATCCACGTTAGAGAAAACCATGCAGAATAAATAGCATTATTGGGCGTTTTTCGTCTTGAACAGGCTCACACTATTTGGTGCAATATTATTTGTTGCCGGAGTGTGAATATATTACCGCATTATGAGATTTTACTGTGGGGAATTGTAAAGCCGCCCGAGCGGACGGCTGTATTGGTTTTGAGCCCAAGTTCATTTGCTAAAGCGGGGCTGGGAGGGTAACACTTTCAAGAGCTAGTCACCCGGCCTTGGCCGTATTAAACGGCGGCTTGGCGAACCACACCAGCAAGGTCAGCATCAGGAATACCCCGGCAGAGAGATAGAAAATATCGTTGGCCGACATCAGCAGGCTCTGCTGGGTAATTTGATCGTTGATATAGGTCGCGGCTTGCTGCTGATTGAACCCCAGATGTTGCAGTTGGTGATCCAGGCTGATCGCAGCCGGGTTGAATTGCGTCACTGACTGCGTCAGCTGCGCATGGTGAAATGACTCCCGGTGGCTCCACAGAGTCATGGTCAGTGATGTGCCGATCGAGCCAGATAACGTCCGGAAAAAGTTGCTCAGGCTGGTGGCCGCTGCGAATTTTTCTGGTGCGAGCCCTGACAATGAAATGGTGGTCAGCGGCAGGAAGAAGCAAGCCACGGCGAAGCCTTGCATCAGCTGTGGCAGCACCACGGCAGTAAAATCAATCGCCGGATTAAACGTCATCGCACGCCAGTAATAGCAACCAGCATACACGATAAAGCTAAAGGTCACCAATACCCTCATATCAATACGATCGCCGTAGCGGCCAATCAATGGCGCGATCAGTAGCGGCATCAGCCCGATGGGGGCATAGGCCAGCCCTGCCCATACCGAGGTGTAATCAAACACCGTCTGTAGCAGTTGCGGCATCAGCACAATGGCCCCGGCATAAATCAGATACGCACAACTGATACACAGGATACCGATGCTGAAGTTACGTGAGCGGAACAGGCTCAGATCGATGATAGGGTTATCGTTGGTGGCTTCCCAGATAATCAGCAAAATCAGCGCGACCACGGCGATCACGGCCAGCACAATCACGGTGGTAGAGTTAAACCAGTCGAGGTCTTTGCCTTTATCCAACATGATTTGCAGGCTACCCACACCGAGCACCAGCAGGCTCAGGGCGAACAGGTTGATTTTTACCGGCTCGGTGGGCGTTTCTCTTCCTTTCAGCTTCCATGCGGTAATGGCAACGACGATGATGCCGAACGGAACGTTGATTAAAAATATCCAGCCCCAGTCGTAGTTATCGCAAATATAGCCGCCAATAATCGGGCCAAAGATCGGGGCGATAATCACCGTCATCGACCACAGCGCCAACGCGATATTACGCTTCTCTGGCGGGTAGTTACGCAGCAGCAGGCTTTGCGATAGTGGGATCAACGGGCCTGCGACCAATCCCTGAATGACGCGGAAAAAGATCAGCATATCGAGATTGGTGGAGAACCCGCAGCACAGCGACGCCAGTGCAAACAACGTCACCGAAGCTAAAAACAGCTTACTCTCACCGAACCGCTGCGCCAGACGCCCGGTTATCGGGATGGAGATCGCGTTGGCGACACCAAACGAGGTGATCACCCAGGTTCCTTCGTCCGTAGAGGCCCCCAGGAATCCGGAAATGGTGGGAATGGCGACATTGGAGATGGTGGAGTCCAACATCTGCATAAAGGTCGCCATCGACAGCGACAGCGTCACCAGGATCAACGACCAGCCTTTTAACGGCAGCAGTGTGTTGTTATTGCTCATAAATCACATCGCATTGGCTTTGATGATGTCTTGGATTTCCGCGTCGATACTGGAGGTATCGAGCACCAGCGCCTGGCTTTGGTAAGCCGGTTTCAGGCGTTGGGTGGTAGATAGAGCAGGGCCGTTGGTGTTATTTTCGCGCAAGGTCACCGTGGTGGATAAGCCAATTCGCAATGGGTATGCCTTGAGCTGTTCCGCATCCAGGGTAATACGCACCGGCAGGCGTTGAACCACTTTGATCCAGTTACCGGTGGCATTCTGCGCGGGCAGCACCGAGAACGCGCCGCCGGTTCCCATATTGATCCCTTCAACCACGCCGTCGAACACCACATTGCTGCCATACAGATCGCTCACCACGCTCACCTTTTGCCCAATGCGCACGCCGCTGAGCTGGGTTTCCTTGAAGTTGGCGTCAATCCACAGCTGATCGGCCGGGACGATGGATAATAAGGCCTGGCCAGCGCTAAGCGTTTCACCCACCTGCACATTGCGTTGAGCGACATAGCCGGTCACCGGGCTGCGAATTTTGGTGCGCTGTAGCGCGAGCCAGGCTTCGCGCATTTGTTCTGCCGCCAACAGGATGGCGGGCTGCTGTTCAAGCGTGGAGTTCTGGATCAGGATACGATTGCCGCGATATTGTTCGATAGCGACGTCCAGCGCCGCTTTGCTGCTGTTAACGGCATCACGCGCATGTTGCAGGTCTTCTTTTGAAAAGGCCCCCGCTCCCATCAGCTTGGTGCGGCGTAGATAATCGGCCTGAGCTTGCTGGTAAGCGATTTTAGCCTGGGCGATATTGGCGTTATATTGCGCGTCGGCGATATAAAGCTGTTTGGTTTTTCTCACCGTTTCCGCCAGCTTATTTTTGACTTTTTTAAAGTTGAGGTTGGCATCGGTATCATCTAAATTGACCAAGACATCCCCTTGCTGGACTAAATCGGTATTGGTGTAATTAACGCTGACTACGCTGCCGCTAACCTGCGAAGAAATAGTGACCTGATTGCCCATTACATAGGCATCATCGGTGCTTTGCACATTGCGCGAATTGAAATACCACCAGGTTGCACTGGCCATGGCCGCAATAATAATCACCATTAGAAAAATGAGCAGCCATTGCTTTCTTTTTTCTAATGGTGTTTTTACCTGGTTATTGTCTGACTGTGGCGGTTGTGGCATGGCAAAACCCTTGCTTGTCTGTTTTGTGAGCAATAGCAAACCATTACGCTGCTGTGGGCAATAAGCACAGCGCGTAATTTATTCATTGAATGGCTTGGTCAATCACCTTCAGCTTAATGCGGCATAGGCCTACAGGAAGAAACGCTGAAAGTTCGTAGTGATTATAAAAGCTTGCGTTGCCGTAACACAGCAGAGACATCGGAAATCATTGCAGGCAGCGTCCTACACGTGAAGTCCACACCGTTACTAGAGGAACAGGCGCAAAAAACTATAAACAGGGTTATGCTATAAGCTCGTAGATAGCTTGAAATCCTTAAGATATAGCGTGAGCGAAAAAACATCGCTGACCAGCGCTGCCCGTATTTTTTTATGACCAGGAAACGACAATGAGTGAAACCAAGTCTTTGCGCGCCGTAATTGTTGACGACCATCCTTTGGCTCGTATGGCGATCAAGAACCTGCTGGAAAGTGAAGGCATTAACGTCACTGGCGAGGCAGCGGACGGGGCAGAGGCGCTGCTACAGGTGGCGCAGCAGCAGCCAGACGTGGTGATTGTCGACGTCGATATTCCCATCATGAGCGGCATTGAGGTGGTTGAAAAACTCAGAAAGCAGCAGTTTAGCCAAATCATTATCGTGGTCTCCGCCAAAAACGATCTGTTCTACGGCAAGCGTAGCGCGGATGCCGGGGCCAATGCTTTTATCAGTAAAAAAGAGGGCATGACCAATATCATCGCCGCGGTGCATGCTGCCCAGAATGGCTACAGCTATTTTCCGTTCTCACTGAACGGTTTTGTCGGCAGTCTTTCTTCGGAACAGGAAATGCTGCTGTCGCTCTCCAGCCAGGAGATCAAGGTGATGCGTTCCCTCCTCGGCGGTGCAGATAATATGCAGATTGCGGCGGCGATGTTTATCAGTAATAAAACGGTTAGCACCTATAAAAGCCGTTTAATGGAGAAGCTTGGCTGTAGCTCGTTGGCCGATCTGTTTGCTTTCGCCAACCGTAATAAAATTGGGTGAGTGCATGCTAAAACGGGTACTGGGGTTTTGGCTGGTTTTACTGTGTCTGATGCTGCCTGCACAGGCTGTGATCAACGGGCCGATCACGTTAGCGCTGGCGACTAACCACCTGGTCACGCCTCCGGCCATCTACCTGGGCCACGACGACTTTATCTGGCTGGCGCAAAAGCACAGTCTTACCGTTGCGGTGTATGGAGTTGAATCCCAACCGTTGAGTATGAATAGCGTCACCGGACGCTATTGGGGAATGAATGCGGATTACCTTGCGCTGTTTGGAAAGGCTCTGAATATCAATGTAAACGTCAAACTCTACGCCGATGAGCAACAGGCATTGGCGGCACTGCTTGCGGGCCGCGTCGATCTTGTTCTCACTACGCCCGGTAGGATTAGCCCGCAAAAGGCTCCCTTTATTGCCAGCTTGCCGCTGGTGCAAGGCTATCCAACCCTGGTGACGCGGCTTGGCGAGGTGATGAAGCCGTTTCACGATAATAGCGATAAGCTCAAGATAGCGATCACCCGGGATTATCCCCCAGAATCATTTATTAAACAGGCATTTCCTAACGCCAGCGTCATTTCTTTTGCCGATGAATATCAGGCGTTGGCCTCGGTTGCCAGTCATCAGAGTGACTACTTTCTCGGCAATAACCTCACCACCAGTTTTATTATCGCGCGCGATTTCTACCAGACGCTGGGAATGGTGAAGTTCTGGCGAGCACCGCAAAGCGGCGACGTGCTTATTGCGCTCGATAGTCAGCGGCAATTGGTCAATATTGTCGACAGATTTATCAGTTCACTGACCGAACCTCAGCATAGCCAGATTGCTCAGTCCTGGATTGATATGGGTAACCTCACCTTTTTAACCAGGGACCTGGCTTTTACCCCACAGGAAACGCGCTGGCTGGAAAAAAACCGCAAATTGCGCATAGTGATAAATCCCTATTACGCCCCGTTTAGCATGGTGGATGAAAACCAGGAAATACGCGGGATAGTTGGCGATATCCTTAACCTGATCCAGCTGCAAACCGGTTTGACCTTTGAACCGGTGATTGCCAATTCCAATGAAGAGATGGCCAGCATAATACGTAGTGGCAATTGGGATATCCTTTCCTCGGCCACGTACAGCCCAGAGCGGGAAGAGCAGGCGGCCTTTACTCATCCGTTTTTGGCTACTCCTTTTGTAATCGTCACCCGCGCTGCGGTCAAGCAGACCGAAACGATGAAGCCTGGCATGAAAGTCGCTATTCCGGCCTACCATACGTTATCGGAAAAACTGAAAACCAAATATCCGGGTGTGCAATGGGTTGAGGTAGAGAACACCGGCGCGGCGCTGAGCATGCTGGATCGGAGGGAAATTGACGCGGTGGTGTCTACACAGCTCGCTTCGCGCTACATCATCGATCACTATTATCCCAATCGGCTGAGCTATTTCCGTATTCCCGACGAGCGCACCGCCCAGATCGCCTTTGTCATTCCACGTGGCTCGCAAGAATTACAAAGCATTCTGAATAAGGCCATCGACGATATTCCCCCCAAAGAGCTGATGAATTTGGCCGGGAAGTGGGTAAAAACCCCCGAAGTGAAAATTGACACCTGGAACCTCTATAACCGGCCTTTTTACCTGGTGATCGTTCTGGCTACGCTGCTGGTTGTCAGCAGCTTGCTGTGGGGAGCCTATCTGCTGCGGGCCATCCGTAAAAGCAAAGAGGCACAGGCTGCGCTTGAGTATCAGCTCGGTTTCCGCCAGACCTTATTCAACTCGATCCCCGTGCCGGTGTACGTTATTTCGGTGGAAGGTGAGCTCGAAAGCTACAACAGCGCCTTCGGGGCCTTCTTCACCCCCGAGTTACATGCCGCGATGCATCATTCATTGTTCGATCGCCGTCATCCTCTGGCAGACATTTTCGCAGCGCTTCAACCCGATATCCAGCAAGGGCTGCAAGTCAACCAGGTTATCCCTCATCAACTGGTGTTGAATAATGGCATTGAAGAGCGCCTGATCCTGCACTGGTTAACGCTGTGCCAACTACCCGCCAACACGCCGCCCACGCTGATTTGTGGCTGGCAGGACATTACTGAATCCAGGCAGTTGATGGAGGCGTTGCAGGTGGAGAAAGACAAGGCCATCGATGCCAATCGGGCCAAGAGCACTTTCCTTGCCAGCATGAGCCATGAGATCCGTACGCCGGTGAGTGCGATCATGGGGTTCCTGGAGCTACTGACCACCCATAGCCAAAGTCCGGCAGCAGAGAAGGAATCTATTCAGCTGGCTTATTCCACCGCTCAGTCACTACTCGGCCTGATTGGCGATGTGCTGGATATGGAAAAAATTGAGTCTGGTAACTTTGAGCTGGCGCCAGAATGGGTAGATCTGGCCTTGTTGTTAACTACGACGGTCAGTAGTTTTGAAGGGGTGGCCACGCTGAAAAACCTGCGGCTGTCGGTCGATTACCGGCTTGAAAAAACGCAGGCGCTGTGGCTCGATCCGCAGGCGGTGAAACAGGTGCTGGCCAATCTCCTCAGTAACGCCATCAAATTTACCGCTGAGGGAGGGATCGAAGTGATAGCGCAAACGCACGCACAGGGCACCGATCAAACTCGCCTGACCTTGAGCGTGAAAGATAGTGGGGCGGGCATTAGCCCACAGGAGCAGCAACATCTGTTCAAGCCCTTTAGTCAGACCAAGTGGGGCAAACAGCAAACCGGATCGGGATTGGGTCTGACCATCTGCCGTGAGTTGGTTGAACGCATGGCTGGTACCATAGACATGGTGAGCCAGCCGGGCAGGGGCACCACCATGACGGTGACGCTCACCACCGCGGTTACGGACCTGGAAAAGGTTGCCGCCATTTCATTTACACCAAAATCGCCCGTCAGTGGCCCTAAAGCACTGAGGATTGTGATTGCTGACGATCATCCCACCAACCGACTGCTGTTGCGTCGTCAGTTGGCTACGCTTGGCTATCGGGTCGATGAGGCCATTGATGGTGTGGCAGCTCTGGCCTTGATCGAGGCCAATCCGTACGATCTGCTCATCACCGATCTCAACATGCCTAATATGGATGGCATAACGTTGACCCGCCGGGTACGTGAATTCAATCGGGATATCATTATCTGGGGGCTAACTGCCAACGCACAGGCTGAAGAGAAAGAGCGTTGCCTGGCGATAGGGATGAACCTGTGCCTGTTTAAACCGGTAGATTTGCCGAAGTTGGAAGCTGCGCTACAAGGTGTGACAGGCCCTTCGCAGGCCGATCCACTCAGCGAGTTTATCGATATGGCTACGCTGCAGGCACTCAGCCTGGGTGACAGCGCGCTGATGCGCCAGATGCTTGAACAATCCCGCCTGGAAAATGACCAAGATTTGGCGGCAGCGAGAAAGGCACTCCACTCTCAGGACTGGCCGACTCTGCAATCCCATTTACACCGCATTAATGGTACGGCTCAACTGCTGGGGGCCACGTCACTACATCTGCTTAGCGAAGAACTGGAAAATGCACTGGCGACACAACAGCATGAGGCGGTGATCGATGAGGGCATGCGCGAGCTGGAACAGTTGCTACAGGGGTTGAATGCAGCTATTGAGGCATTTTCCCGCCCATAGGTATATTCACAAGGGGCGCTACACGCTGCGCCCCTTGATACAAGCCTACGGGTGTAGTCCCGCGCCTACAGTATTTACCAATCGCTCTGATATCTTCGTTATGAGTCCTGTTTTAATATCCTTATCAAGCTTTGCGGATAATGTAGCGTTCAAATAATAACGCTATTCATGTTGCCTAATACCGCGAATTTAATTCTTGATTAATAGGTCTTTATTAAAAGGTTATTATTATGAACAAGGCAAATAACACCCCAGCATATAATGAAAATGATGATGTTTACGCGTCAGTTGATTTGGCGGATGAATTACCTAAGTCAACCTTCCCAATTACCGAGCGTAATCCGCGTAATGTCTTTAATGCCATCCGCGATGAGCTGATGTTGGACGGTAATTCTCGCCAAAACCTGGCGACGTTCTGCCAGACCTGGGTGGATGACGAAATTCGCGAACTGATGGATCTGTCTATCGATAAGAACATGATCGATAAAGATGAATATCCGCAAACCGCCGAAATTGAAGCCCGCTGCGTCAGAATGCTGGCCGACCTGTGGAATTCGCCAACGCCGGACATCACCCTTGGCTGTTCAACCATCGGTTCCTCTGAAGCTGCCATGTTAGGCGGGTTGGCACTGAAATGGCAGTGGCGCAAAAAGCGTACCGAGCAGGGGCTGCCTAGCGATAAACCGAACCTGATTTGTGGCCCGGTACAGATCTGCTGGCACAAGTTTGCTCGTTACTTTGACGTAGAGCTGCGTGAAATCCCGCTGGAAGGCGATCGTCTGATCATGAACGCGGAAGAAGTGCTCAAGCGTGTTGACGAAAACACCATTGGTGTCGTGCCAACCCTGGGCGTGACGTTCACCTGCCAGTACGAACCGGTGAAAGAGGTCAGTGATGCGCTGGATCGCCTGCAGCAGGAAACCGGCCTGGATATTCCGATGCACATCGATGGTGCCAGCGGCGCTTTCCTGGCTCCATTCTGCTCGCCAGAACTGGAGTGGGACTTCCGTCTGCCACGGGTGAAATCCATTAACTCATCCGGTCATAAATTTGGTTTGGCGCCGTTGGGTGCTGGCTGGGTGGTATGGCGTGAAGCGGCGGATTTGCCCGAAGAGCTGATTTTCAACGTCAACTATCTCGGTGGCAACATGCCAACCTTCGCGCTGAACTTCTCACGCCCCGGTGGCCAGATCGTTGCGCAGTATTACAACTTCCTGCGCCTTGGCCGCGAAGGGTACGCCAAAATTCACAACGCTTGCTACGCGACGGCTCAGCATTTAGCGGCCGAGATTGGCAAGTTAGGACCGTTTGAAATCCTGTTTGATGGTGACAGCGATAAAGGCATCCCGGCGCTGGCGTGGAAATTGAAAGACGGCGCGGCGATCGGGGGTTATACCCTTTACGATCTGGCGGAAAAACTGCGCGCTCGCGGTTGGCAGGTTCCGGCCTATTCGATGCCGACACACCGTGAAGATCTGGTTATTCAACGCATCCTGGTGCGTCACGGCGTGAGCTACGACCTCGGTTGCCTGCTGATCGAAGATATCAAAAGGGCACTGATTGAATTCGAGAATCACCCTGTCACCAACCCAGTATCTGCGCAACAAGGTAGCGGGTTCCATCACGGCTAAGGCCAGAGTTTTATTATATCGGGGCGGCGTCGATGCCAGCCCCGCTTTTTTCCCCACCAATATTCGCTGGGAAGAGCAACCTCTTCCTGCAGGAGAATCGTTATGGCGAGCACAGAAAAAAGCGCCGCTCCAAAACAATTAACGTTGTTAGGGTTTTTTGCTATCACCGCATCTATGGTGATGGCGGTTTATGAATATCCGACCTTTGCAACCTCGGGTTTTTCTCTCATCTTCTTCCTGCTGTTAGGTGGGTTCCTATGGTTCATTCCCGTTGGCCTATGCGCCGCCGAGATGGCGACGGTAAAAGGATGGCAGGAAGGTGGGGTATTCACCTGGGTGTCTAAAACTCTGGGTGAGAAATGGGGCTTTGCCGCCATCTCTTTTGGCTATCTGCAAATTGCCATAGGTTTTATCCCCATGCTCTATTTTGTGCTGGGGGCGCTGTCTTATATCCTCAAGTGGCCTGAACTGAACGAAGACCCGGTCGTTAAAACCGTCGCGGCATTGGTTATCTTGTGGGGGCTGGCGTTCACCCAGTTCGGTGGCACCAAAAACACTGCGCGTATTGCCAAGATTGGCTTCTTTGCCGGTATCTTGTTACCTGCGGCTGTCCTGGTGGTCCTGGCAGTCAGCTATCTGCATTCTGGTGCGCCACTGGCCATCGAAATGAACGCCTCTACCTTCTTCCCAGACTTTACCCAAATGGGCACGCTGGTGGTGTTCGTAGCGTTTATCCTGAGCTATATGGGCGTTGAAGCCTCGGCGACGCACGTCAACGAGATGAAAAACCCAGGCCGGGATTACCCGCTTGCCATGCTGTTACTGATGGCGGCGGCAATTTGTTTAAGTTCTGTCGGCGGGCTTTCTATCGCGGCAGTGATCCCTCATGGTGAAATCAACCTTTCTGCGGGGGTAATGCAAACCTTCAGCGTGTTGATCTCGCACTTCGGTCCGCAGTTTGAATGGGCAGTTCGCGTCATTGCTGCACTGCTGCTGTTGGGCGTGCTGGCAGAAATCGCCGCCTGGATTGTTGGGCCGTCTCGCGGCATGCTGGTTACCGCACAACAAGGGATCTTGCCTGCTCGTTTTGCCAAAATGAACAAGAATGGTGTGCCGGTTGCACTGGTGATTTCTCAACTGGTGATTACCTCGATTGCGTTGATTGTCCTGACCAACACCGGGGGCGGCAATAACATGTCCTTCCTGATTGCGCTGGCGTTGACCGTGGTGATCTACCTGTGCAGCTATTTCCTGCTGTTCCTGGGTTACATCAAACTGGTACGCAAACAGCCGGAAAACGAACGTGTCTTCAATATTCCGGGTGGCAAAATGGTTAAGCTTGCCGTGGCTACGATTGGTTTGCTGACCTCTGCGGTTGCCTTTGTGGTCTCATTCTTCCCGCCTTCAGGTTTGGCAGGGCTGGAAGCCGACCATGTGTACGTGACTATGCTGGTGGTGTGTTTCCTGGTGGTTGTGGCTATCCCGTTCATTATCTATGCGCTGCATGATAAACGCTTGAAGGCGACCAACCTCAAGCTGGTGCCTGTGAGCACGGATTCTGCGCCAGAAGGGCACTTCTTTATCCACCCGCGTGCACGCTCCGCGCACCATATTTTTGTCGATGACAAGCAAGTGCATTAATCGATATCTGATCAAGCACTGAATCATCAGGCAGGTTGCGGTGGGGAATAATCCACTGCAACCTGCTTTTGGTATTTGAAGTTACCAAGTTTCCCCTCACCCCAACCCTCTCCCACAGGGAGAGGGAGCTGTATGTGCTACATATTAACTCCTGCATCTAACCGCGGCTCTGAACTAGCTCCCTCTCCCCACACCAGTGCTTTTGAGATCTCGGACTGTAAATCGGGAGAGGGTTGGGGTGAGGGGCGCCATTTTTGCCCAGTTTAACGCCCAGTCATTGACCAATGACAAGGCGGCACGGGCGTCAGCCTCTTTATAATCAGGCCCGTTTGTCTTCTCACTGGTGTGGACCCATGGCTTATCAACTGAATCTTAACTGGCCCGAATTTTTAGAGAAATACTGGCAAAAACAACCTGTGGTATTAAAAAATGCCTTCCCGAACTTTGTCGATCCGATCACCCCGGACGAATTGGCCGGTTTGGCAATGGAAGTTGAGGTAGACAGCCGTCTGGTCAGCCAAACCCATGGTCAATGGCAGGCCAGCCACGGGCCGTTCGAGCATTTTGATAACCTAGGGGAAACTGGCTGGTCGCTGTTGGCCCAGGCGGTTAACCACTGGCATGCTCCGTCAGCGGAGCTGGTGACCCCGTTCCGTGTATTACCGGACTGGCGGTTGGACGATCTGATGATCTCCTTCTCGGTCCCTGGCGGCGGCGTAGGGCCACATATCGATCAGTACGACGTATTTATCATCCAGGGCATGGGGAGCCGCCGCTGGCGCGTGGGTGACAAACTGCCGCTGAAGCAGTTTTGTCCGCATCCGGCACTGCTGCACGTGGAACCTTTCGAGCCGATTATCGATGAAGATCTGGCACCGGGCGATATCTTGTATATTCCACCGGGCTTCCCGCACGACGGCTTTACCCACCAAACCGCGCTTAACTATTCCGTTGGCTTCCGTGGCCCTAACGGCAGGGATTTAATCAGCAGCTTTGCGGACTATGCGCTGGAAAACGATCTCGGGGGCGAGCATTACAGCGATCCTGATTTAACCTGCCGGGAACATCCGGGCCGGGTTGAAGAGTATGAGCTCGATCGCCTGCGCAGCATGATGACCGAGATGATTAATCAGCCGGAAGATTTCAAACAGTGGTTTGGCCGCTTCGTGACCACGCCGCGCCACGAGTTGGATATTGCCCCAGCGCAACCGCCTTACGAGCAAGATGAGGTTATCGAAGCGTTGATGGACGGTGCCGTCCTGACTCGCCTGAGTGGCTTAAGGGTGCTGGAGGTTGGCGGCAGCTTCTTTATCAACAGCGAGCGTCTGGATACCGTCGAGCCTAAAGCCGCCGATGCCCTATGCCGTTACACTATCGTCGGTAAGCAAGAGTTAGGTGAGGCGCTGCAAAACCCGGCGTTCGTTGCCGAGTTAACGGGTCTGGTTAATCAGGGGTATTGGTTCTTCGACGAGTAAACGGTATAGATTTCCCCCAGGTCTCGGCGCAAGCCTTTGCCTGGGGGAGTTAATTAATCCACCAGAACACGCTTATTGGTCGCGCCCCAAAGGATCGACATCTCGGTAAACAGCGCACCGCTGATGTCTTCAACTTCAGTGGCGGTGATCTCTGCATTACCCTGCTTGCCGAAGAACACCACCTCATCACCAGGAGTGACGCCTTTCACGTCGGTCACATCCACCATCACGGTATTCATCGAGGTTTTACCCACCACCGGCACCCGCTGCCCCTGGATCAATACATGACCGGCATTGCTGAACACACGGCGATAACCGTCGGCATAACCCACTGGGATGTTCGCCAATACTGAATCGCGTTTCAGGGTGTAGGTACGATCGTAACCGACGGTATTGCCTTTAGGGTAATGGTTGAGTGCCGCTATGGATGACTTGAAGGTCATCACGCGTTTATAGTCGTTACTGGCAATGGTATCGCCATAAAACACCCCGCCAACGCGCACCATATCAAGCCAGGACTCCGGCACGGTGAGGGTCGCAAAGGTATTGGCAACGTGTAAGGTCACGTCGCTGCGTTTGATCCCGGTAATGTCTAGCACCTGCTGGGATTGCACCTTGAAACGGGCGAGATCTTTGCGTACTGCGGCGGCATCTTCTTCAGGATAGTGGGACATGATGCCAACCATTTTCAGATGAGGTAATGCAGAGATCGCTTTGGCTTCCAACAACCCGGCGCGATCGCTGACTTCCAGCCCGTTGCGTGACATGCCGCCAGAGTTGAGTGCCAAATGGAAGCGCAGCGTTTTCCCCTGTTGGGCGGCCATGGCATCCAGGCGCTTGGCCATCTCCAGATTACCGATCAGCTCTTCGGTGTCATAGTCGGTAGCCTGGCGCATCTCTGCTTCGGTGGCATTGCGCACGCGCATCAGGCGGCCTTTAAAGCCGAGTTCACGCACGGTTTGCAGCTCTTGGTTACTGGCAACGCCAATGCACTGCACGTTATTTTCGATCATTACCGGTGCGACCAGCGAAAGATCGTGTCCGTAGGCGTCGCCTTTCAGAATGGCGCAAAGGGTAGTTTTATCGCCCAACAGTTGCTGAATTTTGTGGGTGTTATATTCCAGCGCGCTTTGTGAGATTTCCAACCGGGCATTGCTTACCACCGCCGGTGAACTTTTAACCTTAGCGGTGAGGGAATGAGTGGGATTGGTGGCAGTAGGTTGATGGCAAGCCACCAACGTTAATAGCGGTATTAAGACTAAATGGCGTAAATGTAGCGGCATATTCCCTTCCTGGTGAAATAAAAAAGAGTTTTTATCGGCCTCAGTCAGTTTTTTTATCTGATTTGACGGCGGGTGCGGCTGAGCGATCAGCGGCATTCAATAAATGACAAAACTGACTTTTTGTCAAATTTATTAATAATCCACAGGAGCTCAAAAGGAGTGGGTAATAAGCGCAGCTATTTGGTTGTCCCCTCACCCCAACCCTCTCCCACAGGGAGAGGGAGCAGATAGCCCCAGCTCTTTTAGAAGTAAATAGATAATCTCAGAAAACTCGATCGTCCCTCATCCATAGTATGTCGCCGAATTTCCATAACCATATCAGGAGAAAGATAGGGTATTACGCAGAGCAATCAATGAACTCGATTTGATCCCCTCTCCCACAGGGCGAGGGAGCTGATAGCCCCAGCTCTTTTAGAAGTAAATAGATAATCTCAGAAAACTCGATCGTCCCTCATCCATAGTATGTCGCCGAATTTCCATAACCCTATCAGGAGAAAGATAGGGTATTACGCAGAGCAATCAATGAACTCGATCTGATCCCCTCTCCCTTTGGGAGAGGGTTAGGGTGAGGGGTATTATTTCATGGAATGCAGGCCAATCACGTTGCCTTCACTATCTTTGGCGATGGAAATAAAACCATGTTCGCCGATGGTAAATTTTTCTTTCAGGATTTCACCGCCGTTTGGCACAATGCGGCTTTCTTCTACGGCGCAATCCTCACATGACAGATAAACCATGGTGCCGCCCGCTCCAACTGGCACGCCAGCCATTTTAACCAGTGCGCCGCCAGACCCTTCCCCCCCTTCCTGGTAAGGGAACATCAGGTACTCCATGCCCTCGCTTTCCAGCTTTTCTAACTGCGTGTTGAATACTGCCTCATAGAATTTCTTTGCTCGTGCCATATCAGTAACATAAATTTCAAACCAGCTAACGATATTTTTATTCATAGTATTCTCCAGTGGTATTGATTATTGTTCCTGATTGGTTATGTTACATGCACTGTTTATTTATACAGTGATATAGATCACGTAATCAACTCGTGTTTGTTCTGCTGTTGGGGACTTATCAGGATGAACTTTATTTAATAAAGCCCTATACGATGATAACTGGTCAGTTGGGGCTATTCCTGTTGCCGATATTGTAATATCTTACACCAGATAATTTTTTATTAATCATATAATGGATGTATGTTTGGGGTTTTAATGATGGATTATTCTTGTTTTAAATCAAGATCAATCCATAACATGGGGTAGGTAGGGCTTTAATGTTGACTGTGGATTTACTTTATTAATATAATTTAATCGCTTCAAGACGATGATATCTCGTCAATTTAAAGTTGTTTCCTAGCAAAATATTGCAAGTTCTTTTTGGTAATTACTATAAGGATATATTTATGAAAAAATTAAACGCATCTGAAGTTTCAAATGTTATTGGTGGTCATGTACTTGGCTGTGTTATTACCTATGAGCGTCAAACCACAGGTACCGGTACCTCTGCGGTAACCGTTTGCCGTCGCGTTGCCACCTGCCAAGGCAAGTTCGGTGAATTTTTGACTCGTGAACCAGCCGATCTGGCTCGCTGCGGCGCTTAATCGCAAGTAATAGTCAAGGTACGGCACTATGGATGGTGTCGTACCTTTCCTTTTCCCCCATATTCTCTTCTTATTTCTGCGATTATTTATATCCCCGCGACGAAAGCTATCCTTTATCTGTAGTTTGTGATCCCAGCATCAAACCCCCTGAATGATGTTGAACGTATGTTATCGGTTTGTTATGTTGATTTTCTGGCTGATGCCCAATTTGCCGTAGCTACCGGGGCATACCGCTCAGTACGATAAGCCTGTTCTCTTTTGTTACTTATGTTTCAAGGGGTTAATCATGGTGATTGCTACCCGGCTCGCTGATGCCAGTTTTGAACAGTGGTTAAGCCAAATCAATTCTGCCTGTGGCCGGTTTTGTGCCAAAACTCTGGCGCCAGGATTTGCCGGTGCGATCCAGGAGTTCCACTCCCATGCGTTACGCCTGAGCGTAGTCGATGCTGCCCAGACCCGGCTTTACCGCACCCGCCGCGAAGTAGAGCAAAGTGACGGTTGCCACTTTTTTACCGTATTCCAACTGCGTGGCCAGTCAGTTATGGAGCAAGGCGAACGGCAGGCAGTGCTGTCTGCCGGGGATATCACCTTGATCGACGCCGCGCAGCCCAGCAGCTTTACCTACCAACAGGGTTCCCGCCAGTTATCACTGTTGCTGCCGCGTAGTTATCTCGAGCAGCAACTGCGTTTTACCGATCTGCCCGGCGCGCGGCGTATTGCTGCCGATAACGCGGTGGCCAAACTCAGCCAGCAGTTGGTGCTGGGCAGTATGCAGAATACGCAGATGAGCCGCCTGGAGAGCGAAGCGGTGCTTAACGCCGTGGCCACCTTGTTACAGCCTGCCTTGATGGGGCAAGACGAGGGGCAAGATAGCCATGAGCGCATTTTTACCCGTTCGCTGGCGTTTATCGATCAGCATATTCAGTCTGAACAACTTCGCCCAGAATGGGTTGCCAGTGAGATTGGCGTCTCCGTGCGTAGCCTTTACAGGCTATTTGCTCGCAAGGGGCTGGTGGTGGCGCAGTACATCAAGAACCGTCGTCTGGATCTCTGCGCCCAGGCTTTGCGCCAGGCTAAGGAGCGGCAAAAGCTGGCCAATATTGGTTATGACTGGGGATTTACCGATCACAGCCATTTCTCCACCGCCTTCAAGGCCCGTTTTGGCGTCTCGCCGAGCGCGTACCGCAAGCAGTATCTGTAACCCCGCCTGGATGATTTGCCAGCAGATTGTCAGGAGTGACAAATCGGATGGCAAGCACAACAAAATATCCCCAGTGAAGAGTTGCTATGGTGAATTGGGGCCCCGTAAAACGGGCTCATCACAACAACAACGGCGGTAATATCTCTTTGATGGGTGACGGGGGAAAGATGGTAGCTAACACAACAACAATCAAAACCAAACGTCTGCCAGCGGCGATTGCGCTGGCGTTAGGCTTGCTGATCGGCGCGGGTTGGCAGCCAGCGGCGTTGGCTCATGGCTCCGCGGCACATAGGGTTCCATTGCAAAAAACGTTGGAGGAGTTTGGTGCCAGCGTGCAGTGGGATGACTACGCCCGGATGTTTGTGATCGTTAAAGACGGCGCTTATGTGAAGGTCAAACCGGATAGCCGCGAAGCCATCGTTAACGGCAAGCCGCTGAGATTACAGGTGCCGGTGGTGTTCAAGGGTAAAACGGCCTATATGTCTGACGAGTTTATCAACGAGGTGTTTCAGTCCGGCCTGGATCAGACCTTTGCGGTAGAGCACCGGGCCCATCCGCTAAATCCGTTGAGTGCGGCGGAGATTAACGCAGCGGTTGCCATCATCAAGGCGGCTCCGCAGTATAAAAACAACGTGCGCTTTACCGAAATCTCGCTGCGTGAACCGGAAAAACGCCAGGTCTGGCAGTTCGTGCTAGGCGGTCGTGACGTACAGCAGCCCCGTCAGGCCAACATCACGCTGCTCGACGGGGTACACGTGATTGAAACCGTGGTCGACCTGCAACAGAAAAAGGTGCTGTCCTGGCAGCCGATCAAAGACGCTCAGGGAATGGTGCTGCTGGATGACTTCGCCAGCGTTCAGAGCATAATCAACGCCAGTAAAGAGTATGCCGAAGCCCTGAAGAAACATGGCGTTGCGGACCCGAGCAAAGTGATCACCACGCCGCTGACCGTTGGCTTTTTTGACGGCAAAGATGGCCTGCAACAGGACCAACGCCTGCTGAAAGTGGTCAGCTATCTCGATGTTGGCGATGGCAACTACTGGGCACATCCGATCGAAAATCTGGTGGCGGTAGTCGATCTGGAACAGAAAAAAATCATCAAAATTGAAGAAGGGCCGGTGATCCCGGTGCCGATGAAGCCAACGCCGTATGACGGACGCGATCGCAAGGCCCCGAAAATCAAACCGTTGAATATCATTGAGCCGGAAGGCAAAAACTATACCATCACCGGTAACACCATCCACTGGCAGAACTGGGATTTCCATATGCATCTGAATTCCCGCGTCGGGCCGGTGATTTCAACCGTCACTTATAACGATAATGGCCGTAAGCGCAAGGTGATGTATGAAGGGTCGCTGGGGGGGATGATCGTGCCTTATGGCGATCCGGACGTAGGCTGGTATTTCAAAGCCTATCTGGATGCTGGGGATTACGGCATGGGCACGCTTACCTCGCCGATTGCCCTTGGCAAAGATGCACCGCAAAACGCGGTCTTGCTGGATGAGACCATTGCCGATTACACCGGTAAGCCGACCGCTATTCCACGAGCCATCGCCATCTTTGAGCGTTACGCCGGGCCGGAGTATAAGCATCAGGAAATGGGGCAGCCGAATATCAGCACTGAACGCCGTGAACTGGTGGTGCGCTGGATCAGTACGGTGGGCAACTACGATTACATCTTCGACTGGGTATTCCACCAGAACGGCACCATCGGCATAGACGCAGGGGCGACGGGTATAGAAGCGGTGAAAGGGGTGAAAGCCAGAACCATGCAGGATCCGACCGCCAAGCAGGATACGCAATACGGCACGCTGATCGATCACAACATTGTGGGTACCACCCATCAGCACATTTACAACTTCCGGCTGGATATGGATGTGGATGGCGAAAATAACAGCCTGGTGGAGTTGAACCCAGATGTGAAGCCTAACGATCGGAGCGGCCCGCGCACCAGCACCATGCAGGTCGATCAGGTGAAAGTGACTACCGAACAGCAGGCGGCACAGAAATTCGATCCTTCTACCATCCGTTTGCTGAGCAACCCGAGCCGGTTGAACAAGATGGGGAACCCGGTTTCCTATCAGTTGATCCCGTATGCGGGCGGTACGCACCCGATCGCCAAGGGGGCCAATTTTGGCAAGGACGAATGGATTTACCACCGTCTGAGCTTTATGGATCGGCAGCTGTGGGTGACCCGCTACAACCCGAATGAACGCTATCCGGAAGGCAAATACCCCAACCGCTCGATCCATGATACCGGGCTGGGCCATTACACGGCGGACAACCAGCCGATAGACAACACTGACGACGTGGTCTGGCTCACCACCGGCACCACCCATGTGGCGCGAGCGGAAGAGTGGCCGATTATGCCAACCGAGTGGGTGCATGCCTTGCTCAAACCGTGGAACTTCTTCGATGAAACGCCAACGCTGAATCTGAACGGGCAAAAGCAGCAGTAAGCCAGATTGAAGGAGTAGAGGAACAGCGAGCTCCGGCAATCTATTGATTATCCAGACGGGCGCAGCATGCAGCGCCCCCTACGGTTTGGTTCTGTTGGCGTTTGTCAGCAGTATGCCAAAGAACGACTCCTGCACCTGAGCCTAACTCCGTACCAGCTCCCTCTCCCTGTGGGAGAGATTGAAGGAGTAGAGGAACAGCGAGCTCCGGCAATCTATTGATTATCCAGACGGGCGCAGCATGCAGCGCCCCTACGGTTTGGTTCTGTTGGCGTTTGTCAGCAGTATGCCAAAGAATGACTCCTGCACCTGAGCCTAACTCCGTACCAGCTCCCTCTCCCTGTGGGAGAGGGTTGGGGTGAGGGGAAGCAGCGATATCGGGTGACGGCAAATAACACAGGGGGACGAACTGCGATTCGCCCCCCTGACTCTTTCAATGTAGTGCTAACTAATAACGGATACACACCGATTTGGACTCGGTATAAGCATCCAACCAGTCCGGGCCGAAATCTCGACCACTGCCAGACTGCTTGAAGCCGCCAAACGGCATGTTGGCATCAATTAACGTATGAGTGTTGACCCACACCGTGCCCGCCTGAATGCGTGGCGTATAAGCCATCGCCGCTTGCAGGCTGGTGGTCCACAGGCTGGCCGTCAGGCCATAGTCGGTATCGTTGGCCTTCTGTAGCGCCTCCTCGGCATCCGCTACGCGGATCAGGTTGACGACCGGGCCAAACACTTCTTCCCGTGCCAGGTTCAGGCTGTCATCGGGATTGATCACCAGCGTTGGGGGAATATAGAAGCCTTGCAAGTCAGGCCCGGCGGCTCCGGTGATCAACTCGGCGTGTTTGTTGCGGGCGTCATCCAAATAGGCGGCCACCTTGTTGCGGTGTTCTTTGGACACCAGCGGGTTGATCTGGGCGTTGCCATCCATCCCCGGCCCGACAGAAAGCGACTTCACTGCCTGCTCAAAACCGGCGACCAGCCGATCGTAAATCGGGGCTTCAATATAGATACGTGAGCTGGCGGCGCAGACCTGCCCCTGGTTGAGGAAGCTGCCGGCCATCAACCCTTCGATCACCTGCTGCAGATCGGCATCTTTCAGCACGATGGCCGGGTTTTTACCGCCTAACTCCAGCGTGACGCGGGTCAACCGATCCGCCGCCGCGCGTGCGATCCCTTTCCCCACCGGCGTGGAGCCGGTAAAGCTCACTTTGGCGATCAGCGGATGTTCCGTCAGCGCCTTACCGCAGATAGCTCCTTTGCCGGTCACCACGTTGAATACGCCCGGTGGCACGCCTGCCTCGCTGGCTAGCTCAGCTATACGCAGCAGGGTAAGAGGCGTCGTTTCAGACGGTTTGATGACGATGGAACAGCCTGCGGCCAGCGCTGGCATTACCTTCCACATGCCAATCAGCAGTGGGAAGTTCCAGGGGACAATCCCGGCTACTACGCCGATCGGCTCCTTGCGGGTATAGACCTGATATTTGGCTCCCGGCGGCATCGGAATGGAGACATCCAGGGTGTGGCCGACGATCTTGGTGGTCAGCCCGGCGGTATAGCGCATCCAGTTCAGCGTGCAGCCCACTTCAAAGGCGCGGGAGATGTTGATGGATTTACCCTGTTCCAGGGTTTCCAACTGGGCCAACTCCTCGGCGTGTTGCTCAACCAGATCGGCGAAGCGCAGTAAAATGCGCTCACGTTCGGCGGGCAGGCGTTGTGCCCAAACGCCAGCGGTAAAGGCCTGATGGGCCGAGGTGACCGCCAGCTCCACGTCGGCGGCGTTGGCATCGGCGGTGCAGGAGATTTGTTTGCCGTCGGCTGGGTTATAGACCGCCAGCCGCGATTCGGCCTGTGAGGTTTGCCATTGGCCGTTGATATACAGGCCGTGCTGACGATCGAGGAAACGGACTACGCTGTCCAGTATGGTCACATTAGGCATACGCCCTCCTAAGGGAATAAACGGATCGTTACCCTTAACAGTCTATAGCGTTATGCCCAACGCGGTTTTCATCTGCCTGACAATGGGTTTGTACTGCGTGACACTTTCGGGCTATTTACGCGCCAGCAAGGTAGCGAAACGCAGTTTGATGCGGTTGCCCTCGGCATCGACGCGGTGCAGCTCGCCGGGGTTCTCGTTATATTTGATGATCTCCCAATCCTGATAATAGTCTGCTAACTCATCCGGTTTGAAGGTGAATGAGAAGGGCACCGTACAGGGATAATCTGGCGTATCCATGGCCGCGACGATCAGGTTGTAGCCTCCTTTGACCGTGCTGTCTTGCATATTGCGCACGATGTGTGGGATCTGCTGGCGGTCCAGGAACATAAACACCACGGTAGACAGGATAAAGTCGTACTGGCCACTAAAGCGGTGAGTATTGAGATCCTGCTCACTGGCGCTGATATGTGCAAGCTGCTCGGTGGCTATGATCTGGTTTATCGCGGCGATTGACGCGGCATTTTTGTCCCAGGCGGTAACATCAAAACCTTTCAGGTTAAGATACAGCGCATTGCGGCCGCTGCCGCAGCCCAGATCCAGCGTTTTGCCGGGCGCGATCAGTTTGGCTGCCTCAAGGACTTCGGAATGGGTGGCCGTCAGGGAGTATTTTTGGGTGTAGTAGTTTTCTGGCAGGGGGGGCTGCTGATCCATCATGGTGTTCCTCTATATTTGATGCATGTAAAATACATCTTTAATGGCCTTTTGCCTAGCCGTTGAGAGGATCACAGTATACCCGTTCAGTTTGGCCTGGCGGTATCCCTGCGCCAGGCCCTGGTTTTATCAGCCAATGCGCCTTGGGTTGTGCAGCCCAAAGTTAAAGCTGTTGCAGCGGCGGCAGAACTCTTTCATCGCCGGTGGGGAATCCATCCTCGGCAACTTCACCTCGATAAACGCCAACTGGTCCTGACGCGAAGCCTGCTCCAGCGCCATCTCCAGCTGTTGGCTGGTTGCTACTGCGACGCAAAACGCCTGGGTCTGCGGGCTTAGCACCGCCGGGAGTCTGGCGTAATCCCACGAACCGATATCGTTATAAGACGACGTTTCGCCAAGGATATAGCGCTCAATGGTGTAACCGTCGTTATTGATCAGAAAGACGATCGGCTTTTGCTGATGGCGTAACAGCGTTGAGAGTTCCTGGGCGGTGAGCTGGAAGGAGCCATCACCAATAAACAGCAACTGCCGCCGTTGGGGTGCGGCCATCATCGTACCGAGCAACGCCGGTAAGGTATAGCCGATCGATCCCCAAATCGGTTGGTTGACCACGGTAACGCCGTTTGGCATCCGCATGCCGCCGATCGCTGCGCCAGAGGTGCCATTTTCGACAACCAGCACGTCATCCGCCTGAATAAAACGCCGTATCCGCTGCCAGAAATAGTCCTGATCGAGCGGTTCGCTGCTTGGCGTCGCCAGTTTTTGCTGCGGTCCGGATAGTGGCTTCAGCGGCGGCAGGCTGGTGGCAGGCGCTTTCTCCAGTAGAGCATGCAGCAGTTCGCTTGCCGTTACCGCCGGATAGGAGAGGTTATCCAGCTTCAGCGAGAAAGGCTGAATATCCACCACCGACTGCTCTGGGATCTGCTGGCTGAAATAACCGGTGGTGGAATCCACCAGGCGTACGCCAAAGCTGAGGATGCAGTCTGACTCGGCCATCAGCTCAAACAACTCGGGGCGAGACAGATCGCCGTTGTAGCCGCCTTGCCAGCCCGGCGTGTTCTCTGAGATCGCACATTTTGCCGTGGGCATATTGGTTAGCGGGATGGCGAATTTATCCGCCAACGCTAACACCTGCGTTTGAAGGTGATATCGTTCGACCATCTGATCGATCAGGATGATTGGCCGTTTAGCACGGCTAATCCGTGCGAGCAGGGCTGCGCTGGCAAGCTGAAGATGGCTGGCATCGCTGCTTGGCAAACGATATGGGGCGGGGTTATCGGCAACCTCAATTTCCACTTCACAAATGTCTGAAGGTAGCTGCAGGTAAACCGGCTTCTTACGTTGCCAAGCGCAGGCAATGACCCGCGGGATCTCCGTTGCGGCATTTTCCGGGGTGATGAGCGCCTGCGCCACGGTAAACTGCCGGAAACAGTTCATCACGTTATCAAAATTGCCGTCTGCCAGAGAGTGGTGCAGCAGCGCATTGCCCTGCATGGCGTGCAGCGGTGGTGTACCTGCAATGCAAATCACCGGAGCTGATTCCGCATAGGCTCCGGCAATGCCGGAAAGGGCCGCCAGATCGCCCACGCCATAGGTGGTGATCAACGCCCCGGCGCCTTTGAGACGGGCATAGCCATCGGCGGCGTAAGCGGCGTTAAGCTCGTTACAGTTGCCAATGAATTCGCACTCTTGGTCATGCTCGATGGTTTCCAGCAGCGCCAGGTTGTAATCGCCGGGCACGCCGTAGATGCGATCCACTTTCAGGGCACGCAGCTGTTGCAGGATGAATGAACCTATGGTGATCCTCATTGATTGCTCCACATTCACGTCAATTTATTGTTATTTAACCGTGCGCAGCAGGGAACGGCTGGCGATGTCGCGCGGTTAATCGTTGAAAATGCGAGTCGCTTGTAGGGCGTCAGCATTAACAGTTGGTGAAAGTGGTGGCTTGTTCAAGTTGAGCGGGTTTGGGGAAGGATTGCTTATCGTATCAAGGAGTTTACGACCCCAAAGGGGTAGCAAGAACGGTTTTCGCAGGGGGCGGTACTTTTCTTGCATTGATGGCCGCTGAAAATCGCGGCAAGGGCAGAAGGGAAACGCCAGATAGGTACTTTCCGCCATCTTCACTTCTCTCCTGGCTGGGCGTCAATTTTTCGCTACGCCAGGAGGAAGATAATTTAGAGTGGGAGAGTGGCGCTCAGAAGAACATAATCCAGGCCGCCGAAATCGGCATCGCCAACACCAATGCTGGCAGCATATTGGCTACCGGGAACAGCTTGATGCCGCAGATGCGCAAGCCGGTGGCCAACATCATTAATCCGCCAACGGCAGAGAAATCGGCCTGCATTGCCGGTGTGGTCAGCGGCAAAATGAACACGGCACCAAACGCCAGCGCTAACTGGATGACCAACTGCGGGACGGCGATCAGCGCCACGGCCAGGCCAAGCGTGGAAGCAAAAATCAGCGCGGTGAACAGATCGAGGAAAGATTTGGCGATCAGCACGCTGGCATCTCCGGTCATCCCTTCGTGCATCGAGCCAAAGATGCCGGTGCCGCTGGCACAAAACAGCACGATAATGGCGACATATGCCTCCAGAAACTCTTTCTGGTCCTCTCTGACAGCGCCTTTGGGGGACATCAGATTACGGGCCCAGCCTGCGATGCGGCTGATGCCCCGTTCGATGTAACAAAGCTCGCCAAGCAGAGCTCCCAGCACCAGTGCCAATACCATCACTGGCATATGCGCTACCTTGCCGATCAGCACTACGCCCATCCCCATCGAGGTAATACCAAAGGTCATTGGCAATGCCAGGCGCACCCGCTCCGGTAGTCTATGGCCCAACATTGCCCCTGCAATGCCACCGGCCAATATTGCTGCACCATTAATAAATGGACCAATAACCATACTTATCCCCCCGGCAAATAAAAGCTAAGGTTCCTCCATAAGTCGTTGAGGTGCAAGCAGGATAACCGGAGTTTTCTGACAGACAACGCGTATCCAGGCGCATAACTTGAGCACGTATGCCGCTAGCACGCCATCGCGCACCAAACTTAACCGTCTCTCAACGAGGGGCGATAAAAGCATCGGACCAGTAAGATACGGCTTGCTCAGGCTAGGACGATCGGTAAGAATCCCCGGCTTTATTTTTACAGGAGTTGCGAAATGGTGGTTAAAAGGATCTTGTTGGCCGGGGCGTTGGCGTTGATATTTCCTGCAGTGCCCTCATACGCCGAGGTTGGTGCGGAAAATAGCAATGTGCATGTTGAAGAACAGGGCTGGTGGGGGCGCTTTACCGGCAACGTGGCGGAAACCTGGAACAACTCGCCCAATAAGGAGCTCTATCTCCCGGCGATCACCTGGCACAACCGCTGGACCTACGATAAGGAAAAGACCGACGAGTACAACGAGCGTCCTTGGGGGGCTGGCTATGGCATCTCACGCTTTGATGCCGATGGTGATTGGCACGCGATCTACTTTATGGCGTTCAAAGATTCCTTCAACAAATGGGAGCCGATCGGCGGTTATGCTTATGAGAAGATCTGGCGGCCGATTGAAGGGGAGGATTTCCGTCTGGGGCTGGGGTTTACCGCCAGCGTGACCGCGCGTGACAACTGGAAATATATCCCGATCCCCGCGCCGCTGCCGTTGGCCTCGATCGGCTATAAGCAACTGACCTTCCAGGCCACCTATATTCCCGGTACCTACAACAACGGTAACGTGTTCTTCGCCTGGTTACGCTGGCAGTTCTGATGATTTGCCGAAATTCTGAAAAATGCACGGCAGCCCGAAGAAACGGAACTTGTCGGTTGGTAAGGCGTCCGAGCTAAGCGTGGTGTTGATTGCGCCGTCATTTTGCAGTTAAACAGGAGTCTTGCCGTTATGAATACCAAACATCGCTTATTGTTGGCCCTGAGCTTGACCACGGTAATGGCTACGGGCAGTGCCCAGGCCGCCGGGTTGATGGACTCCCTCAGCAGTGCCGCCACAGAACTGAGCAAATCGGGTGGCAGCACCAGCAACGGTGGCATGTCGCTGTCTTCGCTGAGTGGATTACTCAACGGCGGTGATAAAGCATTGAGTTCCTCCAGCATGACCAACGCCGCAGGGATCTTGCAGTACTGCGTGCAGAATAACGTTCTATCGGCGAACGGCACCGAAGCGGTGAAAGACCAACTGCTGAATAAACTGGGCATCACCAGCACGGCCAATGCCAACAGTGAAGATTATCAGCAAGGTCTGGGTGGCCTGTTGAATACCGGCAAGGGCAACACGCTGGATCTCAATAGCCTTGGCACCTCCCAAATCACCGAGAAGGTGAAGCAGAAAGCCTGCGATCTGGTGCTCAAGCAGGGTATGTCCTTTATTTCCTGATCCCCTAGGGACAGCGATGCTCCTACTCAACTCACGGTGAAGATAATCTCAATGTACAAGATGCTGATACTTTCTCTTTTCGCTAGTGTGGCTTTGTTACAGGGGTGTACGGTGAAAACCCATGATGATGCGCCTGCGCCGCCCAAGGTGATTGGCATGGCGAATCCGGCAGATGTGTATTGCAGCCAGATTGGCGGCAAGCTTAACCCCAAACAGAATGCTCAGGGGCAGTACTCCACCTGCACCTTGCCTGATGGGCAAGAGATCGACAGCTGGGAGCTGTTCCGCCGCGACCATCCAGCGAAAAAATAACCCGGTAGGACGGTGCTAGAACTCCCTATCACTGATTGGATGATATTGGCCTGGCCCCTCATCTGAAAAGGTTAATGGTAGCCTGCCATCGGGCCGATCTGCCACCGAGAGGGCCGTGCGGAAGCTACAGCCGCTGTGGATGTTTTTCACCTTCATCACATAGCGGCCGTTGGGCTCCAGCTTGATATTGAAGCTGCTGGCGGCGGGGAGGAACACCTCGGCCAGCAACTGCTTGGTGGTGTTCTCCAGTTTGACCAACACGGCAAATTCATTGTGCTGATTATCCAGCGTCAACGTCTGCAATTTGCTGCCGGCTTGCCAATCTGGCTCATGCAGATAACCTGCCGAAGCGGGCCATGGGCTGCCCTGATTGTCTGGCAACGGCCCAACGCAGTGTTGGCGAGCCTCCCGTAACGGGACTTCCCGTTGGGTCACGTAATTCTGTGGCGTGGCAAGGGTAAAACTCTCCTCCTGTACGACTTCACTCAAATGGTGTTTAGCCAGCAAAACCCCGGCTGCAACCAGCATAAAGAAGATCAACAGAGTCAGTCGATTGCGGAAGATCGGTGCCAATAACCTGCCCGGCAGTTGAAACAGCCAGCTTGCAACTCTCAATAGCATTGTTTTTCCTTTCAAGCCGCAACTTGCCTTTCAATGGGTGATTAATCAGAGCGTTACATCTGCGTTAACGTAACTTTTTCCAGTATAGCCAACATCCTGGCGGCGAAAATCGCCAAAAGCGCTTTTTATAGAAAACCATTGTACGTTTGTGTTCGTTTGTATACATTTGTGTTCATTATCACTTCGCCGGACCTTCAGAATGTCAAAACTGCTGCCCAATGAGCGCCACCAGGCCATCCTTGCCACCTTGCAACAGCAGGGGCGAGTGCTGGCGATCGAAATGGCGGCGCAGCTGCATACCACTGAGGCCACCATCCGCCGCGATCTGCGCCAACTCGCGGCGCAAAACCTGTGCAAACGGATCTATGGTGGGGCGTTGGCGCTCACGCCTGCCGGTGGCTATATGGCCGAGCGGGTTGAGATTAGTGGCGATGAGAAACATCGGCTGGCCCAGGCAGCCTTGCCTCTGATCCAGACCGGGCAAGTGATCTTTCTTGATGCGGGCAGTACCTATCTTTATCTGGCCGATCTGCTGCCCCGCGATCGGCAACTCACCGTGGTGACCAATGCGTTAAGTGTGGCCAGCCGCCTGCTGGAACGCCCTGGGATACGTACTATTTTGATAGGCGGTGAGCTAGATGCAGAAATCGGCGGCAGCGTCGATGCCAAGGCATTGGCCGAGATTGCCTCGTTTCGTTTCGACATCGCCTTCACCGGCGTCTGTGCTTACGATCCCGACAGTGGCTTTACCGCGCTGCGCTATCAGGAGGCGCAGTTCAAGAAGCAGATGCTGGCACGCGCTGGCAACGTCGCGGTGCTGTGTACCCGTGACAAGTTCAATACCTACGCGCCTTATACGCTAATGCCCGCCAGCCAGGTCGATTATCTGGTGATTGCCCGTGGCGGCCATGCGCAACTCGAGCAGCAGGTCACTCTCAGCGGTGGCAACGTGCTGTATATTCCCGCAGATGATGGAGAGTGAAGATGAAAATCGCCCATGTTGCCCTATGGACAGAGGATATTGAGGCTCAGGTCGGCTTCTGGCTGCGCTATTTCAATGGCGTAGCAGGGGAGGAGTATGTGAGCAAGAATCGCCCAGGTTTTATCTCACGTTTTGTTCAACTGGCGGATGGCCCCGCGCTGGAGATCATGTGCGTTCCTGGCCTGTTGCCGGGGGGGAAAGGGGAGGAACGCGTTGGCTGGGCCCATATTGCACTGTCGCTCGGTAGCGAGGCGTTGGTGGATGAACTGGCACAGCGGGCCAAGCAAGAGGGGATTTTGCAGGCGGCACCGCGCTGGACCGGTGATGGCTTTTATGAGGCCATCATTCGCGATCCAGACGGCAACGCGATCGAAATCACCGCCTGATCACGCTTCCTCCAGGGCGGCAAACTGCTGAGCCAGAAAATCTATCAGCAGCCGTACCGCTGGCAGCATGCCACGGCGTGAGGGATAGACAATGTGGATCACGCCGCCCTGAGGTTGCCAGCCGGGCAACAGCTGCACCAGATCGCCCCGCAGGATCTCATCGTGCATCATCATGGTCGGCAGTTGAACGATACCGGCCCCAGCAATCGCCGCGGTACGCAGCATCAGCATATCGTCGGTGACCAGTCTGGGCTGATGCTCCCACTGGAATGTTTGCCCCTCCGTGCCGCTGAGTTGCCATTGATGCTGCGTTCTGGCCGGGCCGAGATCGAGCGTTGGGTAGTGCTGTAACCCAGCAGGCGAATCGATAGCGCCGATGGTGCGTACCAATGCCGGGCTGGCTGCGATGCACCAGCTGCGCTGAGCCAGGATTTTCAATACCAGGTCGCTGTCTTCTAACGGCGGTGGCCTGACGCGAACCGCCAGATCCAACCCTTCACCCACCACATCGACCCGGCGGTTGGTCGCCTCCAGATGTACGGTCACCCGTGGATAATCCGCCATAAACCTGGCCACCATGCTACCGATACGCGTATGCAACATCGCCACCGGGCAAGACATGCGTACCGTGCCGCAAGGTTCTGCGCGGGTCTGTTCGATCGCCTGCTGTGCTGCTTCGGCCTCAACCAGCATCGCCTTGCAGTGCACATAATAGCTTTGCCCCAAATCGGTTACCGAGAAACGCCGGGTTGAACGCTGGATCAGGCGTACGCCAAGCCGTTCTTCCAACTGCGCTACGCGGCGGCTGAGCTTCGATTTGGGAATGCCCAGCGCACGCCCTGCCGGGGCAAATCCCTGATGGTCTACCACGCTGGCGAAGAAATACAGATCGTTCAGGTCTGTCTGCATCGGTGCCCTTATCGTTCTATTAATAGAACACTGAGTGTATATCTTGCCGACTACTGCGGCAAATCGCCTTGGACTAAACTTCAGTCATCAACGTTTGGCCGCGAGGCCTGCAACAGGAGTTTAAGATGAAAAAGATCCTTGGTGTTTATAACAGCCCGGAAGCTCACTGGGTCGGCAACGGTTTTCTGGTGAATTCCCTGTTCTCGTATAACGAGCTGGGTGCAGAGATGAGCCCGTTCCTGCTGCTGGATCACGCTGCGCCAACCAAATTCCGTTCGCACAGTGGCCGACGTGGCGTGGGGCAGCATCCCCATCGCGGGTTTGAAACGGTCACCATTGTCTATCAGGGCGAAGTAGAGCATCGCGATTCCACTGGCAGCGGTGGGGTGATCGGTCCTGGCGATGTGCAGTGGATGACGGCAGCGTCAGGCATCTTGCACGAAGAGTTTCATTCCAAAGACTTTTCGCAGAAAGGGGGCACCATAGAAATGGTGCAACTGTGGGTCAACCTGCCAGCCAAAGACAAAATGGCGGCGCCGGGTTACCAGACTTTGCTGAACCAGGATATTCCTGTCGTGCCTCTGGCGGATAACGCCGGGCAGGTCAGGGTGATTGCCGGGAACTACGGCGGTCATGCTGGCCCAGCGCGTACCTTCAGCCCGATCAACGTGTGGGATATGAAGCTGAACGCCGGGCGTACCACCACCTTGCGGGTGGAAGAAGGGCATACGCTGGCCGTGGTCATGCTGCACGGGGCGATTCTGGTTAACGGCGAGCAGATTGTGCGGGAAACGCAAATGGTGCTGCTGGATCGCGCTGGCGACTCCATCACCCTTGAGGCAAATGGTGACGTCAGCTTGCTGGTGCTGAGTGGTGAGCCTATCGATGAGCCTATTGTCGGTTACGGCCCCTTCGTGATGAACAACGAGGCGGAGATCCAACAGGCTTTCCGTGATTTCAACAGCGGTCAGTTTGGCGCGATGCCGCTGACTACCACAGGCAGCAATCAATAACCTCTGTGTCCCGGTATGGAAAACGTTCTCCGTATCGGGCGCATATTGCAAGACAACCTCTGTATCGTGGCCCTATTCGTCGGGCCGATCTTACCCTTAGGAAGGAGTTGTAACATGACAGCAAATTACAAGCGTCTCGATAAAGACCAGGCCGCCGTGCTGCTGGTGGATCATCAGGCTGGGCTGCTATCACTGGTACGCGATATCGATCCCGATCGTTTCAAGAACAACGTATTGGCTCTGGGTGACCTGGCAAAATACTTCAATCTGCCGACCATCCTGACCACCAGTTTTGAAACTGGCCCCAATGGTCCTTTGGTGCCCGAGTTAAAGGCCCAGTTCCCTGATGCGCCTTATATCGCACGCCCTGGTCAGATTAACGCCTGGGACAATGAAGACTTCGTTAAGGCAGTTAAAGCCACTGGCCGCAAACAGTTGATTATTGCTGGCGTAGTAACGGAGGTCTGCGTGGCGTTCCCGGCATTGTCGGCACTGGCTGAAGGTTTTGAGGTCTTTGTGGTGACCGATGCCTCCGGTACCTTTAACGAGTTGACGCGGCAATCCGCATGGAGCCGCATGGAAGCCGAAGGGGCGCAGTTAATGACCTGGTTCGGCGTGGCTTGCGAATTGCACCGTGACTGGCGTAATGATATCGAAGGCTTGGGGACGCTGTTTGCCAACCATATTCCAGACTATCGTAACCTGATGACCAGCTACAGTGCGCTGACCTCAGGCAAGTGATCGGTGTGGCGCAGCTACCAGGCTGCGCCCTGTTCTAATAAAACGTCTCCCCAAATCCTCCCTCTCTTTGCTCAACGGGCAACGTATTGAAATTTACGCTTCTTTACTGAGAAACCGATTGAAAATTCAGCGGTATTTCCCCATATAATGGAGTGTTAATTTCACAAGGAGCGCGTATGGGAATCAGTGAAGAAGAAGCACTCCGCCGGTTGAGTCTAGAAAAAAATGCCGTCGGCAATTCGGCGAAATGGGTGGCAATTGTTTCAGCCGCTTACTTTGCTCTGATGGCGTTTTATGGCCATCCCACTGGCGTATTGGCCATGTCCGGTGCCATTTTTGTGGTTTCAACCACCACCTGGCTGAAGAAACGCCAGAAAGTCAAAGCCTACCGCCAGGTTCTGGCGAAGATTGACAGTGACCAAACCCCCTAACGCCGTTTGCCAGGCGCAATAATTTTTTAGCGGGTTAGCATAACGGCATTAACATAACCAACTTCAACCCGCTGTGCTCTGCCGGGTAGAACGTTACCTGCTGAAAATGTCGCTCCCCCTGCTGTGGGTGGCTGAAGGTACGTTCACCGCCTTCACGGGCCATCACGTCCTGCTGCTTCCACCAATGGTGAAATGCTTCGCTGTTGTGGGTCATATTGCGCACAAAGGCGCGTATCTCTTCCGTTCCCTGATGATGGCTGGTTTCGGCACGAAACTCGGCCACCACTCGTCGAGCCCGATTTTCCCAGTCACTGACTAGCACCTTCGCCTGAGGGTGAAAAAACATGAAGTGCAGCAGGTTGGGGGTTTTTGCCTGCTTAAGCCAATCGCAGAACAGTTCCTCCGCCTGTGGGTTCCAGGCCATCATATTCCAGGTGAGATCGAGCAGATAACAGGGCACGGTCATTTGGTGCACGCTTTGCAGCACGGCGGCATTAACCGTTTCCTGCGGCTGTTCTTTTTCAGGATCGGTGATATGTGCCAGGGTAAACAGGTAGTGCCGCTCGGCATGACCCAGCCGTAACGCCGTGGCGATGCGTGCCAGCGTATAGGGGGAAATTGACACCTCGCGCCCCTGTTCTATCCAGGTATACCAGGTGGCGCTGATGCCGCTGATTTGTGCCAGCTCTTCTCGGCGCAAACCACTGGTGCGGCGGCGTGTTGCGGTGGGCAGGCCCAGCATTTCTGGCGTGATCCGCTCGCGGTGTGCACGCAAAAAGGCACCTAGGGCTTTCTGGCTGGATATTGCGTCTGATTCCATTAGGGTGGTACCTGTTTATACTAGGATAACTGCTCATATTGTACCCGTATAGCTGCTTGATTATAGTCATTACCAGCCATCTCGGCACCGGCGTAAGCCAGATAATAATGGGAGCAGTTATGAGCATCAGCAACAGCCATAAAAATGCGGTCGACCGCCAGTTTGGCGAACAGGCCAATGCCTACCTGACCAGCGCGGTACATGCGCAAGGGAAAGACCTGCAACGCCTGGCCAAGCTGTTGGCGGGGAGCACCGATGCCCGCTTACTCGATCTGGGGTGTGGGGCAGGGCACGCCAGCTTTACCGCTGCGGCCTATGTCGGGCAGGTGGTGGCGTACGATCTGTCGGCGCAGATGCTGACGGTGGTCGGCAACGCGGCGCAGGAAAAAGGATTGGACAATATTCAGCTGCAGCAGGGCGTAGCGGAGTCGTTACCCTTTGATGATGCCAGCTTTGACGTGGTGATCAGCCGCTACTCGGCACACCATTGGCACGATGTGGGTCGGGCACTGCGTGAAGTTAAACGGGTATTGAAACCGGGCGGGCGAGCCATCTTTATGGATGTGGTTTCCCCGGGGCATCCGTTATTGGATATCTATCTGCAAACGGTCGAAGTGCTGCGGGATACTTCGCACGTGCGCAACTATGCACCAGGTGAGTGGCTGAGCATGTTGACCGAGTCTGGGTTGTTGGTGCGGGAAGTCACGACCGATCGTTTGGATCTGGAGTTCAGCAGTTGGGTGGCGCGGATGCGGACGCCTGAACATTTTGTCACGGCGATCCGTGCGTTACAGCAGGGGGTAGCAGAAGATGTTAGCCAACACTTTGCGATTCAGGCCGACGGTTCATTTACCAGTGACATCATGATGTTCGAAGCGGTGAAAGGTTAAAATTTCAGGGCAGCCGTTGCGGGCTGCCCTGAAAATCCATGCTTACTTCTTGTCTTCTAACAGGCAACGGTAGATCAAACCACCGATAACACCGCCGATCAGCGGTACCAGCCAGAATACCCACAGCTGTTGCAACGCCCAGGTACCCTGGAAGATTGCCACGGCGGTACTACGTGCCGGGTTAACTGAGGTATTGGTAACAGGAATACTGATCAGGTGGATCAGCGTCAACGCCAGGCCGATGGCCAAAGGCGCAAAGCCTGCCGGTGCGCGTTTATCGGTCGCACCATGGATAACGATCAGGAAGAATGCAGTCAATACTAGTTCAATAATGATGGCGGCCTGCAAAGAATAGCCACCCGGTGAATGCTCACCGTAGCCATTAGAGGCTAAACCGCTGGCAGTTGCATCAAACTCGGCTTTTCCGCTGGCAACAAAATAAAGTACCGCGGCGGCAGCAATACCACCAATTACCTGAGCAACCACATAGGGAATAACATCTTTGGCAGGGAAACGGCCGCCTGCAAATAATCCCATTGTGACCGCTGGGTTAAAGTGCCCACCAGAAATATGGCCGACAGCGTAGGCCATGGTTACCACGGTAAGGCCGAACGCTAAAGCCACACCAGCAAAACCAATACCTAATTGAGGAAACGTTGCGGCCAGCACTGCGCTACCACAACCACCGAACACCAACCAAAAAGTACCGAAAAATTCGGCAAAAAGTCGCTTTGACATAGATTCCATCCTGCTGGGGGAACAAACTAACGGGTGTTAGCACTAAAACTATAGAGCACCTTTTTAATATTGGAGTGGTCTAAAGCATAAATTTTCGCGCACACCTTCGATGACGGCCGGTATTAAAGCCCTAACTTTTTATTTTGTCTATGCGAAAGCGATTATTTTAAGAAATTATCCTCCTTTTGCTGTTTTTTTATCTTGGCGGTAGGTAATTTTCTTATTTCTTATGGGATTAATCATCTGTTTTATTTGTCTCGTTGGTTAATTCTTATTTTTCAATTTGTTTTTATCACTCAATAATGATGGGCTGATTGTTTATTTCTATTTGTTATCCGCTCATTTAGATCCTGCTGTCATGAAAGTGTCACTGTCGATGGTTAGGCTCTCAGGCTGTTACTTTCCCTTACAAAGAGTTAATGCTATGAGAATCAAACCGCTTGGCGTGTTGTTGGCCTCTGTATTACCGCTGTTGTCCCATGCTGCCGATATTGGCGTTGCTCGTTACAGCGTCAACTTTCCTGATGGCGATCGCGTGGGCTATTCCGGCGCTTTTGCCAGCCAGTTTCCCAATGGGCTACCGGTAGGGATTGGTTCCGGGCTGGTATTTAATGGCCAGGAAGGAGGGGATCTACTGCTGACCACCGTGACCGATCGTGGCCCGAACGCCGATGCGCCAGCAGTCGGCAAACAGGAGGCCAAGATTTTTGCCAATCCGGCTTTTGTTCCCCTATTGATGGAAATCCGTATTGGTGGCGGTAAGGCCGTTGCCACCCAAGCTCGTCCTCTGCACGATGATAAAGGCCCTATTAGCGGCTTGCCGTTGCCTGGCAACCTGATTGGCTCAACGAATGAAGTGGCATTGACGGATACGCTCAAGCCGTTGCCGAGTGACAAACGCGGGTTGGATACCGAAGGGATCACGCCAGACGGCAAAGGAGGCTATTGGCTGTGTGATGAATATGGCCCCTTCCTGATCCATATCGATGGCCAGGGTAAAATTCTGGCGAAATATGGCCCAACGCCGTTAGCGGGTGAGCAGGCGGTTGCCAGCGGTCTGCCTAACATCATTAAATGGCGTCAACCGAACCGGGGTTTTGAAGGCGTAACCCGGTTGCCGGATGGGCGGATCCTGGCCGCGGTGCAGAGCACGCTGGATATCGATGGCAAGAGCAAAAACCAGGCGCAGTTTACCCGTTTGGTCAGCTTTGACCCTGCCAGTGGCAAAACGGCGATGTATGGTTATCCGATCGATATCACCCGTTACCAGAAAGCCAAAGATGCCAAGATTGGCGATATCGTGGCGGTCGATAATCAACACATCCTGCTGATCGAACAGGGCAGTGACAAAGACAAACAGATGATGAACAAGATCTATCTGGTTGATCTCAGCCAGGCCAGCGATCTGACATCGTTCGACGGCCAGGGTAAGGCGTTGGAATTTGCTGATTCCAGCGAATTGGCCAAGCGCGGGGTGAAGCTGGCCCAGAAACGTGAAGTGGTCGATCTGCGTAAACTGGGTTGGCAGCAGGAGAAGGTAGAAGGATTGGCGTTGATCGACAACCGCACACTGGCGGTGATTAACGACAACGATTTTGGTTTGCAGGCCAAGCTGGTCAACGCCGAGCCTGAAGGGAAGAAGATTGGTGACTATCAGCTGGATCAGCAAGGGAAATTGAGTTTGGCAGGTAAACCGGTAAACACGACGATTGAATTGCGTCCATTGGCACAGCCTGAGTCCTTGAGCGAACTGTGGGTGTTAACCCTGCCAGAGCCATTGCGCTGAACGGGCGTAGCAAGTCGATAGAGGAATGTCTGCCGGATAATTGGGCCAGGTTTGGCTCAATTATCCGTTGAGCGGGTGCAGGGAGAAGGAAAATTGCTTTAAAATAAACTGGGTTATCTCACTCGACTAAATATAATTATTAATTTTTTCAAATAGAGCGTAAAATTTGCGCTATAAATAAAGTTATGCGCTATCAGGAAATACCCACTCTCACTTTCTCCTTACTTTGCTCACAATGATTGAGCTTCTTTACATTGGATGACGTCTGTTTTCAATGGTTAACTCATAATTAACCTCACTGAGAACGAGTTCAAATGAAAATAACGGAGTCAATCATGAAACTATTACCATGCATCGCAGCAGCACTGATCGCCACCGCTTCATTCTCCACCATGGCCGCTACCATGGGCGCCAAACAGGTTGATAGCGCTCAAGCCAACAGCATGCAGAGCATCGGCGTGGTGTCAGTTTCCGGTATCAGCGGCTCACCGGATGACGCTATCCATGCGTTGAAACAAAAAGCGACTGAAGACGGCGCAACGCACTATCGAATCATTGGCCTGGATAATCCAGGGGATTCCAGCGCTTGGCGCGGTACTGCAGAAGTTTATCGTTAATTAAGTCACGATAAATAGTGAAGTGGCCAATTAGGTTGGCCAATATAAATTACCCTATGAATTTCAAGCTGCAGCTAGGCGACAAACTTACTCATCCCCAGGAGCTTATGTTTAGTAAGTGACTGGGGTGTGTAAGTGCAGGTAACAACGCTGCAGCTTGAAAGGCGACGGGTATAGACGGCTGCGGATAATAATCTGTCTAATACTTTGTTGGTTGATTATTATCGCAGCTTTTTTGGTTTTTATTTTATGATGCCTGGTGACACTTGATTACCGGTCACAATCGCTTTTCCATTACCACCACTTCGTCGCCATATTGCTGGCGGCGCTCAATAGTCTGCCAGCCCCAACCGGCGTACAACGCCTCGCTGTGATCGGTGATCAGATGCAGAACGGGATGGCCGCGTTGTTGCGCCGCGCTGACGATCGCCTGCTCCAGGCGCAGGGCAATACCCTGCCGCCGATGATCTGGGTGCACGAAGACACCGGCCAACCAGGGGGAGAGATCCATGCGATGATGGTCGTCACTTGGCCACAGGCTGGCCATCCCCAGTGGGCGTTCGCCATCAATCAGCAGCAGCGTCAGGAAGTCATCGCTGGGTTTGCTGCACAAAGCAAAGCGTTGGCGGGTACGTTCTAACGTGCCACCTCGTTGTGAACCCCATTGGCCGAATGCCCAAGCGGCACAGACATCGGCAAAGTGTGGGTAGTCTGTAAGCGTAACAATCTGTTGAGCCATATTTATCCCCCTGTGTTGAGATACCAATTTAGCCTGCAAGGCCGCCGTGTGGCGACTGCTTTTGGCTTTTTATCTGCTGAGGTTGTTCAGGGAAGAGGATGCCGTATCTTCGCTGTTGATTGAATATTTAAATGAGAGTCATTATCATATAGCATCTTATGGCGCTATTGGTGATTTCTGCCTGCGGCAAAATCTGTTTAAATAGCCGGCCGCTAACCAGGAGCCAGATATGAACCTGAAGCTACGCTTGGCACAACCGCAGGATATCCCGCAGTTGGTCGCGGTTGAACGTTCCGCCGCCCAGCTGTTTCGCCAGCAGCCAGAGTTACAGTTTATTGCCGAAGGCGAGGTGATGAGCCCGCAGCAGCACCTCGATTTTATTGCTCAGCAGCGGGAGTGGATGATGGCTAGCCCAACTGAGCAGATCGCCGGTTTTATCGCGGTGCAGCCCTTTGCGCACAGCTGGCATATCGCCGAGCTTTCGGTCGCGGCCGATTGGCAGCGGCAAGGCGTGGGCAAGCGCCTGATCGAAGAGATTGCCGGGCTGGCCTTGCACCAAGGCATCCAACGGTTAACGCTAACCACTTTCGTGCAAGTGGCATGGAATGCACCTTATTACCAGCGCCTTGGCTTTCGCACCATTCCTGTTGCACGGTTGGATGCGTATCTACAGCATCTTCTGGAGCAAGAGGTAGAGCATGGGTTTGCTGCCAATAGCCGCTGTGCTATGGAATTTACACTATCGTAAAGATTGAAATACAGATTCAGGGCGGTATGATGCAGTTACAACGCCAACGCTCGATCGACCTGCGGGCAGGTTCGCAGGCAATCTAATGCATTCAGTCACCGCAAAAGGGACAACCCGTAATGACACAAGCCATTTTTATGGTAGGAGCTCGTGGAGCAGGTAAAACCACGGTCGGCAGTGCATTGGCGCAGGCGCTGGGCTATCGGTTTATCGATACCGATCTGTTTATGCAGCAAACCACGCAAATGAACGTAGCGGAAATGGTCGCACAGGTGGGTTGGCAGGGTTTTCGTCAGCGCGAGACCCAGACCCTGCAAGCGGTGACCCAACCGTCAACCATAGTTGCCACTGGCGGCGGGGCGATCCTGGCCGAAGAGAACCGGCGTTTTATGCGCCAGCATGGCACGGTGATCTACCTGCGTGCCCCAGCCAGCGTATTGGCGCAACGGCTGGCAGAGTTTCCGGAAGAGGGGCAGCGCCCAACGCTCACTGGCCGTCCCATCGCCGAAGAAATGCTGGAAGTGCTGGCGGTACGTGAGGCTCTCTATCAGGAGGCCGCGCACCATGTTATGGATGGCACCGCTAATCCCCAGCAGGTAGTCGAGCAAATCTTGGCGGTCTTGCAAGGCGAGGCGGTGAAGTAACTTTCCCAGGCCACATCTTGTGCCATGATCCCACTGACCAATCCCAACCAACTCGCTATGTGCTGTAGGGGCGCCGCATGCTGCGCCCGCTTAGCCTTACCCGCTAAGTAAAATAAAGCCCTGGCGTTATGCCAAATCGCTGACGGAAGGCGGCAATATAGGCGCTGACGTTATCATAGCCACATTCGTTGGCGACGTTAGCGACGGGCATACCGGCCGATAGCGCCTCCAACGAACGGATCACCCTGGCTTGCTGACGCCAGCGGGAAAAACTCATGCCGGTTTCCTGCATAAAGCGTCGGCTAAGGGTGCGGAGGCTTAGGCCCGCCCATGCAGCCCATTCAGTTTGTTGGCGAACATTGGCGGGATCGTTCAATAAGCCATGGGCAATCTTCAGCAATCGGGCATCTTGCGGCAGCGGTAGTTGCAGCGGTTCGGCCTGCTCGCTTCGCACCTCATCAAGCAGAACCTCTACCAAACGTTGTTGCGCCATGTCGAGCGGCGCAGAAAACTGTGCAATGCGTTCAACCAACGCCGAGCTTAAGGCGTTGGCGGCGGTCAGGCGTGGCGTTGCCGCCAGTGTGTTGCAGCAGCTCTCGGGTAAATAGAGGATCCAGCCGATCACTTTGCCGCAGGCCAGTGCCTGATGAGGGCAGTGGGGTGGCAGCCAGCCAAGGTTACCGGCGGTCATTGCCCACTGCTGCCCCGAGGTTTCCAACATCATCATGCCGTGGCTTAACAGATAGACCTGCCCCTGTTGATGCTGATGCCAGGGCGTCAGGTGTTTTTTAGCGTGCAACAAACGTTCGCTGTGCAGTTTCATCAGATTGGCCGATTAGCGTTATTGAATAGCTTGATACGGTTATTATGCCATTGCCGATTGCCTTTATGCTCTTCGGACGCTATCACCCCGGAGAAAACAGCATGATCCACCAAACCCTTGTCCTTACGGCTTTACAGCAAATTGTAGCTAACCCTGAACACCAGCCCGAACTGATCGCCAATCTGTTCAGCCGCCACTATCACCAGACGGTGGATGGTCATACGCTAGATTACCCGCAGTTTATCCAGCATATGGCCTTGCTTAAACAGATCACCTGCAGCATGCAGCTTGAGATCCTCGCCATCGCCGCTACTGGGGAAAATGTTCTCACCCATCATTTAGTGAATATTGAAAAACGTGATGGCAGCCAGAGCCAGATCAGGGTGTTGGCTCATTTCACCGTGCGTGATGGCCAGATCCAATCCTGTGTTGAATTGACGCAGTTGCTGGCCGGTGAACACCAGGACCGGGATTTGGGGGCGCGCCGATAACTGGCATTTCCGTGTGGTTGTCTATACTTAACCGCAGGTCATCACATTGGAGAGCACTATGCCGAGTAAACCTCCCTACCCGAGAGCGGCGCGTATCAAGGCCGTAGACAAGGGCGAAGTGGGCAAGCAGGTTCGTTGGTATGAGCTACGGGCCGATCACCCCAAACCCGATACGCTGATCAGCGAGCATGAAACCGAGCAAGAAGCGTTAGACGCCAAGCGGCGTTACGAAGATGAAAGCCTGGGCGAATAGCCAGCGGTGTAACAACAAGTGGCCGGTATAAACCGGCTTCATTTTTTCAACTGCGTTCTACTATCCATGACCGGTTTTTCCCCGCCTTTGGGTCCATCCTCATCATTCTGTTCGAGACTTCTCGCGATTTATATCTTGCGCAATCTTTTAATAGCGGCATCCGCCGCGCTGATGATTTGGTGAATATTGGTATCTTATGCTGATATTAACGCTGTAAGACGGATATAAACCAACTCGCTCGAAAAATAACTTGGCGATCTGTGCAGTATTTTCAATATTAAAGCATCATTCGCTGTGATTTCACCGTGTAATAAAAATAAACTGCTTGACGATAAGAGGTGTGGGTTTTAGGTTTCTAAATATTGATTGGGAACTAGGTTCCATATAGTGGAACAAGGCGAGCCATGACTACCTTGGAAAATGCGGCTGCGGTATTAAAACTATTTTCTCAACGGCAGATAACGCATGGCCAAGGGGGGATTTCTTTTACTGATGTCGTCGAAAGGTTGAGGCTGCCAAAAAGCACCGTATCGCGCCTGCTACAAACGATGGAAAGCCAGGGGCTGTTAGAGCGGGATCCGCAAAGCCGTCAGTACCATATTGGCTATCTGCTGCTTGGGGTGGCCAGCCATTATCTTTCCACTCCGCTGGTGGAAAGTGCCACGGCGGCGATGATGCAGCTTAATCAGTTAACCTTCTGTACCGGCTATATATCGGTGTTGGAGGGGCGGGAGAATTGGGTGATGCGTACGCTGCCTGGCCGCCATTTCTTACAGGTGGTGACACCGGTGGGGGCCAGTTCGCCAGCGGCAGAAACCTCTGTGGGGCGCGCGATACTGGCGCGGGAAAGTGATGAGCAGGTGCGTGAGCGTTTCGCAGCTGGCTACCAGGTCGCTTCGGCAAACTCTCCCAAAACGCTGGAGGCGTTGCTGCAAAAGTTGGCAACCATTCGGCAGCAGGGCTGGTCATTGGCCCGTAATGAAACGCTGCCGGGTATCAGTTCGTTGGCAACCTCGGTGAGGAATAAGCACCGTAGTGAGACGGTGGGGTTATGTCTCTCTTTCCCCTCACAGACCGAGGAGCAACCTTATTCTCCCCAGGTGCTTGAGGCATTAATGACGGTTTCCCGGCAACTGGCAGAAAAACTCGGTGATGACTATTGGCAACAGATCAATTAGCTCACCGTAAACCGGCTTGATTAGCGCGCCAACACCAGGGCATCTCGCTGATGAGTTAATGGTAGAGAGAGTCGTTCTACCATTAATGCGGCCAAGGCAGGCACTAAATAATTTATTTCACCGCGTAGAGTTTCGAATAATGGAACTCTATCGGCAATCTGTGTCCGAAATATTATTTTTGCCATTTAGCAGGGATATTCACAGGGTGGATTTATGAAACCAGATATAACGAGTAATCCATTGAAAGATATCGGTACGTTACTGGTGATGGTGCTGTTATCCGTCGTCGGGGCGATAATTGGCGTACAGTTGATCACCACCTTGGGCGTGACGCCTAATACTTCGATTATCGGTGCGCTGATCGCCATGTTGCTGGCGCGGATCCCGCTGCGCATGTTCCAACGCTATCGTTCGATACACACTCAGAATCTGGCCCAAACGGTAATTTCCTCAGCCACCTTCGGGGCGGCCAATAGCCTGCTGATGCCGATTGCCGTGCCTTATGTCATGGGACAACCGCAATTGATCCTGCCGATGTTTTGCGGCGTAGCGGCGGCGATGCTGCTGGATGCTTACCTGCTGTACCGGATGTTTGACACTAAAGTGTTCCCGGCGGCCAATGCCTGGCCACCGGGAGTCGCGGCGGCGGAGGCTATCAAGGCCGGTGACCGCGGTGGTAAACAGGCCTGGTTGCTGGTTGTCGGCGTTGCTGTGGGGATTGCAGGCTCCATGTTGAAGATCCCTATGGCGGCCTTCGGTACCGCATTTATTGGCAATATCTGGGCGCTGAGCATGTTCGGTGTTGGCCTGTTGCTGCGTGCCTATGGCCAGCCGCTGACCGGTGTCGACATCAATGCGCACTATATTCCGCATGGCGTGATGGTCGGTGCCGGGCTGGTGGCATTAATCCAGGTGGTGCAGGTGATCCGCAACAAGAATCAAAGTTCGACATCTACCTATACCCAACCTGACAGCGAAGTACGCAAAGCCTTGGGTCTGGGGGCTGTTGGATATGTCGTGATTGCCGGGATGCTGGCTTTGGGGGGCGGGTTATACAGCGAAATGTCGTTGACCATGCTGGTGCTGTTTGTCATCTATGCTGCGTTTGCTGCCTTTGTACATGAACTGATCGTCGGCATTGCGGCGATGCATTCCGGCTGGTTCCCGGCGTTTGCGGTGGCGCTGATCACGCTGATCGTTGGGATCATGCTTGGTTTCCCTCCTCTGGCGCTGTGCATTCTCACCGGTTTTACCGCAGCGACCGGGCCGGCGTTTGCCGATATGGGCTTTGACCTGAAAGCCGGTTTTATCCTGAGAGGTTACGGTAAGGATTTACAGCAGGAACTGCTGGGGCGGCGTATTCAGCTGATTGCCGCCATGCTTGCTTTTGTGATCGCCATTCCCGTGGTTTATCTCTCTTACACCAGCTATTTCCTGCAGGAGTTGATCCCACCGGTGGCCCGGGTATACGCCAAAACCATTGAGGCAGGAGCCCAGCCCGGTATTGCGTCCAGCCTGCTGATTTGGGCTATACCAGGCGCGATAGTGCAGTTTATTGGGGGGCCTAAACGCCAGCTCGGCGTGCTGCTTGCGACAGGTTTGCTGATTAATAATGCCTTGGCAGGATGGGCGGTGCTTGCCGGTATCGCGCTGCGCATTCTGATCATCAAACGCTGGGGGGATAAAGGCCGCGCGCCGATGGAGATCATGGCTGCCGGGTTTATTGCCGGTGATGCGCTATACAACTTCTTCAACTCGATCTTTTCCAGCAAGGGAAAATAACGCCGTGCCTGCAATTGCGGGAGGCATAAACCTATCAGGCAACATTTGCGAGGGATTAACATGAGTTTGCAACAAACGCTGCAGGTCTTTGAGCTGATTGATAATGCCTATGTCAAAGGGCAGGACGTAGTCGATCTGTTTGCCCACTACCCGTCGGTCAAGGCCAGCACTCATCGTGTCAGCGGTGAGAAGGGCACCACGGACTTTGTCCGCATCGAGATCCCTGGCAGTGCGGGCAAGCAATCCGGTGGTGATGCGCCAACCTTGGGAATTATTGGCCGGTTGGGCGGCATTGGAGCTAGGCCCACGCGTATAGGATTGGTGTCAGACGGTGATGGGGCGATTGCGGCGATCGCCAGTGCGCTAAAGCTGGCAGAAATGCAGCGCAAAGGTGACGTTCTGCCTGGTGACGTGGTGATCACTACGCATATTTGCCCGAACGCACCCACTCGCCCACACGATCCGGTCGATTTTATGGATTCACCCATCGATGACGTTACGATGAATGATAACGAAGTGGTGCCGCAAGCCGATGCCATTTTGTCGATCGATACCACCAAGGGCAATCGTATTATCAACCACAAGGGCTATGCACTATCACCGACGGTGAAACAGGGCTACATCCTGCGGGTGTCGGAAGACCTTTTGCGTATCATGGAAATGACCAGTGGCCGCCCGGCAGTGACCTTCCCGATCACCATGCAGGACATTACGCCCTATGGTAATGACGTTCATCACCTCAACAGTATCCTGCAACCCTCAACCGCTACGGCAGCGCCAGTAGTAGGTGTGGCAATCTGTACTGAGTCGGTAGTGCCGGGCTGTGGCACCGGTGCCAGCCATGAAGTGGATATCGCGCTGGCGGTGAAGTTTGCGGTGGAAGTGGCCAAAGAGTTTGGGCGTGGTACCTGCAGCTTCTACGATCCTGCTGAATATGACCGTCTGCTGGCGCTTTATGGCAGCCTGAGCCATTTTCAACAGCGGAAATAACCGTGATGTCTGCCAGACTGAATGAGCAACAGAACGCCGAACGTTGGTCATCGAACTCATTGTTTGATCCCGCTCATGTTTTGCCGTGCGTAACGATCGCATTTCGCATCAAAAACCAGTGACAGACCCGGATTCATCCCCCAATATGGAGATCCCTCAAAGATGATTACGCAGGTGCCAGTCTATGCTGAAAGTGAACGAGTATTTTGCCGGGAAAGTGAAGTCTATCGGTTACGATAGTAGCAGCATCGGTCGTACCAGCGTCGGGGTGATGGAAGAGGGTGAATACACCTTCGGTACCGCACAGCCGGAAGAGATGACGGTGATCACCGGGGCATTGAAAGTGCTGTTACCGGGCGCACCGGATTGGCAGGTGTTTACGCCAGGCGAGAAGTTCTTTGTGCCTGCGCAGAGTGAATTCAACGTTCAGGTTGCCGATGCGACGGCCTACCTGTGTCGTTATCTGAGTAAGTAATCAGTGCAGTTTGGCCGGGAATGAAGATTTTCCCCGGCATTCCCCAGAGGGCGCAACGTGTTGCGCCCCTTCTGTTTTAGCGCTGTGCTTCGCCACCCAAGGCTTCGATGGTGTTGCTGATCAAGGCCGCCAGTTCGCTGGTCATCAGGATGAAGTCGGCGTCGAAACGCTGGGCAAAATCTTCACGATCGATATCGTCGTTCTGATCGCGCAGGGTATCGGCAAACTTCAGGCGCTTGAGTGAGCCGTCGTCGGCCAGCACCAGTTGAATGCGTTCCTGCCAATCTACCGCCAACTTGGTCACCAGCTTGCCCGCTTCGATATGCACGGCAATCTCGTCGCTGATCAGGTTCTGCTTCTTACAGCGGATCACCCCGCCTTCTTCCAGAATGGCTTTCAGTTCGGCCTCATCCTGAATGATAAAACCGGCTGGCAGTTCGCCGGAGCGGACCCATTCGGTCAGCGTCAGCTCGATCGGGCTTTCCATGGTCAAAGGTACCACCGGCAGAGAACCCAGGCTCTTACGCAGCAGCGCCAGCATATCTTCGGCGCGCTTGGCGCTGGCGGCATCGACCATAATCAGATCGTTAACGGTATCGATCCACATATAGGTCTGGTTGAAGCGGCTGAAGGCGCGCGGCAGCAGGCTATGCAGCACTTCATCTTTCAGGGAGTCTTTCTCGGTTTTTTTCAGCTTGCGGTGCTGTTCGCCTTCCAGCTTTTCGATCTTGGCCTGTAGCTCTTGTTTCAGCACCGGAGAGGGCAGGATCTTCTCTTCTTTACGGGCGCAAATCATGATCTGGCCGTTAACCGCGTGCGTCAGTGCGTCGCTGTGAGAGCCCATCGGGGAAACCCAGCCGGTTTTCGCCATGTCCTGGCTGCCACATGGTGTGAAGGCAAAGGCGCTGAGCTGTTTTTCCATTTCATCCGCAGTTAGCGCAACGTCGCGGCTCAAACGGTAAACCATCAAATTCTTAAACCACAGCATAATGTTATCCCAGGCTGGGCGTGCATTTGGCACGCAGATTCATCAAAAGCAGGGCGGCATAATAACGAATTGACGCTGAAAAATCGCCTCATTCCCGCTGATTTGCGTCCGCTGCCGCGTTTCACACAGCCAGATAGGGGAATTGCCATTGGCGTCACGTTTGCTGAGCATGGCTTGAGCCGGGCTATGGGGTACACTGGGCGGAAAATTTTTTGCCGTGCTGAATTGGGGAGAGAAATTGTGCGTATTGGTATCGATCTGGGTGGCACCAAAATTGAAGTGATTGCATTGGCTAACGATGGCGCAGAGCTGTTCCGCCATCGCATTGCCACGCCGCGCCATGATTATCAGCTGACGCTGGAGGCTATCTGCGGGTTGGTGAAGTTGGCGGAGGAAAAGACCGGCCAGCAAGGCTCGGTGGGGGTGGGGATCCCTGGCACGTTGTCGCCCTTTACCGGCCTGGTAAAAAACGCCAACTCTACCTGGCTGAATGGCCAGCCGGTGGATAAAGACCTCTCCACTATGTTGCAGCGCGAAGTGCGGCTGGCCAACGATGCCAACTGCATGGCCGTATCGGAAGCCACCGATGGTGCCGCAGCAGGAAAACCAACCGTGTTTGCGGTGATCATTGGCACCGGATGCGGTGCTGGAGTTGCGATAAATGGCAAGGTGCACTCTGGGGGCAACGGTATTTCCGGCGAGTGGGGCCACAACCCGTTGCCGTGGCTGGATGAGGACGAACTGCGTTTTCGCGCCGAGGTGCCCTGTTACTGTGGCAAGCAAGGCTGTATTGAAACCTTTATCTCCGGGACCGGTTTCACTACCGACTATGCGCGGCTGAGCGGTCAGGCTCTGAAAGGTCACGAGATCATGGCACTGGTGGCGCAGCAGGACGCGGTGGCAGAGTTGGCTATTCAGCGTTACGAAATGCGGTTGGCGAAGTCACTGGCGCACGTGATCAATCTCTTTGATCCCGATGTGATCGTCCTGGCTGGCGGCATGAGTAACGTGGATCGGTTGTATCAAACGGTGCCGTCACTGGTGAAGCCTTGGGTATTTGGCGGCGAGTGCGAAACGCCAATCCGCAAGGCAATTCACGGTGATTCCAGCGGTGTGCGCGGTGCCGCCTGGCTCTGGCCCCAGGTATAACAAACTTACCGTAGGGTGTCAGGCTGACCGTAGGGGTTACAGATTGCCTCCCATACCTGACCATGACTCCGCACCGGTTTTTGGGGAGAGGGCTGGGGTGAGGGGGAACAGCCTTCTCTGGCTAACCATTGATCATCCAAACGGGCACTGCATGCAGTGCCCGTTGTGATCCCCAGCCTCACTCCTTCGGCGTGTAATCCTTTTCGCTTTCGCTGCGTACCCGCTCGATATGGATGGTCAGAAACAGCATCTCTTCGCTGGTCAGCTGATGCTGGTAGCTCTTCTCGATGTGCTGGTTGATCTTGCCGGCACAGGCGAATGACTCGCGGTATTTCTCCTTCACCACCTGATACAGCGAATCGTCCTCGCTGTTGACGTAATTCTTGCCTAACAGGCGCTGGGCAAAGAATTTCAGGTGGGTGACAAAGCGATGGTAGCTGAGCGATTCCTCGTTGTAGTCAAAACGGAAATGGTATTTGACGATATTGAGGATCTCCTGCATCACGCGGGTGATATGCAGGGTGTTGTGCATTTCGTCATTGAGCTGCGCGTTGACCAGGTGCAAAGCGATAAACCCAGCCTCGTCTTCCGGCAGCGTGGTTTCCAGGCGCTGGGCGATGATGGTCAGCGCCTCCAACCCAATGGCAAACTCGTTTGGATAGAGTTTTTTAATCTCCCACAGCAGCGCGTTCTTGATATCCAACCCTTGCGCGTGGCGTTGCAGCGCAAAATGGATATGGTCGGTCAGCGTGATGTAGACAATGTTATGCAGTTTCCCCGGCAGCCGCTCGCGGGCGAGGGTGATGATCTTGTCCGCGGTGGTCACGCACGCCAGAGGGATCTCCGCCAGCAGTTCTTTGTAACGTTCGCTCATTTCGCCGCTGTTGAGGGTGAACACCTTTTCGATCAGGCTTTCATCCACACTTTCCCCGGCTTTCTTTTGAAAGCCAATGCCACGCCCCATAACCACCGTTTCTTCCTGATGGTCATTCAGCGTAATCACTACGTTATTATTGAGTATTTTAGCGATTTTCATGGCTATTCCCGGCCCGCTGAAAACGAAAAAACCCGACGTCCAGGAGCGATCCCGGAGGTCAGGTTTTGCCTGTATGCACAGTGACAATCCTGTAATCATTATCATGATAACCGTTGTCGGCTCTGGCTCAATGCTTTTCAGCCTGTACTGTCGCCGCGATCACACTTCTGGCCGTAGTTACCTCTTGACGTAAACCTCAGTCGCGGTCATTCGATGCGAAACTGCGCGTCCAGTCGGCTGACCCCCAGGCCATTGACCTTTTTCACCTTAATCTGCACCGGGATGCGCTCCTTCATTGCCTCAACGTGGCTGATCACACCGATGGTTTTGCCGGTGGCGTTAAGGCTGTCCAAGGCGTCTAGCGCGGTATCCAGCGTCTCGGCGTCCAGCGTGCCGAAGCCCTCATCCAGGAACAGCGAATCGATGCTGGTCTTGTGGCTGACCAGATCGGACAAGGCCAGCGCTAGCGCCAGACTCACCAGGAAGCTTTCACCGCCGGAAAGGGTACGGGTATCGCGCAGAGCATCTGCCTGCCAGGTATCTACTACCTGTAGCTCCAGCGCATCACTGGTTTTGCGCTGCAACAGATAGCGCCCGTGCAGGCGGCCAAGCTGGTTGTTGGCCAGGTACACCAGATGATCCAGGGTCAGGCCCTGAGCGAACTTGCGGAACTTGTCGCCCTCTTTGGAACCGATAAGCTGGTTGAGCAGGCTCCAGTCGTCGTACTGCTGCTGGCTTTGGGCGATCTGTTCGAACAGGGACTGTTGATTCAGGCGGCGCTCGGCATCGCTGCTCAGTTGGTTACGTACCTCGCCCTGGCGCAGCTGTAATGTTTTCAGCCGCTCTGCCAGTTCGCTGAGCGCGGTGGTGAGTTGCTCAATATTGACCTGGTTTTCATCCAGATCCGCAGGGCGTTCCAGACGGTGCTGTTCCAGAGCTTGTACGGCCTGCGCCAACAGCGTTGTGGCCCGCACCTGACGCTCCTGCAACTGCTCTTTGTGCTGCTGTAAGCGCTGGCGTACGTCGTCATCCAGCAGCGCGGCGTTGAATGCGGCCTCATCATCGAAGGTGCTGCTGGCCAGGGCCTGCTGCCATTGCTGTTCGGCCTGTTGCCCCCGTTCGGCTTGCTGTTGTTGCTGTTGCTGCAAACCGACCCACTGGCCAGCCAGGCGATCGCGCTGCTCCTGCGCTTTGTGCAATTGCTCCGTGGCCTGCTGCAAGGCGTGCTCTGCGGCGATTTGTGCCGTGCGTAGCTGCTCACGGGCTTCAACCACCGTTCGCTCACCAAACAGCGCGATGCGTTCGTTACGCTGTGCCAGCAGCTGAGTTTCATTCGTCAGGCACTGCTGTTGCCACTGCGCCAATTGGCGTTGAGTTTCCTGCTGGTTTTTCTGCAGCAGTTCAAAGCGCTCATTCAACCTTGCCGCTTCCTGTTGCGAACTCTGCTGTTCGGTTTGCAGGGCATTCAGGGCATCCTTCGCCAGTTGCACGGCCTTGGCGAGCCGTTCGTGTTGCAACAGCAGTTGCTGACCGGCCTGTTCCTCACTATCGCAAGCCTCCAGCCAAGCGGTTAACCGGGCGCTGTCTTGCAGCGTAAAGTCGAAGGCCAAGGGCGCGCTGAGGGTTTGCCAGTTTTGCAGATAGCTTTCCTGCTGCTCGAGTTCCTGGTTCAACTGTGTTTGCAAGCGTTGCTGCTGCTCTTTCAGGCTTTCACTGCGTGCACGCAGCTCTGTTCCTTTAGTGTGCAGCTCTTCGGTTTGGGCGCGCAATTGAGCGACGCGCTGCTCCGTTTCTGACGGTTTGACAGCCTGATATTGCTCGATCGCCGGATGGTGCGTGGAGCCGCACAGCGGGCAGGGGGCATCGGTTTGCAGACGCGCCCGTTCGGCTTCCAGACTGACGATGCGTTTTTCCAGTTCGAGTGTCTTCTCAACGTCTGTCAGGTGCGCTTTTTGCTGTTTATACTGCTGGCGCACCGCATCGAGCTGGGTTTCTACTTCGGTCAGCTGTTTTTGGCGCGAAGTGAATTCGAGCCGCTGTTGCTCAAGGCGCTGCTGGCTCTGCTGGAACAGTAAGGTCAGTTTCGACAACTGTTGGCGAACCGGGCGCAAGCCACTCAGTTCGGCCTGGCGGTGACGCAGTTTCTCCAGAGGGGATTGCGCCTCTAACGTGGCTTGCTGCTGGAGTTGGCTATCCAGCGCCGCCGTGAGTTCAAGCTGCCTGGTCTGATATTGACCCGCCAGGGTAGCCAGTTGGCCGCGTCTTTCGGTGAGTTGTTCCAGCGTACGCCGCAGCTCATCGCTCTGCTGTTGGCTCTCTGCATGCTGTTTATGCGCTTCTGCCAGTTGGTTTTGTAACTGAGCAATCTGATGATCGAGCGGCAACACCTTGTCATCCATCAGCGTCTGCTGCTGTTGCTGATGTTCCGCCTGAGCCTGCCTGGCCTTTTGCGCCTGCTCCAACTGCTGTTGTAACGGGGTCAGTTCGGCTAATTGCTGCTGTTGCTGTTTTGCCAACAATTCGATCTGCCGTTGCAGCGCCAAATGTTCTTGCTGACAACGATTACGCTCATTGAGCAACGGGCGCAGTTTCTCGGCGGGCTCACTGCGAGCTAATTGCTGCAACTGCGGTTCGGCCAGTTGATACTCCTGCTGCACGCCAGACAGCTGTTGCTGATAATCCTGGGTCTGTTGCTGGATGGCGTGCCAGCGTTGCAGCCAGCTCAACTGATGTTGTTGCCGCTGTGATTGTTGGCTGAGAAGTTGCTCTTCAGCGCCGAGCTCGTTGAGCTGGTTTTCCAACGCCTGGCGCTGCTCATCATTAAGCAGTTCAATCCCACTGGCACGGTGGTGCAAAGCGTCCAGATCGCTTTTCGCCTGTTTGTGCTGTTCGAATACCTGTGCCGATAGCCGTCCATAAATTTCGGTGCCGGTCAGTTCTTCCAACAGTTCGGCACGTTCGTTGGCCTTGGCGTTCAGGAAGGCGGCGAACTGGCCCTGTGACAGCATCATCGATTTGGTGAAGCGGCCGAAATCCAGCCCGGTGATCGCGGCAATCAGCTCTTTTTTATCGGAAATTTTATCCGCCAGGATTTTGCCGTCTGCCCGCAGTGCCAGCTCCACCTTGGGAGCCTGCAGGTTGCCGTCCGGATCGTTTTTCGCCCGGCGTTGGCTCCAGAAGGCGCGATAGCCGACGCCTTTGACCTCAAACTCCACTTCGGCCAGCGATTCGGCGGTGTGGCGGGTCATCAATTCATTCTGGCTGGCACTGACTTCCAGGCGTGGTGTCTGGTGATAGAGGGCCAGGCAGATGGCGTCCAGCAGGGTGGTTTTACCCGCTCCGGTGGGGCCGGTAATGGCAAACAGGCCGTTGCTGGCGAAGGGTTCCGCCGTGAAGTCGATTTTCCACTCGCCCTGTAGCGAGTTCAGGTTTTTCAGCCTTAGGCTCAGGATCTTCATGCTGATGGCTCCTCATGGTGATGCAAGGTTTCTACCACCTGCTGGAACATCTGCCGCATCTGTTGTTGGCGCGGTTCGGCCATCTCGGCTTCCAACGCCAACCGGCGCTCGAAGACTTCGCCCACGCTTAATTCATTCAAGGTTTCTTTATCCTGCTGGGCAATGGTCTGGCTACGTTGCTCTTTACTGCGTCGCAGCAGCACCACTTCAACCGGTAAATCTTCCGCCAACTGTTGGATGCGGCGCTGAATATCGCTGAGGTAATCCTGGGTGGCCACTTCGATATCCAGCCAAACCGGAAGTTCGCCCTGATAATCGGCAAACTGCTGTAATTGCGCCTCGATTTGCTGCAAATTACCTTTGATCAGCTGCATGGGCTGGAAGGTTGGGATCTCCAGTGGCGTGATCTGTTGCAATGCTCCGTCGGCAAAATCGACCATAAACACGCTTTTGGCTTTGCCTAACTCGTCAAAGCTCAGTGGGATTGGCGAGCCGCTGTAGCGGATGTGCTCGGATTTGGCGACGTTCTGCGCACGATGGATATGCCCCAACGCAATGTAATCGGCAGGAGGGAACGCTTGAGCCGGGAAAGCGTCCAGCGTGCCGATATAGATATCCCGTACCGAATCCGAGGTGGTGACGCCTACTGTGGTTAAATGGCCAGTGGCGACGATCGGCAGTGGCAAACCCAACGCATCACGGCGCGCACAAGCTGCCTGATACAGGTTTTGGTAATGCTCGGCGATGGCTTCTTGCAGGGCCTGCTGCTTTTGGTTGCCAGACTCACCGGCGCGGCTGGTGAGCAGATCCCGTGGGCGCAGGAACGGGATGGCGCAGAGCACCGCACCAGGTTGGCCATCAAGCTGGTTGAGCACCACGATTTGCTGCTCAAGCTCGCTTTGCGCGTTGGCAATCACGGTGGTGTTCAGGCAGGAAAGCAGCTCACGCGATTCATTCAGCGTGGCTACGGAGTCGTGGTTGCCGCCCAGCACTACCAGTTGGCAGCCGGTGCGTTGCAGCTCCACCACAAAGCGGTTGTACAGCTCGCGGGCGTAGCTGGGTGGGGAGCCGGTATCGAACAAATCGCCTGCGACGATCAGCGCATCCACCCGCTGCTGTTCCACCTGTTCGATCAGCCAACCTAAGAAGGCCTGATGCTCGGCGGCGCGGCTTTTGGTGAAAAAGTACTGGCCCAAATGCCAGTCGGAGGTATGGATCAGGCGCATAAAACTCCCAGGGCGACAACATAATGGCGACGATTATAAAGGGGGGGATCTCTCCTGTCGTGGCTCAATCAAGCAGGGAGCCGAATGATTTTTGTTTGCCGTCAGAAATAATCGCTATGCTTACTGCCATTAATGGGGCTTTTTTTTCATAAAAGTGTCACAAAACTGACGCATAATGGCGACCGCAATCAACTGAGATCGCTAACACATTGGCAGGATTGACGATGGCAAGACGCATACTGGTGGTGGAAGACGAAGCGCCGATCCGTGAGATGGTGTGCTTTGTGTTGGAACAGAATGGTTACCAACCGTTGGAAGCCGAGGATTATGACAGTGCCGTCACGCGCCTGTCTGAGCCGTTCCCTGATTTGGTGTTACTGGACTGGATGTTACCGGGGGGATCCGGCATTCAGTTTATCAAGCATATGAAGCGCGAGGCGATGACCCGGGACATCCCGGTGATGATGCTGACCGCGCGCGGTGAAGAAGAAGATCGGGTACGTGGCCTGGAGGTTGGCGCGGATGATTACATCACCAAACCTTTCTCGCCCAAGGAGTTGGTGGCACGTATCAAGGCGGTGATGCGCCGTATTTCACCGATGGCAGTAGAAGAAGTGATTGAAATGCAGGGGCTAAGCCTGGATCCTTCCTCGCACCGGGTGATGGCCAATGAGCAGGCGCTGGAGATGGGGCCGACCGAGTTCAAACTGCTGCACTTCTTTATGACTCATCCGGAGCGTGTTTATAGCCGCGAACAGTTGCTTAATCACGTCTGGGGCACTAACGTTTATGTGGAAGACCGCACCGTTGATGTGCATATCCGCCGGCTGCGTAAGGCGCTGGAGACCAGTGGTCATGACAAGATGGTTCAAACCGTTCGCGGCACCGGTTATCGGTTCTCAACGCGCTACTGATCGCACTGCGCTGGAGAGGTTACCGTGCTAGAACGTTTATCGTGGAAGAGGCTGGCGCTGGAGCTGGCCCTTTTCTGCCTGCCTGCCTTATTGCTGGGGCTGATTTTCGGTTATCTGCCCTGGCTGCTGTTGGTTTCGGTGCTGGCCGCGCTGGCCTGGAACTTCTATAACCAACTCAAACTTTCCCACTGGCTGTGGGTGGACCGCAGCATGACGCCGCCGCCGGGCCGCTGGAGCTGGGAGCCGCTGTTCTATGGTCTGTACCAGATGCAGCAGCGTAACCGTCGCCGCCGTCGTGAGCTGGCGCTGTTGATCAAACGCTTTCGCAGCGGGGCCGAATCCTTACCGGATGCGGTGGTGATGACCACCGTTGAGGGCAATATCTTCTGGTGTAACGGCCTGGCACAGCATCTGCTGGGCTTTCGCTGGCCGGAAGATAACGGCCAACACATTCTCAACCTGCTGCGCTATCCGGAATTCAGCCATTATCTGCAACAGCAAGAATTTACCCGGCCGCTGACGTTACAGCTGAATAACGAGCACTTTGTCGAATTCCGTATCATGCCGTATTCCGAAGGCCAACTGCTGATGGTGGCACGTGATGTGACCCAGATGCGTCAACTGGAGGGGGCCAGACGCAACTTCTTTGCCAACGTCAGTCATGAGCTACGTACGCCGCTAACGGTGCTGCAAGGCTATCTGGAAATGATGAGCGATGAAGAGCTGGATGGTTCGCTGCGTGGCAAAGCCTTGGGCACCATGCAAGAGCAGACCAAACGCATGGATGGGTTGGTAAAGCAGTTGCTCACGCTCTCCAGGATCGAGGCCGCGCCAAACGTGGATATGAACGAGAAGGTCGATATTCCGTTAATGCTGCGGGTATTGCAGCGTGAGGCGCAATCGCTCAGCGGTAGTAATCACCAGATCAATTTCCGGGTGAATGAAAATCTGCAAGTGTTCGGTAATGAGGATCAGCTGCGCAGCGCGGTTTCCAATCTGGTGTACAACGCTGTCAACCATACTCCGGCGGGTACCAACATCGAAGTGAGCTGGCAGCAGACGCCGCACGGGGCCCAGTTCCAGGTCAGCGATAACGGGCCGGGCATCGGTGCCGAGCATATCCCACGCCTGACCGAGCGTTTCTATCGCGTGGATAAAGCACGTTCGCGCCAGACCGGCGGCAGTGGACTCGGGTTGGCGATCGTGAAGCATGCGCTCAGCCATCATGATTCGCGGCTGGAGATCCTCAGCGAGCCAGGCATCGGCACCCGTTTCATTTTTACCTTGCCTAACCGGTTGATTGTTCCCGCGGCTTTAGCAGAGAATGCGGTGAAAAATTAACAGGTAGCCCGCCATGAATCGATTTACCCAAGCTTTGCTGCTTTGCCTGCTGTTGTCGGTTGGCCGCGGGGCCGTGGCTGCACCGGACGGCATGCTTTCCGGTAACCTGTCCAGCGTAGGTTCCGACACCCTGGCCAACCTGATGGCGCTGTGGGGGCAGGATTTCAGCCGGCACTATCCCAACGTGAACTTGCAACTGCAGGCTGCCGGTTCCTCGACGGCACCCACCGCATTGGCGGCAGGAGCTGCACAGCTTGGACCAATGAGCCGGCCAATGAAGGCGGCGGAGGTGTCGGCATTTGAGCACCGCTATGGCTATGCGCCGCTGGCGGTGCCGGTCGCGGTTGATGCGCTGGTGGTGCTGGTGCATCAGGACAATCCGCTACGTGGGTTGAATCTGCAACAGCTGGATCAAATCTTTTCCGCTACCCGCCGCTGCGGGGAAAACACGCCGATTAACCGCTGGGGAGAGCTGGGGCTGCAGGGCGGCTGGCAGCAGCGTGCCTTGCAACGCTTTGGCCGCAACTCCGCCTCGGGTACCTATGGGTATTTCAAACTGCGTGCGTTATGCGGTGGTGATTTTATGGCGCGGGTGAATGAACTGCCGGGGTCGGCCTCGGTGGTGCAGGCGGTGGCCGGATCGTTAAACGGCATTGGCTATGCCAGCATCGGTTTTCGTGCCAGCGGGGTGCGGCTGTTGCCCCTGGCAGAAACGGGTGACCGTTATGTTGAACCTAGCGAAACCAACGTGCGTAACGGCAGCTATCCGTTGGCGCGCTACCTGTATATCTACATCAACAAAGCTCCCAACCAGCCGCTGGAACCTCTGACGGCGGCATTCCTCGACCGTGTACTGTCTGCGCAGGGGCAGGAGCTGGTAAATCACGACGGCTATCTGCCGCTGCCGCCGGCTACGCTGCGCAAAACCCGTACGCTCCTGGGGCTGGATTAGTCCGGCCAACTTGAATTTAATTCAACACCAATGAAAATTTCTCCATTGCCGGGTGACCGGTGACATGAAAGGATGCACTCAAGCAGTGTAGACGTCTGGATGTCTATTTGTAACCCGGCGTAATAATTCAACTTGTCAATGATTGGAACTGATGGCGGCTAGCCCTCAGTGCATCATCGGAGCAGAACATGTCCAAAGCCAGCCATGCCTTTCACGCCGACGTTGTCGGTAGCCTGTTGCGCCCTGCGGCGCTGAAAACGGCCCGTCAGCAGTTTCAGAATGGTGAGATTGACGCGGCTCATCTGCGTGCAGTAGAAAACGAGTAAATCCGCCACATTGTTGGCAAACAGCAAGAGATCGGCTTACAGGTCGTGACAGATGGCGAGTTCCGTCGCGCCTGGTGGCACTTCGACTTCCTTGAAGGGCTTGATGGTGTAGAAGGCTACGACGTGGAGCAGGGCATTCAGTTTAACGGCGTGCAAACCAAAGCCCGCAGCATCAAGGTGACCGGCAAACTGGGTTTTAGCAACCATCCGATGCTGGAGGATTTCCGTTTTCTGAAAAGCGTAGCCGGTGATGCTGTACCGAAGATGACCATCCCGAGCCCGAGCGTGCTGCATTTCCGTGGTGGCCGTAAGGCGATCGACCCTCTGGTTTATCCGGATCTGGATAGCTACTTTGACGATCTGGCACAAACCTACCGCGATGCGATCAAAGCTTTTTACGACGCTGGCTGCCGCTACCTGCAGCTCGATGATACCGTCTGGGCCTATCTGTGCTCCGACGAGCAGAAGCGCCAGATCCGTGAGCGGGGTGAAGATCCTGAGCAATTGGCCCGAACCTACGCAGAGGTGCTGAATAAAGCCATTGCCGGAAAACCGGATGATTTGACCATTGGTCTCCACGTTTGTCGTGGTAACTTCCGTTCCACCTGGATCTCGGAAGGCGGCTATGAGCCAGTAGCGGAAATCCTGTTTGGCCAGGTCAATATTGATGCCTTCTTCCTGGAATATGATAACGAACGATCTGGCGGTTTTGAGCCACTGCGTTTTATCAGGCCGGGCAAACAGCAGGTGGTGCTAGGGTTGATCACCACCAAGACCGGTGAGCTGGAAGATCCGGCGGTGGTGCAACAACGTATCAAGGAAGCAACGCAGTTCGTCGATATCAGACAGCTATGCTTGAGCACGCAGTGTGGCTTTGCCTCTACCGAAGAGGGCAACAGCCTGAGTGAGCAGCAGCAGTGGAATAAGCTGCGTAGCGTGGTCAATATCGCAGCGTCAGTCTGGTAAGCGCCAGTAAAATGAGCACATGACACGCGTTTAGTGTTTGGTTATTGGTGTTTTCACGCACTATGTAACCATTTGTTTCACATTTCGTGAGTGATGTGCTCAAAAATAATACAAATCATGTAGTGCATATTTATTGATAACCCCTATGTTCGACTGGATGAGCAATATTATCTGGACGATCACTCTGCTTTCTGTCCTGCGTATTGCCTTTTGGCACTATAAACGTTTAACTATCCCCCTATTGCCGGACTAAACCTCCATTTTCCTCAGCATTCCGCGGTGATTGCGACCTGGGATTCAGCACGGGAAAAAACGTCTAAAAATCTGCTCGTCATCATGAGTATTCGCCTTTATCAAGGTCAGACGCCGCTATTGCGTGCTGTCTGTTGCCCATGAGTATTACGATGAGAGAGCAGGCCGGCAACCGAACCGAAGTGGGGCACTTTTGCCACCATGCTTATCGGCAATTTTTTATTTCAACAGGCAGCACAACAGATTATGAGTCATCGTTTAGCGTCAAAAGATATTCTGGCTTTGGGTTTTATGACCTTTGCCTTATTCGTCGGAGCCGGGAACATCATCTTCCCGCCGATGGTGGGTTTGCAGTCTGGCGAACACGTCTGGACCGCGGCAATTGGTTTTCTGATCACCGCCGTGGGTCTACCTGTTCTCACCGTGATTGCCTTGGCTCGCGTTGGCGGCGGCGTTGATGCATTAAGCTCACCGATTGGCCGTAGCGCTGGTCTGCTACTGGCAACGGTGTGCTACCTTTCCGTTGGCCCGCTGTTTGCCACCCCGCGCACCGCGACCGTTTCCTTTGAAGTGGGTATTGCGCCGTTGACCGGTGACGGTGCCATGCCGCTGTTTATCTACAGCCTGGTCTATTTCGCACTGGTGATTGGCATCTCGCTCTATCCGGGCCGCTTGCTTGACACCGTGGGCCATATTCTGGCTCCGCTGAAGATTGTGGCGTTGGCCGTGCTGGGGATTGCCGCAGTGTTGTGGCCTGCTGGGACGCCGATCCCGGCGGTGGATGCCTACCAAACCGTGCCGTTTTCTTCCGGTTTTGTTAACGGCTATCTGACGATGGATACGCTGGGCGCCATGGTGTTCGGTATCGTTATCGTTAACGCCGCACGTTCTCGTGGGGTGAAGGACGCTGGTCTGCTGACCCGTTATACCATCCTGGCCGGTTTGATCGCCGGTGTGGGCTTGACGCTGGTCTACCTGAGCCTGTTCAAACTGGGCTCCGGCAGCGGCGTGCTAACGCCGGATGCCACCAATGGTGCGGTAGTGCTGCATGCCTACGTGCAAAATACCTTCGGTGGCCTGGGCAGCTTCTTCCTGGCGGCGCTGATCTTCATCGCCTGTATGGTGACCGCGGTGGGCCTGACCTGTGCCTGTGCGGAGTTCTTTGAGCAATACCTGCCGTTCTCATACAAAACGCTGGTATTCATTCTCGGCCTGTTCTCGATGGTGGTTTCCAACCTCGGCCTGAGCCACCTGATCCAGATTTCGATCCCGGTGCTGACTGCGATCTATCCACCTTGCATCGTGCTGGTGCTGCTGAGTTTCACCCTGCGTTGGTGGACCAGTGCATCACGTATTGTTGCGCCGGTGATGTTAGTCAGCCTGTTGTTTGGTATCCTTGATGCGGTGAAAGCGTCCAACTTCCAGCATTTGATGCCAGAATGGACCAATCACCTGCCGCTGGCGGCGCAGGGGCTGGCATGGTTGCCACCTTCGCTGCTGATGCTGGTACTGGTCGCGATTTATGATCGGGTTTTTGCACGCAGCCAAGTGACTGCTCACCCTTAAACCTACGGTCTGAATTTTAGGCCACGGACTTGTCCGTGGCTTTTTTACGTTTAAATTAAGACGGGTCATTTTCATGCAACAACAGTCACCCACCGCAGCTCCAGCCAATAAGCTCAAGCGTGGCCTCAGCACGCGCCACATTCGTTTTATGGCCCTGGGTTCGGCCATTGGTACCGGTCTGTTTTACGGCTCCGCAGAGGCCATCAGAATGGCTGGCCCCAGCGTCCTGCTGGCTTACCTGATCGGCGGTATCATTGCCTTTATCATCATGCGCGCACTGGGCGAAATGTCGGTGAATAATCCGCAGGCCAGCTCGTTCTCGCGCTATGCCCAGGATTATCTCGGCCCAATGGCAGGTTACATTACCGGTTGGACCTATTGCTTTGAGATCTTGATCGTTGCCATTGCCGACGTGACGGCTTTCGGCATCTACATGGGCGTCTGGTTCCCGGAAGTGCCGCATTGGATCTGGGTGTTGAGCGTGGTGCTGATCATCGGTGCCATCAACCTGATGAGCGTGAAGGTGTTCGGCGAGCTGGAGTTCTGGTTCTCGTTCTTCAAGGTGGCGACCATTATCATCATGATCGTCGCCGGTATCGGCATCATCTTCTGGGGCATCGGCAACGGAGGGCAACCGACCGGGATACATAACCTGTGGGTCAACGGCGGCTTCTTCAGTAACGGCTTTATTGGCATGATCCTGTCGCTACAACTGGTGATGTTTGCCTACGGTGGGATTGAAATCATTGGCATTACCGCCGGTGAAGCCAAAGATCCTAAAGTGTCGATCCCTAAGGCCATCAACTCGGTGCCTTGGCGTATCCTGGTGTTCTACGTCGGGACGCTGTTCGTCATCATGTCCATCTATCCGTGGAACCAGGTGGGGACCAACGGTAGCCCGTTTGTGCTGACCTTCCAGCATATGGGGATCACCATTGCTGCTGGTATTCTTAACTTCGTAGTGATCACCGCCTCACTGTCGGCGATTAACAGCGACGTGTTCGGCGTTGGCCGTATGATGCATGGCCTGGCAGAGCAGGGGCATGCCCCGCAGGTATTCAGCAAAATTTCCAAACGCGGTATTCCGTGGGTGACGGTGGTAGTGATGATGGCGGCCATGCTGATCGCCGTGTATCTCAACTACATCATGCCGGAAAGCGTGTTCCTGGTGATTGCCTCACTGGCGACCTTTGCCACCGTGTGGGTGTGGATCATGATCCTGTTCTCGCAGATCGCTTTCCGCCGCAGCTTGAGCAAGGATCAGGTCAGTAAGCTGGCGTTCCCACTACGCGGTGGGGTATTCACCTCGGTGGTTGCCATCATCTTCCTGGTGTTTATCATCGGCCTGATCGGTTACTTCCCAACGACGCGTATTTCCCTGTATGCCGGGCTGGTGTGGGTCGCGGTGCTGCTGCTGGGCTACTACATCAAGGTGAACCGCCAGAAAAAGCGAGCCGTATTGACACAGTAAGATTGCCCCTCACCCCAACCCTCTCCCACAGGGAGAGGGAGCTGCCCGGAGCACTTGATTGGTTCGTGCTGCTTCGGAAACAGGGGAGTAAAGGCATTACGCAGAAAAATCAGCGAGTCTTCTCATCCAAGGTGCATCACCGCATTTTCAGGCCCACTCGATCGGTCCCCTCTCCCTGTGGGCTGAGGTATCCCCACTAATTTTTTCTTAGTGGTTTCAGAGAATTAGAGCGAGTGTTTTACGATCAATCTGTTCCATTTTGTTCGTAAATTGGCAGTGAGAGAATGACGAACCACTTCTTCTTGTCTGCTTGAGGCTATTTTTTAGTCCGTTTGTGGGTAAAAAAACAGCCTATTTCTCGTCTCAATTTTTATGGGGATTCCTCAGCCCACAGAGAGGGAGCTGCCCGGAGCGTGTAGTTAGCCCGTGCAGTTTCGGAAATCAGAGGGGGAAGAACAAGAAAGGCAAGGTATTACGCAAAGCATTCAACGCACTCGATCGGTCCCCTCTCCCTGTGGGAGAGGGTTAGGGTGAGGGGCTTAATATTGAAGCCAACGCTCCTCACTACCGTATTAGTGTGTTTTCCTCTTCCGTATCGCCATCACCGGCGGCTCTGGCCTCCATCACCAGGTTGCTTTCGCATAACCGTTCTTCCTTCCCTTCTCTGACACAGCGCGCCAGTGCTTCACGAATATCCATCATATTGCTGCTCAAGGCACTGAGCGCCGGTTGCAATGTGCGGCTCATCTGGCTTTCGTCCAGCGTGGCGCTGTGCAGATAGCCAGCAAATATCAGCGTGGCAAATAGGGTGATCAGACGGTGTTTTGACGATGTTAACAAGATGCCTGCTCCGAACGGTAAAATGGCGTGTGAGTATTAATAGCCATTCGGTGGCAGAAAGAAAGTCAGAGGAGATATCTGTTGGCAATCGGTTGAAGATAATTACCAACAGAAATAATTTCGTCAGGCTAGGTTAGGGATTGTTGGGCGCGGGCTGCAGGTTTGCCAGCATGCTGCGCATGTCGTTGCTGCTTGGCGTCTGATGGATGCGCAGATCGAATTCGCCGATCACCGCCAGCAGATGATCGAAGATATCCGATTGAATTCCTTCGTACTCTGCCCACACAGTGGTGTTGGTAAAGGCGTAAATCTCCAGCGGTAACCCTTCCGGCGTTGGGGCCAATTGGCGCACCATCAGCGTCATATTCTGGTGGATCCCCGGGTGCGAACGTAAATAAGCCACCAAATAGGCACGCAAAGTACCGACATTAGTCAGGCGGCGGCCGTTGAGCGGCGAACTGAGATCCACCTCGCTCTGTTGATTGTACTTACCCAGCTCCTGGGTTTTATCGTTCAGATAGCGTTGCAACAGGGGGTTACGGTTGAGGCGTTCCTGCTCCTCTGACGTCAGGAAGTGGACGCTGGTGGTGTCGATATTGATGCTGCGCTTGATGCGGCGGCCACCGGATTCAGACATTGAACGCCAGTTCTTGAACGAATCAGAGATCAGTGCGTAGGTGGGAATGGTGGTGACGGTGTTGTCCCAGTTTCTGACCTTGACCGTGGTCAAGCCGATGTCGGTCACCGCGCCATCGGCACCGTATTTAGGCATCTCCAGCCAATCGCCGATTTTCAACATATCGTTGGCGGAAAGCTGGATCCCGGCGACCAGGCCGAGAATGGGATCTTTAAACACTAACATCAAGACGGCCGTCATGGCTCCCAAACCGCTGAGTAACAGCAGCGGTGAGCGGCCCATCAGCAGTGAGATGATCATGATGCCAATAAAGATCGCGGCGACCAGTTTCACGCCCTGGAAGATGCCACGCAGCGGGAGCTGATTGGCAAGCTGGCTTTGGCGCATCAGAGTCAACAGCGTGTCGAGCAGTGAGAACAACGTCAGCAGGGAGAATAACAGGATCCACACCTGCGCCGCAGTAACGATAATTGCCTGAGTCTGGCTGCCATTATGCAGCCACAGTACCGCCTGCACGTTGATGATCACCCCTTGCAGCAGCAGGGCGGCGCGCTGGAAGAGTTTATGCTGGGTGATGGCCTGCTGCCAGAGATGCTGTGAATGCTGGCCACGGCGCTGGATAGCGGTCAGCACCACGCGGTGCAGCACCAGATGGATCACCACGGAAATCAGTGCAATCAGCCCAAGCACCATCGCCAGTGACATCATGTCGGTGAATTCCAGCCCAATACTTTCCAACCAGTGCCTTATTTGTTGTTGCATGCTAGCTCCCTCCAAAGTACTTAAAAAACATCCAATAAATCTAAAACCCGTTAGCCTAAAGGTTATCGGGCATGATATGTGTCTGTTTACCCACTTTTACATTGTAAATCAGCATCTCCACCCCTCGGCTCATCCCCGAGTTTATCACTCAAAGATGAGGGAGAACGGTGCTCAACGTGGCATGGTGCGTGGCATTGCATTCGTCGTCGATTGGGTTTGCTACATCAGGAGAAAATTCATGCTAAATGCCTGGCATCAGCCGGTTCCACCTTTCGTGGTGAATAAGGGGCAGCGTCTGGAGATCGCTTTGTGGTTACAAAGTGACGAGTTGCCCGAACAGGTCTTTCTACGCGTCGAGCCGGACAATGAAGAGTGGCTGTTGATCATGAAGCCGAAGGCGGTAGACGGGCTGTGGCGCTACCAGGCTAGCCTGACGCTGCACGAAGGGGAGCCGGTACGGCGCTACTGTTTTAAACTGCTATGGGCCGATCGTCAGCAGTGGTTTGGCCCGCAGGGCTGGTCGCTGACCCCGCCGGGGCAACTGGCTCAGTTTGCCGTGGATGAGCCGGATAGCAGCCCAGGTTGGGTAGCCGATCAGGTGTTTTATCAGATCTTCCCCGATCGCTTTGCCAGCAGCGGTGGGGAGCATGGTATCCAGAATGGCAGTTATCACCATCATGCTGCCGGAAGTGACGTGATACGTCGTGACTGGCAACACCCGTTGGCAGATGAGCATGCTGCCTCGACCTTTTACGGTGGCGATCTGGATGGCATCAGCGAGAAGCTGCCCTACTTGCAGCGGCTTGGCGTCACCGCCCTGTATCTGAACCCGATATTCACCTCACCCAGCGTCCATAAGTACGATACCGAAGATTACTATCAGGTCGATCCCTACTTCGGCGGTAATGATGCCTTGCTGCGTTTGCGAGTAAGCACTCACAAGGTGGGAATGAAACTGGTGCTGGACGGCGTATTTAACCACACCGGAGATTCCCATCCGTGGTTCGATCGTTATCAACAGGCAGAGGATGGTGCATGCCATCATCCCGATTCGCCTTATCGTGGCTGGTTCAACTTCTATCCGGATGGTAACGTGCTGAGCTGGAAGGGTAATACCAATCTGCCCAAGCTCAACTTTGCCGAACCGCAGGTGGTCGATACTATTTATCGGGCGGACAACAGCGTGGTACGCCATTGGTTACGCCCACCGTACAGCATCGACGGCTGGCGCTTGGACGTGGTGCATATGCTGGGGGAAAACGGCGGTGCAGCGGGGAACCTTCATCACCTGGCCGGAATGTATCAGGCAATCAAGCAAGAGAACCCAGATGCCTATGTGCTGGGCGAACATTTTGGCGACGCGCGCCGCTGGCTGCATGCCGGAGTTGAAGACGCTGCCATGAACTATATGGGTTTTGCCTTGCCGCTTAGGGCGTTTTTGGCCGGTGTCGACGTGGCTTATCATCCGGTACTGCTGGATGCGGCAGACTGTGCGCAGTGGATGGATGGTTACCGGGCCGGATTGCCCCATAACCGCCAACTGATCCAGTTCAATCAGTTGGATAGCCACGACACGGCGCGTTTCTTGACCTTGCTGGATAACAATCCACGCCGGATGCAGATGGCGGCGGTGTGGCTGCTGGCGTGGATCGGCGTGCCTTGCCTGTATTACGGTGATGAAATTGGTCTGGATGGCGGCAACGATCCCTTCTGCCGCAAGACGTTCCCTTGGGACGAAAGCCAATGGGATCGGCCGCTGTTGGCCTTGTTCAGCCGCATGACGGCACTGCGTAAGCAGAGCAAGGCGTTACGCCGTGGCGGCTGCCAGGTGCTGTATGCGCAGGGGGAGACGCTGGTGTTTGTGCGTACTTACCAGCGGGAGCAGGTGCTGGTGGCGTTGCAGCGTAGTGATAGCGGAGAAGTCGAACTGCCTTATAGCCCGCTGTTGCGAGAGGGGAAATGGCAGCTTGTGGAAGGGGAAGGCGAACTTGTTGCACAGGAAGGTGGCCTGCGGTTGCAGCTAGCAGCCGAGTCGGCCAGCGTGTGGCGGCTACGTAGCTAAAGTTGGCTAAAGGTTTACCCGCCAATTGGCGGGTAAACCAGATCCCTCAGTATCCCACTGCAGATCCTGCCGGGCGGCGTACGTCGTTGGCTCCGTACAGGTAGCCCTCACGTACGCGTCCAGAAACGGCAGAGTCGTTACCCGAGTTGGCCGGGCTGACACCCGCTGCACCCGGTAATCCCACCAGAATCAGCTCCGCAGCGCCCCAAGGGGTTTGCTCAACCATCTTGTAGCCCATCTCTTTGAGGATTTTCAGCGTATCGGCAGAGACACCGCGCTGCTCGTAATAGACCTCATCCGGCAACCATTGATGATGGATCCTCGGCGCATCCACCGCTTCCTGCGGCGCCATGCCATGATCGATCACGTTCAGCGCGGTCTGCAGCGTGATGGTAATGATGCGTGAACCGCCTGGCGAGCCGAGTACCATAAAGATTTTGTTGTCTTTGGTCACCAGCGTAGGGCTCATGGAGGATAGTGGGCGCTTACCGGGGGCGATGGCGTTGGCTGTGCCCTGCACCAAACCATAGAGGTTTTTCTCGCCAACCTTGACGGTAAAGTCATCCATTTCATCGTTAAGGAAGAAGCCGGTACCCGGTGCGATCACCACGGCACCAAAACGGCCGTTGACGGTATAGGTCGTCGATACCGCATTCCCTTCATGATCGACAATCGAATAGTGGGTGGTTTCCGGCTTTTCGTGCGGTTCCATCCCCGGTTGTACATTGACAGAAGGTGTAGCCTGATTGGCGACGATTTTCTTGCGGATCTCATCGGCGTAGCTTTTGCTCACCAGCCGATCGATCGGATTCTTGATAAACTCGGGGTCGCCGAGATAGGTATTGCGGTCCATATAGGCATGGCGCATCGCCTCGGTCATGGTATGGATCGTCGCAGCCGAGTTAAAGCCCATGCTTTTCAGATCGTAACCCTCAACGATATTGAGGATTTCGCACAATGTTACGCCACCGGAGCTAGGTGGTGGTGCAGAGACGAATTTATAACCGCGATAGCTACAGGTGATCGGCGTAGCCTCGGTCACTTTGTAGTTGGCGAAGTCGGCGGCGGTGAGGATGCCTCCCCCCTGTTTGGCGGCGGCTTCAACCGCCTGCGGGATTTTGCCCTGATAGAATGCGGAGGGGCCTTCTTTGGCAATGGCTTCCAGCGTGTTAGCCAAGTCGGTTTGCACCAGGCGATCGCCCGGTTGCAGCGCAGAACCGTCTTTACGCAGGAAGATTTTGGCCGACTCCGGGTCTTGCTTGAAGCGTGCGACGGTGGTGTCGAGAATATCGGTATCGGCCCGCGTCAGGATAAAGCCCTCACGGGCCAGCCTGATAGCCGGTTCCATCACCTGTTCACGGCTCAGCTTGCCGTACTTTTTACGTGCGGTCTCCATCCCCAGCACCGTTCCCGGCACGCCAGCGGCCAGATAACCGTACAGGCTGGCGTCTTTTTTCACCTTGCCTTGCGCATCCAGATACATATCGGCACTGGCCGCCGCCGGAGCGGTTTCACGGAAGTTGATAAAGGTATCGGTGCCATCGGCCAGGTGCAGGGTCATGAAACCGCCGCCGCCGATATTGCCACAGCAGGGGTTAACCACCGCCTGGGCATAGCCGACCGCGACCGCCGCATCCACTGCGTTGCCCCCCATCTTGAGAATATCTACGCCGACCTGTGAGGCCAGATGCTGCGAGGTGACCACCATACCATTTTGCGCTTCCACCGCCGGGGTTGATGCGGCATACAGTTGGCTGCTGATCAGCAAGGCTGCCAAGGTCAGCGGTTGACTCCATTTTTGTAAAAACATAACGACTCCTGTGTTGATCCCTGTTTTATTATTTGTCCCGCAGGTGCTGCAAAGCGCAGGCCAACCTATGAAGAGTAGCTACGAATAGGCAATGCGGCGGTCGGTAGAGTGAAAAATGTGAAGCGAAACAGGGGAATATTGCACCGGAGGGGGGCGGTTGCACCGATTTTGGGCATAAAAAAAACCGGCCAGCAGGGTTGACCGGTTCTGACACTTACCGGCTGAAATTACAGCTTGGAAGCGTTCTCAGACAGGTATTTAGCTACGCCGTCTGGAGATGCGCCCATACCTGCTTTGCCTTTTTCCCACTGAGCTGGGCACACTTCGCCGTGCTCTTCGTGGAATTGCAGCGCGTCAACGGTACGGATCATTTCGTCGATGTTACGGCCGATTGGCAGGTCGTTCACGATCTGGGAACGAACAACGCCGTTCTTGTCGATCAGGAAAGAACCACGCAGGGCAACGCCCGCTTCTGGGTGTTCGATGCCGTAAGCTTTCTGAATTTCGCGCTTAACGTCAGCAACCATTGCGTATTTCACTTCACCGATGCCGCCTTTGTCGACAGGGGTTTTACGCCATGCGTTATGGACGAATTCTGAGTCGAAGGAAACGCCTACAACTTCAACGCCGCGCTTCTGGAACTCTTCATAGCGGTGATCGAAAGCGATCAGCTCAGAAGGACATACGAAGGTGAAGTCCATCGGCCAGAAGAACAGTACGGCTGGTTTGCCGTTCAGGTGCTTCTTCAGGTTGAAGTTTTCTACGATTTCGCCATTGCCTAAAACGGCTGCAGCGGTGAAGTCAGGGGCTTGACGAGTTACCAGGACCATAATTACTCCTGTAATAGTAGTTCAATGGGTTGATGTAAAAGCAGGGGCCAGTATAAGGGCCACCACTCGGTGAGGGAAGGGTGAAAGACCAATCAATGAGATAGCTTCCACCTATCAAACCGAGAGAATAAATTCAGCAGTCTTTCAAAATAACCTTTTCGTACAAAAGGGCAAGGACAAAAAGCCACATTCCCTTAACTGAATGAGTAATAGGGTTTTTTATCCGGCGATCACAATGACTTGTTTCTGGCCTGTTCCATCATACGAGGATAAAACTGCCAGAACTGTGTTTCAAGCTGATGATACTGGCGTTCCACGTCGGCAAAGGAGCCAGCCAATGCGGCCAGCCGTGGGCGGCGGCTAGCCATGCCTGCCAATACATCGCTGATAAACGGCAGCTCGGCGTAACGTTCCAGCCAGCGTTCGGGCCAAAGATAGCTGTTCAGATTCTGGAAACGCTGCGGCGTTTGCGGCAGGTGCGGCACAATCACGCTGCGAGCTTGTTGGGTGAAGGTACGTAAGCTGCAGGTTGGCTCAAGCTGTTGCCAGTGGCGAGCCAGAAAGTGATCCCAGACCACGTCGAGCGTAATAGGGGCTACGCGGCGGAATTGCGGGCTGAAAAAGTCACGGCAGGCTTTGACTTCCGGCTGGATATCGGTCAGAACATCGACGCGCCGATGCATCATGATGCCAGCCACGACCGCCGGATCGTAATCACCTGCGGGATTGCCACGCACGAAATCGGCGAGCAGGTTGCCAAGCAGCGAGCTTTCCGCAAGCTGGGCCAAATGGAGATGAGCGAGAAAATTCATCTGCCAACTATAACCCAAGTCATGCAATTCCTCCTTATTCCTTGCTGCTTGTCGCCCGCGGCTTTAGACTGTACCGCCTGTTTTTTCCCAATTAGCTAGCTGAAGAAGTGAATACCCATGCGCGTCGCCGATTTTTCTTTTGAGCTCCCCGAGTCTTTGATTGCCCGCTATCCACAGCCTGAGCGTAGCGGTTGCCGTTTGCTGCAGCTGGACGGGCCAAGCGGAGGCCTGACGCACGGCGTGTTCACCGATCTGCTGGATAACCTGGAAGCGGGCGATCTGCTGGTGTTCAACAATACCCGCGTGATCCCGGCGCGCCTGTTTGGCCGTAAGGTCAGCGGCGGCAAGATAGAAGTGCTGGTCGAGCGGGTGTTGGACGATCATCGGGTGCTGGCCCATGTGCGTGCCTCCAAATCCCCCAAGCCGGGTACCGAACTGCTGCTGGGCGATGACGAAAGCATTGCCGCCACCATGGTCGCGCGCCATGACACGCTGTTTGAACTGCGCTTTAACGACGATCGTGACGTGTTCACCATCCTCAACGCGGTGGGCCATATGCCGCTGCCGCCGTATATCGATCGTCCGGATGAAGACGCCGACCGCGAGCTGTATCAGACCGTCTACAGCGAAAAGCCAGGTGCCGTAGCGGCCCCGACTGCTGGCCTGCATTTTGATGAGCCGCTGTTGGCTGCGCTGCGCGCCAAGGGCATTGAGATGGCGTTTGTCACCTTGCACGTTGGCGCTGGCACCTTCCAGCCGGTGCGGGTAGAAACCATTGAAGAGCATGTAATGCATGCGGAATACGCCGAAGTGCCGCAGGATGTGGTGGATGCGGTATTAGCCTGTAAGGCGCGGGGCAAAAGGGTGGTTGCCGTGGGCACCACTTCGGTACGTTCGCTGGAAAGCGCGGCCAATGCCTGCCAGGATGCTCTGATTGCGCCTTTCTTCGGTGACACCAGCATCTTTATCTATCCGGGATATCACTATCAGGTGATCGATGCGCTGGTGACCAACTTCCACCTGCCGGAATCCACCCTGATCATGCTGGTCTCGGCGTTTGCCGGCTATAAAAACACCATGAACGCCTATCATCAGGCGGTGGCCGAGCAGTACCGTTTCTTCAGCTACGGTGATGCGATGTTTATCAGCCGTAATCCACTGGCGGAAAGCGAATCCGTCGGGGAATAAATTCCCGGGCTACGCACAATGCGTGGTCCTGTTTTAATGACGTCAGACTGTATCTCTGACGCTGGAGGTTTTGTGAAGTACGAATTACAGACAACCGATGGCCGTGCTCGTCGCGGCCGCCTGGTCTTTGAGCGTGGCGTAGTGGAAACCCCGGCCTTTATGCCGGTGGGTACCTATGGCACGGTCAAAGGTATGACGCCGGAAGAAGTGAAAGACACCGGTGCGCAGATCCTGTTGGGTAACACCTTCCACCTGTGGCTGCGCCCAGGGCAGGAGATCATGAAGCTGCACGGCGATCTGCATGATTTTATGCAGTGGCACGGGCCGATCCTGACCGACTCTGGTGGTTTCCAGGTGTTCAGCCTGGGGGCGATGCGCAAGATTAAAGAGGAAGGCGTGTATTTCCGTAACCCAATCAACGGCGATAAGGTGTTCCTCAGCCCGGAAAAATCGATGGAGATCCAGTACGACCTGGGGTCTGACATCGTGATGATTTTCGACGAATGCACGCCTTACCCGGCGGATTGGGACTATGCCAAGCGTTCGATGGAAATGTCTCTGCGTTGGGCGCAGCGCAGCCGCCAGCGTTTTGATGAACTGAATAACAACAATGCGTTATTCGGTATTATCCAAGGCGGTGTTTACGAAGATTTACGTGATGTATCGGTAAAAGGGCTGGTGGAGATCGGCTTTGATGGTTACGCTGTGGGCGGTTTGGCGGTAGGTGAGCCAAAAGAGGATATGCATCGCATTCTTGAACACGTTTGCCCACAAATTCCAGAAGATAAGCCACGCTATCTGATGGGGGTTGGCAAGCCGGAAGATCTGGTTGAAGGCGTGCGTCGCGGCATCGACATGTTCGACTGCGTGATGCCAACGCGTAATGCCCGTAACGGCCATTTGTTCGTGACGGACGGTGTGGTAAAAATCCGTAATGCCAAGCACAAGGATGATACCTCCACGCTGGACAGTGAGTGCGACTGCTATACTTGTCGCCATTATAGTCGTGCCTATTTGCATCATCTCGATCGTTGCAACGAAATTCTCGGTGCCCGATTGAACACCATCCATAACTTGCGCTATTACCAACGTTTGATGGCGGGTTTACGCCAGGCTATTGAAGAGGGTAAATTAGAGCTGTTTGTGGCGGATTTTTATGGTCGGATCGGCAAACCGATACCACCTTTAAACGCTTGAATTAATAATTGAAAATTTAATGAGGGAATTTTAATGAGCTTTTTCATTTCCGATGCAGTGGCAGCAGCAGGGGCTCCATCTCAGGGTAGCCCGTATTCTTTGATCATTATGCTGGTGGTGTTTGGCCTGATCTTCTATTTCATGATCCTGCGCCCACAGCAGAAACGTGCTAAAGAGCACAAAAAACTGATGGACTCCATCGGCAAGGGTGATGAAGTGTTGACCACCGGTGGCCTGATTGGCCGTGTCACTAAAGTGGCAGATACCGGTATCATTGCCATCGCGCTGAATGACACCACGGAAGTGATGATCAAGCGTGACTTCGTGGCGGCCGTTCTGCCGAAAGGTACTATGAAGGCCCTGTAATTTTGTTTTCCCTAAGGGAACTGCCGTGCTAAACCGTTATCCTCTGTGGAAGTATCTGATGTTGATCGTGGTGATCCTCGTCGGACTGCTATATGCGCTTCCCAACATTTACGGAGAGGATCCGGCCGTACAGATCACTGGCGCGCGCGGAGTCGCCGCCAGTGAAACTACGCTGGACCAAGTCCGTTCTGTATTAGAAAAAGACAATATTGCGAGCAAGTCGATTGCGCTGGAAAACGGCGCCATCCTGGCTCGCTTTAAAGATCCTGACGTTCAGCTGCGCGCCCGTGAAGCCTTGATGGCGGAGCTGGGTGACAAATATGTCGTCGCATTGAACCTTGCCCCGGCAACGCCTGCCTGGCTGGCGATGCTCAACGCCGAGCCGATGAAGCTGGGTCTGGATTTACGTGGTGGCGTGCACTTCCTAATGGAAGTCGACATGGACACCGCGCTGAGCAAGTTGCAAGAACAAACCATGGATACCCTGCGCAGCGAACTGCGTGAAAAGGGCATTCCTTACGCTGCGATCCGCAAGTTGGACAACAACGGCGTGGAAGTCCGCTTCCGTGACAATGCCGCTCGCGATCAAGCCATCAGCTACATGACGCCACGTCAGCGCGATCTGGTGCTTTCTGCCAACGGCACCAACACCCTGAAAGCAACGATGACCGACGCTCGCCTGAGCGAAGCGCGTGAGTATGCGGTGCAGCAGAACATAACCATCCTGCGTAATCGTGTTAACCAGCTCGGCGTTGCCGAACCGTTGGTACAGCGCCAGGGTGCCGATCGTATCGTTGTTGAATTGCCGGGTATCCAGGATACCGCGCGCGCCAAAGAAATTTTGGGTGCGACCGCTACGCTGGAATTCCGTCTGGTAAATACCAACGCGGATGCGACCGCTGCGGCCAATGGCCGTGTGCCGGGTGACTCCGAGGTGAAATACACCCGTGAAGGCCAACCGGTTGTGCTGTACAAGCGCGTCATCCTGACCGGTGACCACATTACAGACTCCACCTCCAGCACCGATGAGTACAACCAGCCGCAGGTAAATATCTCGCTGGACAGCGCTGGTGGTACTGCCATGTCCAACTTCACCAAAGACAGCATTGGCAAGCCAATGGCAACGCTGTTCGTGGAGTATAAGGACAGCGGCAAGAAAGATGCCAACGGCCGTTCCGTGCTGGTGAAGCAGGAAGAAGTGATCAACGTGGCGAACATTCAGTCACGTCTGGGTAACAGCTTCCGTATCACCGGTATCAGCAACCCGAACGAAGCACGTCAGCTTTCGCTGCTGCTGCGTGCCGGTGCGTTGATTGCGCCTATCCAGATCGTGGAAGAGCGGACCATAGGTCCAACCTTGGGGCAACAGAACATCACCCAGGGCCTGGAAGCTTGCCTGTGGGGCCTGGTGGCTTCGATCGTCTTTATGGTGGTCTGGTACCGCAAGTTTGGCCTGATCGCCTCTACCGCGTTGATGGCTAACCTGGTGCTGATCGTTGGCGTGATGTCTCTGCTACCAGGGGCGACGCTAACCATGCCGGGGATTGCCGGGATCGTGCTGACGCTCGCGGTGGCGGTTGACGCCAACGTACTGATAAACGAACGTATCAAGGAAGAGCTGAAGAATGGGCGATCCATTCAGCAGGCGATCCATGAGGGCTATAAAGGCGCGTTCTCCAGTATCGTTGATGCCAACGTCACGACGTTGATCACCGCGATCATTCTGTACGCAGTCGGTACCGGTTCGATCAAGGGCTTTGCAATTACCACCGCAATCGGTGTGGCGACGTCCATGTTCACCGCGATTGTCGGTACCCGTGCCATCGTCAACCTGCTTTACGGCGGCAAGCGCATTAACAAGCTGTCTATCTGAGGAGTGCGTTGTGGCACAGGATTATACTGTTGAACAACTCAACTACGGCCGTAAAGTCTATGACTTTATGCGCTGGGATTACGTGGCCTTCGGCATCTCTTTGGTGCTGTTGGTAGCGTCGATCGCCACCATGTCCGTGCGTGGGTTTAACTGGGGTCTGGATTTCACCGGTGGTACGGTGATTGAAATTACTCTGGAACAACCCGCGAATCTGGACCTGATGCGCGATACGTTGGAAAAAGCCGGGTTCCAGGACCCGATTATCCAGAACTTTGGCAGCAGCCGTGACGTGATGGTGCGTATGCCACCGGCGGTCGGTACTGCAGGCCAGGAACTGGGTAACAAAGTTATTGGCGTGATCAACGAATCGGTCGATAAGAATGCGTCCGTCAAGCGTATTGAATTCGTTGGCCCGAGCGTAGGGGCAGAACTGGCACAAACCGGCGGCATGGCGCTGCTGGTGGCGTTGATCTGTATCCTGATTTATGTGGGCTTCCGTTTTGAATGGCGTTTGGCCGCGGGGGCCGTTATCGCCCTGGCGCACGACGTGGTCATCACCATGGGCGTGCTGTCGCTGTTCCATATCGAGATTGACCTGACCATCGTGGCATCCTTGATGTCGGTGATCGGTTACTCGCTGAACGACAGTATCGTGGTATCTGACCGTATTCGTGAGAACTTCCGCAAGATCCGTCGCGGTACGCCTTACGAAATCATGAACGTCTCGCTGACGCAGACGCTGAGCCGTACCATCATGACCTCCGCCACTACTCTGATGGTGGTTCTGATGCTGTACATCTTCGGCGGCGCGATGCTGCAGGGCTTCTCCCTGACCATGCTGATCGGTGTGTCTATCGGTACCGTATCCTCTATCTACGTCGCCTCTGCGCTGGCGTTGAAACTGGGTATGAAACGCGAGCACATGCTGCAGCAGAAAGTGGAGAAAGAGGGCGCCGATCAGCCTTCGATCCTACCGTGATTGCCCGGTGTGCGGCTGAATAAGCCACGCACCGTCTGAACCAGATGCCGGTCAGTTTACGCTGACCGGCATTTTTTTTGCTCCTGTGCCGCCAGCAGGTTCAGCGAGCTCACCAATTCCGCCAGGCTGGTGGCCTGCATCTTCGCCATCACTTTAGAGCGGTGTACCTCTACGGTGCGTACGGCGACGAAGTAACGATCGGCGATGGCCTTGTTAGTCATACCGGCGGCAACGGCGCTGGCGATATCACGCTCGCGCGAGGTTAGCGTACTGAAACGCTGCTGCAACTGGTAGCGCTCCACTTGGCGTTGAGAATGGACGATCCCCCGTTCCAACGCGGCGATCAGCGGTGCGGTTGCAATCGGTTTTTGCAGAAAATCCAACGCCCCCAATTTCATCTCTGCTACCGCCATGGCGATATCGCCATGGCCGGTAACGATCACCACTGCCAGCGTACTTTCCCGCTTGCGTAGCCGCTGATGGATTTGCTGCCCATCGATCCCCGGCATGCGAATATCCAGCATCACGACGCCGCATTGGTAAGGGTCGACTTGGTCGATAAAGCTTTGGCTGTCGTTCCAGATCTTCACCCGGTAATCCAACCCTTCGAGTAAAAAGCGGCTGGCGTCGGTGACCGCCAGATCGTCATCGACCAGATGTATCAGCGCCATGACGTGTTTCCTTTTTGATCCCAGGGAAGAGCAGGGTAACGCGTAGCCCCTGCCGTTGTGGTGATAGCGAATAATTTTCCAGCGTCAGTTCCCCCTGTTGGCTTCTCAGCAGCCGTTGGCAGATCACCAGCCCCAGGCCAAGACCTTCAGATTTAGTGCTGCGAAAAGGCACGAACGGCTGTGCTAACTGTTCGGCGCTGAGGCCGCCGCCATCGTCTTCCAGTATCAGCGCCTGGCGATCGCCATCGGTTTCCAGCCGTAGAGTGATCTGCTGGGAACCGGCCTGCAGGCTGTTGCTTAACAAGTTGGTGAGCACCTGCTCCAACAGCGTGGCCTGGCTATACAACTGGCTTTTCGGGGCGATGATGATGGCCAACTGGCACTGAGGGTAATGCTGTTCGATGCGCATCAGCTTGATGACGTTTTCCACCAGGGGGCGCAGCGTTAGCCATTGTGCGCTTTCATGGTGTGGCGTTTTGCTGACCCATTGGCGCAGATTGACGATGGTTTCTGCCCCGCGCTGCGCCTGTTGGCCGATCTGTTCGAGGATCGGCAACAGCTCGTGCTGCGGATCGCTGCGCTCAAGGCGAATACGGCAGCCTTCGGCGTAGTGACGAATAGCCGCCAGAGGCTGGTTAAGTTCGTGAGCAAAGCCGGAAGCCATCTCACCCAGAGTGCTGAGGCGCTGCGCCCGGGCTAGCGCCGCTTCTCTGGCCCGCAGTGTCAGATGCATTTGTTCTAGCTCGCGCCCACGCTGGCGTACCAGGTGGCCGATCCACAGGTGGTTAGCGCCAAGCAGTAACATGCCACCGGCGAGTACGCCAAGCAGGAGCAGATGTTGCAATGCCCAACTGTGTATCTCTTGCCAGAGTGAACGCTGTGCCGGATGGCGATCCAGATCGCGCAGCAATTGATCTACCTGGCGAGATGAGGCGGGAGCACCCCAGGCAGGGAGACCTGGGGTATCCATTTGCAACAGTTGGCGGGTCAACTCGTCGACTAGGGGATCGGGTACGTGGTTCAAGGCGGCAAACGACCAGTTGGGATAAAGCACGCTGCTGGTCAGGCAGGGCTGTGCGCTGGGTTTGGCCAGCAGGGCACGGTAATCACTGGCCTTTAGTAATCCCTCTTTCTCCATATCTTCCAGCAGGCAAACCGGCACTATGGCCGCGTCCAGTGCCCGATCGCGCAGCAGATAAAGCAGGGCGTCCACGGGATAACCACTGAAGTGCAATTGCAGATCTTTTTCCGGATGTACGCCAGCGGCCAGTAGCTCCTTATAGCCCAGCAGATAGCCACCAAAAGCGTCAGGGGAGACCGCGCCCACTTTTTTACCGGTGAGCTGAGTAGCCTTGGTTACGGTGCTATCGCGGCGTACCAATATCACGCTGCCTATCACGTTGTTTGAGGCATTCTGCTGATTTTTACTGGAGCGTAAGGAGACCAACCAGCGTAACGGGTAACTATTGTCCAACTGAATATACTGCGCCGGGTTGGTGAGCAGAAAATCGACCTGGCCGTTGCTGACGGCTTCCCCCATATCGGCCAGGTTCAGCGGCAACAGTTGAAAGCTTTCGTCTGGGAACTGACGGTTGAGATGGTTAATTAACGGCTGCCATTGGGCCAGCGCATGTGTATCGCCGCGTAATGCCAGCACGGCGATAGTCCATTGCCCCGCCCAGGCCGGGCTCAACCAGCCGCATAGCAAGATCATCAGTACTGCCTTTTTCACATCATCTCCATTTTTATGATCTCGATCGCCAGCAGGAATTGTCCTGGATCAAGCCGCAGTAGGGAATGTGGTAAACCACAATATGGGCGGTCGTACGCCACTTTTACACTCCTTTGTATCAGCTCCCCGGTTGATACTTTTTGGGAGAAATCAATGGATAGTGGAAAACGGCAATTTTTACAACGCCTCGGTGTCCTGACCGCAGGAGCCGCATTGGTACCGCTGGCGCACTCCGGCTGGCAGTTGCAACCCGAGCGGCGTGAAGGCGACGGCAAAAAGCGTATGGCGATGTTGATCGATCTGCGCCGCTGTATTGGCTGCCAGGCCTGCACGGTTAGCTGCGCGATAGAAAATCAGCTGCCGCAGGGGCAGTTTCGCACCAGTGTGCTGCAGTATCAGGTCGTCACGGATAGCCAGCGTATCCCCACCAACGTGCTGCTACCGCGCCTGTGCAATCATTGCGATAACCCGCCATGCGTGCCGGTCTGCCCGGTACAGGCGACCTTCCAGCGTGAGGACGGCATTGTGGTGATTGATAACACGCGCTGTGTCGGCTGCGCCTACTGTGTGCAAGCCTGCCCCTATGAGGCGCGCTTTATCAACCATGAAACCCAAACCGCGGATAAATGCACCTTCTGCGTCCACCGCCTGGATGCCGGACTGTTGCCTGCCTGCGTTGAATCTTGCGTCGGTGGTGCGCGCATGATCGGCGATCTTAACGATGAACAAGGCACTTTAAGGCGCACGCTGGAACAGCATCGAGGGGAGCTAAAGGTGCTGAAACCCGAACAGGGGACGCACCCACAGGTGTTTTATCTGGGGCTGGATGAGGCTTTTGTCAGCCATGTCCGGGGACAACCGGCGCTGTGGCAGGAGGTACACTCATGATCCGCGAAGTGATGGCTCGCCCGCAGGAGATCGCCTGGTTGCCCTGGGCGGTACAGTATTTCTTTTTCATCGGTCTGGCATGTAGCAGCATTGCCATTGCGACCTGGCTACGCTGGCGTTCAGCGTCTGAGGCATCTCGGCTGGAGTTGGCTGCCGTTTCGTTGGCGGTGGTGAGCGGCACCGTGGCTCCGTTGGCCCTGAGTGCGGATTTACATCAGCCCGCTCGAATCTGGCACTTCTATGCCCATTTTGCACCTTGGTCGTGGATGTCTCTTGGCTCGGTGTTTTTGCCGCTGTTTACCTTGCTGGTAATGGCCTATTTCATTTTGCTGCTGCGTTGCCAACTGAGGGCAAAAGCCCTGCCATTTTGGGCGCGCTGGTTACAGATCTGGCCCGCTTGGCAGGAAGAGAAATGGTTGCGCTGGATAGCATTGGCCACGCTGCTTTCAGCCGTCAGCATCTTGCTTTATACCGGCCGCGAAGTGTCCGTGCTGCGTTCACAGCCGCTGTGGTACAGCCTGTGGTTACCTTGGTTATTGCTGCTCACCGCTATGCAGGCCGTTCCGCCAATGCTGGCCTACTGGTTACGTCACGAACCTCAGTGGCAGCCTCGATTGGCGCGCTATCAAGGGCTTTCCCTATTGTTGCTTTGTCTCTCCAGCATAGGCTGGTGGTTGGACGGTAGTGACTCCGCCGCTGCGCTGCGTCAGTTACCTGCTCAGGGGAGCGTTTGGTCATTGGTTGGCAGCGCATTTACCGTCTTGATCCTGCTATTGCTGGTTTCGGCTTGGCGCTCGCGTCATCGGGCGCTAGGGACGGCAGGTCTGTTAGCGCAGTGCGTGGCAGCGTTGCTGCTCTGTTGGGGCGTGCGCTGGATGCTGCTGATGCAAACCCAGACGCTGCCCAAGTTCAATATATTGCTCAACCCCTATGTGTTACCGCTCGGCAGCGAGGGGCTATTGGCCATCCTCGGCACCTTCGGGCTGTGGTTGGCATTGATCATCGGGGTTCGTGAATTACAGCATGGGTTGATGGAGAAAAAACGCTATGGCTAAGTCAACGCGTCGTCAGTGGTTGAAAGGCGGGCTCGCTTTGGGTGGGCTGGCCGTGTTTGGTGCCAGCTACAGCGAAATGGTGCAGAAGGTGTTTACCGGCCTGCGTGACGGCAGCAGTGGAAAACTGACGCTGGACCGGATCAGTGCCAATGCGTTACCGCCAGAAGGCCGCCAGCATCCCGAAGGCTGGCAGGCCAATCCGCAGCAGGCAGTTTCCATGACGCAATGTTTTGGCTGCTGGACGCTGTGCGGCCTACGGGTGCGGGTCGATCGTGACAGCAATCAGATACTGCGCGTAGCGGGTAACCCTTATCATCCGCTGTCGCACGATCATCATTTTCCTTATCGTTTGCCCGTGAGTGATGCGCTCAACCGGCTAGGCGGTGATGCTGGTCTGGAACAGCGCTCAACCGCTTGTGCTCGCGGTGCCACTCTGCTGGAAGGGCTGACCAGCCCCTACCGGGTGCTGGAACCGATGAAACGGGTAGGGCCGCGCGGTGGCGGGCAGTGGCAGCGCATCAGTTTTGAACAACTGATCAAGGAAGTGGTTGAAGGCGGCGATCTGTTTGGTGAAGGGCCAGTGGAGGGATTACGGGCCATCCGCGATCTGCAAACGCCGCTCGATCCGGCACAGCCAACGCTTGGGCCGAAGGCTAACCAACTGCTGGTCACCAACGCAGGTGATGAGGGGCGGGATACCTTTATCAAACGCTTTGCACAAAACGCCTTTGGCACGCGCAACTTCGGCCATCATGGCGCTTACTGTGGTTTAGCCTATCGGTCAGGTTCCGGAGCGCTGATGGGCGATCTGGACAAAAACGCCCATGTGAAACCCGACTGGGATCATCTGCGCTTTGCACTGTTTCTGGGGACGTCACCCGCACAGTCCGGTAACCCGTTCAAACGGCAGGGGCGTCAGTTAGCCAATGCCCGCCTGCGCGATGAGTTCCGCTATGTGGTGGTAGCCCCGGCGCTGCCGTTAACCACCACGCTGGCCAACGATCATAACCGCTGGGTGCCGGTACTGCCGGGGACGGACTCAGCGCTAGCGATGGGCATGATCCGTTGGATTATCGACCAGGAGCGTTATAACGCCGATTATCTGGCGTTACCCGCAGAGGCAGCCATGCAGGCGGCCGGTGAAAAAAGCTGGTCGAATGCCACGCATCTGGTGGTGATCGATGACGATCATTCTCTGTGCGGCCAGTTCCTGCGTAAGTCACATCTGGTAGGTGGGGCTGGCGGTGATGAGGAAAGCCCTGCCTTGGTGTGGGACGCACAGCGAAACGAACCAATACCCGCCACCGAGGCCATGCGTGGACAACTGCTTGTTGAGCAGCAGGTTCAACTGGCCGATGGCTCATCGGTACGGGTGCGCTCCAGCTTCCGTTGTCTGCAATTGGCGGCGCAACGCTTTACGCTGGCTGAATACAGCGCCCAGTGTGGCGTTAGCGCTGAAACCATTGCGGCGTTGGCCAAGGAGTTTACTTCCTACCAGCGGCAGGCGGCAGTGATCTCCCATGGCGGCATGATGAGCGGCAACGGTTTCTATAGCAGCTGGGCGGTGATGATGCTCAATGCGCTGATCGGTAACCTTAATCTCAAGGGGGGCGTTTCAGTGGGCGGCGGCAAGTTCAAGGAGTTTGCCGAAGGACCACGCTACAATCTCGCCACTTTCCCTGAGATGGTGAAGCCGAAAGGATTGGTGTTGTCGCGCAGTAAGCAGGCGTACGAAAAGTCAGATGAATATCGCCGCAAGGTGGAACAAGGTGTCAATCCCTATCCGGCGCGGGGGCCGTGGTATCCCTTTGTGGCTGGTCAGTTTACCGAGCAGCTAGCTCCGGCGCTGATGGGATACCCTTATCCGCTGAAAGCCTGGATCAATCACATGGGCAACCCGCTCTATGGTGTAGCTGGGTTGCGCGACGTGGTGGAGAGCAGGCTGAAGGATCCGCAGCATCTGCCGCTGTTCATTTCCGTCGACGCCTTTATTAACGAAACCAGCGCGTTGGCGGACTATATCGTGCCGGATACGCATAACTTTGAAAGCTGGGGATTTACCTCCCCTTGGTCTGGCGTAATGGTCAAGGCGAGTACCGCCCGTTGGCCAGTGGTGCCTGCGCGAACAGCCAAGACGGCGGATGGGCAGCCGATCGCGCTGGAGAGCTTTGTTATTGCGCTCTCGAAGGCCATGGGGCTGCCGGGATTCGGCGACGGGGCGTTGCAGGATGCGCAAGGTAACCCTTGCGGGCTGCATTGTGCCGAAGATTACTACCTGCGTGCCGCGGCTAACGTGGCATTTGCCGGTGAGCCAGTGCCTGAGGCGACGGAGAATGAGCTGCGCCTGACCGGCGTTGATCGTCTGCAACCGGCGCTGAATCAGGTGTTGAAACCGGATGAGCGGCTGCGGGTGGGCTATATGCTGGCGCGTGGGGGCCGTTTCGCGCCTCATGAGCAGGCTTGGCAAGGGGAGGCGACCGGCCCACAGTGGAAGCAGGGGCTGAATATCTGGAATGAAGAGGTGGCACGCCATCGCCATGCCATGACCGGGGAGCGCTATAGCGGCTGCCCAACCTATTATCCACCACGTTTTGCCGACGGTTCCGACGTGGCGCAGCACTATCCGAGCGAGGCGTGGCCGTTCCGGCTGATGTCGTTCAAGTCGCACCTGATGAGCAGCTCAACCGCTCCTATCGAGCGTTTGCGGGCCGTGAAGGCGGTTAATCTGGTCGCGCTCAATCCGTTAGATGCCGAGCGCTATGGGCTACAACATGGCGACCGGGTCAGGTTGCAGACGCCGGGGGGCCGCGTGGAAGCGCAAATCAGCTTGCTCGACGGGGTGATGCCGGGTGTGATTGCCATTGAACATGGCTATGGGCATCGAGAGATGGGGGCAAGGGTTCATTCGCTGGATGGGCAGGCATTGGCGGCGGATCCACGCATTGCCGCAGGGATCAACCTCAACGATCTGGGGTTGGCCGATCCGACACGTGAAGTCGGCAATAGTTGGCTGGACTGGGTCAGCGGAGCGGCGGTACGGCAGGGGTTACCGGCGAAGCTGCAGCGCTTGGGCTAATCTTGCTGGCCCAATCCCCGTGAACAGCGGGGATTGGGTGACTCGTCGTGTCAACGTTGAGCGATGGGCTCGACGCTATGCACACGGATATAGCCCAGTTGCGATGGCGTTACGCCACTCAGGCGCAGTTCAAAGATTTGCTCGGTTTTTGGCAGCAGCGAACTGGCGCTCTGAATTTGTTGCGACTGCGCTTGCGCGGTCAGAGGCATACCGGTTGCGGCATCCAGCTGGCCCCACTCCAACGTAGCGGTAAAGCCTGGCAGATATTGGCCTGAGAGCGTACGCACATACAGTATTGCCTGGCTACCGTTGGCCTCGCTCTTCACATAGTTGAGCGACAGGCTAAGCTCACCCACGCTGCTTTGTAATCTGGCGGCATTATTGGCGGCTGGCAGCAGGTAGACGCCGCTGGTTGAGCTTTGGTTAAGCCGATTTTGGCGCTCCAGGGCGGTCGCCTGCTCGGTCAACTCCCCCAGCACCTGTTTCAGCTCAACCACCTGGTTGGTGAGTTTCGGCACTTCGCGGTTCTGTGCACAACCGGCCAGCAGGATCATGGCGGTGAGCAGACAAACCTGACGATAACGGATTGTCATAACGGCAATTTCCTCTTCAATCACACTGGCTACCAGCTTAGACCGATCGCTGGCCAAAGTCATGTCCAGTGCCTTTTAGGGTTGCTTTATTACTCAATGATGGACGCAATTCGCAACAAATGCCCGGCGGTCTTTGTTGTGGCGTTAGTTCGGGGTAAACTGTGCTCAACTATGTAAACGCTTATCAGGACGAGTTATGCATTGCCCTTTCTGCGCTGCCGTTGATACCAAAGTGATTGATTCCCGCCTGGTGGGTGATGGATCGCAGGTGCGCCGTCGTCGCCAATGTCTGGTGTGTAATGAACGTTTTACCACTTTTGAAGTGGCCGAACTGGTAATGCCACGAGTGATCAAAAGTGATGAGGTTCGCGAACCGTTCAATGAAGATAAACTGCGCCGTGGCATGCTGAAAGCGCTGGAAAAGCGCCCGGTCAGCTCCGACGACGTCGAAAACGCCATCAACCACATCAAATCCCAGCTGCGTGCTACCGGCGAGCGTGAAGTGCCCACCAAAATGGTCGGCAACCTGGTGATGGATGCGTTGAAGAAGCTGGATAAGGTCGCGTATATCCGCTTCGCTTCGGTATATCGCAGTTTTGAAGACATTCGCGAATTCGGCGAAGAGATCGCCAAACTGCAGGATTAACAGGATCCGCATGCAAAACGACGAATTCTATATGGCGCGCGCCTTTGAGCTGGCGCGTCTGGGGCGTTTTACCACCACGCCGAACCCGAACGTGGGCTGCGTGATCGTGCGCGATGGCAGCATCGTGGGTGAAGGCTTCCATTTGCGGGCCGGTGAGCCTCATGCGGAAGTACACGCTTTGCGCATGGCGGGGGAAAAGGCGCGGGGGGCCACGGCCTATGTCACGCTGGAACCTTGTAGCCACCATGGCCGTACGCCACCTTGTGCAGATGCTTTGATCGCTGCGGGAGTCAGCCGCGTGGTCGCTGCCATGCAAGATCCCAACCCGCAGGTTGCCGGGCGTGGGCTATACAAGCTGCAACAGGCAGGCATCGAAGTGCGCCACGGCGTAATGCTGGCAGAGGCGGAGGCGGTCAATCTGGGGTTCCTCAAGCGTATGCGCACCGGGTTTCCCTATGTACAGCTCAAGCTGGGCGCTTCACTGGATGGCCGCACGGCGATGGCCTCGGGTGAAAGCCAATGGATCACCTCACCGCAGGCAAGACGGGATGTACAGGAGCTGCGGGCGGCCAGTTCGGCGATCCTCAGCACCAGCGCGACCGTGTTGGCCGACGATCCCGCGCTGACGGTGCGTTGGGATGAACTGAGCAGTGAAACCCAGCAGATTTATCCGCGTGACACGCTGCGCCAGCCGCTACGGATTATTCTAGACAGCCAGAACCGGGTTACGCCACAGCACCGGGTCGTGCAGCAACCGGGGATGACCTGGTTGGCACGCCAGCAGCCAGATGATCGGGTTTGGCCTGCGGGTGTGGAGCAATTAACCTTGCCACTGCACGGCGGCGGTATCGACCTAGTAGTGATGATGATGCAATTGGCCAAACGCCAGGTGAACAGCATCTGGGTCGAGGCGGGCGCACAGCTTGCCGGTGCGCTGCTGCAGGCCGGGTTGGTGGATGAGCTCATTGTGTACATCGCGCCCAAATTATTGGGGGATAATGCCCGCGGGCTGTGCCAACTGCCGGGTTTGACGCAGTTGGCCGATGCGCCGGAGTTTGTCTTTAGCGAGGTGCGCCAGATTGGTCCCGATCTGCGCCTGCGGTTAACCGCAAAATAGAGAATATAACCTTTGCCTGCCGGTGCGGCCGCGTTTTACAAAAGCGCCGCGCAGGCGGGCAAAGAATATGATAGAATCCGCCCCCCTGCGGGGTATTGAACCCATTTTTAAGGAAAGCCCATGAAAGTTATCGAAGGTGTTGTTGCTACTCCAAATGCCCGTGTGGCGATCGCAATTGCACGTTTTAACAATTTCATCAACGACAGCCTGCTGCAAGGTGCCATTGATGCACTGAAGCGTATCGGCCAGGTTGCTGATGACAACATCACCGTTGTTTGGGTCCCAGGCGCTTACGAGCTGCCATTAACCGCACGCGTGCTGGCTAACACCGGCAAATATGATGCGGTGATTGCTCTGGGTACGGTGATCCGTGGGGGCACCGCGCACTTCGAATATGTGGCGGGCGAAGCCAGCTCCGGTCTGGGCCAAGTCTCTATGAATACCGAGATCCCGGTTGCCTTTGGCGTGCTGACCACCGAAAGCATCGAACAAGCGATCGAGCGTGCCGGCACCAAAGCGGGCAACAAAGGCGCAGAAGCCGCCCTGACCGCACTTGAAATGATTAATGTAATCAAAGCTATTAAAGCCTGAATTTAGTTTAAGGGGAATTCCGTGAAACCTGCTGCTCGTCGTCGCGCTCGTGAGTGCGCTGTTCAAGCGATTTACTCTTGGCAGTTGTCTAAAAATGACATTGCCGATGTTGAACACCAGTTCCTGACGGAGCAGGATGTCAAAGATGTTGACGTCGCCTATTTTCGTGAGCTGCTGTCCGGTGTGGCAGTCAACGCAGGTATGCTGGATGGCCTGATGGCCCCCTTCCTGTCGCGCCAGCTCGAAGAATTGGGCCAGGTGGAAAGAGCCGTACTGCGCATTGCGTTGTTCGAGCTGAAAATGCGTGAAGACGTCCCTTACAAAGTGGCCATCAACGAAGCGATCGAACTGGCGAAAACCTTCGGCGCAGAAGATAGCCACAAGTTTGTCAATGGCGTGCTGGATAAAGCAGCCCCCAGCATCCGTAGGAAAAAATAAAATATAAGGCCGGGAAACCGGCCTTACTTCTTTGGAAGACGAATTATGGCATGTGGCGAATTTGATCTCATTGCCCGCTATTTTGACCGGTTCAAAAGTGTGCGCCGCGACGTACAGCTCGGCATTGGCGATGACTGCGCACTGCTTACAGTGCCGGAAAAACAGCTTTTAGCCATCAGTACCGATACCCTGGTTTCGGGTATTCACTTCCTGGCGGATATCGATCCCGCCGATCTCGGCTATAAAGCCTTGGCGGTTAACTTGAGCGACCTGGCAGCAATGGGCGCCGATCCCGCGTGGCTTTCGCTGGCGCTGACGTTGCCGGAAGTGAACGAAGAGTGGCTCAAGGCATTCAGCGATAGCCTGTTCGAACAGATGAATTACTACGGCATGCAGCTGATTGGCGGCGACACTACCCGTGGCCCGCTGAGCATGACGTTGACGATCCACGGCCATATCCCGGTCGGGCGGGCACTAACCCGCAGTGGCGCGCGTATTGGCGACTGGATTTACGTGACCGGTACGCTGGGTGACAGCGCCGCCGGGCTGGCAATCCTGCAGGATCGTTTGCAAGTGAGCGATCGGGCTGCTCAGGAATATCTGTTGGCGCGCCATCTGCGCCCGCATCCGCGTGTGCTGCAAGGCCAGGCGCTGCGTGATTTGGCCAGCTCGGCGATCGATATCTCCGACGGTCTGATTTCCGATCTGAGACACGTGCTGAACGCCTCTGAGTGTGGTGCCCGTATCGAGCTGGATGAGTTGCCGCTGTCGCAGACGCTGACCAGCAATACCGATGCAGATCAGGCGCTGCGTTGGGCGCTAACCGGCGGTGAAGATTATGAACTGTGCTTCACCGTGCCAGAGATCAATCGGGGCGCGCTGGAAGTGGCATTAAGCCATTTAGGTGCGGATTACACCTGTATTGGCCAGATTGGGCCGCAGTCTGAAGGGATGAAGTTCTACCGCGATCAGCAAGAGGTTGAACTGCCTTGGAGTGGTTACGATCACTTCGGTGCCGCTCAATAGCCATTAGTATTGCGGTATGAGTCTCTTTGGTCTCATACTGAGACTGTTAGTTAGGGATAGTTCTACCCCGGCCAGAGTTATCGGCCAAAATGCAAAAACCCGACCTCACCAGTCGGGTTTTTGCATTTTGGAGTACGCCTCTGCTGCTATTCAAAGCCGACCACATGATGTGGCACATAGGCCGTTTCTAATTCTGCAATCTCTTGCGATGTTAGTTCCAGATCAACGGCGGCTAAGGCATCGACCAAGTGTTCGCTGCGTGAGGCACCAATAATCGGCGCGGTAACCACTGGTTTACTCAACAGCCATGCCAGGGCGATTTGCGCTCGCGAAACGCCGCGCGCTTCAGCAATAGTGGCTACGCGCTCGGCAATCAGGGCATCAACCCCTTCGGTAGCGTCATACAAGGTTTTGCCATATAGGTCGCTTACCAGACGCGCTGTAGTTTCGCCCCAGGGGCGTGTGAGTCTGCCACGAGCCAGCGGGCTCCAGGGAAGTACGGCAATCCCTTCGGCGGCGCATAGCGGGTGCATTTCGCGCTCTTCTTCCCGTTGGATAAGGTTGTACTGATCCTGCATGCTGACAAAACGTGTCCAGCCGTGCAGATCGGCGGTGTACAGCGCCTTGGCGAACTGCCAGGCGTACATCGAAGAGGCCCCGATATAACGTGCCTTACCGGCTTTTACTACGTCATGCAGGGCTTCCAGCGTTTCTTCGATCGGGGTTTCATAGTCCCAACGGTGGATTTGCAGTAAATCGACGTAGTCGGTACCCAAACGCCGCAGGCTGTCGTCGATCGACTGCATGATCTTGGGGCGTGACAGGCCACGTTCCAGGTTGCTCATGGCGTTATAGACTTTGGTGGCAATCACCACCTCGTCGCGGCGAGCAAAGTCGCGCAGTGCCCGACCAACGATCTCTTCGCTGCTGCCATCGGAATAGTTGTTGGAGGTATCAAAGAAGTTGATGCCCGCATCCAGCGCCTGCTTGATCAACGGGCGGCTGCTTTCCTCCGGCAGCGTCCAGGCGTGGTTGCCACGTGAGGGTTCGCCATAGGTCATGCAACCCAAACAGATGCGGGAAATGTTGAGATCGGTGTTACCTAACTTTAGATATTTCATGCCTCTCTCCTGTGTACCGTTCAAAAAATAACTGTAGCGGAAAATGATGCAGAAATGATGGGCGTGGCGTTGAAGGGTGGAATTGATAAGGGCGCCCAGTGCGACGCCCTCTTGGTTAAATCATGCCAACCAGGTTTCGATCTGGCGCTGAATACCGGCCGCATCCAGGCCCAGATCGCTGCGGATCTCTTCCTGGCCGCCCTGTGGGATAAAGTAATCCGGCAGGCCAATATTCAGCACGGGCACCACACGGCGTTTGGCCATCAGCAGTTCGTTAACCCCGCTGCCAGCGCCGCCCATAATGGCGTTCTCTTCCAGCGTCACCAACACTTCGTGGCTGGCGGCCATTTCCAGCACCAGCTGTTCGTCCAGTGGTTTGACAAAACGCATGTCCACCAGCGTAGCGTTCATCGCTTCGGCGACCTGAGCGGCTTCCGCCAACAGGGTACCAAAGTTGAGGATGGCAATCTTTTCCCCTTCGCGACGCACGATGCCCTTACCGAGCGGCAATGCGGCCAGAGGTTCCAGCGTTGCCCCCGTACCGTTGCCCCGTGGGTAGCGTACCGCACTTGGGCCCGTGTTATGGTGATAACCGGTGTACAGCATCTGGCGGCATTCGTTTTCATCACTTGGCGTCATGATCACCATGTTCGGGAAGCAGCGCAGGAACGAAAGATCAAAGGCGCCCTGGTGGGTCTGGCCGTCTGCACCGACAATCCCACCGCGGTCGATGGCAAACATCACCGGCAGCTCCTGGATCGCCACGTCGTGGATCACCTGATCGTAGGCGCGCTGCAGGAAGGTAGAGTAAATCGCCACCACCGGCTTGTATCCACCAATCGCCAATCCGGCGGCGAAAGTCACCGCATGCTGCTCGGCGATCGCCACGTCGAAATATTGCTGTGGATAGTCGCGGGAGAACTGCACCATGCCGGAACCTTCACGCATGGCTGGGGTGATCGCCATCAGTTGGCTGTCTTTGGCCGCCGTTTCACACAGCCATTCACCAAAGATCTTGGAATAGGTTGGCAGGCCGCCAGCGCTTTTTGGCAGGGTGCCGCTGGCCGGATCGAATTTTGGCACCGCGTGGAAGCTGATCGGATCCTTTTCTGCCGGAGCATAGCCACGGCCTTTCTTGGTCATGATATGCAGCAACTGTGGCCCTTTCAGATCACGCATGTTTTTAAGCGTAGCGGCCAATCCCTGCACGTCGTGCCCGTCTACCGGGCCAATGTAGTTAAAGCCCAGCTCTTCAAACAGCGTGCCGGGGACCACCATGCCTTTGAGGTGTTCTTCGGTACGCTTGAGCAGTTCTTTGATCGGCGGTACGCCGGAGAGCACCTTCTTGCCACCTTCGCGCAGCGTGGAGTAGAGCTTGCCAGACAGCAGCTGCGCCAGATGATTATTCAACGCTCCGACGTTTTCGGAGATCGACATTTCGTTATCGTTCAGCACCACCAGCATATCCGGGGTGATGTCGCCAGCGTGGTTCATGGCTTCGAACGCCATGCCTGCGGTGATGGCACCGTCGCCTATCACGCAGACGGTGCGGCGGTTTTTGCCCTCACGCGCGGCGGCCACGGCCATACCAAGACCCGCGCTGATCGAGGTTGAAGAGTGGCCAACGGACAACACGTCATATTCGCTTTCGGCGCGCCACGGGAAAGGGTGCAGGCCGTTTTTCTGGCGGATGGTCGAGATGCGGTCACGCCGACCGGTCAGGATCTTGTGTGGGTAAGCCTGATGGCCAACGTCCCAAACCAGGTGATCGAAAGGAGTGTTGTAGACGTAATGCAGTGCCACCGTCAGCTCGACGGTACCCAGCCCAGACGCAAAGTGGCCACTGGAGCGGCTGACGCTGTCCAGCAGGTATTGCCGCAGTTCATCACACAACTTCGGCAGGCTTTCTTTTGGCAATGAGCGGAGCTCTTCAGGATTTTCCGCTAAGGCCAAGGTCGGGTATTTGGCTATATCAAGACTCATTCAGTACTCATATCAGAGGAGTTAATTGTCGCGTTCAATAATGAAGTTGGCCAATGCACGTAACGGTGCGGTGTTATAAGATTGTGTGGCCAACGAGTCTAATGCGGCCAAGGCTTCCTGATAGAGATCCCACGCTTTTAACTTGGCGCTGTCAAGCCCAAGTAGTGCAGGGTAGGTACTCTTGCCAAGCTGTTGGTCGGAGCCTTGGCGCTTACCGATTTTTTCGGTTTCGCCCACGACGTCGAGAATATCGTCCTGCACCTGAAACGCCAGCCCTATGGCGGCCGCGTAACGGTCAAGTTCAGAGAGTGCAGCACGGCCCGGCTCACCGGCGGCCAAAGCCCCCAAGCGAACCGCGGCACGGATCAGCGCGCCGGTTTTATGGCGGTGGATCTGTTCTAGTGCCTGTAGATCGATCTGCTTACCTTCGGCTTCCAGATCCAGCGACTGGCCACCGCACATACCGGCAACGCCGCTGGCTTTGGCCAGTTCGGAAATCATCGCCAGCCGATCGCGCAGTGCCACATCGGGCATGTCTGCGTCGGCCAGGATCGAGAAAGCCAGCGTTTGCAGGGCGTCGCCCGCCAGAATCGCGTTAGCTTCTCCAAATTTGATATGGCAGGTTGGCTGCCCACGGCGCAGATCGTCGTCATCCATCGCTGGCAGATCGTCATGGATCAGCGAATAGGCATGGATGCACTCCACTGCCGCCGCTGGGGCATCCAGATTCTCCAGGCTCAGGCCAAACATTTGCCCGGTAGCATAAACCAGGAAAGGCCGTAGCCGTTTACCGCCCAGCAAGGCGCCGTGACGCATCGCCTCAACCATTTTGCCATCATTGAACGGCAGCGGAGCGATATAGCCAAGCAGTGCGCGATCGCTGCGCTGATGGAAGGCCTGTAACTGATCGTGGAACTCAGACATCGTAATTACTCAGCGTCCGGGGTAAAAGGGGTCAGTGCGGTATCGTCGTTATGGTCGTTGAGCAGGATCTGTACTCGCTGCTCCGCCTGTTGCAGCTTCTGTTGGCCCTGGCGAGCCAATTGGACGCCACGCTCAAACTCATTAAGCGCATCTTCCAGAGGCAACTCGCCGGATTCCAGCCGGGTTACGATACTCTCTAGTTCGCTCAGAGAATTCTCAAAGCTGATGCTTTGCTCTTTACTGTCTGATTGTGCAGGTTTTTTCGCCATAGATTTCTTTTTACATCATCATGTGAACAGTGGGCCCGAGCCTATCCTAGCGGATCTTGATTAGCAAATCATGGCACGTCTATGTGGTTTTGTGCACGGCGCGCATGCAGATAGTGATATACTTCGCGCCCAGATAAGATTGATAAAAGCTCGGCCAGCCCGCGATTTTATCAATCTTATCGCCATTGTATACCTAATAGCCTTGCAGTGGCAGCTAACCACGGCCGCTGAAACCCATAGGGCAGAGGTATTGCCTAATTTTCATCAGACTATAAAGACCGCCATGAAGTTTATCATTAAATTGTTCCCGGAAATCACCATCAAGAGTCAATCTGTGCGCTTGCGCTTTATTAAGATCCTGACTACCAACATCCGTAACGTCCTGAAGCAGTATGATGAAACTCTGGCGGTTGTCCGTCACTGGGATTTTATCGAGGTGCGTGCCAAAAACGAAGATCAGCGCCCGGTGATTGCCGATGCTCTGACGCGTATTCCCGGTATTCACCATATCCTGGAAGTGGAAGATCGCGCCTATACAGATGTCCACCACATCTTTGAACAGACGCTGGAAACCTACCGCGAGCAGCTGGAAGGCAAGACCTTCTGCGTGCGGGTGAAACGCCGCGGCAAGCATGAGTTCAGCTCGCAGGATGTAGAGCGTTACGTTGGTGGCGGTTTGAACCAGCATATTGAAAGCGCGCGCGTCAAACTTTCTCGCCCTCAGGTGACGGTAAATCTGGAGATCGATGACGACAAGCTGATGTTGGTCAAGGCGCGCCGCGAAGGCATTGGCGGCTACCCGATTGGCACTCAGGAAGATGTGCTGTCACTGATTTCCGGCGGTTTTGACTCTGGTGTTTCCAGTTATATGCTGATGCGCCGTGGCTGTCGTGTACATTATTGCTTCTTTAATCTGGGTGGCGCGGCGCACGAAATTGGCGTCAAGCAGGTTGCCTACTATCTGTGGAACCGCTTCGGCAGCTCACACAAGGTGCGCTTTGTGGCGATCGATTTTGAACCGGTGGTCGGTGAGATCCTGGAAAAGGTCGACGATGGTCAGATGGGCGTGGTGCTCAAACGCATGATGGTACGTGCCGCTTCCCAGGTTGCTGAACGTTATGACGTGCAGGCTTTGGTGACCGGCGAAGCGCTGGGCCAGGTTTCCAGCCAGACACTGACCAACCTGCGCCTGATCGATAACGCCTCCGATACCCTGATCCTGCGCCCGCTGATCTCGCATGATAAAGAGCACATCATCAACGTGGCGCGTGAAATCGGCACTGAAGACTTTGCCAAGACCATGCCGGAATATTGTGGTGTGATCTCAAAAAGCCCGACGGTCAAGGCAATCAAAACCAGGATTGAAGAGGAAGAAGGGCACTTTGACTTCGAGATCCTCAATCGCGTGGTGCGCGAAGCGCGTAACGTCGATATCCGCACTATCGCAGAAGAAACCAGTCAGCAGGTCGTCGAAGTAGAAACCGTGGCTGAATTCAGCGCTGACGAAGTGATCCTGGATATCCGCTCTGTGGACGAGCAGGAAGAGAAGCCGCTGCAACTGGCGCAGGTGGAAGTCAAACTGCTGCCGTTCTACAAGTTAGGTACGCAGTTTGCCGATCTCGATCAGAGCAAAACCTATTTGCTGTACTGTGAGCGCGGCGTAATGAGCCGTTTGCAAGCGCTGTACCTGCTGGAGCAGGGCTACGCTAACGTTAAAGTCTACCGCCCGTAATCTGCGTTGCAGGGTAGCAATGCCGTTTCTCTGGTGTTGCTATCCTTGACCACTTCCTCTGCTTGCTCCTCTTTTTTTCTCTTTCCCCTTGAATAACTTTGACATAGTAGCTTACTTTGGTTTATTAATTGTTATGTTATAACATACTTTTTTATTGGGAAAGGAGCAGGTTAATGCAGTTAAAAAAGTTGGTGGCGATACTGCCTTTTTGGTTTGTCAGCCATTCGCAGGCCCATTCGTTATGGGTTAATGCGTTACCCGCTGCGGGCGGGCAGAGCACGATAGAGCTTGGTTATGGAGATGAGTTCCCTTCCGCAGAAGCGATCCCTGAAGATCGCCTGCACATTTTCGCACCGGCACAGCTGATCGGGAAGGATGGGGATCTGATGCTGAAGCCTGGTAAAGAGAATTACCAGTTCGTGACGGAAAAACCGTTAGCCAAGGGCAGCTATGCCGCTATCGCTATCTATAAACCCACCTATTGGTCGAAAAATAAATCGGGATGGCAACAGCAGAGCAGGACGGAAATGCCAGACGCGCTTTATTGCGAGCGGGCTTCCATGTTTGGCAAAACCATTGTGAACATCGATGGGGCGACAGAGACCGCAGTCATTAGCCAGCCGCAGGGGTTGCAGCTAGAGATTATCCCTTTAGCCAACCCGGCGACTATCAAGCCAGGGCAGCCGTTGCCAATACAGGTATTGTATGACGGGAAACCGCTAAAGAATGCCGATGTGACGGCGACGTTTGCCGGTTTTGGCGACCAACACGAGCACCACGGGCATACGCATAGTCATGCCAAAGCCTTTTTGAATCAGACGGACGGCAAGGGCAAAGTCAATGTTTACCCGCTGAAGGCGGGATATTGGGTCGTTGAAACCGAACATAAACTGCCTTATGTGGATAAGGCGAAATGTGATGAATCCGTGTTGCTTTCAACGCTGACCTTTACCATCAGCGAATAAGCCATTGGCTTGGCAGGCCAGCCGGCCTGCCAATCTTGCTTCAATCGCGGAAGTCGTACATGCCGGGGATCAGTACCAGCTGTGCCGCTATCTCAGCCGCTTTGGCCTTACCCAACAGCAAATCGATCAGTTTCAGGGCAAACTCCATCGAGGTGCCTGGCCCTTGACTGGTGAGCAGGTTGACGCGTGGGTCGAACACGACGCGTCTTTCCATCCACTGATCTTCCGGGATTTGCTCTTTCAGGCCAGGGAAGCCGGTCATATTGCCGATCGGGAACAGTTGGTGATGCTGCAATACCAAGGCCGGTGCCGCACAGATGGCGGCGACAATATTGCCTTGCAGATGCATCTGGCGAACTTTTTCCACCAGCAACGGGCTATCGCGAAAACACTCTGCCCCCTTGATACCGCCAGGTAAGACGATGGCGTCAAAGTGGTCATCAACAATTGCCACCAGGGGGGCATCTGCCAGCAACTTGACGCCGCGTGAGCAGACGATGGTCAGGCCACCGTCACTGGCAACGCTGGCGGTCGTTACTTTGACACCGGCGCGAACCAGCAGGTCGATGGTGGTTACGGCCTCGGTTTCTTCACTACCAGGTGCCAGGCAGACCAATACCGATGCGCTCATAGCTATTTTCCTTGCGTTTAATGATTTCAAACAGCCGGGTATTTTCTGGCAGCGGAATGCCGTGGCTGCGTCCGCGACGCAGCAAATAGCCGGTAATGTAGTCGATCTCGGTGTGCCTTTGAGAACGGATATCCTGGAGCATTGAGGATATGTTGTCCGCCGTTGACTGGATCACCTGCATCACATAGAACACCAGGCTTTCGCACGAGGTGTGGTGACCTTCCATCTCCATCACGCTAGCCACTTCACGGCAGATAAGCTCTATCTGCTCAGGATAGCGTTGCAGATCGCCATTACGGCAGTCATACAGCACGGTTAGCGGGTTAATGACGCAGTTGACCGCCAGCTTGCGCCAACTGGCCGAAGCAATATTGTTATGCCAGGCAACGTCGGGCAGAGCCTGGTGCAGGATCTCTGCCAGATGGCTGAGATGGGTGGCTTGCTGGGTCGTTGGGCCGATATGGGTGGTGCCGTTGGCGACGTGCACAATGGTGTTACCATCGTGGCGTGCGGCATGGGTGGTAATTCCCTGAAGCACTGGCTGGCTGTGCGGTGGCAATTCCTCTTGAGTCCCTATGCCGTTATGCAGCAGCAAAATGGCACAGCGAGGGTTTAATTTGGGCAGCAATGCCGTCACCGCGCTGGAAACCTGCCAGGCTTTCAGCGTGACCAGCAGCAACTCACTTTGCCGCAGGTGTTCAGGATCGTTGGTGGGTAAATTACGGTTAAACGAGGTGCCGTCGGGTTCAATGACGTTGACCGCACAAAATGGCTGGGGCACCCGTAACCATCCCTGTACATCGTGGCCCTGCTGATAGAGTTTGGCTAGCCACAGTTGTCCGAGCGCGCCGCAACCAAGAATGGTTATTTTCATTTCATCTCCCTGGTTTTCGGAAAGACCACTGATGCATCCTTTTGATTATAGGCTTTTCTGTTGTTGAACGTCTTGTTCAGGCGTATATCTGAATTTTGCCTGAAACCGCAAAGCGGGTATCATGCACGGCAACGAAATCATACAGCACCCATTCAGGAGGAAGAGAAGTATGCCATCTTTCGACATCGTTTCCGAAATTGATATGCAGGAAGTTCGCAACGCCGTTGATAACGCTACCCGCGATCTCAGCACCCGTTGGGATTTCCGTAACGTACCGGCCAGCTTTGAGCTGAACGAGAAAGACGAAAGCATTAAGGTCGCCAGCGAGTCTGACTTCCAGGTGCAGCAACTGCTGGATATCCTGCGCGAAAAACTGATGAAACGCAGCATTGAAGGCGGCGCGCTGGAAATTCCGGAAGAGCTGACCCACAGTGGCAAAACCTACAGCGTGGATGCCAAGCTCAAGCAGGGGATCGAAAGCTCAATGGCGAAGAAGATCGTCAAGCTGATCAAAGACAGCAAGCTGAAGGTACAGGCGCAGATCCAGGGTGATGAAATCCGCGTTACCGGTAAGGCACGCGACGATCTGCAAAGCGTGATGGCGCTGATCCGTGGTGCCGATCTGGGGCAGCCGTTCCAGTTTAAAAACTTCCGCGATTAAGTTGTGCAGGGCCGATAAACCGGCCCTATTGTTTTAAAGCGCTGCGATTAGGGCTTCCAACTGACCGCGATTGGTCTGTTTGGTATCTACCTTCACGTAAGCGCTGCGTTCCTCGGGAACTACGACCGCTTCCGCTACCCCCGGCTGAGCCAGCAAACGGCTTTGTAACGCCGAATCTTTTACCGCCAGTTCAGACAACGTGATACGCAGGCTGCTGACGTAAGGCGGCTCTTTCATGGTGCTGCTGACCACAAACCAGACGGCGGCTAGTACCGCACCGGCGATAAAGACCAACCCTGCTCCCTGAAAACCATATAACCAGCCGCCCACGCTGCCGCCGATGGCCACGCCAATAAACTGGCTGGTGGAGTAAACCCCCATCGCCGTGCCTTTATAACCCGCCGGGGACTCTTTGCTGATCAGCGAAGGCAGGATGGCTTCCATGACGTTAAACGCCATAAAGAACAGCTGCACCCCGGCAATGATGCCCCATAGATGCTGGCCAGAAAACCACAGCACCACCTCGGCGCAAAACAGTACCGCCACGCAGCCCATAAAGACCTGCTTCATACGGCGGTATTTTTCCGCATAGATGATAAACGGCACTACGGCAATGAAGGAAACCAGCATGGTGACCAGATAGACTTTCCAGTGGTCCGCAGCGGCCAGCCCAGCTTTTTCCATCGCCAACGGTAAGGCAACGAAGCTGGACATCAGCAGGACATGCAGGCACAGGATGCCAAAGTTGAGTTTCAACAGCCGCGAATTGTTCAGCACCTTGCTAAAACTGCCCCGCACGATGCTCGATTCCCGGTTCAGCACGTGTTCGTCGGCTGAAGGGACGACCAGCAAGGTAATCGCGATACCAGCTAGTGACAGCACGGCAATCATCCAGAACAGCGCATGCAAACCGAAAGCATGGGTCACTATCGGGCCCACCACCATGGCGATAGCAAAAGTGATACCGAAGCTGATGCCGATAAACGCCATCGCCTTGGTGCGGTTCTGTTCGCGGGTCAAATCCGACAGCAGCGCCATCACTGCAGCAGCTATCGCCCCGGAACCCTGCAATGCACGGCCAAGAATGATGCCCCAAATGGAGTCGCTTAAGGCCGCGATCACGCTGCCAAGGGCGAAGATCAGCAGCCCGCCGACGATCAGTGGCTTACGGCCAACGCGGTCGGAAATCAGGCCGAAGGGGATCTGGAATACCGCCTGCGCCAGGCCATAAATACCGATAGCCAGGCCGATCAGGGCCTCACTGGCACCGTGCAGCGCCATCCCATAGGTGGTCAGTACCGGTAACACCATAAACATGCCAAGCATGCGCAGTGAGAATACGGTTCCCAAGCCCCAGGTCGCACGGCGTTCTTGGGGCGTCATTATATTGTCGTTCATCTTGACCTCAGTAAAGCCTATTCCAACGGGCTAAGTAGGGGGGACTTAGCCTGTTGGAATAGCCTCGGCAAAGTTGCGTCATTCTAGTGCGAAGGGCAGGGGGGGTAAATCGAATGTTGTTTAACAGATATTACAGTTGGCGTGCTTTTCTCTGAAACAAATAAAATGGGCCGCTAAGCGGCCCATTCGCAGACATCCGCTGTTTACCAAGCGTAGGTTAACAGGGTTTCTGGTGTAGCACTGGCACTGAAATCGATCGACATCATTACGCTAAGTGAAGTAATGGCCACGATTGAGAACACAAACAGTTTGCGCGCCCAGACGCTGTCATTTTCCGCTTTGTAGCCGCGTAACGCCATGCCCAGCCACCACACGCTCACCGCAGCTGCGACGATCAGGTATTTGTAGCCGGCATAACCGCCCAGGGTCAGCATCAGCGTGGCGATCATAAACGCCAGGATGTAGAGCGTAATGTGGTTTTTGGCAACAGAGATGCCTTTCACCACCGGCAGCACCGGGATATTGGCTGCCTGGTAATCTTTGAAGCGGAAGATGGCAATCGCATAGGAATGCGGCATCTGCCACAGGCTAAAGATAGCCAGCAGGATCAACGCACCAGCATCAAACTCGTTAGTGACCGCGCAGTAGCCAATAACCGGTGGCGCAGCTCCAGACAGGCTGCCGATCAGCGTGCCATATACCGAGTGGCGTTTCATGTACAGGCTGTAAATGCCGACATAAACCACAAAGCCCATCACCGCCAGCCACATGGCCAGCGGGTTGGCTGCGATATACAGCAGTGCAAAACCAGCAATACCCAGCAAGGTAGCGTAAACCAGGCTCACACTCGGCGCGATCAGGCCTTTTACCAGCACCCGGTTCTTCGTTCTCTCCATTTTCTTGTCGATGTCGCGGTCAATGTAGTTGTTAAATACACAGCCCGAGGCAACCACCAACGAGACCCCTAACAGGGTGGCGAGAAACAGGGGATAGTCGATGCTCCCTTTGGAAGCGAGCAGGAATCCCCCGACGACAGAAATTAAATTACCGAAAATAATTCCTGGTTTAGTTACTTGCAGGTATTGCTTAATCATCACGTCCAGCTCTGCTCTTAATCGACCATCATGTTGATGTTGAGGTTGTACATAATCCAGAGTGAACCCACAACAACGATACCGATGATCATAACGGTGAACAGCAATGCCACCAGGTTCCAGCGCTCTTCCGATGAGGTGTTCATATGCAGGAAGTAAACCAGGTGAACGATCACCTGGATAACCGCCATGCCGACCACGACCGCCAGGATGGTGGAGTGAGAGGCGCTGCCGCTCATCACCATCGCAAATGGAATTACCGTCAGGATGACCGACAGGATAAAGCCGGTCAGATATGACTTCACGCTACCGTGGCTTGCGCCGCCGTGAGAGGTATCATGGGATGAATGGCTCATTTACATTACCCCCAGCAGGTAGACAACGGTAAATACGCAGATCCAGACCACGTCCAGGAAGTGCCAGAACAGGCTCAGACACATCAGACGGGTTTTATTGGTTGGGTTCAGGCCACGCTTGCTCACCTGAATCATCATGATGATGATCCAGATCAGGCCGGTGGTTACGTGCAGACCGTGAGTCCCCACCAGCGCAAAGAAGCTGGAGAGGAACGCACTGCGGTCTGGGCCGTAACCTTCGGCGATCAGGTGATGGAATTCATAGATCTCCATCGCCACGAAGCCGAGGCCAAACAGGAAGGTCAGGAACAGCCAGGTGTTAACGCTGCTTACCTTGCCCTTGTTCATGCCGATCATCGCCATACCGTAGGTGATGGAGCTGAACAGCAGGAGGAAAGTTTCAACCAGTACAAAATTCAGGTCGAAGATATCTTTCCCAGTGGGACCGCCAGCGGTCCCGTTCACCAGTACTGCATAGGTTGCGAACAAGCTCGCAAACAAAATACAGTCGCTCATCAGGTAAACCCAGAATCCGAAGACCTTGGTTTCTCCTGCGTCGTGGTGCCCATGCTCGGCATGGGCTGCGCTATGGTTGGTCAGAGTATCAGTTGACATGTTTCACGCCTGCTTTGCTGATTTGTTCATAGTGTTGGTTTTCAATGCGCTCGATCTCATCAACCGGCACATAGTAATCAACATCTTCATCGAAGCTCTTGACGATCCAGGTCACGATCATGCCGACGAAGCCAGCAATCGCCATCCACCAGATATCCCAGATCATCGCGAAACCAAATACCAAGCTGAAGCCAGCAATAATCACACCGGCGCCGGTATTCTTCGGCATATGAATCGGCTCGTATTTCGCTGGTTTCTTATAGGCTTCACCTTTTTCTTTCATGTCCCAGAACGCATCACGATCGTGAATTTCTGGCACTACGGCAAAGTTATAGAACGGAGGTGGTGAAGATGTTGACCACTCCAGCGTACGTGCACCCCACGGGTCACCGGTCAGATCGCGATTCTGCTCGCGGTCGCGGATACTGACGTAAACCTGGATCACTTGGCACAGGATACCGCAGGCAATCAGCGCTGCACCGCCAGCCGCAACCAGCAGCAACGTGTGGAACTCAGGGTCGATATTCTGACTGATACGACGGGTCATCCCCATAAAGCCCAATACGTACAGCGGCATAAAGGCGACGAAGAAACCGATGATCCAGAACCAGAATGCGCGGATACCCCAGGTCTCATTCAGACGGAAGCCAAAGGATTTAGGGAACCAGTAGGTCAGGCCTGCGAAGCAACCGAACACCACACCACCGATAATGACGTTATGGAAGTGGGCAATCAGGAACAGGCTGTTATGCAGCACGAAGTTGGCACCCGGTACCGCCAGCAGTACGCCGGTCATCCCACCGATGGAGAAGGTGATGATGAAGCCCACGGTCCATAGCATTGGCGAAGTGAACTGAATACGGCCCTGATACATGGTGAACAACCAGTTGAAGATTTTCACCCCGGTCGGGATGGAAATGATCATCGTGGCAATACCGAAGAAGGCGTTAACGTTGGCACCGGACCCCATGGTAAAGAAGTGGTGCAGCCAAACGATAAACGACAGGACGGTGATCGCAATGGTTGCCCATACCAGTGAGGTATAGCCGAACAGGCGCTTCTTCGAGAAGGTGGCGGTGACTTCAGAGAACACACCGAACACTGGCAGGACCAGGATATACACCTCTGGGTGACCCCAGGCCCAAATCAGGTTGATGTACATCATCATGTTGCCGCCCATATCATTGGTAAAGAAATGGGTACCCAGATAGCGATCCAGGGTCAGCAACGCGATGGTGACGGTCAGAATTGGGAAGGAGACAATGATCAGCACGTTGGTACACAGTGCTGCCCAGGTGAATACAGGCATCTTCATCATCGGCATGCCAGGGGCACGCATCTTCAGGATGGTGGCGAAGAAGTTCACACCGGTCAACAGGGTACCCAGACCGGAAATCTGCAGACTCCAGATCCAGTAATCAACCCCGACGCCAGGGCTGTATTCCTTACCCGACAACGGTGGATAGGCCAACCAACCGGTTTGTGCGAATTCACCGACACCCAGAGAGATGTTGATCAAGACCACGCCGACCACGAAGAACCAGAAGCTCAGGGAGTTCAGGAACGGGAAGGCAACGTCGCGCGCACCGATTTGCAACGGCACCACCACGTTCATCAGACCTACCACGAAAGGCATCGCCATAAAGAAGATCATGATGACGCCGTGCGCGGTAAAGATCTGATCGTAGTGGTGCGGCGGCAGGAATCCGGCCTCACCGGCAGACGCAAGCGCCTGCTGACTACGCATCATGATGGCATCAGCAAAACCACGTAGCAGCATAACCATAGCCACGATGATGTACATGATACCGATTTTTTTATGGTCGACAGAAGTCAGCCATTCGCTCCACAGCCACTTCCATTTGCCGAGATAGGTGATCAGCGCCAGCAGCGCCAAGCCACCAACGATAATGGCAGCAACGGTGACCATGACAATAGGTTCATGAATCGGAACCGCATCAAGTGTTAATTTTCCCAACATCTGTTTATTCCTCGGCTCCGGCGTGAGCATGTTCACCCATGTCCATACCCTGGCTCATGTCCATGCCCTGGTGCGCCGAAGCTTCTGCGCCCTTGTGCATGTGCATATCACCCATGAATTTGGCAATAGTCTCTTTGAACAAATTCGGTTTGACACTGGAGAAGTACTCAACCGGGTTGTTTTCACTCGGCTCGGCCAGTTTGTTAAAGTCGCTGGTGGTGTCAAGGGTATTAGGAGACCCCTTCACTTTGTTAACCCATTGATCGAAGTCGCCTTCGGTCGGAGTAACAATCGCAGTAAATTTCATGCCGGAGAAACCCGCACCGCTGTAACCACTGGAAATGCCTTTATACTGCCCAGACTCGTTGCCGATCAGGTGCAGTTTGGTCTGCATCCCGGCCATCGCATAAATCTGCCCACCTAACTGAGGAATAAAGAACGAGTTCATTACCGAGTTAGAGGTGACTTTGAATTCGACGGGAACATCTTTCGGGAAAGCCAGCTCATTAACGGTCGCGATACCCTGCTCTGGGTAGATGAACAGCCATTTCCAGTCTAACGATACCACTTCGATGGTCATTGGCTTTTTGTCGGCGACAATCGGCTTGAATGGATCCAGCGCGTGGGTTGTTTTCCAGGTTATGGTGCCAAGGATGGCGATGATAATGATTGGAATGGTCCAGACGACCGCTTCAATCTTGTTGGAGTGTGACCAATTCGGACTGTACTTGGCGCTCTTGTTGGAAGCACGATACTTCCAGGCAAAGGCAAATGCCATGAAGATCACTGGCACCACAACGATCAGCATCAAGCCGATTGCCGTGAGGATCAGTCTTCGTTGCTCAACACCTATTGCTCCTTTGGGATCCATCAACACCATATCGCAACCGCTTAGCAGAACGGTGGCAACAATTAAGGATAACATCCCAATACTTTTATTGTATTTCTTAAGTCTCATCTAACGACCCCAATTACCAAGGCTCTATATTGTCGTTTCATGTGTGCGGGCATTTTACGGGAAGGTTGCAGTACTGTAAACATACTTAAGAGAGTGTCAGCGGCTTGTTGACACTTTCTGTTAAGGGGGTCACACATGTAACGTAAGGTGACAATTTACTAATGGCAACAACGTGTTGGCGAGCTGAATCGTTCCGGGGGGATGCTATGTCATGGAAAACCAAGGGTATGTCAGGATATGGCGTCAGCGGTGGCGCTGTTTGAATAGGCGCAAAAAGGTTTATTTAATGTAAAATTTTTGTTTTGTTGAGGTGAATTAAAATCTATTTCCGAGCGTTTTACTCGGGTAAAAAAATAGCTTTGGCGAAAATATTAAATTTTTAACGAAATAAATTCGTTTTTCTGATGCTTTTTTGTTGGCCGAATTTTATCGGCCAACAAAAAAATCACGCTAATTGCGTTCGGCGCAACGCCAGGTAGTCCAACAGGCTGCCCATGATAATCCCCACCAGGCTCAGCATGGCACCGGTTTGCAGGAGCTGCACGGCGAGGTCGGGCCAGTTGGTCCAATTCAGCGCGTTGGCAATCAGCAACAGCAGCCATACGCCTAGCAGCGAGCAGCCGATGCCCAACAGACGCAATGCCCAGCGGTAGGCGGCACGAAACTCAGTGCGTGGCATGAAGTTGTCGGTACGTTGCGTGTACTCCAATGTCTGGCGGCAGATTAACAGCAGCAACAGGCCTGGAACCGCAGCTGCGATGGAGAACAGATAAAACAGTGGCCAGCCATGGGCGGTCACGAACCAACCGGCAATCGGCCCGACGTAAACACGGCCAACGGCGGAGAGCGCCGAGAGCAGGGCAAACTGGGTGGCGGAGAAGGATTTGTTGCACAGGGTCATCAGCAGGGCGACAAAGGCTGCCGTGCCCATACCGCCACACAGGTTTTCCAGGAAAATAGCGCTGCCCATCGTCAGGATGTTTTTAGCGGTGATTGCCAACAGCCAGTAACCGATGTTGGATACCGCCTGCAAAATGCCGAACAGCATCAGCGCGCGGAACAGGCTGAGACGCTGCATCAAGACGCCGCCGAACAGGGCCCCGACGATGGTGGCAAACAGACCGAGCGTTTTGTTCACCAGGCCGACCTCGCCAGCATCGAAGCCGACGCCGCGGATCAGAAAGGTGGTACTCAAACTCCCGGCAAAGGCGTCACCCATCTTATACATCACGATCAGCAACAGGATCAGCCAGGCATTGTTACGGGCGAAGAAGTCACGCAGCGGAGCGACTACCGCCATCTCGAGGGTGCGCGGTGCAGGAATGCTGTCGTCCGGTTCTGGTGCCATCAACGTAGCGGCTACGCCAATTAGCATCAGCCCGGCCATTAACCAATAAGTCGCCTGCCAGCCGAAATAGCGATCGGCCAGCCACAGGGCCAGCCCGCCAGAAACCAGCATCGCCAGGCGATAACCCAGTACCGACACTGCGGCCCCGGCACCGCGTTCTTCGGCCGCCAGCAGATCGGTTTTGTAGGCATCAAAAACAATATCCTGTGAGGCAGAACAGAATGCCACCACCACCGCCAGCGTGGCCAGCCACCACAGGTGCTGTGACGGATTCATAAACCCCATCGCCACGATGGCCACTACCAGCAGCAACTGGCTGATCAACAGCCAGCCACGCCGCCGCCCAAGGAACGGGGGAGTGTAGCGATCCATAAACGGTGACCAGAGGAACTTGAATACGTAGGCCTGGCCTACCAGTGAGAAGATACCAATGGTTTTCAGATCTAGGCCTTCGACGGTCATCCAGGCTTGCAGCGTGCCGGAGGTCAATGCCAGCGGCAGCCCCGAGGCAAAGCCCAACACCAACAGGATGACGGAATTACGCTGGGTAAAAATATTCAGATACTGTTTCGACATGAGATCCCGATCTGCGCTGCCCTGTAAACCGAGCAGCGCGAGGCATTGCCTGATTAACGTGCGTTTTGCTTGATAAAGTCGTTGACGCTGGTGTCTTGAGCCATATCGGCGATGACGTCACCCAGCACGGTGTTGACCGCATCGGTGATTTTTTCATTGCTGGCGGTGAAGGCACCCTGCACGTTATAGGTAGAACGGTAGTTCTTCACCTGCTTGTTGCCGTTTTTCGCCTGCGCGATGATTGAAATATCCGCTTTGGTGGTGATGTTGTAGCGCAGGTTGCCTTGGGAAACGTCGGCAAACAGCGTATTCACCACGATCTGCAAATCAACTGCACCTGATGGCCCAATCATATAGCCACGCGCGCCCATTTGCTTTTCCAGCACTTCTTGAAGCAGGAAACGCAGATCGCGCGATGGGGTCAGGGTGATCAGTTGGCCGTCACGGTTCACTTTGGCCAGCGCCTGGTCTGGGCGTTGATCGGCACCGTTAATGCTGATGGTGATCCCTTGCAGGGTTGGGTCCTGCTGTGGCAACACGATCTTCGGGGTTACGTTCAGGGTATTGGTGCTGGTAGCACAGCCAGCCAACAGCAGTGCAGCCAGCAGCGGAAGACAAAGTTTTTTTAACATTATGACTGTCTCATCAATCGTGGTTTTATACCCGGTGCTGTTCAAGCCCGCGGGCAGGGTTGTGGGTGCTTGATAATCAAAGCGCTAGAGTCAACGATAAATTGCCGCCATCATAGCATTGCCAACAACGGGGGGAAGTGTTGAAGGTGGCCGTGACGTAAATTTTTCCTCAACCAGGATAAAAACAGGCTTTTTAGAGCGGCTCAATCGGATAAACCTCAACTGAACCGCTTTTATTGATGTTTTTTACAGCAAAGAGCGGTGGGATTTACGATAGCCATGTTCTGGCGGGGGCAAAACCGACTAATATTAAAGTAGAACCTGGTAGCCTGCCGGTGTTGTAAGGAGATCCTATGATCCGCGAGCAAATAGAAGCAAAGTTAAGGGCGGCGTTTGAACCCGCGTATCTGGAAGTGACTGATGAGAGCTATCGGCATAACGTTCCCGCTGGATCCGAAAGTCATTTCAAAGTGGTATTGGTGAGCGACCGCTTTGTCGGCGAACGTTTCCTGACCCGGCATCGCTCCATTTATGGCGTGTTGGCGGAGGAACTGGAAAACGGCGTACACGCGCTGGCGTTGCATACCTATACCTTGAAAGAGTGGGAAGGGCTGCAGGATACCGTTCCGGCTTCACCTCCTTGTCGTGGGGCGGGCACACTGGCTTAATACCTAAAATTTACGGTATCAGTGGAACTTTTACCCGTATTTAAGGTATTACTACTGACGAATTTTGCAACGGCCTGCGGGCCGTTGCTGTTTTTGACGACGACAAAGCCGAAGGCGTTTGCAGCTCTGATGGCCATGGCATCAAGGTGTTTGGGCGAAAAATCGGCAAAAGTGTGATTTTTAACGCGCCAGTGCTGCCTTGCCATCCTCGACTAGCTACGCTTGCGCCGCTATAATGTCGCGTCTATTTTTTCCGGAATGGTTTCGGAACGCTCTCGACATCAGGGAACTCGGTTTTTAATGTAGCCGTCCTGGTTCTTGGAACGGAGTTGACCGAGCACTGTGATTTTTTTGAGGTAACAAGATGCAAGTTTCAGTAGAAACCACTCAAGGCCTTGGGCGCCGTCTCTCTATTACTGTACCCGCTGATGTTATCAATCAGGCAGTAAAGAAAGAGCTGATCAACGCAGCTAAAAGCGTACGTATCGACGGTTTCCGTAAAGGCAAAGTGCCAATGAACATCGTCGAACAGCGTTATGGCGCCTCCGTCCGTCAGGACGTGCTGGGCGATCTGATGCAGCGCAACTTTGTTGACGCGATCATCAAAGAGAAAATCAACCCGGCCGGTGCACCAAACTACGTACCGGGCGAGTATAAAGAAGGCGAAGATTTCGCTTTCACCGTGGAATTCGAAGTCTATCCAGAAGTTGAGCTGAAAGGCCTGGAAAGCATCGAGGTTGAAAAACCTGTAGTTGAAGTTAACGACGCCGATGTTGATACCATGCTGGAAACTCTGCGTAAGCAGCAAGCGACCTGGAAAGACACCGACGGCGCAGCCACTGCTGAAGACCGCGTGACCGTTGACTTCACCGGCTCTATCGATGGTGAAGAGTTTGAAGGCGGTAAAGCTGCCGATTTCGTTCTGGCCATGGGCCAGGGCCGCATGATCCCAGGCTTCGAAGAAGGTCTGGTGGGTCATAAAGCCGGTGAAGAGTTCACCATCGACGTCAACTTCCCAGAAGATTACCACGCTGAAAACCTGAAAGGGAAAGCGGCCAAGTTCGCTATCGTGCTGAAGAAAGTTGAACAGCGCGAGCTGCCAGAACTGACTGAAGAGTTCATCAAGCGTTTCGGCGTGGCTGATGGTTCTCTCGCCGGTCTGCGTACCGAAGTGCGTAAAAACATGGAGCGCGAACTGAAAGGCGCCGTGCGTAACCGCATCAAGACTCAGGCTATCGACGGTCTGGTCAACGCTAACGAAATCGACGTGCCAGCGGCACTGATCGACGGCGAAGTCGACGTTCTGCGTCGTCAGGCTGCACAGCGTTTTGGTGGCAACGAGAAGCAAGCGTTGGAACTGCCACGCGAACTGTTCGAAGAGCAAGCCAAACGTCGCGTTGTGGTCGGCCTGCTGTTGGGCGAAGTGATCAGCACCAACGATCTGAAAGCCGATGAAGAGCGCGTTAAGACCCTGATCGAAGAAATGGCTTCCGCCTACGAAGATCCGAGCGAAGTTGTTGAGTTCTACAGCAAAAACAAAGAGCTGATGAACAACATGCGTAACGTTGCTCTGGAAGAACAAGCGGTAGAAGCCCTGCTGGCTAAAGCGAAAGTGACCGAAAAAGCCACTACCTTCAGCGAGCTGATGAACCAGACTCAACAAGCTTAATGCTGGTTGATGCCAGGAACGGCCTGATGGCAGGTCCATTGCCGTAGCAGGGAGTTCCTTACAAGGCCCGTAACTTTGGTTACGGGCTTTTCTTTTGCCACGTGACTGATTAATCTCGGCTTAACTGTGGCAATATGCACTATATTTATTGGGACGAGGATGAGTGGCGGTAGCGGAAGGCCAGTGGTTGTGACCTTGCCTGCCACACAGGGATGTTGGTGAAATTGTTCACCGGGCTTGAAATTCGCTCTGTGACCCCCCAATTCCTACAACAGTATGGGCCGCTTTATCCGCCTGGCGGAATGATAGCGCCGTCAAATCAGTGTGGAGCCTGTCGATGGCTTGAACGTAGTCATGATGGCCGTTCTCAAGTAGAATCGACAGACAATGGCGCCAAGGCAATTTCTATTAGGAGACGGTAATGTCATACAGTGGCGAACGAGACCAATTTGCACCTAACATGGCACTGGTGCCGATGGTGGTAGAGCAGACTTCGCGCGGGGAGCGTTCTTACGATATTTATTCCCGCCTGCTGAAAGAGCGCATTATCTTCCTGACCGGCCAGGTTGAAGATCATATGGCTAATCTGATCGTGGCGCAGATGTTGTTCCTCGAGGCAGAAAGCCCAGAAAAAGATATTTTCCTGTATATCAACTCACCGGGCGGCGTGATCACGGCGGGTATGTCAATCTATGACACCATGCAGTTTATCAAACCGGACGTCAGCACCATCTGTATGGGGCAGGCGTGTTCCATGGGGTCGTTCTTGCTGACTGCAGGCACCAAGGGTAAGCGTTTCTGCCTGCCAAACTCCAGAGTGATGATCCACCAGCCGCTGGGCGGCTACCAGGGCCAGGCAACGGATATTGAAATCCATGCGCGTGAGATCCTGAAGGTGAAGGCTCGCATGAATGAGCTGATGGCACAGCATACCGGCCAATCGCTGGAGCAGATCGAACGTGATACCGAACGTGACCGCTTCATGACGGCGGAAGAATCGGTAGAATACGGTCTGGTCGACAGCATTCTGACGCACCGCAGCTAAAACTATACCCAAAGGGCCGCAAGCTGTAGAGCGTACCAGCCGCCTGAAGGGTTATGGGTAGCGCGCGGCTTGCGGGCCGATAGGCTATAGTATTCAGAGCGGGCCTGGCTCGCTTTAAACAGCGTTATCGGCGTTCCCGGTATAAAGTTTGGGCGCATTGTCGCCGCGTAATGGTGCGGGACAAAGACAAAAGAAGAGGTTTGACTCATGACAGATAAGCGCAAAGACGGTTCAGGAAAGTTGCTGTACTGCTCTTTCTGCGGCAAAAGCCAGCATGAAGTGCGTAAGCTGATTGCCGGTCCGTCAGTGTATATCTGCGATGAATGTGTTGATCTGTGTAACGACATTATTCGCGAAGAGATTAAAGAGGTTGCGCCGCATCGCGAGCGTAATTCATTGCCGACACCGCACGAAATTCGTCACCACCTGGACGATTATGTTATCGGCCAGGAACAGGCGAAAAAAGTGCTGGCGGTGGCGGTCTATAACCACTACAAACGCCTGCGTAACGGCGATACCAGCAATGGCATCGAACTGGGCAAAAGCAATATTTTGCTGATCGGCCCAACCGGTAGCGGCAAAACCTTGCTGGCAGAAACGCTGGCACGTTTCCTGGATGTGCCTTTCACCATGGCCGATGCCACGACGTTGACCGAAGCCGGTTACGTGGGTGAGGACGTGGAAAACATCATCCAGAAACTGTTGCAGAAATGCGACTACGACGTGCAGAAAGCCCAACGCGGCATCGTTTATATCGATGAAATTGACAAGATTTCACGTAAGTCAGACAACCCGTCCATCACCCGTGACGTTTCGGGCGAAGGCGTGCAGCAGGCGCTGCTGAAGCTGATCGAAGGCACGATCGCGGCGGTCCCACCACAGGGTGGACGTAAACATCCGCAGCAGGAGTTCCTGCAGGTGGACACCTCCAAGATCCTGTTTATCTGTGGCGGTGCGTTTGCCGGCCTGGATAAGGTGATTGGCCAGCGTGTTAACACCGGTTCCGGTATCGGTTTTGGTGCCACGGTGAAGGGTGAATCTGAAAAAGCCACCGAAGGCGAACTGCTGTTGCAGGCAGAGCCGGAAGACTTGATCAAATTTGGCCTGATCCCGGAATTCATCGGTCGTCTGCCGGTGGTTGCCACCCTCAGCGAACTGAGCGAAGAGGCACTGATCCAGATCCTGAAAGAGCCGAAAAACGCCCTGACTAAGCAGTATCAGGCGTTGTTCAATCTTGAAGGGGTCGATCTGGAATTCCGTGAGGAAGCGCTGAACGCCATCGCCAAGAAGGCCATGACGCGTAAGACGGGTGCCCGTGGTCTGCGTTCGATTGTCGAAGGCGCGCTGCTGGACACCATGTACGATCTGCCGTCGCTTGAAAGCGTAGATAAAGTGGTGATCGACGAATCGGTGATCGCTGGCCAATCCAAGCCGTTATTGATTTACGGCAAGCCGGAAGCGCAGGCTTCTGGCGAATAATTAGCCAGTCAAACCAGAAAGTTAATCGTAAAAGGGGGATTTTATCCCCCTTTTCTTTTTCTCTACATTGTTACCGTTGAATGTCAGAGATTCATCCCCATATACTCATAATCCAGATTTTGTGAAACGTTTGATGCTGGCGTCTCATGAGATCCCCCTAATCCTGGCGGAAATTAAACTAAGAGAGAGCTCTATGAACCCTGAGCGTTCCGAACGCATTGAAATCCCCGTGTTGCCATTGCGCGACGTGGTGGTTTATCCGCACATGGTGATCCCGTTGTTTGTTGGCCGGGAAAAATCGATTCGGTGCCTCGAAGCCGCAATGGATCACGATAAAAAGATCATGCTGGTGGCGCAGAAAGAGGCCTCGACGGATGAACCTGGCATTAACGATCTGTTCTCGGTCGGTACCGTTGCATCGATTTTACAGATGCTGAAACTGCCGGACGGCACGGTCAAGGTGCTGGTCGAAGGTTTACAGCGTGCGCGTATTACCACGCTTTCCGACAGCGGCGAACACTTCGCTGCCCAGGCTGAATATCTTGAATCACCGGCTATCGACGAGCGTGAGCAGGAAGTCCTGGTGCGCACGGCGATCAATCAGTTTGAAGGCTACATCAAGCTGAACAAAAAAATTCCACCGGAGGTGCTGACGTCATTGAACAGCATCGACGACGCTGCACGCCTGGCGGATACCATCGCTGCGCATATGCCGCTGAAGCTCAGCGACAAGCAGTCGGTGCTGGAAATGTTCGATATCACCGAGCGTCTTGAGTACCTGATGGCGATGATGGAGTCGGAAATTGACCTGCTACAGGTTGAGAAGCGCATCCGTAACCGCGTCAAGAAACAGATGGAAAAGAGCCAGCGCGAGTACTATCTGAATGAGCAGATGAAGGCGATTCAGAAAGAACTGGGCGAGATGGACGACACGCCGGATGAACACGAGGCGTTGAAGCGCAAGATCGAAGCGGCCAAAATGCCGAAAGAAGCGCGTGAGAAAACCGAAGCGGAACTGCAAAAGCTGAAAATGATGTCGCCGATGTCTGCGGAAGCGACCGTCGTGCGTGGCTATATCGACTGGATGATCCAGGTGCCGTGGAATGCGCGCAGCAAGGTGAAAAAAGACCTGCTCAAGGCGCAGGAAGTGCTTGATACCGATCACTACGGCCTGGAGCGCGTCAAAGACCGCATCCTTGAGTATCTTGCAGTGCAGAGCCGCGTCAGCAAAATCAAAGGGCCAATCCTGTGTCTGGTAGGGCCTCCTGGCGTGGGTAAAACCTCGCTGGGGCAGTCGATCGCTCGCGCGACCGGCCGCCAATATGTCCGTATGGCGCTGGGCGGCGTACGTGACGAAGCAGAGATTCGCGGTCACCGCCGGACTTACATCGGCTCCATGCCGGGTAAACTGATCCAGAAAATGGCCAAGGTTGGGGTGAAAAACCCGCTGTTCCTGCTCGATGAGATCGACAAGATGTCATCCGACATGCGTGGCGATCCGGCTTCAGCCCTGCTGGAAGTGCTGGATCCGGAACAGAACGTGGCGTTTAACGATCACTATCTGGAAGTGGATTACGATCTGTCCGACGTGATGTTCGTAGCGACCTCGAACTCGATGAACATCCCGGCACCGCTGCTGGACCGTATGGAAGTGATCCGTCTTTCTGGCTACACCGAAGACGAAAAGCTGAACATCGCCAAACAGCACCTGTTGCCGAAGCAGCTTGAACGCAACGCGTTGAAGAAAGGTGAATTGACGGTAGATGACAGTGCCATTATCGGCATCATCCGCTATTACACCCGTGAAGCCGGGGTGCGTAGCCTGGAGCGTGAAATTTCCAAGCTGTGCCGTAAAGCGGTCAAGTCGCTGCTGATGGACAAGAAGCTCAAACACATCGAGATCAACGGCGAGAACCTCAAGGACTATCTGGGCGTTCAGCGTGTTGATTACGGCCGTGCAGACACCGAAAACCGCGTAGGCCAGGTCACCGGGCTGGCGTGGACGGAAGTGGGCGGCGATCTGCTGACCATCGAAACTGCCTGCGTACCGGGCAAAGGCAAGCTGACCTACACCGGTTCTTTGGGTGAAGTGATGCAGGAGTCTATCCAGGCTGCGTTGACCGTGGTACGTGCACGTGCAGAGAAGTTGGGCATCAACGCCGATTTCTATGAAAAACGTGATATCCATGTCCACGTGCCGGAAGGGGCAACGCCGAAAGACGGCCCAAGCGCCGGTATTGCCATGTGTACCGCGCTGGTTTCCTGCCTGACAGGCAACCCGGTGCGCGCCGATGTGGCGATGACCGGTGAGATCACCTTGCGTGGTCATGTGTTGCCGATTGGCGGCCTGAAAGAGAAACTGCTGGCGGCACACCGTGGCGGTATCAAAACCGTGCTGATCCCTTACGAGAACAAGCGCGATTTGGAAGAGATCCCGGACAACGTCATTGCCGATCTGGAGATCCATCCGGTACAGCGAATCGATGAAGTTTTGAACATTGCACTGGTCAATCCGGCCTTCGGCGCACAGCCGGTAGCGGTAAAATAGTGACGTATAGCAAAAACCATTGATAAAACTCATGCTGGCAAGCCAATTCGGACTTGCCAGTATTTTTTTGTGCCGCTAAGTTAGATCCCTGTCGGCTCGCGTTTCGCTGCCGTTTGGTGGCTTGCCAAGGCACGACGGGATTGATATAACAGCAGCGCTGTCGTAACCGTAGGGATTTTTTCGGTGCGACGTTTTGAATTCTAGAGGGGATGATAGAGTGAATAAGTCACAACTGATCGACAAAATTGCCGCGGGTGCTGATATTTCTAAAGCGGCAGCAGGGCGTGCTTTGGACGCCATTATTGCTTCCGTTACCGATTCCTTGAAAGAAGGGGATGACGTGGCTCTGGTTGGTTTCGGTTCTTTCACCGTGCGTGAGCGTTCAGCTCGTACCGGCCGTAACCCGCAAACGGGTAAAGAGATCAAAATCGCGGCAGCCAAAGTTCCGGCTTTCCGTGCAGGGAAAGCTCTGAAAGACGCAGTAAACTGATTACGGCGTTTAATCGCATCGCGTCGCCGGTAAACAATCACCTGACGCAGCGGTATTGGTAAGGTAAGATATAAGGCGCATCAGGTTGATGCGCTTTTTTTATTTTTGTCGCAGGGAACGCGCCTGCACAAGGGTTGTTAATCCACATCACAGCGGAGTGTTGTCACACTATGATGGACAATTTACGCGCGGCTGCTAACCACGTCGTGCTAAAAATCATCCTGGGGCTGATTATCTTGTCATTTCTTTTGACTGGAGTAGTCAGCTATCAGGGAAGTGCCGGCGATTACGCTGCGAAAGTAAATGGCCAGGTGATCGAACGCGCCCAGCTGGAACAGGCTTTCCAGAGTGAACGTAGCCGGATGCAGCAGGAACTGGGTGACCGTTTCTCTGCCATGGCTGGCAACGAAGGCTACATGCAGCAGATGCGCCAGCAGGTGCTGTCTCAACTGATCGACAAGTCGCTGCTGGACCAGTACGCGAAGACACTGGGCCTGAGCGCCAGTGACGATCAGGTGAAAGAGGCCATCCGTCAAGAAAGCTATTTCCAGACGGACGGCAAGTTCGACAACGCCAAATATCTCGACCTGATTACCCGTTCGGGCTTTAGCGCAGATCAATATGCGCAATACACACGCCAGCGGTTAATCAACCAGCAGATGATCCAGGGCTTCGGCGGTTCCGATATCGTCCCACCAAGCGAAGCACAGTCTATGGTTGCCCTGGTTCTGCAAGAGCGCGACGTGCGTCTGGCGACGATCGATCTCAATGCCATGATGGCCAAGCAAACCGTCACCGACGAAGAGCTGAAGGCCTTCTTCGAGCAGAATAAAAACAGCTTTATCGCGCCAGAGAAGGTGAAAGTGAGCTTTATCCCGCTGGATGCCGCGGCATTGAAGGATACTGTGACCGTTACCGAAGCGGATATCAGCGCCTATTACGATGGGCACCAGAGCAGCTTTGGCCAGCCGGAACGCAAAAAATTCAGCGTGATCCAGCTGAAAACCGAAGCGGATGCCAAAGCGGTATTGGAAGAGCTGAAAAACGGTGGCGATTTCGCTGCGTTGGCGAAAGAGAAATCTACCGACATCATCTCGCGCCGTACCGGTGGCGAAATGGACTGGATGGAACCAGACACCACGGCAGACGAACTGAAACAGGCAAACCTCACCGAGAAAGGCCAACTGTCTGGCGTAGTGAAGTCTTCAGTGGGTTACCTGATCGTGCGCCTGGACGATATCAAGCCAGCGCTGGTGAAGCCATTGAGCGAAGTGCATGATGCTATCGCCAAGCAGCTCAAGCAGGAAAAAGCGGTAGATGCCTACTATGCGCTGCAGCAGAAAGTCAGCGAGGCGGCGACCAGCGATAACGAGTCCCTGGCCTCAGCGGAAGAAGCTGCGGGTATCAAGGCGGCTAACACCGAATGGTTTACCCGTGACTCGGTACCTGCTGCGTTGAACTTCAAGCCGGTTGTGCAAGCCATCTTCGATGGTTCACTGATTGGCGAGAATGGCGCACCAGGCAGCAACTCTGACGTCATCACCGTTGACGGTGACCGTGCGTTCGTGGTTCGCGTTGTGGCCCATCAGCCGGAAGGGATTGAACCTTTCGACAAAGTGAAAGATCGCGTAACCGCGATGGTCAAACACAACAAGGCACTGCAAGAAGCCAAGCTGCAGGGTGAGAAACTGCTGGTTGAGTTGAAGCAGGGTAAAGGCGATGAGGCGATGAAAGCCGCTGGTCTGAGCTTCGGCAGCGTACAGAAAATGGCGCGTGCCCCGGAAGACAGTCAACTGGTGGAAGCCGTATTCGCTCTGCCGCACCCGGAAGCCGGTAAAGTGGTTTACGGCATGTCACAGGATGCTCAAGGGAACGTGGTGTTGATTGCCCTGGATAGCGTTAAGCCAGGCACTCTGCCTGCAGACGAAATGAAAACCTTTGTCAGCAACATGGAAAAAGGGAGCGCTAGCGTGACCTTCGATGCCCTGCTGACTAACCTGCGCAAAGAAGCCAAGATCAAAATGGGTGCCGCTGAGCAGCAACAGCCGTAATCTCCGCTCTCTGGTTTTGTAGGGGGTGCAGCATGCTGCGCCCGTATTCCTCCCTACAGTGGACGGGAATAAGCACCGCATTTCTTTGCAACAGCTTGCAATACTCAAAGGCCGCTTTCGCGGCCTTTTCCACATTTAAACTCTGCCATTTGCCGATCTTCCGCCGCTGCGGCAAGGTAACCTTGCTGTCAAACACAAGGAGGATACAGCATGCAACTTAGCGAAAATAAAGCCATTATCCGTTTTACCGTTATCCGCCAGCTACTCTTGGCGGCGGCGCTGTTTGGCCTGATAGGGAGCTCGGCCATTGCTGCAGAGAAACCCTCTCAGGGGCAACCACAGGCCGCGGTGGTGTCGCCTAAGGTCAGCCCTGAAGCGCCAGGCGAAGGTGAAGCCAAGGTCAGTATTAACCAGGCAGATGCAGAGGCGCTAGCCACCGTGTTGAACGGCGTAGGGCTGAAAAAGGCAGAGGCCATAGTGCGCTACCGCGAACAGAACGGGCCGTTTAGTGAAATAGACCAGCTACAGGAGGTGCCGGGGATCGGTCCCTCCCTGGTGGAAAGAAATCGTGATCGGCTGAAAATGTGATCCCGCTCGCGGCTGCGTGGCAAAGTGCCCTCGCAGCCGCGCTGCTCTGCTACATTTTACAGGTCATACCAGTCATCCATCGCAAACTCTTTGCCAAGCCCTGCGGTACAAGCATGCTGCCAGCAAGGAGGGATAATACTGAACGGGTATGCCGGTATTAATTCGCTATCACCAGAGCAGGAGCGGTTGTTTCACTATGCAGACTTATATCAAAGTTCGTGGCTATCATCTTGATGTCTATCAACACGTTAATAATGCCCGGTATCTGGAATTCCTGGAGGAGGCGCGCTGGGAATGGCTGGAGGATCTGGATGCTTTCCACTGGATGACGCAAAACAACATCGCGTTTATCGTGGTGAACATCAATATCAATTATCGTAAGCCTGCCGTATTGGGGGATAAGCTGCGTATCGATAGCCAGATGCTGCAACTCAATGGCAAGAGCGGCGTGCTGAGCCAGCAGGTATTGCTGGAGCCGGAGGGGACAGTGGTCGCCGACGCGACGCTGACCTTTGTCTGTATCGATTTGAAAACCCAGCGGGCACTGCCGATTGAAGGCGCACTGCGTGAACACCTGGTGGCACTACAGCAGAAAGATGCTGAGGCCTGATTAAGCATCGTGCTGGTCATGGCCCCTCACCCTAGCCCTCTCCCACAGGGAGAGGGGACCGAACGTGCCAGCGGGTATTTCTCTCACGACCTGACCATCGGTAAATGAAAGGGTCGGTGCTCCAGGGATAACTCAGTACCCGATGACAACACCGTATCAACTCATGGAAGGCATGACTCTTGCCTGGATGACAACGGCGTACCAGCTCCCTCTTCCTTAACAGGTGTCCATGTAGACCCCTGTCTTTACATTGGGAGAGGGCTGGGGTGAGGGGCTCTAGCAATTACTACAGATTAACTCCGTTCCCAATTCCGGCTCT
>NZ_BAAKUJ010000009.1:0-197522 GCF_059697885.1 Serratia sp. NCCP-200
GACGTTGATAGGCTGGGTGTGTAAGTGCAGCGATGCATTGAGCTAACCAGTACTAATGATCCGTGAGGCTTAACCTTACAACACCGAAGGTGTTTTAGAGTAGACGACAATTTTCAGCGAAGTTCCGAGATTGGTTCTGGTGGTTACGAAAGTAACGGCCAAGAATGAAACAGAATTTGCCTGGCGGCAATAGCGCGGTGGTCCCACCTGACCCCATGCCGAACTCAGAAGTGAAACGCCGTAGCGCCGATGGTAGTGTGGGGTCTCCCCATGCGAGAGTAGGACACTGCCAGGCATCAATTAAGCCAAGAGGCCATCCGCAAGGATGGCCTTTTTGCTATGCATCGAAAACGGAAATCCCCCTCACCCCCGCCCTCTCCCAATGCAACGAACGGGAACAACCTGAACCCCTGTGTGAGGGAGAGGGAGCCGTCCGGCGTCGTGGATGAGCCCGTACTGCTTCGGAAAGTGGGGAGAGGTTGGTGAGCCCGTATCGCTTCAGGACGTTGGAAGAAAGCAGAAAGATGAAGTATTACACAGAGAGACCCGCGAGCTCGATCGGTTCCCTCTCCCTGTGGGAGAGGGTTAGGGTGAGGGGAGGGACTATGCCTTTGTCTGCTTCAGCCACTCAACAATAAACCCAGCGATCGTTTCAGGCTGGTTGATATCTAGTAACGGCGCAACACCTTCTATCTTCTTATCGCTGGCTACGGCAATGACGTGCTGATCCAACATATCTGCAAGTGGTTTACCGACTTCCTCGCGATAGAGAACAATTTTGCTGATCTGCTCATGCTTGAACCCTTCCACCAGGATCAAATCCACCTTGCTGCGATCGAATCTGCTGGCCAGATACTGGAGATCCAAAGGCTGTTGCTCCGGTGTTTCAGTCATTAATGCCCAGCGCCGATCGCTGGCAACCAGCATTTGGTCTGCACCGGCCTTGCGCAGTTCATAGCTGTCCTTACCAGGCGTATCTACATCCATATCATGGTGAGTATGCTTGATCAGGCCAACACGCACCTGCTGCTGTTTTAATAGCGGGATCAATTGCTTAAGTAGCGTGGTTTTACCTGTGCCGCTATAGGCGGCGATAGCCAGCAAGGGTGGCAATAACTCCGTCATTGATCGCCCCCCTTTTCCTGCTGCCACTGTTGGCAATCTTCCGGGGTATTCAAATTACGGAAGGCGTCTTGCTGCCCACGGAACACCACCTGTTGTGCACCGACAGCCGCCATGAACAGCATCAATTTGCGTTCCCCCCGGGCTAGATAACGGGTGAGTTCCTCTGTCAGACTGGTATGCAGTAAAGCGAAGGTAGGATGCTCACGTTCGCCATCACAAGCATAGGCGGCAAGGGCATTGCCTTTATGCAGCCAAAGCTGTTCTACCAGGTTGAGAGGGAAATCGGGGACATCGCAGGGGGCGCAGACAATCCATGGTGTGTGGGCATAAGTGAGGCCTGCCAATATACCGGCTAAAGGGCCGGGGTAATCTGCGGTCAAATCGCCGACGACCTCTAAGCCGCTTTGCTGATAACATTGCTGATTGCGATTGGCACTGATGATCACCTGGCTCACTTGCGGTGTAAATCGGCCCAGTACGTGCTGGTACAGGGTTTTATCCCCCACTTGCACCAATCCTTTATCTTTCCCTCCCATGCGGGTAGAGCGCCCACCGGCCAGAATAACGCCGGTTATATCTGCATGCATAGTCATCATCCAACCCCTCTCCAATGCCCTGATTGTAGCGCTAAACCTGTTCAGACATCATGATTTACCTTTATTGACACGCTGGTTCTTTCACTACGTAGTCAAGCCTGCTACTTTGTGGGTTTATCACTTCATTGGATGATATTTTGCTATGAAAACGCATCGCGTAAACGAACTGATTGAGCTTTTGCAGCCGGCCTGGCAGCAGGATCCCGATCTCAACCTGATTCAGTTTCTGCAAAAGCTGGCACAGGAAGCGGGTTTTCAGGGTGAGTTAGGCGATCTGAGCGATGATATCTTGATCTATCACCTGAAAATGCGCGGCAGTGCGGGCACAGAACAGATCCCAGGCTTGAAGAAAGACTACGAAGACGACTTTAAAACGGCGTTGCTGCGTGCTCGTGGCGTGATAAAAGATTAGCATTCATGCGGTGCGGTCATCAGTGGCGGTGATTAGTGCTACTCTTTCTTATTCTTGGCACGCTGTTGTCATCTGGCGAACTGAACGGTTGTTATGAACAACTCTGCATTTAATTTTGAAACCCTTTCTCCCGATCTGATAATGGATGCGCTGGAAGGGATAGGTTTGCGTGTTGATTCAGGGCTGACGGCGCTCAACAGCTATGAAAACCGCGTATACCAGTTTATGGACGAAGATCGTCGGCGTTACGTGGTGAAATTTTATCGCCCAGAACGCTGGAGTGCAGAACAAATCGGTGAAGAACACAGGTTCGCGCTGGATTTGTCGCACAACGAAATTCCGGCGGTCGCGCCGCTGGTATTACAGGGAAATACGCTGCACACCCATGCAGGCTTTTTCTTTACCGTATTTCCGAGCGTCGGTGGCCGACAGTATGAGATCGATAATCTGGAACAGCTGGAGTGGGTCGGGCGTTTTCTTGGCCGTATCCACCAGGTGGGTAGCGAAAGCCTGTTTACCGAGCGGCCGACCATTGGCATTGAAGAGTATCTCACGGAGCCCCGGCAGGTTCTGGCAAGCTGTGATTTAGTTCCCAAGGCCCAGCGCGAGACTTTCCTGCGGGCTACGGATACGTTGATTGACGCTATCAAACCGCACTGGCAACTGGATTGGCAACCGCTGCGTTTGCATGGCGATTGCCACCCAGGCAATATCTTGTGGCGTGATGGTCCGCTGTTCGTCGATCTTGACGATGCACGCAACGGGCCGGCAATACAGGATTTGTGGATGTTGTTACACGGCGAACGTCGCGATCGGCTGATGCAGCTGGATATCCTGCTGGAAGCCTATGGCGAATTTGCCGAATTTGATCAGCGTGAGCTGGCGTTGATCGAACCCTTGCGGGCCATGCGCATGGTGTATTACCTGGCATGGGTAGCACGCCGTTGGCAGGATCCCGCGTTTCCAAAAAGTTTCCCGTGGATGGCGGAGTCTGATTTCTGGTTATCTCAGACTGCGGCATTTACTGAACAGGTTAAGCTGTTGCAGGAACCCCCTCTGCAGCTCATGCCAATGTATTGAAGCATTAACATAATGGAGAGTTTAGTGTTATGAAAAAAATTTGGTTGGCACTCGTTGGTATGGTGATGGCATTCAGTGCCTCCGCTGCGCAATTCAGTGACGGTACGCAATACATCACTTTGGATAAGCCGGTAACTGGCGAACCACAGGTGCTGGAGTTCTTCTCTTTCTACTGCCCGCACTGCTACCAGTTTGAAGAGACATACCATATTTCTGATGCGGTCAAAAAAGCGCTGCCTGAAGGCACCAAGATGACCAAATACCATGTGGAATTCCTGGGTCCATTGGGTAAGCAATTAACTCAAGCCTGGGCAGTTGCCATGGCTCTGGGTGTAGAAGACAAAATTACTCAGCCAATGTTTGAAGCGATTCAGAAAACTCAAACCGTGCAAACGCCTGACGATATCCGCAAGGTATTCGTCAATGCAGGCGTAGCAGGTGAAGACTATGACGCGGCTTTAAACAGCTTCGTGGTGAAATCTCTGGTGGCTCAGCAAGAGAAAGCGGCAGAAGATTTGCAACTGCGTGGCGTGCCAGCGGTATTTGTTAATGGCAAATACATGGTGAAAAACGATGGGCTGGATACCAGCAGCATGGACGTTTACGTCAAGCAATTTGCTGATGTCGTTAAGTTCCTGACCGAACAAAAGTAAGCCGCAGCAAAAAATCAACGCCGGTTAATCCGGCGTTTTTTTAACTTATTCACGCTTGAGCCTGTCTAGCAAACCATCTTTTTCCTGCCACAACGTATTCAGCCAAATCTGGAATTTACGTTTAAACAGTTTGTCATTGAAGTAATCCCCGTGCAGCGACTCATCAATCGGTAGGCATTCAATCCTGACGACAACCCTTTGCAAGCGGCCACATAACATATCCCTAAAGGGATGCTCATGGTTATCTGGATAGCACAGGGTGACATTCAGGATCTTATCAAATTGCTGACCAAGCGCGCTAAGCGTAAAGGCGATCCCGGCAGCTTTGGGGGCGAGCAAATTGCGGTAGGGTGAGCGGGTTTTAATTTTCTTGGCCTCGGTGAAACGAGAGCCCTCAACGAAATTGACGATGGTGGTCGGGCGCAGGCGAAACTTGTCGCAGGAACGCCGTGTGGTTTCGATATCCTGCCCGCTTTTCTCTGGATGTCTGTGCAGATAGGCCCGCGAGTAGCGCTTCATAAAGGGCATATCCAGCGCCCAGCAGGCCAGACCGACGAAGGGGATCCAGGCCAGTTGCTGCTTCAGGAAGTACTTATTCATAGGTATATGGTGACGGAATAACACACACAGCACTACAATGTCCGACCAGCTTTTATGGTTGCTGATCAGCAAATACCAATTCTTTTTCTCCAGCCCGTGCAGCCCTTGAATATCCCACTGCAAGCGGGGGTTAATTCGTAACAATACTGCCAGGCATTGGCACCAGCACCACATCATCAGGTCAGCAAAGGCTGAAATGTATCGCCAAACGGCGGGCATGGGGATCAAAAGCTTAATGATACCGGCCAAAACAATGGAGATGGAGCACAGCATCGTTACGCCAATGGCAAGCAGCGCAGAAAAGATAAAAATAACAGGGGATAGCAATTTTGGCATGGGTTTAGTGCTGACGGTTGAAGGAAACATCGTTAGATACGTCAGTACGTACCAACAAAAAAATATTTTAACAGAATCCAGGCCAAGAATACGCGGCTAAAAGTAAGCGATCTTAACCAGGTAGAAATTGCCAGTTGTTTGCCGTTGGCGTGCAGATTTTCAATCTTGTGCTATGGTCATTGAGGTGCCTAAATTGATTAAACGTGCGATTAAACTCCGGCCCCAGTTATATCCACAAATTAACTGAAACACGATAAATAGCAAAACCGCCAATCCCCTCTTTCAACAGTGTGATTTGTTTAGGAATTTTATTTTCCATTATAACGATATTATCTTCGTTATAATTCAGTTGCTAAACTATGCACAAAGTTATCCACAGGCAGGATCTTGCGGATCGCTTCACAGGATCTCATCTAATTTGGCCATATTGCACGCTAAGGTTCGTCACCAGCGGCTAGCTATGGCATGCTTACCCCAGTCCTTTTCACGAAAAAGAAACGTTATGGCCCAGATTGCAGAAAACCCATTAATCCTGGTGGATGGTTCCTCTTACCTTTACCGCGCCTACCACGCCTTCCCACCGCTGACAAACTCGGTCGGTGAGCCGACGGGAGCGATGTACGGTGTGCTGAACATGCTGCGCAGCCTGCTGTTGCAGTATACCCCCAGCCATGTGGCGGTGGTGTTTGATGCCAAAGGGAAGACCTTCCGTGACGAGCTGTTTGCCGAATATAAATCACATCGGCCACCGATGCCGGACGATTTGCGAGCGCAGATCGAACCGCTGCACCAGATGGTTAAAGCCATGGGGTTACCGTTGCTGGTTACACCCGGCGTAGAGGCCGATGACGTAATCGGCACTCTGGCGCTAGAGGCTGAGAAAGCGGGTCATGCCGTGTTGATCAGCACCGGCGACAAAGATATGGCTCAGTTGGTGACGCCGAATGTCACCCTGATCAATACCATGAACAACACCATCCTTGGCCCGCAGGAGGTCTGTGATAAATACGGTATTCCTCCTGAACTGATCATCGATTTCCTGGCGCTGATGGGGGATTCGTCAGATAACATCCCTGGCGTACCTGGGGTGGGTGAGAAAACGGCCCAGGCGCTGCTGCAAGGGTTAGGGGGCCTGGATCAGCTCTATGCCAATCTGGATAGCATTGCCACGCTGAGCTTCCGCGGTGCCAAGACCATGGCGGCCAAGCTGGAGCAGAACAAAGAGGTGGCCTACCTCTCTTACAAACTGGCGACGATCAAAACCGATGTTGAACTGGATCTGAAATGCAGTGAGCTGGAAGTGAGCCCGCCGGATGTCGATCAGCTGCAGGCGCTGTTTAAGCGCTACGAGTTCAAACGCTGGATGGCCGATGTTGAAGCCGGGACCTGGTTAGAAAACAAAGGGTCAGGTCGTAAGGCCAGCGCGGCAGCCAAGCCAGCCTCAACGGCAGAAGCACCAAGAGCCGCCGCAGAACCTACCCTGTCGCAGGAAGGTTACGTCACCATTCTGGACGAGGAAACCTTCGCCGATTGGATGGCGCGCCTGAAGCAGGCCGAAGTTTTCGCCTTCGATACCGAAACTGACGGCCTGGATACCCTGACGGCTAACCTGATCGGTCTGTCCTTCGCCATCGAGCCTGGCGTGGCGGCGTACCTGCCGGTTGCACACGATTATCTGGATGCTCCCCCACAGCTGGACCGTAACCACGTCCTGGCCACCCTGAAGCCGCTGCTGGAAGACGAGAAGGCGTTGAAGGTGGGGCAGAACCTGAAGTTCGATAAGAGCCTGCTGGCACGCTATGACATCGATCTACGCGGTATCGCCTACGACACCATGCTGGAGTCCTACGTACTCGACAGCGTCAGTGGCCGTCACGATATGGATAGCCTGGCCGATCGCTACCTGGGCCATAAAACCATTACCTTCGAAGAGATCGCGGGCAAAGGCAAAAAACAGTTAACCTTTAACCAGATCGCCCTTGAAGAGGCGGGCCCTTATGCGGCAGAAGATGCCGACGTTACGCTACAGCTGCATTTGGCGATGTGGCCGCAGTTGAAAGAGAGTGAAGGCCTGCTGACGGTATTCAATGAGATTGAAATGCCGCTGTTGCCGGTGCTTTCCCATATCGAACGCACCGGGGTGCTGATCGATCCTAACATTCTGGCTGCTCACTCCATTGAGTTGACCAAGCGCCTCGGCGAGCTTGAAGTGCAGGCCCATGAATTGGCAGAAGAGCCGTTCAATCTGGCCTCGACCAAGCAGTTGCAGGCCATTTTGTATGAAAAGCAAAAGCTGCCGGTGCTGAAAAAGACCCCTGGCGGTGCTCCTTCTACCAATGAGGAAGTGCTGGCCGAGTTGGCGCTGGATTATCCGCTGCCGAAAGTGATCTTGGAATACCGTGGTCTGGCGAAGCTGAAAACCACCTATACCGACAAACTACCGTTGATGATCAACCCGGTTAGCGGGCGGGTGCATACTTCTTATCATCAGGCCGTCACCGCCACAGGTCGCTTGTCATCCAGCGATCCAAACCTGCAAAACATCCCGGTACGTAACGATGAAGGGCGCCGTATCCGTCAGGCATTTATTGCGCCTGAGGGCTACCGCATTGTCGCGGCGGACTACTCGCAGATTGAACTGCGCATCATGGCCCATTTATCGCAGGACGAAGGCTTGCTCACAGCGTTTGCTGAAGGTAAGGACATACACCGGGCAACGGCGGCAGAAGTCTTTGGTCTGGCGTTGGAGAAGGTCACCAACGAACAGCGTCGCAGTGCCAAGGCGATTAACTTTGGCTTGATCTACGGCATGAGCGCATTTGGTTTGGCTCGCCAGCTGGGGATCCCGCGCGGCGAAGCGCAGCGCTATATGGATCTGTACTTCGAGCGCTACCCTGGTGTGCTGGAGTATATGGAACGCACCCGTCAGCAGGCCGCCGAGCAGGGCTACGTCAGCACGCTGGATGGCCGCCGGTTGTATCTGCCGGACGTTCGCTCCAGTAACGGTATGCGTCGCAAGGCGGCCGAGAGAGCGGCGATTAACGCCCCTATGCAGGGCACTGCTGCGGATATCATCAAACGTGCGATGATTGAGGTGGATGCCTGGCTGCAAGGGCCTGAGAAGCCGCTGGTGCGCATGATCATGCAGGTACACGATGAACTGGTGTTTGAAATCCACGAGTCGGCCATCGAAGAGGCCAGCCTGCGCATTCATGAGTTGATGGAAAACAGCATGCAGTTGGCTGTTCCGCTGCGGGTGGATATCGGCGTAGGTAAAAACTGGGATGAGGCTCACTGATTACCCTAGGTGATGTGTTATGGCTAGTTTTCGCTAACTGGCGAAAACCTAAGCATTTTTGGTAACTGAGCAACATCTTTCGGCGATTGTTTCGACTACATTGGCGTTGTTAGTGCTCGGATCGTGTAAGTAAACTACAAAAAATTCTTTTGCAGCGTGAAAAAATGATGTAGAGTTACAGGCGTAGGGTACAGAGGTAAGATGTTCTATCTTTCAGACCTTTTACTTCACGTAATCGGATTTGGCTGAATATTTAGCCGCCCCAGTCAGTATTGACTGGGGCGTTTTTTATTGTAAAAACAACGTCAAAACCATCGATTTTAGTTATCCTCACCTTTCTCTCTCACGCCGTTCCCTTGGCTGATTTATCAGCATTTATCTCCTGACAGCGCAACATCTGCCATAAGTTTTCGTGATGGTTTTTAGTCAAAATTGTAATTAGATAACGAAATGTGGCCTCGTGCGGTGTGATATCGGGCGTAAAAAAGCCGATGTCTCAGCATCGGCTCATTGGGCGCAGCATGCGGCGCCCCTACGAAACACCCGCAGCGGTATCATTCCCCGCCGATATCGTCTTCCGGCAGCACTTCCGGTGGGATCTCGTTAAACCAGGTATTCAACTTCTGGCTCAGTTTATCGACACCGATCTTTTTCGGTGACGAGAAGGCTTCCACCTGAATATCACCCATAAATGGCAGCACGGCCTCACGCACCATATTGAGTTGCGCCTTGCGGGCACCTGAGGCCAGCTTATCGGCCTTGGTCAGCAGGACCAGCACTGGCGTGCCAACGTCGACGGCCCACTGGATCATCTGTTGGTCCAGGTCTTTGAGTGGATGACGGATATCCATCAGCACCACCAGGCCTTTCAGGCAGTTACGCATTTGCAGGTATTCACCCAGCGCCCGCTGCCATTTCTTCTTCATCTCTTCCGGCACTTCGGCATAGCCATAGCCTGGCAGGTCGACCAGGCGAATGCCTTCTTCGACCTCGAACAGGTTAATCAGCTGGGTACGCCCCGGCGTTTTACTGGTACGTGCCAGGCCTTTCTGATTGGTCAGGGTATTCAGTGCGCTGGACTTACCGGCGTTGGAACGGCCGGCGAACGCAACTTCAATACCTTCATCCCCCGGCAGGTGGCGAATATCGGGCGCACTGGTGACGAAATGGGTCACATGGTAATTGTAGTTCTTGCTGGTCAAAATTTTTCGTCTCCGTGAGGATGGCTATCTGGTGGGCGATTATAACTGCATCAGCGCTAAAAGGGTGTGTTTCTCGGTTTTTAAGCGTTTTAACCACAGACTGCTTGTGGCAAAAGGTCGCCAGTCGTGTGAGACATTGACCATTCGAATTGGGGGTAATGTCGCTTTATTCGAAAGCTGTAAATATTTTATTTGTTATAAAACAGTGTGTTGTAATTTCGTTAAGTAAAAGATCGCCGTAAGCCACCTGTAGGTATCTTGAGCACATCCCATAAAAGCGTAAAGTAGGTTGCAAGGCAGGAGGCCAAGGAAACAGGAACATCCAGGAAGGGTGAAAAATCTCAGGGAATACACAGGCAGTGTAATGAGTACCAGGATGATGTCAGATGGAATTGAAACTATTGGTGCCGGAGCGCACGAATAGTACACGGATGATGAAGTGGCTGCAATCAGGACGCCCGCGGGAAGCGCACTCAGGAAGAGTGGAAGCGAACGGATCGCAGCACGGATGATTTTTTCTTTCAGGATGAAAGACGTAGTAGCAGGGAGCGCGGTTATCGCAGATGGAAAAACCGGGATGTTGAGTGTGCGCATGGAGCGCGGAGCAGGAATATCCTTCGAGTGAAGGTGCGAAATAGGCGGCAGGTTTTAACCTGCCGCCTTTTTTCTTTGTCTGCTTTCTGCTAGATTCCGCCGCAACCGTATAGCAATTCTATACTGGATCTACATACCTAAGAGTAAAAGCCATGAACCAGCCATCAAAAGCACCTCGCGGCCCACGCAGCAGCGCGGCGACGTCAAAAAGTAAAAAGAAAAGTCGTGTGGAGCTCGATCAGGAAGCGCGCGAGCGCAAGCGCCTGAAAAAGCGCCGTGGCCTGGCTTCCGGTTCACGTACCCAGGTTGAGTCTGCCAACCAGAAAAATAAAACTGGCGCGCAACCCAAAGATCCTCGTCTCGGCAGTAAAGTGCCGGTTGCGCTGGTGGTCGACGCTAAAGTGAAGGCGACCAAGCCACAGCCAAAACCGAAGGCAGAAAAACCGCGCCTCACGCCAGAAGAAGAACTGACCAAGCTGGAAAACGATGAACGTCTGGATGCCTTGCTGGATCGCCTGGATGAAGGCGCCACGCTGAGCGCGGAAGATCAGGCGTACGTTGATCAAACCCTGGATCGTATCGATGCGCTGATGGAAGAACTGGGCATCGAACTGGGTGATGAAGACGACGAAGAGCAGGAAGAGAAGCAGGAAGATATTCTGAAACTGCTGAAAGGCGGTAACCCGAAAGACGTATTTTAAGCGGTTATGTGGCTGATCCCGGCAATAGCCCTACTGTTGACATGTTATCTACTGTGGTTATTCGGTAAACTGTGGCGGCTGTCGAAGCGCAAAACGCGTTTTCGCAGCGCTTCCGCGGCCAGACAGCGTAGACAACTGCCCATTTCCCGGCCCGGTAGGAAAAAATATCGGAAGGAGTGAGCAAGCATGTCAGAACAGACCATTGTCTGGGATTTGGCCCTGATCCAAAAATATAACTATTCAGGCCCGCGTTATACTTCATACCCCACGGCGCTGGAGTTTAACCAGGGCTATGACGAAGCTGCGTTCCAACGCGCGGCTACGCGCTACCCTGAGCGCCCGCTGTCGCTGTATGTCCATATTCCCTTCTGTCATAAGCTCTGCTATTTCTGCGGCTGCAATAAGCTGGTCACACGCCAGACTCACAAGGCCGATGAATACCTGGCCGTGTTGGAGCGGGAAATCATCGCTCGTGCCCCTCTGTTTGCCGGCCGCAAGGTCAGCCAACTGCATTGGGGCGGCGGTACGCCAACCTATCTGGATAAGCAGCAAATCAGTCGGCTGGTCGCCATGCTACGCCAGCACTTTGATTTCCAGCCAGCAATGGAAATGTCGATCGAAGTTGACCCGCGTGAAATCGAGCTGGACGTGCTGGACCACCTGCGTGCCGAAGGCTTCAACCGCCTCAGCATGGGAGTGCAGGACTTCAATAAAGAAGTGCAGCGTCTGGTTAACCGCGAGCAGGATGAAGAGTTCATTTTTGCCCTGATCGCCCGGGCTAAAGCGCTTGGCTTCAACTCGACCAATATCGATCTGATTTACGGCCTGCCGAAGCAGACGCCAGAGAGTTTTGCCTTCACCCTGCAACGGGTGGCAGAGCTGAACCCGGATCGCCTGAGCGTATTTAACTACGCCCATATGCCGAACCTGTTTGCTGCCCAACGTAAAATCAAGGACGCCGATCTACCTAGCGCCCAGCAGAAACTCGATATTCTGCAGCAAACCATCGCTTCGCTAACGGAGTCGGGCTATCAGTTTATCGGTATGGACCATTTTGCCCGGCCGAACGATGAGCTGGCCATTGCCCAGCGCGAAGGCAAACTGCACCGCAATTTCCAGGGTTATACCACCCAAGGGGACAGCGATCTGCTGGGCCTGGGGGTTTCCGCCATCAGCATGCTGGGTGACAGCTACGCGCAGAACCAGAAAGAGCTGAAGGTGTATTACGCTAACGTGGAAGAGCAGGGGAACGCCCTGTGGCGTGGCCTGGCGATGACGGAAGATGACTGTCTGCGCCGTGATGTGATCAAGACGCTAATCTGTAATTTCCAACTGGCCTATCAACCGATTGAGCAGCAATACGGCATTGCGTTTGCGGATTACTTTGCCGCCGATCTGGAATTACTGGCGCCGTTCGAACGCGACGGGCTGGTGGAGCGCGATGACCACGGCATTCGCGTCACGCCTCGTGGGCGCTTGCTGATCCGCAATATCTGCATGTGCTTCGATATCTACCTGCGTAAACAGGCCCGCGCCCAACAGTTCTCCCGGGTTATCTGACGCCCAACACCACGGTGGATGTGTAGGGGCGCAGCGTGCTGCGCCCTGTTAACTGAAGAAATTGATCAGTGCGGCGCACAACACCGTGGCAACGGCCGCCTGCGGTGAATGGCTGACGGCTGAGCCGACGTCTGCGCCTTGGGTAAGAAAGACGATGAGTGTATCCAGCATCAAAAGCCTCCTGAGTTTGCGTTTCGATCATACTGCTGCCGCATATCCGGTAAAAGCCTTAAATCGCTGGTTTTTTGTGCGCTGGATTGTATTTTTAATCATCAAGTTCCCCTCACCCCAACCCTCTCCCACAGGGAGAGGGAGCTGGTACGGAGTTGATATCAGGTATGGAGTTATTCTGTGGCACTTCTCAAGAACAATGTAGCAGTTGAGCGCAGGGGTAATTTGTAGCACGTTCTGTCCCCTCTCCCTTTGGGAGAGGGTTAGGGTGAGGGGTATTACTTACTCCATCCCTAATTCTTTCAGCTTACGCGTTAAGGTATTCCGGCCCCATCCCAGCAGGCGGGCAGCTTCCTGCTTGTGCCCTTGGGTATGCCGTAGCGCGGTGGTGAGCAAAGTGCGCTCCATTTCCGGCTGAGCTTCGGACAACAGGTTTTGATGACCGGAACGTAACGCGCGGTCGGCCCACTGTGCCAACAACGTGGCCCAACTGTCCGGCAAGCCGTGGCTGCTGGCTTGCGGTGCGGCGGTTTCAAACAACTCCGAGGGCAGATCCTGGATCAGCACTTCTTGCCCGGCGGCCATCACGGTCAGCCAGCGGCAGGTGTTTTCCAACTGGCGTACGTTACCCGGCCATGGCAGGCGAGTGAGGGCGGTTTCGGTTTCCGGATGCAGGTTCTTCGCCTCCACACCCAACTCTTTCGCGGCCACCTGAAGGAAATAGCGCGCCAGGCGCGGAATATCCTCACGGCGTTCACGCAGCGGTGGCAGATGTACGCGGATCACGTTCAGGCGGTGGAACAGATCCTCACGGAATTTGCCCTCCTGAACGCGCAACTCCAGGTTCTGGTGGGTGGCGGCAATGATACGCACATCAACCTTTACCGGCGCATAGCCACCCACGCGATAGAACTGGCCATCAGCCAATACGCGCAGCAAGCGGGTTTGCACATCCAGCGGCATATCCCCGATTTCATCCAGGAACAGCGTACCACCGTCGGCCTGTTCAAAACGGCCCTGGCGGATCTGATTGGCGCCGGTAAACGCCCCTTTCTCATGGCCGAACAGTTCAGATTCGATCAGGTCTTTGGGGATCGCGGCCATGTTCAGGGCGATAAACGGAGATTTGACGCGTGGGCTGTGGCGATGCAACGCATGGGCGACCAGCTCTTTCCCAGTTCCCGACTCCCCGTTGATCAGCACGCTGATGGAGGAACGTGACAGGCGGCCGATAATGCGGAACACATCCTGCATTGCCGGGGCCTCACCAATAATATCGGCGACGGGATCGTTGGCGGGTTGGTTGCGAGCGGGTTGCTGCTGCTCTTGATAGTGGCTGATGGCACGCTCTACCAGCGCGACGGCCTCGTCAATATCAAAGGGTTTTGGCAGGTAATCGAACGCCCCTTGTTGATAGGCGCTAACCGCCGCGTCCAGATCCGAATGTGCCGTCATTATGATGACCGGGAGCATCGGGTGACGCTGTTTGATCTGCTTGAGCAGCGCCAGGCCATCCATACCCGGCATGCGGATATCTGATAGCAGCACGTCGGGAGTTTGCGTGGCCAATGCTTCCAACACGGCATTGCCGCTGTCGAAGGTGACGCTGTTCACCCCGGCTCCGGTGAGCGCACGCTCTAGCACCCAGCGGATGGAGCTATCGTCATCGACGATCCAGACTATCCCTCGTTGCATAGCACAAACCTCACTGGCGAATAGGCAGGAAAACCGAGAATTCGGTGTGACCTGGCCAACTGTTAAATTCAATTTTTCCGCAATGCTGATCGATTAGATTACGGGCGATGGATAACCCCAGGCCGGTACCGCCTTCGCGGCCGCTGACCATTGGGTAGAACAGAGTGTCTTGCAACTGGGCCGGTACGCCCGGGCCGTCATCCTCCACATCGATCCGTGCCGCTAGCCGGTAGCGGGTGCCGTGCAGGGTGATCTGAAACGCGGTACGCGTGCGCAGCGTGATGGTGCCACCGGTTTCGCTCAGTGCCTGCAGCGCGTTGCGGGTGATATTGAGCAACACCTGCTCGATTTGATCGGGATCGTGCGCCAGCTCAGGCAGACTAGGGTCGTAATCACGCACCAGCGTGACGTTATCGGGTTTCTCCAACGACACCAATTGGAAGACTCGCTCCGCGACCTGATGGATACTCTGAGTAATATGTTGGCCGGGGCGCTGTGGCCCGAGCAGGCGATCTACCAGATTACGCAGCCGATCGGCCTGTTCGATGATCACCTTGGTGTATTCCGTCAGCGAGGGGTCTGGCAAGGCTTTGGCCAGCAACTGCGCGGCACCCCGCAAACCGCCGAGCGGATTTTTGATTTCGTGGGCCAGGCCGCGCACCAGATCGCGAGCTGCAACCTGTTGGGCGTGCTGTAACTGCTCCTGGCTGAGGCGACGCTGATTGTCCATTGGGGCCAGTTCAAGCAGAATAAAGCCATCTGGCAGCGCCTGAGCGGTCAGGGAGAGGATATGGGCGCGGCTGTCGACCACCAGGGTTACTTCATTATCGGTAAAGCCCTGGCCGGCATGCAGGCTCTCGCGCATCAGATCGATATTCAGCGAAAAATAGCCGAGCAAATCGGGCAGAGGTGTACCGAAAAGTTTACGGGAACTCTGTGCCAGCAGTTGTTGTGCGGCCGGGTTGGCGTAGTGGATCGCCAGGGTGTCATCCAACAGCAAAATGCTGTTGATGAGAGAATTGAGGATCTGCCCAGCATCGGGCAGCTTGCCGGTTGCCATACAGCAGTCTCCTGCACCTTTTTAGTGCATCCATCCTACTCCATCCGCAACCATCACGGTATGAAATAGTTTTGCAAAACATACGGTGGAGAAAAAAGCCCATCCGAAGATGGGCTAAAAGTTTCCACGGCAACAAAAAAACGGCTACTAATACTTAGGACGCGCCATCCTTAGACAGCGCGGGTATGACTTAAACGCTGTAATACAGTTCGAACTCAACTGGGTGTGGCGTCATGCGCACGCGATCCATTTCTTCTTTACGCAGTTCGATGTAGGCATCGATCGCGTCGTCGGTGAATACGCCACCGCGGGTCAGGAATTCACGGTCTTCGTTCAGTGCGGCCATTGCTTCATCTAGTGAGCCAGCCACTTTTGGAATTTCAGCTTCTTCTTCCGGCGGCAGGTCATACAGGTTTTTATCCATGGCATCGCCAGGGTGGATCTTGTTGATCACGCCGTCCAGGCCAGCCATCAGCAGTGCAGCGAAGCACAGGTATGGGTTAGCCGCTGGGTCCGGGAAACGAGCTTCGATACGGCGCGCTTTCGGGCTGGCAACCACTGGGATACGGATAGACGCAGAGCGGTTACGGGCAGAGTAAGCCAGCATAACCGGCGCTTCGTAGCCTGGGACTAGACGCTTGTAGGAGTTGGTGGTCGGGTTGGCCAGGGCGTTGATCGCTTTAGCGTGTTTGATGATGCCGCCAATGTAGAACAGCGCCATTTCAGACAGGCCGCCGTACTTGTCGCCAGCGAACAGGTTGGTACCGTTCTTGGACAGTGACATGTGGCAGTGCATACCTGAGCCGTTATCGCCGAACATCGGTTTTGGCATGAAGGTCGCGGTTTTGCCAAATGCGTGAGCCACGTTGTGAACCACGTATTTGTAGATTTGGATTTCGTCGGCTTTCTTGGTCATGGTATTGAAGCGGGTAGCCACTTCGTTCTGACCTGCGGTTGCCACTTCGTGGTGGTGAGCTTCAACCACCAGGCCCATTTCTTCCATGGTCAGACACATGGTAGAACGGATGTCCTGTGAAGAGTCGACCGGTGGCACTGGGAAGTAACCGCCTTTGACCGCTGGACGGTGGCCTTTGTTGCCGCCTTCGAGTTTGGTGCTGGAGTTCCAGGCGCCTTCGATATCATCAATAGCAACCATAGAACCACGGATGCTGCTACCGAAACGAATGTCGTCAAACAGGAAGAACTCTGGTTCTGGCCCGAACAGCACGGTATCGGCGATGCCGGAAGAGCGCAGGAAGTCTTCAGCACGCTTGGAGATTGAGCGTGGGTCACGATCGTAGCCCTGCATGGTGCCTGGCTCGAGGATGTCACAACGAATGATCAGGGTAGACTCTTCGAAGAACGGATCCAGAACCGCCGTGCTGGCGTCTGGCATCAGGACCATGTCAGATTCGTTGATGCCCTTCCAACCACCGATTGAGGAGCCGTCAAACATTTTACCTTCTTCGAAGAAGTCGGCATTTACCTGATGAGCAGGGATGGTAACGTGTTGCTCTTTACCCTTGGTGTCAGTGAAACGCAGGTCTACGAATTTCACTTCATGCTCATTCAGCATCGTCAAAACGTGTTCAGCGGACATACTTAACTCTCCCGGATTTATCGTTGTCATCGTCGTGGAACGAATCTGTGTAACTGGCCTGTTTTGCCTTGTGTAGACTAAAGCGAAAACTGTGCCAACTTTTAAAAAGCGAAAAAATCGCCGGTTTGTGCGGGTTTTGCTCATTGCCAGTATGCACCATTAGCGATGCAATGCACTATGGTGGTGCAAATAACCTGGGGTAGGGCACTAGAATGGTGCAAAACATCATCGATTGCTGCTTTTTGCACCGTGAAAGGGATCACAAACTAGCCTGTACACAGTTGTTTATAAGAGAGTGTTGTGATCTTGTTTAGTACCTCGCTTAATACGTGTACAATAGCGCGCTATTTCTAATGCCTGAGGCAAAGCTGTGATCGAAAATTTGCGTAACATCGCCATTATTGCCCACGTTGACCATGGTAAGACCACCCTGGTTGACAAGTTGCTGCAACAATCCGGTACTTTCGGAGAGCGTTCAGAAGCGACAGAACGCGTAATGGACTCCAACGATTTGGAGAAAGAGCGTGGGATTACCATCCTCGCAAAAAACACCGCCATTAATTGGAAAGACTACCGCATCAACATCGTAGACACCCCAGGACACGCCGACTTCGGCGGCGAGGTAGAGCGCGTGATGTCAATGGTCGACTCGGTGCTGCTGGTTGTGGATGCAATGGATGGCCCAATGCCGCAAACCCGTTTCGTGACCAAGAAAGCGTTCGCTAATGGTCTGAAACCGATCGTGGTAATCAACAAGGTTGACCGCCCTGGCGCGCGTCCTGACTGGGTTGTGGATCAGGTCTTCGACCTGTTCGTTAACCTGGACGCTACCGACGAACAGCTCGACTTCCCAATCATCTATGCATCTGCATTGATGGGTATCGCTGGTCTTGACCATAACGATATGGCCGAAGACATGACTCCGCTGTACCAGGCGATTGTCGATCACGTCTCTGCGCCACAGGTTGAGCTGGAAGCACCTTTCCAGATGCAGATCTCGCAGCTGGACTACAACAACTACGTGGGCGTTATCGGCATCGGCCGTATCAAGCGTGGTAAAGTGAAGCCTAACCAGCAGATCACCCTGATCGACAGCGAAGGCAAAACCCGTAACGGTAAAATCGGTAAAGTGCTGACCCATATGGGTCTGGAACGTATCGAAGCCACCGTTGCCGAGGCGGGCGACATCGTTGCCATCACCGGCCTGGGCGAGCTGAACATCTCTGACACCATTTGTGATGTGAACGCGGTTGAAGCGTTGCCAGCACTGTCAGTTGATGAACCTACCGTAAGCATGTTCTTTAACGTCAATACCTCACCGTTCTGTGGTAAAGAAGGCAAGTTCGTGACTTCACGCCAAATCCTTGAGCGTCTGAACAAGGAACTGGTACACAACGTGGCGTTGCGCGTTGAAGAAACCGAAGATGCTGACGCATTCCGTGTTTCAGGCCGTGGTGAGCTTCACCTGTCGGTTCTGATCGAAAACATGCGTCGTGAAGGTTTTGAACTGGCGGTTTCCCGTCCGAAAGTTATCTTCCGCGAAATCGATGGCCGCAAGCAAGAGCCGTTCGAGAACGTGACGCTGGACATCGAAGAACAGCACCAGGGTTCTGTGATGCAGGCGATGGGTGAGCGTAAAGCTGACCTGAAAAACATGGATCCAGATGGCAAGGGCCGTGTGCGTCTTGACTACGTGATCCCAAGCCGTGGCCTGATCGGCTTCCGTAACGAATTCATGACCATGACTTCTGGTACCGGTCTGCTGTACTCCACCTTCAGCCACTACGACGATGTGCGTCCAGGCGAAGTGGGCCAGCGTCAGAACGGCGTGCTGATCTCTAACGGCCAGGGCAAAGCGGTAGCGTTCGCTCTGTACGGTCTGCAAGATCGCGGCAAGCTGTTCCTGGGCCACGGTGCTGAAGTGTATGAAGGCCAGATCATCGGTATCCACTCACGTTCTAACGACCTGACCGTGAACTGCCTGACCGGTAAGAAACTGACCAACATGCGCGCATCGGGTACCGATGAAGCGACTACCCTGGTTCCGGCCATCAAAATGTCTCTGGAGCAAGCTCTGGAATTCATCGATGATGACGAACTGGTAGAAGTAACGCCAATCTCGATCCGTATCCGTAAGCGTCACCTGACGGAAAACGATCGTAAGCGTGCCAACCGCGGTCCTAAAGAAGCTTAATTCGCCGATTTAATCCGCAATACTTAGGGCGTGTCACAGCGCCCTGAGTTTTTTCCTCTGTCTTTCCCCCTTTCTGCGGCGCGCCATGCGCTTTTCACACTGCTCCCTGTTCAGCCTTAACTTTTCCCGTTACAGTGAAATCTCACTGGCCCATGGGAGAGGACTATGCTGTATATCTTTGATTTAGGTAATGTGATTGTCGATATCGATTTCAAACGTGTACTGGGCGTGTGGAGCAACCTGAGCGGCACACCGCTGGCGACGTTGTCCGAACGTTTTAGCATGGGTGAGGTATTCCAACAGCACGAGCGCGGCGAGATTAGCGACGAAGACTTTGCGGCCAAGCTCTGTGAAGAGATGGGGATAGCGCTCAGCTTCGAGCAGTTTGCCACCGGCTGGCAGGCGGTATTTGTCGCCCTACGCCCTGAAGTGATCGAGATTATGCACCGTCTGCGCAACGAAGGGCATCGCGTGGTGGTGTTATCGAATACCAACCGTCTGCACTGCAATTATTGGCCTCAGCATTACCCTCAGGTCGCTGAAGCGGCCGACCACATGTATCTGTCGCAGGATCTTGGCATGCGTAAACCCGATGCCAACATCTATCAGCACGTACTGAAGGCGGAAAACACCCCGGCGGATCAGGCGGTATTCTTTGACGATGTGGCGGCGAACGTAGAAGCGGCCGCAGCGCTGGGGATTAAGGCGGTACACGTCATCGATCGCCAGGTTGTGCCGGCTTATTTTGCTCAATGATCACCGTACGTTAAGCTTAAGGCGTCCAGACTGACATTTAGGATAAAGCTATGTCGTTTTTCCGCCGCAAAAAGCTGCCATCGTCGATCAAACCCGGAATAACCTTCGGGCGGTTGCTGTTTAAACGTATTGATGAGGATGGCCTGACCATGTTGGCGGGCCATCTGGCCTATGTCTCGCTACTTTCCCTGGTGCCGCTGATCACCGTGGTGTTTGCGCTGTTTGCCGTTTTCCCGATGTTTGCGGATATCAGCGTGCAGCTAAAAAGCTTTATTTTCTCCAACTTTATGCCTGCCGCAGGTAACGTGCTGCAACGTTACCTGGAGCAGTTTGTTGCCAATTCCAGCAAGATGACCGCCGTGGGGATCTGCGGCCTGATTGTCACCGCGCTGCTGCTGATCTATTCGGTGGATAGCGTGTTGAACACCATCTGGCGCAGTAAGAACCAGCGGCCGATCGTGGTTTCTTTTGCTGTTTACTGGATGGTGCTGACCCTCGGCCCGCTGCTGGTGGGGGCCAGTATGGCGATCAGCTCCTATCTGTTGTCGCTAAACTGGTTAGCGCAAAGCGGCGTTAACAGCCTGGTGGATGAGGTGCTGCGCATCTTCCCGCTGATCCTGTCCTGGGTCTCTTTCTGGTTGTTATACAGCGTGGTGCCCACGGTACGCGTGCCTGCGAAAGATGCGTTGATCGGGGCTCTGGTGGCCGGGGTGTTGTTCGAGCTGGGTAAGAAAGCTTTTGCGCTGTATGTCACCATGTTCCCTTCCTACCAGCTGATCTACGGCGTGCTGGCGGTGATCCCGATTTTATTTTTATGGGTCTACTGGAGCTGGTGTATCGTGTTATTGGGTGCCGAAATCACCGTTACGCTGGGTGAGCACCGCCTTTACCAGCAGCAGAAAGCAGAACAACAGCAAAAAGAGGAGCAGGAAGGATCGTTATGATTGCGTTAATTCAACGGGTATTAAACGCCAGCGTTACGGTAGAAGGTCAGACAGTAGGCAAGATTGGCCCCGGTTTGTTAGTGTTATTGGGCGTTGAGCAGGACGATAACGAGCAAAAAGCCCAACGCCTGTGTGAGCGGGTGCTGGGGTATCGCATCTTCGGCGACGAGGATGACAAGATGAATCTCAACGTTCAGCAGGCTGGTGGTAGCCTGTTGGTAGTGTCGCAGTTCACCCTGGTAGCCGATACCCAGAAAGGCATGCGGCCAAGTTTTTCGCGCGGTGCGGTGCCGCAGGAGGCCGATCGGCTATACCGCTATTTTGTTGGGCAGTGCCAGGAACGGGGTATTGAAACCCACACCGGTGAGTTTGCCGCCGATATGCAGGTGGCATTGGTGAACGATGGCCCGGTGACGTTCTGGCTGCAGGTTTAAAGATCACAAGAGAAGGCGTCTATGTATCACCTACGAGTACCCGTTACAGAACAAGAACTGAAAGACTATTACCAGTTTCGCTGGGAGATGCTGCGCAAGCCATTACACCAGCCGGTGGGTTCGGAAAAGGATGCCTACGACGCCATGGCGCACCATCAGATGGTGGTGGATGAGAATGGCCGGATAGTGGCGATTGGCCGTCTGTATATCAATGCCGATAACGAAGCCGCTATCCGCTTTATGGCGGTCGATCCAGCTGTGCAGGACAAAGGCCTGGGAACTCTGGTGGCAATGACCCTTGAGTCGGTAGCGCGCCAGGAAGGAGTGAAGCGGGTGGTGTGTAGCGCCCGTGAGGACGCGGTGGACTTCTTTGCCAAGCTGGGCTTTATCAACCAGGGCGAAATCACTGCGCCGCAAACTACGCCGATCCGCCATTACCTGATGATCAAACCCGTGGCCACGCTGGACGATATTCTGCATCGCCCCGACTGGTGCGGGCAGTTGCAACAAGCCTGGTATGAACATATCCCGCTCAGTGAAAAAATGGGCGTGCGCATCAGCCAATATACCGGCCAACGCTTTGTTACCACGATGCCGGAAGTGGGTAATCAGAATCCACACCATACGCTGTTTGCCGGTAGCCTGTTCTCCCTGGCAACGCTGACTGCATGGGGGCTGATCTGGCTGCTGCTGCGTGAGCGCCACCTGGGGGGCACGATTATTCTGGCAGACGCCCACATCCGCTACAGCAAACCGATCACCGGCAGGCCGAGAGCCGTTGCCGATCTGAGCTCATTGAGTGGCGATCTGGCCCGTTTGGCGCGTGGCCGCCGGGCGCGGGTGCAGGCAGAAGTGCATTTATTCGGTGACGATGACGAAGGTGCAGTATTTGAGGGCACCTATATGGTGCTGCCAGCCGAACCGGAAGAGCCGTTGGACAAGGGCGGTTCAGAGCCGATAGCGAGCTGAGCATCAAGCTCAGAATAGATTCTGTCACCAAACCTATCCTGGTGGGCGCGCATGCTGCGCCCACTTAACGGTAAGGCTTAATTGATAGCTTAATCTGTCGTAGAAAATGGACACTGTTGTCGATTATTTTTTCAACCAGAAAAATCTGTGTTTGTTTAGCATAATTGACTGTTTAATTTGCATGCAGCAAATAAAGTGAATGGATTAAAACAATTTCAGAACATTTACCCCGCCTCACTCTGAGATTTATGCCAATTCAGATGCCTCGAAGTCCCGTAAAGTCACGATCTCTTGCTTGTCTGATGCCGAATTATGTCGCTAGAATGCCGCAAAATCATTAAGGCGGTTTATCTGAATGGACTCAGTAGCTCAGCGGTTGGCAGTATCCTTATTGTTTCTTTCTCTCAGTTCGGCTGTTGGCGCCAATATGCTCAGCCCGGCGGATCGAGATACTATCCAACAGCAACAACGTGAATTGTTGCAACAAAACCAACAACAACGTCAGGAATTGCAACGCAGCCTGACGCCGGTGCTGCCACAAACGCCAGCCGCCACAGCCCCCGGCGGGCCGTGCTTCACTATTACGACCATTCGCCTTGAAGGTGCCAGCCATCTGCCCGCCCGTGCGCGGCAAGCCTTGACCCAGCCCTATCTGCAACGCTGCCTGAATCTGGCCCAGATCAACACCCTGGTGCAGCAGGTTTCCGATTGGTATATCGAACGGGGCTATATCACCAGCCGCGCTTTTCTGACCGAGCAAGACCTGTCCCATGGGGAGTTGAAGCTGCTGGTGCTGGAAGGGCAGTTGGAAAAGATCTTGCTGGACCAACGGGATGACCGAATGCTGAAGATGGCGTTCCCTGGCCTGGTGGGCAACATCCTGAACCTGCGCGATATCGAACAGGGCATGGAGCAGATCAACCGCCTGCGCCAGCAACCGGTGCAGATTGAAATCCTGCCCGGCAGCCAACCGGGCTATTCGGTGGTCAATTTGACCGCCAAGCCCGAGTTCCCGGTGATGCTGGGGCTGGGTTTTGACAACAGCGGGCAGAAAAGTACCGGCACCGGACAGATCAACGGCTCATTGACCGGCAATAACCTGTTGGGGCTGGCGGATCAGTGGTTTGTGACCGGCGCGCGCAGCAGCGATTTCGCCAACGATCACGATGCCCGCAGCGTCCAGGCTGGTGTCAGCCTGCCTTATGGCTACTGGCTGATGGATTACAACTACTCCTACAGCGACTACCTCTCGACGATCGACAATCAGGGCTTTGACTGGCGATCTACCGGCGACAGCCAGACCCATCGCTTCAACGTTTCGCGCGTATTGTTCCGTAACAGTGACATGAAAACCGGCCTGGCGCTGGGCCTGACCCACCGTATCAACCGCAACTATCTTAATGACACCCGGCTGGACAGCAGCAGCCGTAAACTGACCAGCGTATCTCTGGGCGTGAGCCATAGCCAAAAACTGTGGGGCGGCTTTGCCACGCTCAACCCTTCCTACAGCCGTGGCGTTCCCTGGTTAGGCGCGGAAGATGACAGCGGTAAAGCCAGCGAAGCCCCTAAGGCGGAGTTTAATAAATACACTCTCTCCGGCAGCTATTACTTGCCGTTGGCGCAGAACTGGAACTACCTCACCAGCCTGTACGGCCAGTGGACGCCCGATCGCCTTTACGGCAGCGAGCGCCTGACCCTCGGCGGTGAAAGTTCGGTGCGTGGCTTCAAGGAACAGTATCTCTCCGGCGACAAAGGTGGCTACTGGCGTAACGAGGTCAACTGGTCGCCGTTCAGCCTGCCGTATCTGGGGGATATTTCCGTATTGGCTGCCGTAGATGGCGGTTATCTGCGCCACGACTCCGTGGACGCCTACGCTTCTGGCACGTTGTGGGGCGGTGCGGTGGGGCTGGGCAGCCGTAACCGTTATTTCAGCAGCCAATTTACCGTGGGCTGGCCGCTGGCGCATCCGAGTTGGTTAGAGCCGGATCGGGTGTCGATTTACTACCGTATTAACATCGTTCTTTAATTTACAGGGAAAGGTTTCAAGGATGACGCAAAAAGACGATCGGCCCATTCATGCCAGCCAGCGTTGGTTGAGCTATACCCTGTGCAGCTTGCTAGCTTGGCAGCCGTTGCTGCCCGCCTTGGCGAACGGTGTTAACGTCGCCGAAGGGAATACCCGGCTCGATCAGGCTGGCAATGGCGTGCCGGTGGTCAATATCGCTACGCCTAATCAGGCGGGCATTTCCCATAATAAATACAATGAATTCAACGTGGGCAAAGAGGGGCTGATCCTCAACAACGCCACCGGGCAGCTCAATCAGACCCAGCTTGGCGGCCTGATCCAGAACAACCCCAACCTGAAAGCCGGGCAGGAAGCCCAAGGCATCATTAACGAGGTTGTCGCCCCGAACCGCTCCCAACTGCAAGGTTATCTGGAAGTGGCGGGCAAGCAGGCCAACGTGATGGTTGCCAACCCTTACGGTATCACCTGCGACGGCTGCGGCTTCATCAACACCCCGAATGCGACGCTGACGACCGGTAAACCGGTGTTAGGGCCAGACGGCAAACTGCAAGCGCTGGAAGTGACGCAAGGGGCCATCAGCATTCAGGGCAAAGGGCTAGATGCCAGCCAGAGCGGGAAATTTGCCCTGATTGCCCGTGCCACTGAGATCAACGCACAGCTGTATGCCCAGGATGCCACCATTACGTTGGGTGCCAACCGTGTGGATGCACAGGGTAATGCGACCCCGATCGCGGGCCAGGGCGAAACGCCAAAAGTGGCGGTCGATACCGGTGCGCTGGGGGGCATGTATGCCAACCGTATCCATCTGGTTTCCAGCGACAAAGGCGTCGGCGTCAACCTCGGTAACCTCAATGCCCGTGCCGGGGATATCACCCTGGATGCCAACGGTAAATTGACGCTCAATAATTCGTTGGCGCAAGGCGGTGCATTAACGGCGACAGGGCAAAGTATCAGCATGTCGGGCGACCACAAGGCCACCCAGTCCATCACGTTAAACAGCCAGGGGGACCTCACTCAACAGGGAGGAACACTGGTTAGCGACCAGAATATCGCTCTCACCAGCGGCGGTACGTTGCAGATGAGCAGCGGCAAGCTGACCGCTGGCAACGATGTCACCCTGCGGGCTCGTGACGCGCGGGTGGACAGTTCCAGCCAGATTGATGCAGCCCGCCATGTCGACATGACATTGTTCAATAGCGGCATGACGCAGGGGCAAGTGACTGCCGGGCAAAACCTGACCCTCAGCGGTGCCAGCTTGGTCAACAGCGGCACGCTGGCGGCCAATGGGGCGATACAAAGCACCCTTTCCAACTTGGCGAATAGTGGAACAGTTCAGAGCCAGGGCAACCTGTCGTTGAGCGGTCAGTCTCTCACCAACAGTGGCAAGATACTGAGTGGAGGGGCGCTGGTCCTTACCAGCCAGAGGTTGGATCAAGACGGCACCTTGAGTGCCAAAGGCAAAGCCGATCTTAACGTCAGCGATACGTTGCGAAACGGCAGTTACGGCGAGTTGCTGAGTGACGACAGCCTGACGCTGTGGGCTGGAACGCTGCAGCAGAACGGCCTGCTCTCTGGCGCGACGGGGTTAACCCTCAACAGCGATACGCTGAGCACGGCGGCAGATTCCCTCACCACCAGCCAAGGCAAGATCACGGTTAACGCGGGTAACGCCACATTAGGCGGGGAATGGAATGCGGGTGGCGATCTGGCCTGGCATGGCACGACGTTGAACACGCAGCCGGGTGCCCAGATACAAAGCGGGGGCAATCTCACCCTCCAGGCACAACAAGCCACGCTGGCGGGTACCCAAACGGCGAAAGGGGCATTAACGGTAGAGGCTGGCTCACTGCTGCACAGCGGTAAAAGCCATGCCGCAACCCTGGCCCTGAAGGCGGACACCCTGACCAACCAGGGTACGCTGGTCGCTCCTGTCTTGAAGATCAACAGCCAAACGCTGACCAACAGCGGCTTGCTACAAGGCAGCCAGACCCTGGAGCTTATCGCCCGCCTGATGGAGAACCAGAAGGGCGGCACCGTGTATACGGCCAATGCCCTGTCACTGGCCATCCCGACGCTGAAAAACGCCGGACTGATCACCACCGATCGGGATTTGGTGCTCAGTGGCGATCAACTGCTCAACAGCGGTGAAATCAATGCCGTGAACCTGACGGCCAAAACCCAGCGGATCGATAACCAGCAGAGCGGTTTACTGCTGGCGAAAGATAAGCTGTCACTGAACGGTATGGCGTTGTCGAATGCCGGACAACTGGCTGCCGATCAACTGACCCTGAACACCAACAGCATCGCCAATAGCGGCACGTTGCAGGGTGACAGCGCCCTTGCTATCAAGGCTGCGGAAGCCACCAACCGTGGGCGTGTACTCACCGGCGGTTCGCTAAACCTGATTGCAGACACCTTGACCAATGCCGGGACGATGCAGGCGGTCCTGATGGTCTTGTCACTGGCCAAACAGTTCAGCAACCAGCAAAACGGCACCGTCAACGCGAGCGACTCCCTGGCGCTGACCACCCCTCAATTCAGTAATGATGGCCTGCTGGCCGCAACGACGCTGACCTTGGATACCACGGCCCTGTTCAATACGGGGACTCTGCAAGGCAGCCGTCAGCTCAATATCGGCACCTCCACGTTAGACAACCAGCTCGATGGTGTTTTACTCAGTGGCGGAGCACTGACAATACGGGCAGATTCGCTGACCAATAGCGGATTGCTTCAGGGCCAGACACTGGATCTGTCCACACAAGAGTGGCTTAACAACGGCAATGCGCTGAGTGAACAAACGGCGAACCTGACAGTCGCCAATACGTTGACCAACCAAGGGAAGATCCTCGGCCAGCAAGGGATGACTGTCTCTGCGGGCTCAGTGGACAACGCGGGATGGCTGGCGGCCACCGTGCTCTCCGTCGTGGGCGACGTTATCAACAAGGGGCTGGTGCAGGGTAGCCAGTCCCTGCAACTTTCCGGCACTCATCTCAATAACGCAGCCACCGGCCAGATGTTATCTAGCGGGGCGTTACGCCTTGAAGGCCAGCAGTTGCTCAATCAGGGCGCTCTGCAGGGGCAACAACTGGCGGTGAAAGCCCAGACCTGGCAGAACAGTGGCAGTGCCCAGGCGCAAGATCGCCTGACGGCAGAGCTGACCGGTGACATGCTCAACAGTGGCCTGTTACTGAGCCAGGATCGGTTTGACCTCACGGCGGCCCATATTCTGAACCAGGGCACCCTGGCGGCAGATAAGGTGGTATTGACCGCGCCACAGCTGACCAACAGCGGCCTGCTACAGGGCAACAGCCATCTGCAACTGGCTATCCCCACTATCAGTAACCTTGCCAGCGGGAAGCTGGTCAGCGGCGGTGCGCTGGAACTGGCGCTCGATCAACTGGATAACGCTGGCCTATTGCAGGTGAACGATGATTTGTCTCTCACCGGCCAGCAATTCACCAACCAGGGCAGCATCCTGGCGAACAACCTGAACCTGAATGTGCAGGGTGGCTTGGTAAACCAACAAGGCGGCCAACTGGTGGCCCGTGAAAATGCCACCTTCCGCAGCCAATCGGTGAACAATGCCGGGGTGTTGGCGGGTAATACGCTGGCGGTAGACAGTGGCACCGTGACTCACAGCGGGATCATGCAGGGCAATGCCGGGCTGACTCTGAACAGTACCGAGCTGAACGTGCTGGCCGGTGCACAACTGCTGAGCGGGGGTGAGCTGGCAGTCAACGGTGGCGCAGTCACCAACGCTGGATCCTGGCAGGGGAATAGCCTGACCTTTGGCGTCGATAGCTTGGATAACAGCGGATCGATAAACGCGGTTGCGGGCCTGACTGGCACGGTGCTCAATACGCTGCAAAACAGCGGGCAGATGGGAAGCCTGGGGACTCTGAACCTGAGCGGCGACTATCTGACCAACAGCGGCAAGCTGGTGGCCAACCGGTTGACGCTGGATGCCGCCACGCTGAATAACACGGGATTATGGCAAGGTAGCGAGTGGCTGAATGCCTACGGTGATGCGCTGACGCTGGGTGCGTCAAGCCGCACGTTGGCCGGAGGCGCATTGTCGCTGAATGCTGGGCAACTGACCTCAGATGGGCTGGTTCAGGGTGGACAAACCCACGTCACTGCCACTAGCTGGTTGAACCGTGGCAGCCTGCTGGGGAGCGATTCTCTGGCCGTCAACGTCACCGATGAACTGGTGAATGAAGGGTCACTGCTTAGCAAAGGTAACAGCGAAATACAGGCGCAGACGCTGACCAATGACGGTGCCGTCTTGAGTGACGGAAGTCTGTCTTTGGCGGGCGCTACGTTGAACAACCAAGGAGCCGTACAGGGTAACATCCTCAACCTGACGCAGAACTTGGTGAATAACGCAGGCACGCTGATCGGCCTGCAGTCGCTGACGTTGGGCATTCAAGCATTCACCGTCCCGTTGTTGACGCTGGTGAACCACAGCCAGGGATCACTTCTGACGCAGGGAACGCTTTCTGTTAATGGCAGTACGGTGACCAATGACGGCCGCTGGCAGGGGCAACAGATCCTTCTGAATGCTCAGACGTTGAATAACGATGGCGCAATCCAGAGTGCGGATGCGCTGCAAATGGCTCTGTCTGGGGCATTGAATTCGACGGCTGGCAGCAAAATTACCGCCAATGGTGCAGCTGTATTACAGGCACAGTCGTTGACCAACGCCGGGCAGTGGCTGGCAAAAAATCTCATCCTGCGCGCTGACACCCTGAATAATCAGGGCGAAATCAGCGGCGTTGACGGCCTGACGGTGGCGCTGACCGGAGATTTCACCCAACAGCAAGATAAAACCCTGCTGACGGCGGGGGACTTGAAACTGGATGCGGCCTCGGTCACTAACCTTGGGCGTATCCAGGGGAACGGCGTGTGGGTTAACAGCGGTACGCTAACCAACAGCGGGCGTGTGCAAGGTGAAACAGGTCTAACGCTGAACCTTACCGGTGGATTGACCAATAACGCTACGGGTACCCTTCTCAGCCAGAACGCACTCACCATTACCTCGCCGTACTGGGTCAACAGCGGCCTGATGCAAAGCGGTGCTGACACCCGGTTCGAGGGGACGATATCAGGGCGTAATGACGGTAGCCTGCTTGCTGGCTCCGATCTGTCACTCTATGGCTCGCAATTTACCAACACCGGTTGGTTGCAGGCAGGCTCCCTGTTACTGAATGCGGATGCATTAGACAACAACGGTACCTTGCTGGCAGAACTGCAGGGAACGTTGACCGCAGGCAGCCTGAACAATCAGGGCACGGTCCAGGGAAGCAACCTGGCGTTGAATACCCAGCAACTGACTAACGGTGGCACGCTGCTTGGCACCTCCGGGCTTGGCATCAATGCCGGTCAGGTGGCGCTTCAAGAGACAGGAAAAATGTTTAGCGGGGGCGATTTACTGCTGAGCAGTGGCGATTTTGACCAACGTGGCCAGGTCGTGGCGTTGGGCAACCTGACGCTGCAACTGGTGAACGCCTTTACTAACCAGAACGTGATTGCCGCAGGCCAGAGCCTGAATATTAACAGCCAGGGGGCGTTGACCAACCAGGGCACTCTGCAGGGGCAGAGCGTCAACCTCACGGCGTACGGCATCTTGACTAACAACGGGCAAATCACCGGCGGAAGTGGGGCCAGTACTCTCAGTGGCAGCTCCATTGCCATGAACGCGGCCGGAACCCTGCAATCAGGGGGCGACGTAACCCTGAACAGCCAGAGCGATATCACCGTGGACGGGTTTACCGGCACGTTGGGCTCGATGACGCTGAATGCGGCTGGCAGCCTGATTAACACCGCCTTGCTGTATGCCGGTAACAACCTGTACCTGCTGGCCAACAGCATCAAAAACCTGCGCGGTGACATCCTGGCGGGCAACAGCCTGTGGATGCAGCGTGATATGGCGGGCAATGCTAACGCTGAAGTGGTGAACAGCTCTGGCACCATTGAGACACAAAATGGTGATATCACCATTAACACCGCCCATTTGCTGAATCAGCGCGATGGGCTGAGTGTGGTCAGCTCTGAAAGCAGCGCACCGCAGTACTCCTGGGTGACAGATTTTGAGGCCAAAATACCGTTAACCTTCTTCAACAAAGGCGACTACGGCTATGTCATCAAGTCCTGGGAATCGGGCGGCGGCAGCCCTGGCCACGGAGCGTCTCCGACAACGCATTACAGTTCAACGCCAACGCCTTATCTTAACCAACGGATTAAGGAGTTTGCCTCTGGCGTTTCGACGGTCACCGTCACGGCAAACGGTGGCGCAGCCCGTATCGCGGCAGGGCGTGATCTCAGCCTTTATGCCGGCCAACTGGACAATCAGGCCAGCAATATTTTAGCCAACAACAATGCCTATCTTTCAGGGAGTAACCTGAATAACCAATCCTGGTTCTCGGGCACTGAAACCCGCTATCAAACGTATCAGTATGGTTATGGCCTGAGTAAAGTTCCGGTGCCAGAAACCAGCGTTTCTAAAGGGGAAATTACATCCAACTACATCGTCTACACGGCGACGGGCGAAGTACGCTATGAACGTGGAGAAGGTGAAATCTACCGTTCCGTTATTCAGGCTGGCGGTAACGTCGTGGCCAACTTTGCCAACGATCTGAGTAATACCACCACCTCACCCAACGCAGGTGGTGTAAGTCACACTATCAATGCCCCAACGCTGAATACCCTGAGCCAACAGACTATCGGCGGTGCCGTAGAGAAACAGGCATTATCTGCTGGTGATAAGGCGGCGGTCAATTCGCCTGAATGGCAAGACAGCCTGCAAAATGCCCTGCAACAGATTAACGGGGGCAGCGGCCTGGATAACGTCACGCCTGAGCTCACCGGGTTAGGAAAATACAGCGAAGGTGACCAGGGTAACGCCAATCTGGGTGATGGAGCCAAGTTACAAAACACCACCACTGATGGCAAGGACCTGATCGGCACGGATGGTAAGGCCTTAAACCAGTATCAAGGCAAAACGGTCGATACCAGTGCGTATCCTCTGCCTACGGGCGAGAATGGCTATTTTGTGGCGTCTACCGATCCGGACAGCCCGTATCTGATCACCACCAACCCGAAACTTAACGGGCTGGGGCAACTCGATCCGAGCCTGTTTGGCGATCTCTACGCATTGCTGGGGATCTCCCCAGGCCAGAGCCCGCGTGAAACCAACGAACAGTTCACGGTAGAAGACAAATTTATTGGCTCTTCCTATTTTCTGGACCGCCTGAACCTCCACCCGGATTACGACTATCGTTTCCTGGGAGATGCGGCCTTTGATACCCGTTATGTCAGCAATGCCATGCTCAATCAGACGGGCAGCCGTTATCTGAACGGCGTAGGTTCAGACCTGGAGCAAATGCAAACCCTGATGGACAACGCCGCCAGGGCACAACAGTCTCTGGGGCTGAAGTTTGGGGTTGCGTTAACGGCGGAGCAGATCGCCTCTTTGGATCACAGCATCTTGTGGTGGGAAGCGACCAGCATCAATGGCCAAACGGTGATGGTGCCGAAGCTCTACCTGTCACCAAAAGATGTGACGATCAATAACGGCAGCGTGATTTCAGGGAAAAATGTCTCTCTCACCGCCGGTAATATCACCAACAGCGGCAGCACGCTGACCGCACAGAACGCACTGACGCTCGATAGCCAGAACAGCATCAGCAACCTCAATGCTGGCCTGCTCAATGCGGGCGGCAACCTGCAACTGAGCGCGATTGGCGATATCAACAATATCGGCTCAATCATCAGCGGCAAAACGGTGCAGTTGGAAAGCCTTGATGGCAGCATCATCAACCAGACGCTGACGAATCAGTGGAGTACCCAGGGTTCTCTGGGCGGCTGGATGCCACAAAGCCTGTCGCTGTCACGCACGGAAATCGGCGATATCGGCACCATCCAGGCCTTGGACAGCTTGAGCCTGAGCGCTGGAAACAACATCGATATCCTGGGAGCCAAATTGACTTCCGGTGGTGCGATGGACTTGCTGGCGGGGGGCGATATCAACGTCCTGGCCAACACCACCTACAGCGCCGATAAATATCAGAGCTGGCGGAACGTAAGAGAGAGCGAAACTCACAGCAGCCAGGGCAGCGAAATTAGTGCTGGTGGGCCGCTGACGGTCGATGCAGGCCGTGATGTCAACGTGAAGGCCAGCCAGGTTGGCAGCCAGACTGATACTACCGTGATGGCTGGGCGCGATATCAACCTGCAAACGCAAGAAGCGAGCACCCGGCAGAAAGATAACGGCACCGAACAGCGCAGTAACGATGCCACGCGCACCACTCTCACCAGCGGCGGCGATTTAACGCTGGATGCAGGCCGGGATGTGAACTCGCAGGCCGCAGCGATGGTGGCAGACAACAACGTTAACCTGAACGCCGGGCGTGACGTGAACCTCAACACCCAGCAAACCAGCGAATACCGCGAGAGCAAGGAAGGTAAACGCCAGCAGGTAGATGAGTCCATTCGCCAGCAAGGAACGGAGATCGCCAGCGGGGGTAACACCACCATTCGCGCCGATCGAGATGCCACCTTGAATGCGGCACAGGTGCAGGCCAGCGGTGATGTGGCGGTAAGTGCCGGACGCGATCTGACGCTCAACAGCGCCACCGAAAGCGACTACTCCTTCTTCGAAGAAACCAAGACCAAGAAAGGGTTCCTGTCGAAGACCACCACCCATACGGTGCGGGAAGATTACGCCACGCAGGAAAAAGGCACGCTGCTGAGCGGCGACAACGTGTCGCTGTCTGCGGGTAATGACCTGACGGTGAAGGGATCTTCGGTTGTTGGCGACGGTAAAGTTAACCTGCAAGCGGGCAACAACGTCGAAATCGTGGCGGCGACGGAAGAACAGTCCAGCTACCGGTTGGATGAGAAGAAAAAGAGCGGACTGATGGGCACCGGTGGTATCGGGGTGACGATTGGTAGCTCCAGCTCTCGCCATCAGGTGAACGAAGACGGTACGACGCAGAGCCAGAGTGTCAGCACTATCGGCTCGACCGGTGGCGATGTGAATATCGTTGCGGGCGGCAAGGCACACATTGGCGGTGCGGACCTGATTGCCGGTAAAAATCTCAGCGTTACTGGCGACAGCGTCGTTATCGAACCGGGGCATGACCTGCGTACGGTAGAAGAACGGTTTGAGCAGAAGCAGAGTGGCCTGACGGTGGCGTTGTCCGGTGCGGCAGGTGCAGCGGCCAACTCAGCAATAGCGGCAGCGCAGAGTGCCAAAAGTGAAAGCGATGGCCGTTTGGCTGCCTTGCAGGGCACCAAAGCCGCGTTGTCTGGGGTGCAGGCAGGGCAGGCCGCGGTGTTGGATAATACCAAGGGCGATGCGGGTAATGCGATTGGTATCAGCCTTTCCCTGGGGGCCCAAAAGTCGTCATCCACGCAAAAACAGGTCTCTGATAATGTCACCGGTTCGACGTTGACGGCGGGTAATAATTTGTCGGTGGCCGCAACCGGCAAAGGCAGTGGTGCTAACAGTGGCGATGTGGTGATTGCGGGTAGCCAGTTGAAGGCGGGTGGCGATACCACCATCGATGCCTCTCGCGACATTTTGCTTGCCGGGGCTGCTAATTCCCAGCAGCAGACGGGGAGTAACAAGAGCAGCGGCGGTGAAATCGGTATCGGCCTGAGCCTGGGTAAAGACACGGGTATCAAGGTGTTCGCCAACGTCAACGCTGGCAAAGGCAGTGAGAAAGGCACCGGTACGCAGTGGACAGAGACAACCATCGACAGCGGTAAGACGCTGGCCATGAACAGTGGGCGCGATACCACCCTGGCCGGTGCACAGGTCAGCGGTGACAAGGTGGATGTTGACGTCGGGCGCAACCTGACGCTCTCCAGCCAGCAGGACAGCGATCTCTACGACATGAAGCAGCAGAACGCCAGTGCGGGTGGCAGCTTCACTTGGGGCTCGATGAGCGGCTCTGGCTACCTGAACCTGAGCCAGGACAAAATGCACAGCAACTACGACTCGGTGCAGGAGCAGACTGGGATCTTTGCGGGCAAGGGCGGCTTTGACGTTAAGGTCGGCGAGCATACCCAACTGGATGGCGCGGTAATCAGTTCAACGGGCACGGCGGACAAAAACAGCCTGGATACCGGGACGTTGGGCTTCAGTGACCTGCACAATAAGGCGGACTACAACGTCGAACATGTCGGGGTTGAGATAAGTGGCGGCGGCGACTTTGGTGGTAAGGAGTTCCAGGGCAACCTGGCGGGCGGGATGCTATCGGGCCTGAACGGCAGCGGCCATGCTAGCGGCACCACGCAGGCGGCGGTGAGCGAAGGTAACATCACTGTCCGTGACAAGGACAACCAGCAACAAAATGTCGCCGACCTGAGCCGGGATACGGAGAATGCCAACGGCAGCATTGCACCGATCTTCGACAAGGAGAAAGAGCAGAACCGGTTGAAACAGGCGCAGCTGATTGGCGAGATCGGCGGGCAGGCAGCGGATATCATCCGCACGCAGGGTGAGATAAACGGGCTGAATGCGGCGAAGGCCGATCTGGCGAAAGATGGGAAACTGCCGCCGGAGCCGGGGAAAAATGCCAAGCAGGAAGAGATTGATCAGTACGTCAGCATCCTGAAAGACACCACTGCGTATAAAGAGGCCATGAAGCAGTATGGTACGGGCAGTGACTTGCAGAAAGCGGCGCAGGCGGTAACGGCTGCGTTGCAGGGCCTGGCAGGGGGAAATATCTCCCAGGCTCTTGCTGGTGGTTTGAGCCCGTACGCGGCAGAGCAAATCAAGAAGTATACCGGCACGAATGAAACGGCCAACGCGCTTGCCCATGCGGTGTGGGGGGCGATAGCGGCGCAGGTGAGTGGCAACTCGGCAGCCGCTGGTGCTGCGGGGGCTGCTGGTGGTGAATTGGCCGCGCGTTATCTGGCTGAAAAGTTATATGGTGCAGACACGCCGGAAAAAATTGCTAAACTGAGTGAGGAGCAGAAGCAGAGTCTCAGTGCGCTGTCGACGCTGGCAGCAGGTTTAGCTGGCGGCGTGACAGGTGATAGCACTGCGAATGCTCTGGCGGGGGCTCAGGCTGGCAAGAATGCGGTGGAGAATAACTATCTGAGCGTGTCTGAAAAGACAGAGCTTGAGCTGGCGAAGCAGATACTCCAGAACAGCAAAGACCCGGCAGAGCGTGAGCAGGCCCAGCAGAAAGTTAATGAACTGCGTGAAAAGGATATCGCCAGCGACAAGGAAGTGATCGATGCCTGTAGTAACGGAAATGCCGGGAGTTCGGCTTGCGCGGGAGCAAGACTGAAGGCTATCGAGGCGAAAGAAGGGTATGAGGGCCTTGGTAACTACAACTCGAAAGCGAGCCAGCAATACTCGGATGCTTACGGCCAGATAGTAAACCTGCTGAATATCACCAGTGTTGATGCGCAGAATCAGCAGCAGATCCAAGACGCAATGATCAACTTCTTTATGACAACTAAAGGGGTTGATTACGCAACAGCCAAAGATTACACCAAGTTGAAGCAGGGAGCCGATATTATTGTTGCTTCGGTCACTCCGGTACTTGGTGCGGCAGCGGCGAAACAACTTGGCAAGATTGTAGATGCGAATGTGAAGGTCGTTGCGAAAGGAAATGTTGATGGCAGCAAGTTCACTGATACTAACCAGGGAGCGAGACCTTCGCAGTTAGCCGACTTTAATAAACCGACTATTATCAATGATGTTGTGCAGGCTAAGATAGTGAAGGAGCCTAATAAAAACTTTCCTAATGGAAACATGGGAACCGCTCATGCAGAAATAGGTGTAATCCAACAAGCCTATGAGAAAGGGATGACTAATGGCAAAGATATGCTTATGTCAGTGAGTGGGGAAGCACTTTGTACTTACTGTCTCAGTGATGTAAAAACCATGGCTGCAAAATCAGGGTTAAAGTCACTGACGATATATGAAGAAAAGAGTGGTGATGTTTTGTATTGGGAAGCTGGTATGAAAAAATTCATTAGGAAATAGAATTATGAAGATAGGTGTTGAGTCAGATTATCTGAAAAAAGAGTTTGAAGCTGATTTTCACCTTAGTAACAAAAACTCTTTTACCAGAATACGTAGACCTGATTGGGATGATATTAAAGAGTTGTTGTTAAAAGTAAAAGGTAAAGAAGGCACAGTAAGATTGACGGTATTGCCTGACCCTGATGTTGGTCCAGCAAAACTTGATGTATCTACAGAAAATGGCTTTTACTTATTAACTTTGTTGGAGTATTCAGAAAGTGACTCTGATGTTCGCTCATATTGGGATATGTCAAAAATAGACAATAAGATAATGATTCATGGTAATTATTGGCCTGAGCGCCAGCTTACAAAGGACTTCGATCTTGTTGTCAGGATCTTCAAGGAGTTCTTCGATACCGGCAATGTATCAACGGATCTTCTGAATTAAAGCAGTAACCCCCGGCCTTGGCCGGGGGTTACTGCTTCTAAGCCCTGAAAACGCCATCTTCTCGTTGTCGTAACCGGATCACACCGGGTGTGGTGGTTATCTCCAGTTGTTCCGCGTCGGTAATGCCGGACTCGGTGAGCCAGTCTCCGCAGATGATCAGCTCGCCGTTCTGCCGTACCCAATCCGCCCCAAAATCTTGCCGTTGTTGGCTGGTTTCGCACAGTGCGTTCCAGGTGGCCGCATCGGTGACGGGGATGATCCACAGGCCATCGGGTCGGAGCGTGAGCTGTAACGGTATGCCGGGGGTAAAACCCAGTCCGGCTAGCGTACCACCGTCGATCGTCAACTCCGGGATCGGTTGGGGTGTGAGGGTGGTGTTCAAGATGCTCCCATATCGATATAGCGGCGGAAGTCGTCACCCTCAAGGCTTTTGCACAGGGCTTCATGGGGGCTGGTGATCAGCTGTTCCAGCATCTTGCGCTGGGTCAGAGCGTGATGGTGCGCCGGTCGTTCAAGCGCAAAATGGGCGACGAGGCTCACTTCGATCTTCAGAGGAGTGCTAACCCCATCGCGGTACTCGGCCTGATGTTGTGCGTTGGTCTTGGCCATGATGAACCTCCCCGTTACTGCGTAATGACGCGGATGATCAACTGACCCGACTCGGTGATCGCTTCGATCCTCTGGCCGGCAGTAAAGGCAATTGAATTAAACAACTAATGGCAGCAAGGGATCTTGTTGGTACTATGACTAATGAGCAGGCAAGGATGCCAAGGCAGGGCGGTAGCTTGTCTTTTGTTCCCCGCCTTATTGTTCTAGCAGCCACTTCCATCGATTCGATCGACCACTGTGACCGACATTAGCTGAAGGTACGTTGCGGTAGTGATTTGGATCGCTGCCATGGGGTTATGGCAGACAATGTTCATGTGGGCTTAGGGGGCAGGTCAAACGATTGTCATCAGTGTATATAGAGGCTTTTAATTAAATGGGGAATAAAGCTATTAAATCAGAGCAACAGTTGGTTGAGGGGTTGGAGTCGTATCTGGAATATGGTTATATTGATCCTTTTTATATCAATTGTGACTCATTCGATGAGAATGCAGATCAGGCTGAAGAGTATTTAAGATATTTATCGTCTATCAATATAGAATTAGTTCAGACTTACTACAAAAGAATCATCGAGTCTGAAGCTATATGGAATGACTTCTTTAAATCACGTTGCATATATAGCTTGCTATTATCAGTGTCAGAGAGGGGATATGCTTTTAATTATTTGAATGAAAATGGCGCAAACTTATCGATTCCTATCCTAAAAGAAGCATTATCTTATTTTTTTACGCAAAAAATGATTATTAAGCTCGTTTAGTTCCGGAAGGATTATTTAAAAAATTGCAAGCCAGATATGAAGAGGTTAAAGATGAGCATGATGCTAAGTTTTATCATCTGGATGAAGAATATAACAATTTTGTTAAAGCTTATTGTTTGAGCTAAGTCAATTCCCTGCCTAGAAACTGTGAGGCTCAGTAAGTTCGGCTCTAAAGATTTTGAGGGCAAGTTAATGATTACCTTTGATGAGGCAGTAAAAAAGGCAAATGAATATTTAAGTGATACTGAGATTCCTGTCGTTATAACGTCTCAGGGTCGTTTTTCAGAGGGGTGGTTCTTTTGTTTTCAATCAAGAGAATATATTGAAAATGGTGATCCATCAGCTCAGCTTGCAGGGAATTCCCCATTTATAATAGATAAAGATAATGGGGAGATTCATGTGTTCGGGACAGCACAACCGTTAAACGAATATCTACAAGAATATGAAGAAAAGAAAAATAATATGAACTAGTAAAATCCTTGCAACTGATGCGGAAACTTTTATTCCAAGTCCTGAAAACGCTATCTCCTAGCCGCTGCAACCGGACTACATCGCCTTTGGTTAATAATTGACCAGCTATCGGGTTGGATAAAGTGATTGTCATTGATAATTTCGGCCAGATAATCAGAATTAAGTGAGTTTATATAAATGGCAATAGATATATTTTGTTATACCAAAATGGATACATGATATATTTTTTAAATAATCAAGATGAATATTATTTTGAAAAATGCAATGATTATATCATAATGTTTTTTAAAATATTACCTAATTAATTAAAACTAATATTGACAGGCTCATAAATAATAATCCACAATTATGCTAGAGAATACTTATTTCTATACATTTTAAAAAATCCAACTTGCTGGATTTTAGATATGTTTATAATAAGGCTGATATCAAGCCAGAGCATCTAGAGGCGGTCTGAGAAGTCACGACCCGGCAGGATCCTATCTACTGAGCTATATTAACGGTTGATCGGCTTCCATGAGTCTCCAAAGAAATAATGAGGGATGGCTAATGTTAGAGTACAGTATAGGCAGTTCAATGGATAGGCATGACCTATATGCTGAACTATCATTTAAAAGAGTTCAGTGGGGAGAGATCTCATTATCCCAAGATAGAAAATCCGTGAGTATTATTATTTACCCTAATGATGATATTCTAAAATTCAACTGTGATGAGTTCCTACATCTTATTGATAAGGCAAAAAACCATCTTCTCAAGCTGGAACCCTTATCTAAGTGACCCTCAGGAATACGCTTAAATTTTGGCCGGTTGAGTAGGCCTGATAGTGGTCAACAATATTAAAATTTTAATGACTATTAAAGGTGGTGGCTATGGATATCCTCAGTGTTGATTATATTTCAGGGGGAAATGTCACTTTATTTGAGGTTCGTCTCTCTGAGTCTGAAGTTGTAGTTTTTTCAAACTGCTTAAACTATGTTTTAAAAAATTGCTCAGATGAACAAATAGAACAGTCAACTGAGTGTTCAAGTAAAGAAGAGTTGTCTTTGTTTTTAGCAGATATTTTGGGTCTAATAAAATCTATGGAGCATAAAAAATATATACCTGAGAGGTATAAAAACTTGGGCTGACATGAACAGCTAAGGGCTTTATTAACATCGTGGAAGCAAGATTAAGTGGTGACAAAGTTGAGTTGTTACAGAAAGAATGCATTACCAGTGTAATTAAGTACCTCTGAAGATGAAGTGATGGTTTACGAGAGTTGCATTGATTACGTACTGATTTCAAATGATGAATTTTTTATAATAACCGGATTTTGTGATAAGGAGGAGCTATATTTTTATAAAGATGAACTTATTAGATTGATAAAGATAGTTGAAAAAACTGAGTATCTACCTGAACGATATAAGAGTCTGTGAGCATAATTGATAGAACTTTGTTAACTAGTTAGGATTCATTTTTACGCTTTGGAAACTCCAATCTTGGATATGCTGAGTAATCATATATGACTGAAAAATTGGTTAAATTTAGCCTTGCTGTCGGTTCTCTACTGAATAGTCAGCTAGAGGATTTTCGATATTCCTCTGGCTCCCTTGAGTTGTTGTTGCTTTCCGGAGATAACGAAGAGGGCAGTAAAATCAATCTGTTGTTCGATTGGGTTTATTCTTTCCGAATGATTGATGAAGGTGACCTATTAAAAATGCAGCAAGAGCAGAAAGGGGAAATGCTTACAGGGTTTTATATTGTAGAAAATTCTAAATATTTAGAGTGGTTTAATGAACAAAGCGGTAATGCACACGACGGAGTTGTTCATTATATGCTTTCAACTGTAGACGATGTTATAGATATTTTAGCTTCTATTAGTCCTTCAGTATCAATCAGTTATTAGCAGCGCCCCCTTAATACCCAATCTCTTGCCGCTGCCACCAGATCACTCCAGAAGCAGCGGTATTCAACATCAGTTCACGGCACCTGCTGCTCCAGAGTCTGCCCATCCTTACTGGTAGCCTGCAACTGGCCCTTCAAAGACGCTTTAAACGGCCCATCGCTGTTGAGTAATCCCTTCAGCTGCAACTGCAAATTACCATCACCCTCCAGCGGCACATGCTGCCAACCCCATTGCTGCAAGGTATTCACAGGCACCGAACGCCCGTTAAGGGACAGGGTGAACGGTTTACCGGGCAGTTGGCTGACGTTGGCCTTGGCATCCAATAGGCCATCGGGCATAAAGGCGCTCAGCTCGGTAACGTTGATCTGCTGTGCATCCGCATCCAACGCCAGCGATGGGCGGCGCACGTCGATCTTGTTAAAGGTGGCACCACCGGCGTTGAGTTTCAGCGAGCCGGACCAAATCCCCCACTGATGGTCACTGGCCAACAGCAGATTGCTGCCGTTTCCATCCAGCGAGGTGAGCTGGAATGGGAAATCCGGGTTGATATCAATGATCAGGTTACGGTTGGTGCTCATCTTGGCGACGTACACCTCTGCCAGCCAGCTTGGCAACGGCTGTAACCAGAGTTCACGCCAGTTGCTGGGCAAGGTGTACTCCAACGCAGAGACGGCCACCTCGTCGAGTTGCAGGCGCTTGTTGGCGCGCAGCCAGTTGCCGGTGGTACGCAGCAATCCACCTTCCCAGCGGGTGCTGAACTGGCCAATGGCAATACCGGCTGGTGAGAGCTGCATATCCATAATCGGATCGATGAGATGGAAGTTGCCATTGATTAGGTCGTCGGCGGTGAAGTTGATCGCGCCATCCTGACTGCTCCAATCCCCTTGCTGGAAGGTGATATTTTGCATCGACAAATCGAGATCGTTCGCCGCCCAGGCGTTACCTTCCAGGCGGGCGTTAATCAGATCAAAGCGTTTCAACGTAATGGGTGGCAACGCCGTGAAGCGGCTCCAGAACTGTTCTAGCGTCATTGGTACTTGCAGGCGGACGTTGCTCAGCCGCAGCCGTTCAACCAACCAACTGCCATCGGCAGCTCGGCTGGCTACCCCGGTCAAATCGCCCTGTGCCAGATCGGCACCAAAGTCGCTCAATATCAGCTGGTTTTGTTTGATTTCGCCCTGGATCAACACCTGCGAGGCCGGAATACCGTTGACCACCATCGAACCGGCGCTGAACTGGAACTGATTGTTATCCCCGAGCAAATGGCCTGCCGTAGGCTGCCACGGATTGATCCCGGCATTGACCTTCTGCGCGTTAAGCTGCCAGCTCTCATCGTTAGATTGCAGTGCCATATTGCTCAGTTGCAGCACATCGGCCTGTATTGGCAGCGGTGCGCCCTGCAAAGGCTGAACGTTTAGGGTGCCGTCGCGCAGCGTGATGCTATCGAAATAGCGTGGCTCGGTAATTTGCCGCAGGCTGAAAGCCATATCGACCTGCTTGGCTGCCAAGAGTTGCGGTTGGTTGGCACGGGCGAGGGTTATGCCCTCCAGGCTTAGCTGTCCTGGTTTGCTCCACGAATGCGTTATTTTTTCTACCGACAGCTGGTAATCACCACGATCGCTGATCCAGTGACTCAACCAGCCTGCGGCCCAGCGGGTTTGCCCCACGACGTAGAGCAGCACAATGGCCAGCACTATCAGCAACAGCAACGTGATCAATAGTTTTCCGATAAATTTCATCGTGTGGATCCGTAGCGGACAGAAAAGATACCCTGTTTATGCCGCAATTAGCCTTCCAGCTCAAGGGCAATAGCCTGAAAGACAATAAAAAAACGGCCAGTAGCGGTTTGCCAATGGCCGTTGGTTTGCTGCGGGGAGCGCTTATTTTTCTTCTGGTGGGAACAGCAGGTTCAGCACAATGGCGGTGATACCACCGGCGGCGATACCGGAAGAAAGCAGGGTTTTCAGCCAGTCCGGTGCAAACTGCAAGATCAGCGGCTGTTGGGAAACCCCCATACCGACGGCCAGCGACAGCGCCATAATCATGATGGCGCGGCGGTTTAACTTCTCGCGGGAAACGATACGCACGCCGGAGGCTGCAATAGTACCGAACATCACGATGGTCGCGCCGCCCAGCACCGGTTCAGGAATATGCTGCACAAAACCGGCAACGGCCGGGAACAGCCCCAGCAGGATCAGCATCAGTGCCACCACAAAACCGACGTAGCGGCTGGCAACGCCGGTCAGCTGGATCACCCCGTTGTTCTGGCCAAAGCAAGAGTTCGGGAAGGTGTTGAATACCGCAGACAGCATTGAGTTCAGGCCGTTGGCCAGCACCCCGCCTTTCAGGCGCTTCATATATAGCGGGCCACTGACCGGCTGTTCAGAAACGTCGGAGGTGGCGGTGATATCACCGATAGTTTCCAGCGACGTGACCATAAATATCAGCATCAGCGGCAATAACAGGTTCCAGTCAAAGCCCAGGCCGTAATACAGCGGGGTAGGAACGGTGATCAAGGTCGTTTGGGTAGCCGGTTCGGTTTCCGGCAGCATACCCATCGCCCAAGCCAGCAGATAACCCACGGCCATTGCGATCACCAACGAAGCGACGCGCAGGTAAGGGTTACGTTGGCGGTTAAGCAGTATAATCACTACCAGCACCGCGCCTGCCAGCAGCAGATTCTTGGGCGCGCCGAAGGTGTGATCGCCCATCGCCGCATAGCCGCCACCGATAGAGGTCAGCCCGACCTGGATCAGCGACAGGCCGATAATCATCACCACAATGCCGGAGACCAGCGGGGTAATGATGCGGCGCGCCAGGTGCAGCACGCGTGACAGCAGGATTTCGGTACAAGAGGCGACCATCAAGGTGCCAAACAGCGCAGCCATCATGGTGGGCACGTCTGCGCCGCCGTTTTTCAGCGCCAGCCCGCCCATAATCAGCGGTGAGACAAAGTTGAAGCTGGTGCCCTGAATGGACAGCAGGCCAGACCCCACCGGGCCCCAGGTTTTGATTTGCAGTATCGAGGCCAAACCGGAAGCAAACAGCGACATGCTGATGATGTGCTGCGTATCCTGCGCTGGCAGGCCAAGCGCCTGGCAGATCAACAGGGCCGGGGTGATCACGGCAACAAACATCGCCAGTAGATGCTGACTGGCGGCAAACAGCGTTTGCGGCAGCGGCGGGCGATCTTCCAGGCGGTAAATCAGTTCACTATTTTGTGAAACGGGGGCTGATGCTTTTTGCGCGGCATCAAGCTCGGCGGTTTGGCTGGACATGGTGTGGCTTTCCCTAAGGCGGCAAAGAAGGCATTTTAATGATCTGCCTCACAAAAGCAAACGGTTGCGCATTAATATTTTGCACGACCCCAACCCCGTGCATGTCGCATTTTCGTTCATTTTTTCTTGTGTTATTAGTCGTTTTTACTTTTAATCCACCCTTCATCGAGTTAAAAAACTGAGTAAATTTTATAACTTATTAATTTATTGGATTTAATTACTACACGGAGTAGCTAGATGTTTCATCTCGATACTTACGGCACTTTAGTTGCCGCCACGCTGGTCCTGTTGCTTGGGGGCAAATGCGTGCGCTCCATTCCTCTGCTGAGAAAATATACTATTCCTGCTCCCGTTGCCGGTGGTTTACTGGTGGCGGTTATGCTCTTGGTTTTGAAGAAAACGGTGAACTGGGAAGTCGGCTTTGATATGTCGCTGAAAGACCCATTGATGCTGGCCTTCTTCGCCACTATCGGTCTGAATGCCAACCTGGCGCGCCTGCGGGCGGGGGGCAAGGCACTGGTCGTGTTCCTGTTTGTCGTGCTGGGTCTGCTGTTGGTACAGAATGCCATCGGTATCGGCATGGCGAAAATGCTGGGGCTGGATCCATTAATGGGGTTGATTGCGGGCTCTATTACGCTTTCTGGTGGGCATGGCACCGGGGCGGCCTGGAGCAAGGTGTTCATCGAGCGCTATGGGTTTGAGAATGCCACCGAAGTGGCCATGGCCTGCGCCACCTTTGGTCTGGTGCTGGGCGGCCTGATTGGTGGCCCGGTAGCCCGCTATCTGGTGAAACACTCCTCAACGCCAGAAGGCACACCGGATGACAGCGTGCAGCCGAGCGGCTTTGAGAAGCCGGAAAGTGGCCGCCTGATCACCTCGCTAGTGATGATCGAAACCATCGCCATGATCGCCATCTGCCTGAGCCTCGGTAACTTTATTGCCGGGTTATTGAATGGCACCGCCTTCGAACTGCCGACTTTTGTCTGCGTGCTGTTTGTTGGCGTGATCCTCAGCAACACCCTGTCGGCAACGGGCTTCTACCAGGTGTTTGAGCGTGCGGTCTCCGTACTGGGTAACGTGAGCCTGTCGCTGTTCCTGGCGATGGCGTTGATGAGCCTGCGCCTGTGGGAGCTGGCTTCACTGGCCTTGCCAATGCTGGCGATCCTGGCGGTGCAGACGTTGGTCATGGCGTTGTATGCCATCTTCGTGACCTATCGCGTGATGGGGAAAAACTACGATGCTGCCGTGCTGGCGGCTGGGCACTGCGGTTTTGGCATGGGGGCGACGCCAACGGCCATTGCCAACATGCAGGCGATCACCGATCGTTTCGGCCCTTCGCATCTGGCATTTTTGGTGGTGCCGATGGTGGGCGCGTTCTTTATCGATATCGCTAACGCCATCGTGATTAAGCTGTATCTGATGCTGCCGGTGTTCGGTTAAGTGATGATAACCCCTCCTGGCGACAAGAGGGGTTAATTGATTAGGCGTTGGAGTAGCGAGCGGTTTCTGGCAGCCAGCGCTCAATCAGTGCATGTGCATGCTGCGGATACTGCTGGTGAATATGGCGTGCTACGCGCTGAACTTCGGGGATCATGGCCTGATCGCGCATCAAATCTGCCACTTTAAACTCCGCACTGCCGGTTTGGCGCGTCCCCAATAGCTCACCCGGCCCACGGATTTCCAAATCTTGCTGGGCAATCACAAAGCCGTCGTTACTGTCGCGCAGCACCTGCAGGCGTTTTTGGGCGGTTTTGCTGAGCGGGGTTTTATACAGCAGCACGCAGTGAGAGGCTACCGCACCACGGCCAACCCGGCCACGCAGCTGGTGCAGCTGGGCCAAGCCAAGCCGCTCCGGGTTTTCGATGATCATCAGGCTGGCGTTTGGTACGTCCACCCCCACCTCAATCACCGTGGTGGCTACCAGCAATTGCAGTTCGCCCTGTTTGAAGGCCTGCATCACCGCCTGTTTCTCCGCTGACTTCATGCGGCCATGCACCAGCGCCACCTTCAGTTCCGGCAGTGCAATCTTCAATTCTTCCCAGGTTGCTTCTGCGGCCTGCGCTTCCAGTAAATCAGACTCTTCGATCAGCGTGCAGACCCAATATGCCTGGCGACCTTCTTCGATACAGGCGCTTTTTACCCGCTGGATGATATCGGCCCGGCGCGTATCGGGGATTGCCACCGTGGTTACCGGCGTGCGGCCCGGCGGCAATTCATCGATCACCGAGGTGTCCAGATCGGCGTAGGCAGTCATCGCCAGCGTACGCGGGATTGGCGTGGCGGTCATGATCAACTGATGAGCATGGAACCCTTGTTCTTCGCCTTTCTCCCACAGCGCCAGCCGCTGATGCACACCAAAGCGGTGTTGTTCATCGATAATCACCAGGGCCAGGCCATTAAACTGCACCTGCTCCTGGAAGATGGCATGCGTCCCTACCACCATCGACACCTGACCGCTGGCAATGGCTTCCTGTTGGGCGAGGCGTGCCTTGCCCTTTTGCTTGCCAGCCAACCAACCCACCTCAATTCCCAAGGGTTCAAACCACTGGCGGAAGTTATTGGCGTGTTGTTCGGCGAGTAATTCGGTTGGGGCCATCAGCGCCACCTGTTTGCCGTGAGCGATGACGCGTAGTGCGGCCAGAGCAGCAACCAGAGTTTTACCCGAGCCGACGTCGCCTTGTACCAGGCGCATCATCGGGAAACCTTTTTGCAGGTCCGTTTCAATATCTGCCACAACCCGCGTTTGTGCACCGGTAGGAGAGAAGGGGAGCTGGTCCAGGAAGCGGTTTTTCAGCCGATCGTCAGGCGTTAGCGATAATGCCCGGTAGCTTTGCGCACCGGCACGGACGGCCAACATGCTGAGGTTATGCGCCAGCAGCTCTTCAAGGATCAGGCGTTTCTGTGCTGGGTGCTTGCCCTGTTCCAAATCAGCCAGTTGGATATCCGGCGGTGGACGGTGCAGCATATGCAGCGCCTGTGGCAGGCTCATCAAACCGCCGCTTAATTCTGGTGGCAGCAGCTCGGCAATCGCACAGGTATCCAGCAACTCCAGCGCCTGATCGGTCAACTTGCGTAGCGTGGCTTGGCGGATCCCTTCGGTGGTGGGATACACCGGCGTCAGAGCTTCTTGTAGCTCGACCTCGCTGTTTTCCCCTTGGACACGGTATTCCGGGTGGATGATCTCTGCGCCGTGGGTGCCGCGTTTGACTTCGCCATAGGCCGTTACGTGGCGGCCGGTTGCCAGGCTGTTCTTCATCGCCGCGTTGAAGTTGAAAAAACGCATGGTCAGGATGCCGGAGCCGTCGCTGATCTGGCAGGTGAGCATGCGGCGGCGGCCAAAGCTGATATCACTGCGCAGCACTTCCCCTTCCACCGTGGCAAAAATACCCGGCAGCAGATCGTTGATTGGGTAGAGGCGGGTGCGGTCTTCGTAACGTAACGGGAGGTGCAGCAGCAGATCCTGGATGGTATTCAGGCCAATTTTGGCCAGTTTCCCCGCCTGGCTGGCTCCAACCCCGGAAAGTGTAGTGAGTGGGACGGCATCCAGCAGGCGGCCTTTCATCGGCGTACCGTCGTTGCCTGCATGGCTGCCCACCATTCGGCGTCTGCAATCACTTGGCCTTGATCGTCAATCTGCGGGCGCGGCAGCCTTTTGCGCTTGGCCACGTTGGCTAACACCGGGTAACCGCCTTCAAACAGCAGGCGTTGCTGCTCCTGCTCATCTAACGCGCTGAGATCGCGGCGATACATACCGGCGTTTTGCCGCTGGCGTTGGGCCTCATACAGGATCAGAGCCGCAGCGACAGAGACGTTCAGCGACTGCACCATACCGATCATCGGAATAATGATGTCCTGATCGGCCAGGGCTAGCGCTTCTTCGGTGATGCCGGTTTTTTCCTGCCCCAACAGTATGCAGGTGGGGCGGGTATAGTCTATTTCGCGAAAATCGACGGCGCGGGCAGAAAGGTGAGTTGCCAGGATCTGCATCCCTTGGCCTTTCAGATGCGTGACCGCATCGGCGATGGTGGGGTGGGTTTTGACACTCACCCAGCTATTGCTGCCCGCAGCAGAGGAGACCAGGGTACGCATCCGTGGAGTAGGCCACACGGCATGCACCTGATGTACGCCGACGGCATCGGCGGTACGGATAATCGCGGAGACGTTATGCGGTTTGTGAACCTGTTCCAGGCAGACCGTCAGATCGGGCTGCCGGCTAGCCAGCATTTCACAAATCCGCGCATAGCGTTCGGGGCTCATAGGCGCTAGTTTCGGTTACGGTTAACTTTAATCACATCCGGCATGATACGGATCTTACGCATAATATTTGCCAGGTGGATGCGATCGCGGGTGGTCAGGCGGATAAAGGCGCTGTAGACCCGGCCATCTTTCTCTTCGGTATTCAGGCTTTGAATATTCGATTCGGCCGCGTTAATCGCCGCCGTGAGGTTGGCCAACGCACCTTGATGGTTGAACATGTCCACTTTGATTTCCGCAATGAACTCCTGCTCGGTTTCCATATCCCACTCGACCGCCATGAATTTCTCTGGCTCTTTCTGGTAGCCGCGGATATTACGACAGGATTCATGGTGAACCACCAGGCCCTTGCCCGGGCTGACATGGGCAATAATCGGATCGCCTGGAATTGGGCGGCAGCACTTGGCAAAGGTGATCAGGACGCCATCGGCGCCTTTGATGGCCAGGTTGCGCACGCCGTTCGAGGAGCCCAGGCTGGACTGATCGCCCTGCAGGTTCTTCGCGACTACCACGCTCATGGCATTACCGAGGCCGATTTCTGCCAGCAGATCGTCCAGCGTGGCCAGCTTCATGCGGTCCAGTTCATGCTGGATATTCTCTGGCGGCACTTCCGAAAGTTTGCGGCTGCCCCCGAGTGCATGGTTGAGCAAACGGCGGCCGAGGCTGACGGAATCATCGCGCTTGAGGTTTTTCAACATCTGGCGGATCTTGGCGCGGGCTTTGGAGCTCACCACAAAGTTCAGCCAGGCGGCATTTGGCCGGGCACCCGGAGCGGTGATGATCTCTACCGTCTGGCCACTGGCTAAAGCTTGTGACAACGGATGCGGCTGGCGATCGACACGTGCGCCAACGCAGGCGTGGCCGATATCGGTATGCACGGCGTAGGCAAAGTCGACCGGTGTAGCGCCGGCTGGCAGTTCGACAATACGGCCTTCCGGGGTGAAAACGTAAATCTCATCGGGGAACAGATCGGATTTTACGCTTTCAATAAATTCAAACGAGCTACCGGCGCTTTGTTGCAGCTCCAGCAGGCTCTGCATCCAGCGTTGGGCGCGGATCTGTGCGGTAGTGCCGCCGGTTTCGCCCTGTTCCTTTTCTTTATAGGCCCAGTGCGCGGCGACCCCCATTTCGGCCATCTGATCCATATCTTCGGTACGGATCTGTACCTCAACCGGCACGCCGTGCGGGCCGATCAGTGAGGTATGCAGCGATTGATAGCCGTTAGCCTTGGGAATGGCGATATAGTCTTTTACCCGGCCCGGGCGCGGCTTATACAGGCTGTGTGCCTGGCCCAGCACGCGGTAGCAGGTATCCACTTCTTTGACGATCACTCGGAACGCGTAAATATCCATGATGGAATGGAAGCGCTGTTCTTTCAGATGCATCTTGCAGTAAATGGAGTAGAGGTGCTTTTCCCGCCCGCTGACGCGGCAGGGGATACCCGCTTCGGTCAAACGACCTTCGATCTCGGAGAGGATTTTCTGGATCATCTCCTTACGGTTACCGCGCGCGGCTTTCACCACTTCTTTGATGACGCGGTAGCGGTTCGGGTAAAGCGCTTCAAAACCCAGCTCTTCAAGCTCGGTTTTCAGATGATGAATACCCAGGCGGTGGGCCAATGGGCTATATATTTCCAGGGTTTCACGGGCGATACGCCGCCGTTTGTCTGGGCGCAGCGAGCCAAGCGTTCGCATATTGTGGGTGCGGTCCGCCAGCTTGATCAGCACGACGCGGATATCCTGCACCATCGCCATGATCATCTTGCGGAAGTTCTCCGCCTGCGCTTCTTTCTTATCCTGGAATTTTAATTTGTCTAGCTTGGATACGCCCTCAACCAGTTCGGCAACGCTTTTGCCAAACAGTTGTTCCATATCCTGATAGGTGGCCGGGGTGTCTTCGATGACGTCGTGCAGCAGGGCTGCCATCAGCGTCTCATGATCGAGACGCATTTCCGCCAGAATACAGGCCACGGCGACCGGGTGAGTAATGTAGGGCTCACCACTGGAGCGTGTCTGTCCCTCGTGAGCATCACGTGCGACGAGGTATGCCTGTTTGAGGCGCTTAATCTGCTCCTCAGGCAAGTAACGTTGAATCAGCAGATTCAGGCTTTCAAACAGGTACAAGGCAGACTCACAGTCTAATTAACGACGACCTTCAGCAATCGCGGTAACCGCCTGGATCTCTGCGGCTTCCTGCTCTTGCTGCTCCTGGCGCTCACGAACATCGAGGATCTGGCTGTTGATCAGGCCTTCTTCGATTTCGCGCAGAGCGATAACGGTGTACTTGTCATTCTCTTCAGGTACCAGTGCATCCTTACCACCGGTCTGGATTTGACGTGCCCGACGAGCAGCGACCAACACCAGGTCAAAACGGTTACCAATTTTCTCTACAGCGTCTTGAACAGTTACGCGTGCCATATTTGTGCTACTCCACAGGTGACGAAAAGACTGGGCATAATACTGAAACTGTCTTCAGTCTGCCAATAGTTTGCTGATTAAAGCATCATGCCGCAGCATTTGACGGCCCAAACGCAAGCGTTCGGCGCGAATAATGGTCTTCAGATCGGACAGGGCCAGATCGAAATCGTCATTCACGATTAAATAATCATACTCCGCGAAATGCGTCATCTCCGCGACGGCCTGCGCCATGCGCTTGGCGATCACGTCATCCGCATCTTGCCCACGGCCACGCAGGCGGCGGCCAAGCTCTTCCTTCGACGGCGGCAGAATAAAGATGCTGCGCGCCTGGGGCATTTTGGCACGGATCTGCTGTGCGCCCTGCCAGTCGATATCCAGGAAGACGTCAACGCCGGTCGACAGTACCTGCTCGATGGCCGCGCGGGACGTGCCGTAATAGTTGCCGAACACTTCTGCGTGCTCAAGAAACGCATCCTGCTCAATCATCCGGCGGAATTCGTCTTTGGAGACGAAAAAGTAGTGCTCGCCGTGATTTTCACCCGGGCGGCTATCGCGCGTGGTGTGTGAAACCGAAACCTGCGTATCGTACAGCGGTTGCGTCTTTAACAAAGCCTGAATCAGACTTGATTTCCCTGCGCCACTTGGGGCAGAGACAATATAAAGCGTGCCTTGAGCCATGATGATGTTCGTTGCTAGCGGTTGATGAGTCAGTTACAGCGGATGTGTAAATTCTCCGCACAGTATACACGGCTAACGGGCGGTATGCAGCGTTAGCTCGCATTTTGGCCGTCGCTTTCTGCTAAAAACAGCGTGAAAAAGTCAATTTGCGCGGCGGATCGGGAAATTTTTGCCGTTTTCAGCAAATACGCATTCCTTTTGGGAAGCGTTTCGCACCTCCGGTTTTTGGCGTTAGCCAGCAAAGGCGATTGAGTATTTACTGCCGGGAAGCAAGGAGGTGCTCAATGTGGAGAGGTATTTACCGGGCGCTAGTGGTGGTTGGAGTGCTGTGTAGCTCGGCATGGGCTGGAGACTGTCCAGTGTGGTCGCCAGAGCGCTTACAGGCGGAAATTACGGCGCTGGATGATCAACTCGGGAACTGGGATGAGGCTTATTATCGCCTGGGCAACAGCCCGATCGACGATGAACTCTACGACAGCCTGCTGCAGCAACTGCATGATTGGCGGCGTTGTGTCGGTGCAGTGGAAGAGGATACGCGGCCATTGCCAGCGGGCAAAGTACCGCATCCGGTGGCGCACACCGGATTGCGTAAGCTGCGCAACTCGCGTGCCATAGAACAATGGATGCAGGGCCGCCACGATCTGTGGGTGCAACCCAAGGTTGATGGTGTGGCGGTCACTTTGGTCTACCGGCATGGCGTATTGGTGAACGCCATTAGCCGGGGGGATGGGCAGAAGGGGGAAAACTGGCTGGAAAAGGTCAAGGCGATCCCCGCTATCCCCAACGTTTTACCGGAGGTTACGGCCAATATAGTACTGCAAGGGGAGCTGTTCCTGATGGTGAACGATCATCACCAGCAAACCCAAGGGGGCATTAACGCCCGCTCCAAAGTTGCCGGGATGCTGATGCGTAATCCGCGCACTGCGCAACTTGAGCAGCTTGGCCTGTTCGTCTGGGCGTGGCCCGATGGCCCGCCAACCATGGCCGAACGCTTGCAACAGCTTGCCGCCATGGGTTTTACGCTGCCGTTGCAATATTCACAGCCGGTCACCACGTTGGCGGAGGTGGAGCAGTGGCGGGCAGCTTGGTACAGCGGCCCTTTGCCGTTTGTCACCGATGGCGTGGTGATCCACCAAGGGCAAGAACCTCGGGGGCGCTACTGGCAGGCCAAACCCAATGACTGGGCGGTTGCCTGGAAATATACCCCGGTCCAGCAAGTGGCCAGAGTCACGGATGTTGAGTTTGCCATTGGCTGCACCGGAAAAATTGCCGTGATGCTACGCCTGGATCCGGTGCGTATGGATGATAAATGGATCCGGCGGGTGAACGTGGGCTCGCTGGCCCTGTGGCAAAAATGGGACATCGTGCCAGGCGATCATATTGCGATTAGCCTGATGGGGCATGGCATCCCGCATTTGAAACAGGTGGTCTGGCGTGAAGTTGCCAGGGCGACACCCATTGCGCCAAAACCGGAGGATTATCATGCTTTGAGTTGCTTTACCTTGCAGCCCGGATGCCGCCAGCAGTTTCTGGCGCGGTTGGTTTGGTTGAGCAGCGCCAATGGGCTGAACATCACCGGGTTGAATAATGCAGGCTGGCAGGTGCTGATTGATCAGGGATTGGTGAATAACCTGCTGGATTGGTTGGAATTAACCCCGGAACAGCTCAGCGCGGTGCCCAGCCTGGGGGCGAAGCGTGCGCAGGCGCTTTATCGTCAATTTCGGCTGGCGCGGCAGCAACCTTTCGAGCGTTGGCCGATCGCCCTCGGCGTGCCAATTTCGTCATCACAGCTGGCCACGCTACAAAATTGGTCGCAGGTACAGCAGATGACGTTGGCACAGTGGCAGGAACTTGCTGGCTTGGGTGCGCAAAAAGCCAGAAAAGTGCAGGAATTTTTGCAATACCCTGCCTTTCTGGCACTGGTTCAAACCTTGCAGCAGCACCATATCAGCGGCTTTGATGCGGTTCCCGATCGTGCCGAACCGCTTGGCGATGCGTTCGCGAATTAATGATCGGGATGCTGATAGTTAAACACCGGCAAGCCAAGGCGAAAGCGCAGAGCGATCAGGCGAGCGCTGAGGCCAGCAACCAGGGTAATAATAATCACCATGTTATGCGGCAAGTTAAGGTATTGCAGGCCGATATACAGCCAGGCAGCGGCAAAAGCGATGCCTGCATAGATTTCCTTCTGGAAAACCAGCGGGATACGGTTGCAGAACATATCGCGCAGCACCCCGCCGAAAACGCCGGTGATTACCGCGGCAATGGCTGCAATCAGTGGGGCATGGCCCATATCCAGAGCCACCTGCGCGCCGATGATCGAAAATACGATCAGCCCAATGGCGTCCAACACCAGGAACAGATGGCGCAGGTGGCGCATCAGCGGAGCCATCCAGGTGGTGATAATTGCCGCTATGGCTATGATAACAATATACTCAGGGTGTTTAACCCAGCTCAGCGGGAAGTGCCCAAGCAGCATATCACGCACCGAGCCCCCACCAATGGCGGTAGCGGAGGCGATAAAAATCACGCCAAACAAATCCATTTGGCGGCGGCCTGCGGCTAACGCGCCGGTCATGGCTTCTGCGGTGATGCCGATGATATAAAGAATGCTCAGTAACATAGTGGATTCACAGGGTCGGAGGGCAAGGGTGTCAACGCCGGAGGGTAACGAGCCTGATGGCAACGCACCACTGAGTTTTTTTGTTGGTGTCGCTTTCGAATTACTTTACCTAATGCTAAATAGGTGATTTTTGCTTAATACTAGTCTCTAGTGCTACTTGTGATTTTTACAGCACATTAGAAATTTATCGTTAGTATCTGTTGATGATTATTTAAGGAATATGAAAGCGAGATGAAAAACACCCCGATATTGGCAGTCGCCGTCGCCATAACCTTGCTGTTGAGCGGCTGCGTAGCGCCAGTGCAACAGGCGTCACCGTTAAAACCAGAAGCAACGTGCAGCATCGGCGAGCCGATGACTCAAACCACGCTCTATTTTGGTTTGAATCGCCCGGCAGGGCCGGTAATTACGGCGGTTGAATGGCAGACCTTTGTCGATCAGCAGGTAACCCCGCGTTTTAAAGATGGGTTATCGGTCTTTGATGCCAAAGGGCAATGGCTGGGGAACGATGGCAAGCTGGCACGGGAAAACAGCAAGGCGTTGATGTTGATCCATAGCCCTGATGCGGGCAGTGAGCAAAACATTGAGGCGCTGCGCACTCACTATAAACAACAGTTTGCCCAAGACTCGGTGATGCGTGTCGATGCGCCGGTGTGCGTCGCGTTTTAATGAATACCCGGCTTGCCGCAACTACAGCAAGCCGGGCTATTGTTTTTACAGCACCAGCCCGGCAACCGCTGCCGAAAGCAGGCTAACCAGCGTGGAACCGTAAACCAGCTTCAGGCCGAAGCGGGAAACCACGTTGCCCTGGCGCTCGTTTAATCCCTTGATGGCCCCGGCAACAATGCCGATGGAAGCAAAGTTGGCGAAGGACACCAGGAACACCGAGAGGATCCCCAAACCACGTGGGGACAGCTCTGCCGCGATTTTTTTCAGTTCAATCATCGCCACAAACTCATTGGCGACCAGTTTGGTGGCCATGATGCTGCCAGCCCGCAGCGCATCAGGCGCCGGAATGCCGATTAGCCAGGCTAGCGGGTAGAACACGTAACCCAGGATCTGCTGGAAACTGATGCCAAAAATGGCAGCAAAAATGGCGTTCACGGCGGCGATCAGGGCGATAAAGCCGATCAGCATGGCGGCAATGATCATCGCAATTTTGAAACCTGCGAGAATATATTCCCCCAGCATTTCAAAGAAGCTCTGCTCTTCATGCAGTTTATTCAGCTTGAGTTCCGGCTCGTCGTCCACCTGATAAGGATTGATGATCGAGAGAATGATAAAGGTGCTGAACATATTGAGGATTAACGCGGCTACTACGTATTGTGCGTCGATCATCGCCATATAGGCACCCACGATCGACATCGAAACCGTCGACATCGCGGTGGCTGCCATGGTGTACATCCGGCGTGGGGAGATATCCGCAATGATGCCCTTATAGGCAATAAAGTTTTCCGACTGGCCTAGCACAAGCGTGCTGACGGCGTTGAAGGACTCCAGCTTTCCCATGCCGTTCACTTTTGAAAGCAAAGTGCCCACGACGCGGATCACCAACGGCAAGATGCGGAAATGCTGCAAAATACCGATCAACGCAGAGATAAAGATAATCGGGCACAACACGCCGAGGAAGATAAAGGCCAGCCCCTGGTTGCTCATGCCACCGAAAACAAAGTCGGAGCCTTGTGCTGCAAAGGCCAGCAGGATGCCAAAGAAATCGGCTACGTGCTTGATAACGCCCAGTCCGCTGGCTGAATGCAGGAAGAAATAGGCCAGTGCGGCTTCAATCACCAGCAACTGAATAATATAACGTGGGCGGATTTTCCTGCGGTCATTACTGACCAATAACGCGAGAACGACAATAACCACCAAGGCTAAAATAAATTGCAAAATTTGCGACATAAACAATCCGAACGGCATACAGGCTAGGAAAGCGCTATTTAGCCACAGCCCGTGGTGCCTTTCATTACCCCGCATGACGATTAGAACAAAATACTTTGGGTGAGAGTTATGCGTTCAGATTATTGCTGGCCATTGGCGGCCAGCAGCGTTTGATCGTGAAATTACCCCTATAACAATAGTGGGTTAAGCGTTATTTCGCCTGGGCCAGCACGTTACCTTCCCAGCCCTGTTGGGCATAGTCGTTAAGATGGGCGATCTTGCGTACCGGCTGCCCTTGGCTGAAGTTGATGTCATGCAGCGGAACCCAAACCTGCGAAGCCGCAAAGGCGGACTTGAAGTGATACTCCGCATGGCTCAGATCCGAAATTGCCGTCCAGTAAGTCCCGATTCCTTTGTTCTGGTCCGGGCGCTTGCTGTATTTGGCATACATATCGGTGACCTTTTGTTCGCTTGGCTCAGCCGGTGAACCGATCGGGTAAGCCACATTATTAAGCACCGATAAGATGAAGCCCTGCGCCTGGTTTTTATTGTCCGGCTGTGGCAGATTTTTCAAATCATAGCTGGCGCGCACCAGGCGCTCATCCGCTTCCAAGCCACCAGGGATTTCGCTGCGCTTGGCATTCTGATACTTCGCCAGGTTCTGGAGTTGTTTATCGTAAGAAGGGGGATTGGTCATCACCCGATAATTTTTGTCGTGATAGATATTCACTTTGCCGTTATCGATCTCGATGATGGCCGAATCGCCGCTAACGTCCTCGATCGCGATGTGTTTGGTATCCGAAGCGTAATCGATAGGCATATGGGCGGCGGCCAGGCGAACATCGCTGTGGATGGCTTTAACCGCCTCATCAACGGTGGCGTAATTATCCAGGATATAGCTCAACCAGGCGCGGCTTTCGATCACCGGTTTGTCCTGATTGTCCTGCTGCACTTGGCTGCCATTCATATAAAACAGCGTATGGCCCGCCAGCCCCTTTTCATTCATACCGTCCATTGGGAATACGCCATCGGCATATACCACGACGCTGCCGTAGTGGGTTTGCCACTGGGCGGCGTTCTTCGCATCCCCGCCGTTATGCGCAATACCGCGTGGTGTGATCACCAGTGAGGGATCTACCGGCCCGAAGAAATCCAGATTGCGTGCGCTGACCATATAGCCTGGGTACATATTCATAAAGGCGCGGGTGCAGGCTTGCGCCCCGGTTGCCAGGCTGGCGCTGAGTGCGGCACCTACCAGTAGGGCTGATACGCTGTGTGTGAGCTTTTTCATGGTTTTTTCCTTACCTGAATGAGGTGAACAAAATAATGGTAAGCCCGCGAACTCATATCGTAGAGTGGATGAACGGGGGGAAATCCCCCGCAATTTTGTGGAGGAGAGATGGGGAAAATAGGTTTTTCGTTGGCGCAGATTGAAGCTTTCGCCAGCGTTTGTGAGACCGGCAATCTCACCCAGGCCGCCAAGCGGTTGGGGAAGGATCGCACCACCGTCAGTGAATTGATCGAAAATCTGGAGTTGGATCTAGGCTATTCCCTGTGCGATCGCCGTACCCGCCCATTGCAATTGACCGAGGCGGGCCAGCGCCTTTACCGGCAAGCTCGGCTGTTTTTGCAGGAGGCAGAGGCCCTTAGCCTGCTGGCTCAGCATATTCCGCAGCAGGTGCGGCAGAAACTGACGCTGTGCTATGACCCGTTTACTCCGCGCGCTTTTTTAACGGAACTGGCGATGTTTTTGGGCCAGCGCGGCATTCAGCTTGATTTGCTGATGATGGAGCGTGGTGAGGGTGAGCAGGCGTTGGCAGACGATGTGGCGGATATTGGCGTTTATCAGGCGATCAACCGTTCGATTGGCGAAAAATTTAAGTGGCGAGCCTTAGGGGCCATTGAGTTGGCCGTCTATGCTCGCGAGGGTTTTTTCCCCGTGGGTAGCCCGGTCACCTTGCTGTCGCTGGCATCCAGCACCCAACTTATTCCCTTTTATGATCTGCCCGAGCCGATGGCGAAGCGCCTGCAAATCGCCGATCGCATCCAGGTCGTCAATGAACTGGCTTTGCTGCAAACGTTGTTAACCACCGGGTTGGGATGGGCCTTCCTGCCAACTCATCTAAAAATGCAGCATTTGCCACAGGTTGAGCGGCTCGATACGGAATTGGGGAAACAGGGATTGATGCACCCGATGGTGGCACTGTGGAAGCCTGGGGCTAATAGCGAGTTGCTGAGCCTGATCGAAAGCATGCAGCAGATCTTTGATGGTTCAGTGCTCGCTTGAGGAGAGAGTCGCCCCCTCATTCGAAGGGGCGAATTTCAACGGGTTACTGCTCGTCTTTCTGCTCTTCAGCCTCGACCTTACGGTACCAGCGTGGGTGATGCTTCTTCGCCCAGCGGCGGCTGACCTTGCCTTCAATCATGCCTTTGATCGAGCCTTTCACCCAGAATGCCATATACATATGGATCAGAATGGCGTGGATCAGCACGATCGCCGACGCGGCGTGGATCAACAGCGCATAGCGGATCACCGGGATCGGGAAGTTGTGGGCGAAATAAGGGCGCCAAATGATAATACCGGTGATCAACAGCACGAAAATCATGCTCATGATGCTCCAGAACATCATCTTCTGGCCGGCATTATATTTGCCGACGTCAGCGACCTTATGCTCATTGCCCTTCAGCACTTCCACGATGCCCTTGACCCACGGCAAGTCCTCTTTCTCGGGAATGTTATGCTTCACAAAGCGGAAGAACATAAACATCAGCGCGATAAAGATCAGTACACCAAAGAAAGGATGCAGGATGCGACCCATCTGCGGCGTACCAAAGGTTTCGGTCAGCCATTGCAGCGTGGGGAAGAACAGCGCAATGCCGGACAGCGACACCAGGAAGAAGCAGATGACTACCGTCCAGTGACAGGCCCGGTCGATAAACTTGGTGCGAACGATCATTTTACTTTTGCTCATGATGGTCCTCCTCGTCTTCATCATCCACTTCCTTGTTCGGGCCAATGCCGATGTAGTGGTAAATCAAACCGGCAAAGGTGGCGATGAAGCCCGCTACGGATAAGGGTTTGAGCACGCTTTTCCACAACCCGATCGACAGATCGATATGCGGGTCTTTTGGCAGATTGTGGTACAGCTCGGGGTTATCGGCATGGTGCAGTACGTACATCACGTGGGTGCCGCCAACGCCTTGTGGGTTATACACGCCCGCATGCTCAAAGCCGCGTTTCTTCAGCTTTTCGACCCTCTCCTGTGCCACGTCCAGCATTTCTGCCTTGGTGCCAAAGTGGATTGCGCCCGTTGGGCAAGTCTTCACACAGGCAGGTTCCTGGCCCACGCTGACGCGGTCAACGCACAGGGTACATTTGTACGCCCGGTTGTCTTGCGGGTTCAGCCGTGGAATGTTGAACGGGCAGCCGCTGATGCAGTAACCACAGCCGATGCAGTGCTCGGACTGAAAATCCACGATGCCGTTGGCATATTGGATAATCGCCCCGGCAGACGGGCAGGCCTTCAGGCAACCCGGATCTGCGCAGTGCATACAGCCATCCTTGCGGATCAGCCATTCCAGCTTGCCGTTCTGCTCCACCTCCGAGAAACGCATCAGCGTCCAGGATTTGGCACTCAGATCGGCGGGGTTGTCATAAACCCCAACGCAGTGTCCTACTTCATCGCGAATATCGTTCCATTCGGAACAGGCCACCTGACAGGCCTTGCAACCGATGCACGTGGAAACGTCAATCAGCTTGGCGACCTCGACCTTGTAATCACGCGCTTGGGGAGGCGGCGTCAGGGTGTTGGTGGCCGAACGTTTGATAATGTCTTGGGATTGCATGGACATAAATTCGGCTCCTTACACCTTTTCCACGTTAACCAGAAACGCCTTGTATTCCGGCGTTTGCGAGTTGGCATCGCCGACAAACGGCGTCAGGGTGTTGGCCAGGTAGCCTTTGCGGGCTGCCCCTTCAAAGCCCCAATGCAGTGGAATACCGATGGTGTCGACATCCTGCCCGTTAACCTTCAGGGTTTGCAGACGGCGGGTCACCACGGCTTTCGCCTTGATAAAGCCGCGTTTGCTGCTGACCTTGACGGTATCGCCTTGCTCAATCCCTTTCTCCTTCGCCAGCCGTTCACTGATTTCCACGAACTGTTCCGGCTGCATGATCGTGTTAAGGCGCGCGTGCTTGGTCCAGGTGTGGAAATGCTCGGTCAGACGATAGGTGGTACCGACGTAAGGGAACTCGGATTTATCACCCATGCGCTTGGCGTCGGACGGATAGAGACGGGCCGCCGGGTTAGAGATCACGTTTGGATGTAGTGGGTTGGTGCCCAACGGCGTTTCAAACGGCTCGTAGTGTTCCGGGAACGGACCTTCGGCCATTTTGTCGAGGGCAAACAGCCTACCAAGCCCTTCCGGTTGCATGATGAACGGCCCAACGCCGCTGCCCGGTGCGGCGGTGTTGTAGTCTGGAATATCATTCCCGACCCACTTGCTGCCGTTCCATTCAATCAGCATGCGTTGCGGATCCCAAGGTTTACCCATTGGGTCAGCGGAGGCGCGGTTGTAGATAATGCGGCGGTTCAGCGGCCATGCCCAGGCCCAGCCCAGCGTGTTGCCCAACCCTGACGGATCGCTGTTATCACGGTTGGCCATCTGGTTGCCCTTGCTGGTCCAACTGCCGGTATAGATCCAACAGGCTGAAGCCGTGCTGCCGTCATCGCGCAGCATCGCGAAGGAATCCAGCAACTGGCCTTTTTTCGCCAGCAGATTGCCGTTGGCGTCATACAGATCTTCCAGCGCGTAGCCGTTGCTGTCTTTGGCCACTTCCTCGGATTCTGGGTGGTCTGGCCGTTCATAGTGCCAGCCCATCTTCAGTAGTGGCTCGACACCTTTACCGCCCTCGCTGCCATACATCTGGCGCAGGCGATGGTACAGGCCGGCCAGGATCTCGCCGTCGGTAATCGCTTCACCTGGGGCATCGCCGCCTTTCCAGTGCCATTGCAGCCAGCGGCCGGAGTTGGCGATTGAGCCGTCTTCTTCGGCAAAGCAGGTGGATGGTAGCCGGAACACTTCGGTTTGGATCGACGCGGTATCGACATCGTTCATCTCGCCGTGGTTCTGCCAGAAATTGGAAGTTTCCGTAACCAACGGGTCTATGATCACCAGATACTTCAGTTTGGCCAGTGAGGCGACCACCTGATTCTTGTCCGGGAAGGAGGCGACCGGGTTAAAGCCCTGGCAGATATAGCCGTTGACCTTATTCTGATCCATCATCTGGAAGTACTTCATGACGTCGTAGGACTGATCCCACTTCGGCAACCAATCAAAGCCCCAGTTATTCTCTTTCTGGGCAGCGTCGCCGTAGAAGCTCTTCATCAGGCTGACGAAGAATTTCGGGTAATTGCTCCAGTAGTTAACCTGGCCAGGCAAGGTGGCCTTTGGCGTATTGGCGGCCAGATAGGTGGTCAGATCGGTCTGTTTATCCGAAGGCAGCGTCAGGTACCCCGGCAGGCTGGTGGACAGCAGGCCAATATCGGTCAACCCCTGAATGTTGGAGTGACCGCGCAGGGCGTTGATGCCGCCGCCAGCCATGCCCATGTTGCCGAGCAGCAACTGGATCATCGCCATGGTACGGATGTTCTGCGCGCCGACCGTGTGCTGGGTCCAGCCCAAGGCGTACAGGAAGGTGGTGGTACGGTCTGCTGCGCTGGTGGAAGCCAGGACTTCACACACCTTCAGGAAATCTTCCTTTGGGGTGCCGCAGATGTTTTCCACCACTTCAGGCGTGTAGCGGCTGACGTGTGCTTTCAGCAGGTTCCAGACGCAACGCGGATGCTGGAGCGTATCATCACGCAAGGCATAACCATCTTCACCAAACTGGTAGTTCCAGGTGGTTTTGTCGTACTGACGTTTGTTGTCGTCATAACCGCTGAACAACCCGTCTTCAAACGTAAAGTCATCCCGGACCAACAGGTTGGCGTTGGTGTAATGCTTCACGTATTCAGCGTTGATCTTGTTGTTGGAAATCAGGTACAGCAACACGCCCGACAGGAAGGTAATGTCGGTGCCGGAGCGGATCGGCGCGTAGATATCGGCTACCGATGCGGTACGGGTAAAGCGGGGATCGACGACGATTAACGTGGCGTCGTTGTTGTTTTTGGCTTCCATCGCCCAGCGGAATCCCACCGGATGCGCTTCAGCGGCGTTGCCGCCCATCACCATCACAACGTTGGCGTTTTTGATATCAACCCAGTGGTTGGTCATCGCACCGCGACCAAATGTTGGAGCAAGACTTGCTACCGTTGGTCCGTGTCAGACACGCGCTTGGTTATCAACTGCCAGCATGCCCAGCGATCGGACAAACTTTTGTGTCAGCATGCCGGTTTCGTTACTGGCCGCAGAGGCGCATAACATCCCGGTGGAAAGCCAACGGTTTACCGTCACGCCAGCGGCGTTGGTGGCTTCGAAGTTGGCATCCCGGTCATTTTTCATCAGCCTGGCAATGCGGTCAAAGGCATCATTCCAGCTGATGCGCTGCCATTTATCTGAACCAGGCGCGCGATACTCTGGGTAACGCAGGCGGCTATCACTGTGGATATAGTCCAGCAGGCCAGCGCCTTTCGGGCACAGCGCCCCGCGGTTTACCGGGTGATCCGCGTCGCCTTCGATATGGAAAATCGTCGATTTGGCGTTTTTTGCCCCATCGCCCAGGCTATACATCAATAAACCGCAGCCTACGGAACAGTAGGTACAGGTGTTGCGGGTTTCTTTGGCGCGCAATAATTTGTAGTTGCGCGTTTCCGCTAACGCAGCCTTGGGCGCGAAGCCTAATGCTGCCACCGTGGTCCCAGCCATCCCGCCAGCGCAGATTTTAAAAAACTGTCTGCGATTGACGTCCATTGCTTTCCCTAATGCTTATCAGTGGTTTTTTAGTCATGGCAAACTAACAGCAATAGCCCAAGCGTTATTGAGGGAAATCAAAATAAGGGAGAGTTAGCGGGAAAATACTCCTTAATAAGTAGCCAGCGGTGCGGTGAGTAATCCTTAATTTATCGCGAACGGTCTAAATTCGGTAAGTGGTTAATTTACCTTATTAATTTCAAGTGAAAACTATCTGTGAATATTGTAGATAAACCTGTTTCACCGATTACCGGGAGAATTATCGACGGCATTGAGTTTCCCATTTCTGAATGGGTATTGTTTTTAAGTGGTTATTTTCTTGCAAGAAATAGAGTTAATTTGGAATTTGCTTCGCAAAGTTAATACGCATTCCGATCGAATCGTTGAATAGTTCGTTTTATGAGCAACAATAGGCAGGGAACTAGCCGCGAGAATGACGGTTAGATTTTTAAGGACGGAAACCATGATGCAGACCTACCTGACGTTGCGTGCGCTGGCGAGGGGGATTAACCCAGAAACGGGGGAATTTTTGAATCATACCTCGCTGGTTCATTCCCCAGAGACGATCCGGATGCTGTTTGCCCTGGCGGATGAGTTTTACGCCGAGCGAGAACGGGTGAAAAAGGCAAAGTTATCACCCGAGGAGCGGCGGCAGAAAAATATTGCCGAGGGTAGGCCCGCAAACTTCAATTTCCCCTGGTCGGAAGAAGACAGGAAGCTATTGGAGGAAGGCTACAGCGCTGGTAAAACGATAGAGGCGTTAAGCGTGGAGTTTGGGCGCTCACTGCGCGGTATTGCCGTTCAGCTTGAAAAGATGGAGCTGATCACCGAAGAGCAGGCCGCCGCTTATAACTGACGGGTTAAGCCCCCCATCAGGAGGCCACTTGTCCGCTAGCTTCAATCTACCGGCGAGGTGGGTAGGCGAACGATGTCCTGATTGTCGTTACCCATCCAATAGACGCCTTCTTTTGCCCAGAATGGGCCTTCGACAAAGTCGAGCAGGTCGGAATACTCTTCGTAGAGCAGCTTGCCGTTGCGGTCATAAACCCGCATGTAGCCGGAGTAATGCCCGCCATCGCCAGGCATGGTGAAACGCGGAATAAACTCGAAGGTTTTATAATTGCGCACCACATACTGTTTGTTGGGGCTCCACTCTTCGTATCGCAGTGTCCCTTGTTTCCACCACAGGTAGCTGCCAACAATGGCCGCCACCAGGATCGCTAGCGCTACCCAGCGCTTACGCTCGCGTACCAGAGTTTCTTGGCTTTTTATTTTTGGCATCAGTGTTCTTTCAGACCCATTCCAATTTAGCTTTTGGCCAGCATACCAGCACCGCCGCTTTTACTGACCTATGTCACATACATCGGCCGTATCAATCTCTATCATGCTGCATAACGTCCGAGGTTCGGAGTTATTTGGAGTCACATCCCTCATGCAGCATCCTACCTTCCCGACGCCATTTCCCTCTTTTCCGTATCACCCAACCCACTGGGGTAAAGGATCTTATCGTGGAGACATCAACGCCGTCTACGGCACGGTTTTATGCCTTGCGTCTGTTACCGCAACAAGACCTGCTGGCTGCTCTTCGTGATTTTATCCGGCAGCAGGATTTGCGTGCCGCCTGGATCAGTGGTTGCGTCGGCAGCTTGAGTGACGTGGCGTTGCGCTATGCCAGCTGTGAAGGCACCACGTTATTGACCGGAAAATTTGAAGTGGTGTCACTGATTGGCACGTTGGAGGCCGGAGGCGAACATCTGCATCTGGCCGTGGCCGATGAGCATGGTCATATGACCGGCGGCCATGTGATGGCAGGCTGCACCGTGCGCACCACGCTCGAATTGGTGATTGGGGAATTGAACGATGTCGTATTTAGCCGACAACCTTGCGCGCTTTCAGGCTATGACGAATTAAACGTCGAGCAACGCTAATTTTCCTACTAGTTGAGTGAGGTTGTTATGGCACGTAATGGGTTATCGAGTCAGACGTTGGTGTTGATGGTGATTTCAATTGCTATCAACATGATTGGCGGGCAGTTGGTATCGATGCTGAAGCTGCCTATTTTCCTCGATTCTATCGGTACCTTGCTGAGTGCAATTCTCGCCGGGCCGATTATCGGCATGTTGACCGGTTTATTGACCAACCTGATCTGGGGCCTGCTCACCGGCCCGATTGCTGCGGCGTTTGCACCGGTGGCAATGGTGATTGGTTTGGTGGCTGGCTTATTGGCGAGCATCGGTTGGTTCCGGACGTTACCAAAAGTGATCTTAAGCGGTGTGGTGATCACCTTGGCTGTGACGATTGTTGCCGTACCGATCCGTACCTATCTGTTCGCCGGGGTCACTGGCAGTGGCGCAGACTTCTTTGTCGCCTATGTGCATTCAATGGGTAGCAATCTGATCGAATCCGTCGCAATGACTGTGTTGGGGATCAACCTGATAGATAAAGTGCTGGTTGCCATCATCGTCTGGCTATTGGTGCGTAATATGTCGCAGCGAACCTTGCGTAATTTCCCCGCAATGGCTGCCGTGCGTTAATGCACCCGTTTACCTCGCTGGCTCTTTGGCTGGTACTGGGTACCAGCAGCTTGCTGATGCCGTTTGGTTATCCGTTGCTAGCCTATAGCCTGGCGAGCTTTCTATTGCTGATCCTGATGAAAAGTACCCGGCATCGCTGGCGCTATGTGGCGTGGATCATGTTACCCATGGCGGGCGGCTTATGGCTGGTGCATAGCGGTTGGCTGGCGTGGTGGTTACGGGGGGAGGCACGTGATGATAGCGAAATGCTCAACGCCGCCGCGCTCTGGCTACGCTTGTTGGCGTTGCTAAGTTTTGGGCAAATCTGGCTGCAATACGTGCCGCCGCAGCGCGTTATTCGCGCTCTGTTTGCCAGCCGTTTGCCGCTCGGGCTGGCCTACCTGCTGGCAGGGCCGCTGCTGGTTGCCGAACAACTGCGAGCGCAACTGGCCGCGATTTATCAGGCACAGCTGGCGCGAGGCGTGCCGCTAGACGGCTATTGGTATCAACGATTGCGCTACATTCCGGCATTGGTTATCCCGTTAACCCACAGTGCGTTGAATGATTTAACCGCGCGCAGCACGGCGCTGGATATGCGTGCTTTTCGGCTGCATCCCAGACGCACAACGCTATGGGCACCGAGCGACAGCCCGCTGCAACGTAGCGTGCGCTATGGCTTGCTGTTGGTGGCGGCATTGGAAATAGGAGCCTGGCTGTGGTTGTGGCACTGAATGCGCTGAGCTTTATTCCTCAAGGTAGTCGCTGGCAGTTGGAAAGCATCGAACTACATTGCGAGGTTCCAGGTTTATATGGCATTAGCGGCGGCAATGGCAGCGGCAAAACCACGCTTGCCCAACTGCTGGCAGGCTGTTTCCCCGACTTCTTACCCGGCACATTACAGGGATCAGGACTGGTCCTCGGTGAGGAAATAGGTTCGCGCCCGCTGGTTGAAATGGCGCAGCAGGTGCAGCTCATTCAACAGGCACCCCAGCTGCAACTTTCCGGCTGTACCTTCACGGTCGAAGAGGAGATCGCCTTCGGGCCGGAGAATCTGTGCCTGGATGAAGCCGAGATAATGGGGTGTATCGAACAGGCGCTGACGTTCACCGATTGCCACGCCTTACGCCATCGTCATCCAGCTACGCTCTCTGGCGGCGAGGCGCAACGGGTGGTGATGGCCTGTGCGCTGGCGATGCGCCCCCGGCTACTATTGCTGGATGAAGCCTTTAGCCGTTTGACACCCGATGCTACCACCAAGCTGTTACAACAGTTGGTTACTTACGCTAATCAGCAGCAGTGCGTGATTTTGCTCTTTGAACGGTCACTCACCAAGGTTGCCACTTATTGCCTGCAAACCTGGGCACTGGAGCAAGGTAGGCTTTCATTATGCTAACGATTGAATCGCTGGAATATCAGTGGTCAGGCGTGGCCGAACCCATCATTAACGGTTTGGATCTCACCATTAGGGCCGGGGAATGGGTGGCCTTGATCGGGGATAACGGCGCTGGGAAATCCACGTTATTACGCCTGATGGCCGGGTTGCTAAAACCGACCGGCGGCAAGGTTTTCTTGCAGGGCCAAAATATTGCCACCCTTAAAGCGGCACAGCGTGCGCCGTTGCTGGGAGTATTATTTCAGGAAGCAGAACGGCAGATCTTTCGCAACCGGGTACGCGATGAGATCGCTTTTGGCTTACGCCATCAGGGGGTGCGCGGCGATAGCCTGGAGCAGCGTGTTGATCAAACGCTGGCGCTTTGTGAGCTAACGGATGTTGCGGATGCTCACCCATTGGATTTACATGCCGGTCAGCGGCGTATGGTCGCCGTTGCCAGCCTCGCTGCCGTTGCGCCACCTCTGCTGCTGTTGGACGAACCCAGCCGTGACTTTGATAGCTATTGGTTGGGGGTATTTACCCGCTGGTTAGCGGTTTGCCGTTCGCAAGGCACCACCGTGCTGGCCATCAGCCATGATTATGCTTTTGTTAAAACGCACTTTCCGCGTGTGATCCGTTTGGCTGATGGGGTTATTGCGGAGGATGGTGGGGCTGGCCTGATATTGAGTTAGCCCTGCGATGTAGGGTTAGCTTTTTGGTGACTTCACCGAAATGGTTTCCAACATGTGGGCTCGATAGCTGCTAGATATTGAGCATACCTTCTCGCAGTAAAGCCAAGACAATATCCATCTGATGATTCGGGGCATATTTGGACATAGGAAACCTCGATGAGTGGTGATATTAAAAAGCCCGCTGTTATGCGGGCTCTCTGTTCAATGATGGCACTTAAAATTTACTCGATATTCTGAATTTGCTCGCGCATCTGCTCAATCAGCACTTTCAGCTCAATCGCTGAGGTAGTCACTTCGGCATTGATCGACTTGGACGCCAGCGTATTCGATTCGCGATTGAATTCCTGCATCATAAAGTCGAGGCGACGGCCAACGGCTTCTTTCTTCTTCAGGATGTTGTGCGTCTCTTTGACGTGCGCTTCCAGGCGGTCCAGCTCTTCGGCGACGTCGATACGCTGTGCCATCAGCACCAGTTCCTGCTCCAGGCGAGTGTTTTCCAGCTGTACCTGGGCTTCTTCCAGCTTGCTGACCAAACGTTCGCGCTGCCATTGCAGGATATTAGGCATCTGGGCGCGGACTTTGGCCACTTCGGCGCTCACGCCGTCGAGGCGTTGCTCGATCAGGGCTTTCAGCGCGGTGCCTTCGCTTTCGCGTGCCACGATGAAATCATCCAGTGCGCCTTCCAGCGCCTGCATCAGCTCGTTGCTGATGAGGTCCAGATCCTGTTCCTGAGCGGACATCACGCCCGGCCAGCGCAGGACGTCGATCGGATCGATTTCTCCTTCGTCGCTCTGCATTTTGACCCAGTTAGCGGCTTCAACCAGCTGCTTGGCCAGTTTTTCGTTCAGGATCATCGAGCTTTGCGCGCTTGGGTCGAGCTCAAAGCGCAGGTTGCACTCCACTTTGCCACGCGTCAGGCGGCCACGGATACGCTCGCGGATCACTGGCTCGAGGCTACGGAACTGCTCAGGCAGACGGATGTAGGTTTCTAAGTAGCGTTGGTTAACGGAACGCAGCTCCCAAGCTGCGCTGCCCCATTCACCCTTGATTTCACGCCGGGCGTAGGCGGTCATGCTGCGGATCATTGTGCGTACCCGTAAATAGGAAAAGATGGAACGATTATAGCGTTGCACCTGCGGGCAGGATAGGCATAACGTCACGAAGCCCGTATAATGCGCAGCCAAACGTTAATAAGAAGCCGGAGAGAGCCCATGCGTCCTGCAGGCAGAGCACCACAACAAGTTCGCCCCCTGACACTGACCCGTCACTACACGAAACACGCTGAAGGTTCAGTGCTGGTTGAGTTTGGCGATACCAAAGTTTTGTGCACCGCCACGGTAGAAGAGGGCGTTCCGCGCTTTTTGAAAGGCCAAGGGCAAGGGTGGATCACCGCAGAATACGGCATGTTGCCGCGTTCTACCCACAGCCGTAATGCCCGCGAAGCGGCCAAAGGCAAGCAGGGTGGCCGTACGTTGGAGATCCAGCGTCTGATCGCTCGTTCACTGCGTGCCGCAGTGGATCTGAAAAAACTCGGTGAGTTCACCATCACTCTGGACTGCGATGTGCTGCAAGCCGATGGCGGCACCCGTACCGCTTCTATCTCCGGAGCCTGTGTGGCGCTGGCCGATGCGCTGAATGCGCTGGTTACCGCCGGTAAACTGAAAACCAACCCGATGAAAGGGCTGGTGGCTGCGGTTTCAGTCGGTATCGTTGGCGGCGAAGCGCTGTGCGATCTGGAGTATGTGGAAGATTCCGCCGCAGAAACCGATATGAACGTGGTGATGATGGAAGATGGCCGCATGATCGAGGTGCAAGGCACCGCCGAGGGTGAGCCGTTCAGCCACGATGAGCTATTGGCGCTACTGGCGCTGGCCCGAGGGGGAATCGAAACCATCTTCCAGGCGCAGAAAGCGGCGCTGGCAGACTGATTTTTAAAGGCGACCAAGCAGTCGCCTTTTTTATGCCCGGAAAATAGAACCAAAGTTATCGACCCAATTAGGAGAAGCAGTAATGAAAGCCTACCAGCGCCAGTTTATCGAGTTTGCGCTCCGCAAGCAGGTATTGAAATTCGGCGAGTTCACCCTGAAATCCGGCCGTACCAGCCCCTATTTCTTCAATGCCGGCCTGTTTAATACCGGGCGTGATCTGGCGCTGTTAGGGCGTTTTTATGCCGAAGCGCTGGTGGATTCCGGCATCGAGTTCGATCTGCTGTTTGGCCCAGCCTACAAAGGTATCCCGATCGCGACCACCACCGCAGTGGCATTGGCAGAACATCACAATCTCGATGTGCCTTATTGCTTCAACCGTAAGGAAGCCAAGGAACATGGTGAAGGCGGTACGCTGGTAGGCAGCCCGTTGCAGGGGCGTGTGATGCTGGTAGATGACGTGATCACCGCCGGGACGGCCATCCGCGAATCGATGGAAATTATCAGTGCCCATAACGCCAGCCTGGCAGGTGTGCTGATTTCTCTCGATCGTCAGGAACGTGGCCGTGCTGACATTTCTGCAATCCAGGAAGTGGAGCGTGATTATCACTGCAAAGTGATCTCGATTATTACGCTCAAGGAGTTGATTGCTTACCTGGAAGAGCAGCCGGAAATGGCCGAAAGCCTGGTGGCCGTGAAGGCATATCGCGAGCAGTACGGGGTTTAAAATCCGGGGTTAAAATAATAGCGCCGGGTTGAACCCGGCGATATTTGTTACTGCAGTTGTGCCGCTAACAGCGGCCAGCGGGCATCGAAATCTTGCGTTGGGCGGTAGCGGAATTCAGAGCGAATATAGCGTGACAGCATCCCTTCACAGAAGGCCAGGATCTGGCTGGCCAGCAAGGTCTCATCGACGATAAAGCCCTTTCCTTCCCGGAGTTTACGTTCCTTTAACACCTGACGCAGTTGCGCTTCAATCCGCTCGAACAGCTGGTTGATCCTGCCCTGCAGGCGATCTTGTTCAAACATCAGCGCGTGGCCGGTCATGATCCTGGTCAGGCCTGGGTTGCGCTCTGCAAACCCCAGTACCAACAACACAATCAGGCGTAGGCGGTTGAACGTCTCTTTTTCATCCTGCAAGATCAGGTTGATGCGCGTTATCAGGCTATCTTCAATAAACTCGATCAGGCTATCAAACATCCGCGTCTTGCTGGGGAAATGCCGATAAAGGGCAGCCTCAGAGACACCAACGTTTGCGGCAAGCTTGGCTGTGGTAATGCGCTGGCTGCCGTCGCTGGATTCCAGCATCTGGGCTAACGCCTGCAATATCTCCTCACGCCGATTCCTTTTGGTATTTTCTTTTTCTGCCATGTTTGATTAGACCCTTGCTAAAACGGCTTATCCCCTCAATCTCTTCGGGTATAGATTTGCGAAAACCCGCGCACCGGCCGTTGCAGAGTAAACTCTGTGCGGCTTATAAGATCGCTGTTGTACGGTGTAATGGCTAACAGGTCTTTCAGACCCTTATTCTCCGTGCGTTACTCTCAATTGCCAGACCAACCGTGCCGCATTGCAAGCGGCGCAGTGGCAGGCGCCATCCCTGTAAATCATTCGGTTACGGGCAGGTTCTATTGGCGACCGGAGTGGCCAAAACCACCGGTACCCCGTTCGCTGCTATCGAACTCTTCCACCAGATTAAACTCGGCTTGCACTACCGGCACAAATACCATCTGTGCGATGCGTTCACCCGGCTCGATAGTGAAGGATTTCTGGCCACGGTTCCATACGGATACCATCAGCTGGCCCTGATAATCGGAATCGATCAGGCCAACCAGGTTACCCAGCACGACGCCGTGCTTATGGCCCAGACCGGAGCGCGGCAGGATCACTGCAGCAAGACCGGTATCGGCGATGTGGATAGCCAGGCCGGTAGGCAGCAGGGTGGTTTCGCCTGGTGCCAGCTCAACCGCGCTGTCCAGACAGGCACGCAGATCAAGCCCGGCAGAGCCTGGGGTGGCATAGGTCGGTAGTGGGAAATCTTGACCGATACGCGGGTCAAGGATCTTAACGTCGATTTTTTTCATCATAACGGCTGACTATCTCGTCTAGTAAACGTTGGCCAAGGAGTGCCTTGTCGCTATGCGGCAGGCGCTTGTCTCCATCCTGCCAAAAAAGATGCAGGGCATTGGTATCACTGTTAAAACCGTGCTCTGCAAGCGATACATCGTTAGCGCAGATTAAATCCAGTTTTTTACGCAGTAGTTTTTGTCGCGCATATTCTTCCACATTCTGGGTTTCAGCCGCAAACCCGACGACAAAGGGGCGATTTTTGCTCATCGCGGCAACGCCCGCGACAATATCCGGATTCTTGATCATCTTGAGGATGATTTCATCACCCTGCTTTTTGATTTTCTCATCGGCAATCTGTTCTGCCCGGTAATCCGCCACGGCGGCGCAGGAGATAAAGATGTTCTGCTGCGCGGCGTGCTGTTGTACCGCTTGCTCCATTTCCAGCGCGCTGACGACATCCACACGGGTTACCCAAGGCGGCGTAGGCAGGCTGACCGGCCCGGCGACCAACGTGACTTGCGCACCGCGAGCGGCGGCGGCCTTGGCGATAGCAAAACCCATCTTGCCGGAGCTGTGGTTGCTGACGAACCGCACCGGATCAAGTGCCTCACGGGTGGGGCCCGCGGTGATCATAATCTTTAAATTTTGCAGATCCTGCGGCGCAGAGAAATGAGCGTTAGCCAGTTCCACTATCTCCAATGGATCCAGCATGCGGCCAGGCCCGATATCACCACAGGCCTGGCTACCGCTGTCTGGCCCCCACAGCAGCACACCACGCCCTTGTAAGGTCTGTAGATTGGCCTGAGTGGCGGCTGCGCGATACATCTGTTGGTTCATGGCCGGTGCTGCCGCGATCGGAGCATCGGTAGCCAGGCAGACCGTGGTCAGCAGATCGTTGGCCATGCCGGCGGCAACGCGGGCCAGCAGATCGGCGGTGGCCGGAGCCAGGATCACCAGATCGGCCCATTTGCCCAATTCAATATGGCCCATGGCAGCTTCTGCTGCGGGATCCAGCAGATCGTCGAAAACCGGATAGCCGGAAACGGCCTGCAGCGTCAGTGGGGTAATGAAGGCTTTGGCAGCGCTGGTCATTACCACTCTTACCTCGGCGCCTCTGTCGCGCAGGCGGCGCACCAGCTCAGGGCATTTGTAAGCGGCGATACCGCCACTGATGCCAAGCACAATATGTTTGCCGGAAAGTCCCGTCATCATGATTGTCCGATTGAAATCCGAAAGAGGCGGACATTTTAGCATAACCGCTGCCAGGTGGAGCGATTCTGCTGTGTATGCAGCCAGTTACATGCGAGTTTTCGTAACACTTCGCAATATTATCAATCACCTGTCGCACGATGAAATTCACCGTGACATGCTGCTGTAGCAGGCAGGGAGGTGGCAATGAGCAATCAGGATATGTCGTTATGGCCTGGGGCTTTAGCACCCAGGGAAAAATTGATGCGTGATGGTGCAGCGGCGCTCTCCGATAGGGAGCTGTTGGCAATTTTCTTGCGAACCGGGCTACCTGGGGTTCACGTCTCACAGCGGGCCGAACAGTTGCTGACGCACTTTGGTTCGCTGTATCACCTGGTTTCGGCGGACTACGAACAATTTCATAGTCAGAAAGGGTTGGGGATTGCCACCTATGCGCAGCTGCAGGCAATTTCCGAATTAGCCTTCCGGCTGTTTTCCGGCCCCCATTTGCTGGAAAACGCGCTGCTGAACCCGAAAATTACCCAGCATTATCTGCACAGTTTGCTGGCTCACCACGAGCGAGAGGTGTTTTTAGTGTTGTTTTTAGACAATCAGCACCGGGTTATTCGCCATCAGGAGATGTTTGCTGGTACCATCAACAGCGTCGTTGTCCACCCAAGAGAAATTGTGCGTGCGGCGTTGAAGGCTAATGCAGCAGCCCTCATTCTGGCGCATAATCACCCTTCGGGTAAGGCTGAACCCAGTCACGCCGACCGTTTGATAACCGAGCAAGTGGTTAATGCCTGCCGATTATTGGAGATCCGAGTGCTCGATCATTTGGTGATAGGCCGGGGTGAATGCGTCTCTTTTGCCGAGCGCGGATGGCTATAAGCAACTTTTTCGCGATCCTTGAGGGATCTTTAGCTGTTCGGGACTTGAGCACTTACGCTTCAGAGCGTATACTACGCCACCTTTGAGAATCTTGGGTTTGGCGTTAAGAGCCTATCTCAGCAGGTTTCCAACCTGATGTGAGGTTTCTGACCTGATGACGAGAGTCTCCTCAGTATGAAGTTTGCTGAGATGGGCTCTAAAAGCCTGACGAGGCGGCCATACCCTATACGAAGCTCGAGCTGATTTGATTTTTGGAGAATAAGACATGTCACGAGTCTGCCAAGTTACTGGCAAGCGCCCGGTGAGCGGTAACAACCGTTCCCACGCAATGAACGCGACCAAACGCCGTTTTCTGCCTAACCTGCACTCACACCGTTTTTGGGTTGAGGCTGAGAAGCGCTTTGTAACTCTGCGTGTATCTGCTAAAGGTATGCGTGTTATCGATAAGAAGGGTATTGAGACGGTCTTGGCCGATCTGCGTGCCCGTGGTGAGAAGTATTAAGGAACTGCATCATGGCTAAAGGTGTTCGCGAGAAGATCAAGCTGGTTTCTTCTGCTGGTACTGGTCACTTCTATACCACCACGAAGAACAAGCGTACTAAGCCGGAAAAATTGGAACTGAAGAAATTCGATCCAGTTGTCCGTCAACACGTGATCTACAAAGAAGCTAAAATTAAATAATTTTAGTGGATTAATGAAAACCCGGCCTCGGCCGGGTTTTTTCATTTTATAGGGGTAGCAAACGGAGAGGGAGCCAGTCATGCCTGAATTACCAGAAGTCGAAACCAGCCGCCGTGGTATCGAGCCTTATCTTGTTGGCCACAACATCCAGTATGCGGTGGTGCGTAACGCTCGCCTGCGTTGGCCGGTCTCCGAGCAGATCCTGGCGCTGAGCGATCGGCCGGTGCGCAGCGTACAGCGCCGTGCCAAGTATCTGTTGATCGAGTTGGACCACGGCTGGATTATCGTGCATCTGGGGATGTCTGGCAGCTTGCGTATGCTGGCAGAGGAAACCGAGGCCGGTAAGCATGACCATGTCGATCTGGTGATGAGCAACGGTTTTATCCTGCGCTACACCGACCCGCGCCGCTTTGGTGCCTGGCTATGGTGTGAAGATCTGGCCGCCAGCAACGTATTGGCTCATCTTGGCCCGGAACCGCTGGGTGAAGAGTTCAATGGCACCTACCTGTACGAGAAATCCCGTAATAAGCGCACGCTGATCAAGCCTTGGTTGATGGATAACAAGCTGGTGGTTGGCGTGGGGAATATCTATGCCAGCGAATCGCTGTTTACCGCCGGGATCCTGCCAGATCGTCAGGCGGGATCCTTGACCAAGGCGCAGGCGGATCTGTTGGCCGAAACCATCAAGGCGGTGTTGCTGCGTTCAATTGAACAAGGGGGAACGACGCTGCGTGACTTCCTGCAGTCGGACGGTAAGCCGGGGTATTTCGCGCAGGAACTGCAGGTCTATGGCCGGGCAGGTGAACCTTGCCGCGCCTGTGGCACACCGATCGAGAGCGCCAAACACGGGCAGCGCAGCACCTTCTTCTGCCGCCGCTGCCAGCGATGATTACTGCGCGGCCAGCTTTTCCATCAGCGCTTTGGTGACGACATCCGGCAAGAACGGTGCGATGTCGCCGCCATGGCGTGCCACTTCCTTCACCAAGGAAGAAGAGATAAATGACCACTGCTCGGAAGGCATCAGAAACACGCTTTCCAACGTTGGCATCAGATGGCGGTTCATGTTCGCCAGCTGCAATTCATATTCAAAGTCGGACACCGCACGCAGGCCGCGTATCAGAATATTGGCGTTCTGATGGGCGGCGAAGTGCGCCATCAACTCGCTGAACCCCAGCACCTCGACGTTATCCAGATGAGAAGTCACCTGCGTGGCCAGGGCAACGCGTTCTTCCAGCGAAAACAGCGGTTTTTTGCTCGAACTGGCGGCAATGGCCAGGATCACGTGATCAAACATCAGTGAGGCGCGGGTGACCAGATCCAGATGGCCGTTGGTCATTGGATCGAAGGTACCTGGGTAGATGGCTTTGCTGCTCATGGTTTACTTCTCTGAATAGTTGCGGCCCAATGCCCACAGTGCGGCATATTTATTGAAGGTATATTGCGCGTTGACCACGGCTAACAGCAAGCCCTGTTTGCCGTCGAGGAAACCGGCCCGCAGCAGCCAGGTTTTGCAGAACGCCCCCAGCGTGTGGGTGAGGATCGACAGATAACCGCAGCGCTTACCGGCCTGGTGGCGTTGGATTGCCCACTGCTCGGCGTAATGCAGCTGTTTGCGCTGGAAGGCAAAAAAGTCACGGCAGGTCAGGTGCAGCAGATCGCCTTGCAGCGGCACGACTTTTGCGCCGCCGGTGTTGAGGGATTCATGGACCAGATCGTCGTTATAGCGATAGCGCTGATTGGCATACAGCCGGTTGACTCGGTCGGGATACCAGCCGCTGTGGCGCATAAAGCGGCCAAGAAACAGGTTACGGCGGCCCAGGCTGTAGACGACGTTATCGTCGGCGTTGGCTAATACCTGCTCAATGGAGTGGCGCAATTCTGGCGTGACGCGTTCGTCGGCGTCGATCATCAGCACGTAATCCTGGGTAGCGTAGCTTTGCGCCTTCTGCCGCTGCTTGCCGAAGCCTTGCCAGTCGGTATGGGTAAACACCTTGGCACCCAGACTTTCCGCCAAAGCGACGGAACCGTCGCTGCTGCCAGAGTCGAGCACGATGATTTCATCAGCCCAGGCGACCGATTGCAGGCACTCGCTCAGCAACTCGGCTTCGTTTTTGGCGATCATCACTACCGACAGGCTGTTACGGTGGCTCATTCAGTGGCTCCGTGGCGGCAGGTGTGGCTCCAACAACTGCAGCAGGCGCTGCAACGCCCCCTGGTTCTGATACAGCACTTCAACCGCGTGGCGGCCGTAATAGCGGCGATAATCTTCATCGGTCAGCAGCGTTTCTATCTCTTTCACCAAGGAGTCGACATCGCTGATGGTGATCATCCCGCCCGCTTCGGAGAGTTTGGCGCAGATATCTTTAAAGTTGAAGGTATGTGGGCCCATCAGCACCGGAATGGCATGGGCGGCCGCTTCCAGGGGGTTATGCCCCCCACGCTCAACCAGGCTGCCACCGACGAAGGCCAGATCGGCAATGCCGTACAGCAGCATCAGTTCGCCCATGGTATCGCCAATCACCACCTGTGTGCTGCTGGAAGGGATTTCGCCGCTGCTGCGGGTGGTGTAACTGAAGCCCGCTTTTTGCGTCAGCTCTTTGGCGGTTGGGAAACGCTCCGGGTGGCGTGGCACCAGGATAAGTAATAGGTCGGGGTGCTTTTCCAGCAACCGGCGGTGGGCTTCCAGCAGAATGGTTTCTTCACCTTCGTGAGTGCTGGTGGCGATCCACACCGGGCGGCGTGGTGCCCATTGGCGGCGTAGCGTAACGGCTCTGGCCGCCAGCTCTGGCGTTACGGAGATATCGAACTTCAGGCTGCCGGTGACGGTCAGCTGTGAACGCTTCAGGCCCAGTTCGATAAAGCGCTCGCCGTCTTCCTGATTTTGCGCAGCGATCAGGGTAATGCGGCGCAGGATATCACGGATAAAACCGCCGATTTTCTTGTAGCCAGCCGCTGAGCGGGCGGAAAGGCGCGCGTTGGCAATCACCAGCGGGATTTGGCGCTGATGCAGGGCGTTAATCAGGTTGGGCCACAGCTCGGTTTCCATGATGATCACCAGCTTGGGATCCACCTGGTCGAGGAAACGGCGCATCGAACCCGGCAGATCGTAAGGCAGGTAGACATGATGCACGTCTTTACCGAAAGCGGACTGCACCCGTTCGGAACCCGTTGGCGTCATCGTGGTCACAGTAATCGGCAAGTAAGGGTAACGATGGCGCAGGGCGCGAACCAGAGGGATCGCCGCCAGGGTTTCGCCAACAGAAACGGAATGCAGCATAATGCCGCCCGATACTACTTTCCCGGCGCAGAAACCATAGCGTTCCGCCCAGCGTTTACGGTAGGCTGGTGCTTTGCGGCTGCGCAGCAGTAAGCGGAGCCAGATCAGGGGTTGGATAAGGTAGAGTAGTACCTGATATAAACGGAGCAGCATTCTATCAATTTCATTTATATGGGTTATCCAGAATAGTACCATAACCGGAAGGGAAAGGCGCTAACTTGGTGGCTCGGTGTCAGGTTGGGACAACAGGCGAGAGATGTCGCCGATAGGTTTGTAATGAAGAATATTTTAATTATCCGCCGCGACAATATTGGCGATCTCGTGTGTACTACCCCGCTGATTGAAGGGGTGAAAACCGCTTACCCTGACGCCAACCTCTATCTGCTTATCAATAAAGTCAGCCAGGATGTGGTGAAAAATAACCCGCATCTCACCAAGGTGTTTGTTTATAAGAAGGCCAAACACAAGGCCAAGAATGAGACCACCCTTGGGGTCTATTTTGAACGGCTGATGATATTTTTACAGCTGAGAAAAATAAAGTTTGATGCGGCTATTCTGGCTAACCCGGTGCCGTGCAAATATAGCCTGCGCCTGGCAAAAATGGCCGGGGTTAAAAATATTATCGGCGCAGATCTTGGCACCAGTGAAATTCATCACCCTTTCCGCGCGGCGGATTTTCACGGCAAGCATCAGGTGGAACACACCTTCAGCTACCTCTCTGCCATCACCGATCGCTCCATTGCCATTCCTCCGGTGAAGGTCTTCCTCACTGCGGAAGAACAGCACCAAGCGCAGCAACGTTTACACAGTCTGCTGCCCCCGGTTGAGCGGGTATTTGCCGTGCATATCAGCAGCCGCAGTCCGAAACGGCGCTGGCCCATTGAGCGCTATGCCGAAATCATCAACCGCCTGGTTGCCGATCCCGCCACCGGCGTGCTGATCTTCTGGTCACCGCAGGGGACGCTGACGCCTGATGATATAGGCGATCAAAAGCGAGCGGAGCAGCTATTGGCTGGCTGCCAGAATGAAAGAGTAGCGCTTTACCCAACGGCCTCGGTACGCGAACTGTTGGCCGGTTTCCAGCTATGCGACAGGGTGCTGTGCAGCGACGGTGGCCAGATGCATCTGGCCGCGGCACTGAATAAAAGCATGGTGGTATTCTTTGGCGATACGGATAAAGAGTCTTGGCATCCGTGGAGCGGGCAATATCGGATCCTGCAAACCGAGTCGGGTGATTGCGTTGATGTTACCGTCGATGAGGTGTGGCAAGAAATACAGGCCTTGAATTAATTAACAACCAGGCAGGGTAACCCTGCCTGGACTTATTTCTTTAACGCCAGATACTGTTGGCAAATAGGCTCCAGGCCATAGCTCAGCAACTGCTGGTGATTAATGACCGGCGGCTGAGCATAAATCTCTGCCATTTTCTCCGCCAGTGAGGCTTCATTTAATTCCGCCAGTGCACGGGTTAACCCCGCTTTTTCCAGAATTTCCTCAGGCCCGCCAGGGCAACGGGTGCTGACGACCGGCGTGTCGCACAGCAAGGCTTCAACCAGCACGTTACCGAACCCCTCACTGTCTGAACTGAGCACCAGCATCGCGGCGTGTTTGATCAGGGGATAGGGATTGGCCTGAAAACCGAGGAACAGCACGCGATCGCTAATGTTTAACTCTGTGGCAAGGCGTTTGGTCTCGTTGATTTGCGCTTCATTGCCAGCGCCCACCAGCGCCAAAGGGGCCTGGATACCAGACAGTGCGTAGGCTTTCAGCAAGCGGTCGTGGCGTTTATGTGGATGAAAACGGCCCACGTGCACCAGATAGTCTTTGCCTGCCAGTTCACAAGGCTCTGCCGCCTGCTGTTCGATGGCGGCGATATCGAACGGGTTGTTGATCACCGCCAACCGGTTAGGAGCAATCCCCAGATTTTGCTGGAGATCGTTGCCCACCGCCTGCGAGACGGCAACGATATTCTGCCGTTGGTAGACACCCGCGACCTTGCGGCGTTTCAGCCAGCGATCGAGGCCGGTACGGTGGCCGAGGTAGGAGGTGGACAGAATGCCGTGAATGCAGAACCACAGCCGGGTGCTGTCCAGCACTTTGCTATGGCTGACGATACGATCGGTCTTGTGCAGGTTGGAGAACACCAGGTCGTAACGGCCGTGCTGCTGCTCGTTGGCGGCAACCGCGCGATCCAACATCGCGGCGCGGCGTGCCAGCTCGGTCAGCTTACGCCATGGCGATCGGCAGTTGTCGCTGAGCACCTGATAATCAATGCCGGTGGGGATCGGGTAGTTGCAGACGTCCCGCAATGAGATCAGGCTGACATCATGCCCCAACTGCTGCATGCCCTGGCACAGGGTCAGCACCACCTTTTCTGCTCCGCCGCCCGGCAGGCCGTCGATAATCATCAGAATACGCATAAGTTAGTCCAGCAGTCGGTTATACAACGATATGAGCTGTTCTGAGAGGTGTGCTGGCGTGGCCGACATGATACGCAACCGCGCCGCCTCTCCCATGCTCGATCCCAAGGCTTGCCGTGGCAGTGCAACGATAGCATCGGTGAGGGCGCTGACGTCCAATGCATCACAGACAAAGCCGTTTTGCCCAGGAGTGATGAACTCAGCGCCACCGCAGGTGGTGCTGGTGATCACCGGCAGCCCGCATGACATGGCTTCCAAAATCACATTGGGGAACGGATCGTACAACGTTGGCAGCAACAGGGCGTCTGCGGCCTGATAGAACGGCAGCGTCTGTTTCTGCACGCCCATGAAGCGCACCCGGTCACCACAACCCAGCTTTTGTGCCAGTGAGCGGTAACGTTTTTCTGCTTTATCTTTACCCACCACCAATAGGTAGCTGTCGGTGGCGGCTACGGCGCGAATTGCGGCTGCCAACCCTTTACGTTCGAAGCCTGAACCGACAAAGATCAGACAGTGCGCCTGTTGCGGGATCTGATACTGCGCCCGCAACTGCTGCCGCTGTTGCTCATTCGCCGGTAAAAATTTCTGATTGTCGATGGCATTGTAGATCACCGTGATTTTATCGGCCGGCACGCCGAAATCGGCGATGATTTCCCGTTTGATCATCTCGGCGTTGCAGATCACCGCTTTCAGCTCTGGCGCGGCATACATGGCGCGTTCTGCACACATCACATAGCGGTGATAGCGGTTGGAAAACAGCCATTTGCGCCGCCACTCAGGCAGCAGGCGTGCCCGTTGCAGCAGCCAGCGGCGATGGACGCCGTCACCGGCGCGATAGATATCACAGCCGGGAATGCGTTCATGGCTTTGCACCAGATCGAAGCTCTCTTTCTGCCACAGGGTCCGAGCCGCTTCGGCAAAACCGCGTTCGCGGCTGATGCGCCCGAACTTCATCGGGTTGCACAGGTGGATGTGCCAGTTAGGGTTAACGTCCCCCTGCCATTCGCGGGTGATGACGTTCAGATCCAGATCTTGTTGTTCCAGCGCCTCCAGGGCACGGGAAACGAATCGTTCTGCCCCGCCGTCTGGGCGGTATTTTTGGCGGACAATCGCCAGGCGAAATGCTTTCATGCAAGCGTGCTCCGCGCGGCTGCAATCACCACGTCTGTAGGAATAAGGTCCAGGTAGCGCTCATCGGTGCCGGTATTGATGGCATCCGGGTCCGGCAGGCTGCCGTAGTCCCCGGCCCAAATCACCTGGCCGATAACCTGCCAGGGGCGCCAAAATACCAGCTTGGATGGCCCGAACAGCGCCACGCAGGGCGTTTGTAATGCCGCCGCCATATGCATGGGGACTGAATCTACCCCGATAAACAGTTTGGCATGGTCGATCAACGCCGCCAGCTGACGCAGGGTCAACTGCCCGGCCAGAGAAACCACCCCTTGTTGTGGGCACTGTTTCAGTATTTGCGCCACCATGTCCTGCTCTTTGGCATCAGGCCCCGAGGTGATCACCAACTGGTGCCCTTCGGCCTGCAATGCGCTGATGGTGGCCGCCATTTTTTCTTCGCTCCAGCATTTAAAGAACCAGCGCGACGTGGGTTGTACCACGATATAGCTGCCGGTGACGCCATTTTGTTGCAAAAGCTGGTGGCTGGCCTGCCAATCTTGTGGGCTGTAGCTCATGGTGACCTGCTGGTTTTGCTCAGGTAAACCCAGCGGTTGCAGCAGCGAGAGATTTTGTTCAACGGTATGCAGATGCTCGTGCCCGGCTACCGGCACCAACTGAGTGTGGCAGTAACGCCACAGGAAGCCACGGCGTTTGGGGAAATCGAATCCCAGACGAATGCGGGCACCGGTGAGGCGAGTAATCAACGCGCTGCGCCACTGGTCGGCCAGGTTGACCACCAGATCGTAGCGTTGTGCCTGCAACTGACGGATCAGATGCAGTTCGTGACCCAAGTGTGCCTTGGTGCCCTGTTTTTTCCACTGGCGATCGATGACAAAGATTTGCGACAGCGCCGGGTTGCTCGCCAACATCTCCTGCGTTTCTTTGTACAGCAGGATGTCGATTTGAGCATCGGGATAGTTCTGCCTCAGCGTATTGATGACCGGAGTGGTCAGCAGCATATCGCCATGATGGCGCAGCTTGACGATCAGAATACGCTGTATGGGCGTGGCAGAAACAGGGGCTGGCGCGTCGTTCATAGTCAGTCGCTTTCAGGGAAACCAATCTTTGATTCTAAATGACCCGATTGCATGTGGCTACTGTTGCTCGGTTTTCTTGCCTGCACAGAAAAAAATAGTGGCATAGAGTGACAATTACGGCTCAATGTTGTCCAAACGAGGCGATAAAGTCGTTTGCCCTGAGGAATGGGGCTGCGTAACATAATGTAAATCTGTGACTATCAGGTTCCCAATGTATGACTAAACCGGCGTTTCTTATCACGATTGATACCGAAGGCGATAATCTGTGGCAAAACCACGATCGCATTTCGACCGAGAACACGCGTTTTTTGCCGCGCTTTCAGGCGCTGTGTGAAAAATATGCCTGCAAGCCGGTTTATCTGACCAACTATGAAATGGCGGTCGATACCCAGTACGTTGAATTTGCCCGCGACGTGATAGCACGCGGCACCGGCGAAGTGGGCATGCATCTGCACGCCTGGAACAGTCCACCGTTGACGCCGCTCACCGATGATGACTGGCGGCATAAACCCTATCTGATCGAATACCCGGCCGATCAAATTCGTGCCAAGGTCGATCATATGACCAAGCTGCTGGAAGATACCTTCCAGACCAAGATGCTCAGCCACCGTGCCGGGCGCTGGGCGTTTAATGAGTTTTATGCCTCATTGCTGCTGGAATATGGCTATCAGGTCGATTGTTCCGTCACTCCGCGCGTTAACTGGCAGTATTCGCCCGGCAATCCGCAGGGCAACGGCGGGACCGACTATCGCCATTTCCCCTCGCAGGCCTATTTTATCGATCCGGCCAATATCGCCAAACCCGGTAATTCCACGCTGTTGGAAGTGCCAATGAGCATTCAGTATAAACATTCGGCGCTGATGAATGCGGTGAAACAGGGCTATGACCGCCTGCGGGGTAAAAAGCGTTCGCCGTCGGTGCATTGGCTGCGTCCCTCCGGTAACAATCTGGACAAGATGAAGCTGGTGGTCGAACGCTCTCTGGCACAGGGGCACGATTACGTCGAATTTATGCTGCACTCCTCCGAGTTTATGCCGGGAGGCAGCCCGACGTTCAAGACCGAGCAGGATATTGACGCGTTATATCGCGATTTGGAGCAGCTGTTTGCCTGGTTGCAACAGCGCACGGTTGGCATGACCTTGGCTGAATACTATCAACTGAAAGTGAATTAACATGTCAAAAAAATGGAAAATCAAGGCCGCTGACTGGTTCTTGCGGCGCTATACGGCAAAGTACGGCCGTTTCCAGCCGCCAGCGACTTTCGACAGCCGTCTCCAGTTCGAGAATATCGTGATTTATTCCACGACGGCACTGGGGGATTTCATGTTCAATACCCCGGTGTTAAGAGCGATGCGCGAACGCTACCCGGCAGCGCATATCACGCTGGTGGTACATGAAAAGAATAGGGAACTGGTAGAAAACGGCCGCTATTACGATCGCGTAGTCTACTGGAATAGCAAAATAAAGACCCTGGGGCCGCTGTTGAAATCGTTGCGTGAGCATCAGCCTGATTTGGCGCTGATCATGCATTCACATCTGCCCTATGACATTATCAGCGCCATTATGGCCGGGGCTAAATATGTCATCCGGGATAACTACAGCTCGGGGATCTGTGGGCTGGAGCCTTGGTTGACCAACTACGTATTCCATTATTACGGCCACTTTATCCGCCGTAAGCTGGAGCTGGTTTCTATTCTGGGTTGCCGCAGCGACGATCCGACCATGGAAATACCGGCCCCTTATACGCCAGGCAGTAAAAATCCTGATTTCTGCACCATTGGTTTCCAGCTAGGCGCTTCAACAGAATCACGCTGCTGGCCGGTGGGGCACTTTGCCAAACTGGCGGATATGCTCGTTGCTCGCTATGACAACATGCGCTTCGTGCTGATTGGTGCGCCGATGGAAGAAGGAAAAGCCCAGCAGTTCCAGCGGCTGATTAATGCCAATACCCAGGCTTGCGTTGACAACCAGATCGGCAAAACCGGGCTGCAAGGAGCACTGACGCTGATCAGCAGCCTCGATGTGTTGGTGACCGGAGATACCGGGCCGCTTCATCTGGCGGTGGCCCTGAAAACCAAGACCATCAGCCTGTTTGTCACCGCTGACCCGCGCTCAACCGGGCCGATCCAGGATCACCAACTGCACCGTATCATTCATCAGTCACGCACGGGCTACACCATGCCATTGGAAGCGGAAGGCCCGGTGGGTGTCATACAACCGCAGCGGGTTTTTGATGAGATCGTGGCTCACGTACCACTGAACCCTTGAGAAAAAAACGCATCGGTTACCCGGTGCGTTTCTTCAGCCAGCGACGGATTTTAGACAGGCAGCTATCCACGCGCGCGAAGCGCATCTGGCGGACTTTCTTGTGCGGAACGTCGCTGTTGCTACACAGGGCCGCCGTTTGGCGCAGGATCGCCAGGGTTTCCGGTGGGTAGCGATAATAGCCGTAGACCGCCTTCGACATGGCCTTTAACTCCGAGAAAGCGTTGGCGAGCATCAGGGCAGCCAGCTGCCGCAGTGGCTCATCACCGCGATGAGCGTCCACGAAGCGCAGCATCTTCTGCATGGCAAACAGCATATCTTCACTATCTTTCGCCCGGATGTTGCGGGTGATCCCACGGTCATTATCCCGATATAAGTAGAGCGGGTGGTCGAGATGAGCGATGTGGCGGGTTTTGAAATATTGGAACGGCGTGAAGATAACGTCTTCATAGCGGCGGCCGTTTTCGAACGTTTCCCCAGCCAGCAGCGTACGCCGGTAAATCCGGCTCCAGACGTGCCACATTGAGTGTTCAAACAGCGGCTTCAGACTGGCCAGGCCGTGCTGTTCGAAATCGTAGCTACGGTAGCGTATCTCGCTATTGGCGGGCACTGCTGGCGGGTTTCCAGAGAATTTCTGATAGTTGAAATCAATCAGGTCATCTCTGCCCGTGAGTAACAGCGGGCGCAGGATCGCCAGATAGTCGCTGCTCAGCAGGTCATCGCCGTCCAGAAATGCGACGTAGCGTCCACTGACGTGTTGCAAACCGACGTTACGGGCGTGGGCAACGCCGCCGTTTGCCTGAGTAATGAATTTGCTATGCGGGTGCTGTCTTGCCGCCAGGAATTGGCTCACCAGGGCCGCAGACGCATCGCTTGAGCCATCATCGATAATCACCACTTCAATATCATCACCGATCTGATCGTATAACGAGCTCAGGCTGGCGATGACAAAGTCTTCATTGTTGTATACCGGCACAATAAAGCTGAGCAGCAGCGGTGACGAACTCATACCGACGGTTCCTGACGCTTTTTCACCGACAGCACGCTGGCGATGATGGCCAGGCAGAAGACTGCCGTGCCTTCGGTACTGAAGAAGATAACGTCGCTAAGCCCGTAGACAAACAGGCTGAAGGTCACCCCCAGCAACAGCGCATTGCGATACGGCTTAAATGAGGAGATGAATAGGCCGATGTACAGCGCCAGTAACAACAAACTTCCCCAGAGGCCTTTGAGCGAATAGGTTTCCAGCAGTTCGTTATGCAGATGCACGTTGATGTAAGGCGTTACCCCGTACAACCGCGGCTCCTGCGCAACGATGGCGCGGATTTCTTCCCCACGCTGTTCGGCAGATTGTCCCAATGGCGCAAGCGAGCCGGTGCGTATGGCGATGACCTGCATCGTCAGGCGGGAAATAATCGAGTTATCCACTTCGGGCTGGTCGATCATTTGCAGATTGGTTTTGAAATCGGCAACGCGCTGTTCGATCTGTGACTTAAAGGCGAAGCCGCAGGCCAATAGCAATAAAGGCACCGAGGCGACCAGCTGGATCTTATGCTTGCGGGTCACCAGATCTTTGGTTGCCAACAGCGACAGGCAGATCGCAACGGGGTACACCAGTATGGCCGCCCGTGTTCCGGTGAGGATCAGAGTGGAGAAGGTGAGCAAGAAGCCAACCACGTACAGCGGGATGCGATACTTGGTCCGCAGCATCAGTATTGCCTTCATCATGACCAGGCTGATGGCGGTCATCAGGTAGGCAACGACGGTGGCGCGGTCGAAGTTAAGCTCCACGCGCGAGATATCTAACTGCAGGCCCTGATAAAGCGCATAACCATTGACGGCCAAGCCGCAAGCCAACGCCACGACAATGAAGGCGCGTTGCATGCAAAGACGTTCGTTCAGCGCGATCAACAAAATAAACGCAGTGGCAATCTGCAGCTTACCGGTCGACATATACGAGCGGTAAATATTGATGTATTCGCCGGGCTGCTTGAAATGGTTCATCCAGAAAATCGTCCCCATGCCTACGCAGAAAAACAGCAGCGGCAGGATCAGGTTTCTTTTGTTTTTCAGGAAGTACCTTAAGTGCAGACAAACGGCAATAAAGGAAATATAGCTGGAGACATAAAACAGGTTACGCCCCGTATCGAAGCCGAAAGGGATGGTACAAAAGGCAATGGCGCATCCCAGATAGATCAGGTAGCTGAAAATGGGGTGCGGGGCTGTTTCTTTAAACATGGAGTAAGGTTTCCGGCTCACATTACGGTTAAGCAATAAAGGATTGCAGCGTGTCGTCGAATTCTGTTTTGAACAGAGCATAGCTGAAATGTTGAGCGGGGTAGTGCCGGGCATTCTGGCTCATCTGGTGGTAGGTTTCTGCCACCAGCAGTTTCTCTACCGCATCCGCACAATCGATATGCGACAACAGCTTCGGCGTGACCAGGCTGTCGGAGAGGGGATCGTAGACCTCGTGCGGGAAATCGACCTTGATGCCGGTTAACCGCTGGTGCTCTTCAATGGATACCGTCGGCGTCAAGCCAATGCCGCAGTAGCCGTCTTTCACCGCTTCCGGCTGGCCGTCTACCATGGGGAAGATCACCGGTACGCCAAAATAGAGCGACTCCATGCAGGATAAGCCGAAGGGTTCGGTGATCGGCGTGCTCATATAGATTTGTGTACGGTTGAAGAAATCCGCCACGTTATCCTGAAAGCCGCTGAAGACCACCCGATCACCGAGCTGCAGCTTGGCTGCCAGGGCTTCAAACGCTGCCCGATCCGGGCCTTTGCCCGCAATTTCCAGATAAACGTCGTGCCCACGGCGCAGTAGCTCCTGCATCATCAGCAGAGAAACGCTGATGCCTTTCAGGCTCACCAGGCGCGAGGCAGTCCCAATCCTGATCGGCTGTGCCAATGATTTTGGCGTTTCATCGATCCCGGTAGGCGTTTTGATGCGGTTGATCACCACCGGATTCTGGCAAGGCAGATTAAAGCGCAGCTCCATCACCCGTTTTGAGGCATGGGAGGCAGAAATCACGCCGTCCAGCATGGCGAAGAAGCGCAAGGTCTTGTGGTTTTTGGCGTAGCGCCATGAGCAACCATGATCATAATAGACCAGTTTGCCACGCTTGGGCTTGGCCGCCAGCCCTGGGATCAGATCCCACACGATAATGACGTCGGCGTTTGCCCGCTCGATTTTTCTTTGCAGCAGGTATTTGCGCAGAAACTGTGGGCAACGCAGAGAGAGCGAATTGAACAGCCGGTTGGCAAAGGTGACCTGCTGGTTCGGCATCTGTTGGCGGATCTCTTCGCCAACTTCGCTGCTGACGCAAATCACCTGATTACTGCCGTCGTGGGTATCATTGATATACTGCAGGAACAGGCGCTCAACCCCGCCCATCTTGCCTAAATTGATAATATGCAGCTTTTTCATGCAATAACCTTTTGCAGTTCTGTCCAAACGGCGTCGGCGGTGAGGGTGGCCATGCTTTTTTCCGGCGAAATCAGTGAGTGCTGATTCTGCCCATAACCCCCAATCAGCCCCGGATCGGTCGGGCCGAACAGGGTGATATTCGGGCGATCCAGCGCGGCGGTCAGGTGGCTTAGCCCGGTATCGACCGACACCACGGCTTTTGCCCCAGCCAGCACTTCGGCAACCTGTTGCAGACTGAGCTTGGGCAACACTTCAACGTGTTCAAACCCTTCTGCCAGCCGTAAAGCGCGTTGGCGTTCGTGCTCAGCACCCCAAGGTAGCTTGATGTTTATGCCGCTCGGAGCGATCAGTGCGATCAGTTCGCGCCAGTTTTCCTCCGGCCAGTGTTTTTCATCCCGCGTAGTGGCGTGCAGGAACACCAGATATTGCCCGGCATCGGCGGGTGGTTGGCTTAGAAAACGAGCGGCAATGGCGTAATCACCCGTGCTCTGCGGCTTTGCATACCCCAGGCTCTTGGCGAACAGCTCGCGAATGCGTTCCACCGCATGCTGCTGCTTGTCGATCTCATGGCGATGATTATAGAACCAGCTGGCAAAAGGCTCGCGGACGCTTTTGCAGTCCAGGCCGTGTTTGCTGCCGTGCGCGATGCGCGTCACCAACGCCGCGCTCTTGATCAGGCCCTGTGCATCGATCACGATATCATAGTCGCGCTCCTGCACCTGGCGCTTGAAATCGCAGCGCTGCTGGCGTGTTTCACTGCCGAACCAGTTTTTACGCCAGCGGCGGATGGCCACCGGGATCACGCGATCCACCGCCGGATGCCAGGTAGGGATCTGGCTGAACCCCTCTTCCACTACCCAATCGAAGCGAATACCGGGGATGGTGTGCATCGCGTCGGTCAAGGCCGGCAGCGTATGGAGCACATCCCCCATCGAAGAGGTTTTTACGATCAGCACCTGCATGATTATTCCTCGCTGGCGGCTAATAACGGCGTCAGCGCGTCTAACACCTGCTGTGGCTGGATGTCGATCAGGCTTTGGTGATAGCCCTGGTCGGCATCGCCTTTGCGTACCTTGTGATAACCACTGATCAGGCGGATCACCTTGGCCTGATGGGACAGCGGCGGCGTGAAGTCCGGGCTGCTTGGCCCGTACAAGGCTATCAGAGGTTTATTCAACGCTGCTGCAACGTGCATCAGGCCGGAATCGTTACTGACCACGGCCCGGCAAGAGGCCAACAGGATCACTGCCTGTTCGAGCTGGGTTTCCCCGGCCAGGTTGAAGCAAAAATCGCGAGATTTTTCTGCCAATGCGTCACGGATCTGCTCACCGGCCTCGTGGTCTTTGGCAGAACCAAACAGGGCGATTTGATAGCCTGCGTCGATCAACATCTGTGCCAGCGTGGCGTAATGGTAATGCGGCCAGCGTTTGGCTGGGCCGAATTCGGCGCCTGGGCAAAAACCGATAATGGGCCGGTGATCGGTGAGATTAAACGCCGAAGTGGTTTCGGCAATCTCTTCGTCACTGACCTGCAACTGCGGCCAGAGTATCGGCTGCGGCAGATCTTCGGCGCGCTGTATCCGCTGCTTGTCATAAGCCAGTGCGACATAGCGCTGCACCATCAATGGGAATGCTGCTTTATCCAGTACGCGGAGATCGTTGAGCAGGCCATAGCGCATCTCGCCGCGCCAGCCGGTACGCTGCGGCACGTTGGCAAAGAAGGGCACCAGGGCAGACTTGAATGAGTTGGGCAGCACATAGGCACGGTCATAACCATTAGCGCGTAGCGCATGGCCAAGACGGCGGCGTTCGCCCAATGCCAGGGCACCGTGGCCCAGCGGCATTGCCAATGCCTGGTTGACTTCGGGCATCCGCGCCAGCAGGGGACGGCACCAGGCAGGTGCCATCACATCGATTTCTGCCGACGGGTGCTCGGCCTTCAGGGTGCGGTAGAGACTTTGCGACATCATCATATCGCCAACCCACGAAGGGCCAATGACCAGTATTTTCATACCGTGAGTAACTTCCTTCAGCGCTTAAGCGGGACGATTCAACCAGGCCATGTATTCTTTCACGCCTTCAGCCACGGTTTTGAACGGTGCGTCATAACCGGCAGCGCGCAGCTTGGTTTGATCGGCCTGGGTGTAAGCCTGGTAGCGGCCTTTCAGCTTTTCCGGGAACTCAATGTATTCCACGGCACCGGACTGATGGTATTCCACTACCGCATCGGCCACCGCCTGGAAGGTTTCCGCACGGCCGGTGCCGCAGTTGAAGATGCCGGATACGCCGTTCTTCCAGAACCACAGGTTGACCGCCGCCACGTCGCCGACGTAGATGAAGTCACGCTTGAAGTTTTCGCTGCCGGCGAACAGTTTTGGATTTTCGCCACGGTTGATTTGGTTGTTCAGGTGGAATGCTACGCTGGCCATGCTGCCTTTATGGCCTTCACGCGGGCCGTAAACGTTGAAGTAACGGAAGCCACACACCTGCGAATCCGCTTCTGGCAGGATTTCGCGCACGTATTGGTCGAACAGGAATTTGGAGTAACCGTAAACGTTCAGCGGCTGCTCAAACTGACGCTCTTCGATAAAGTTATCGGTGCGGCCGCCGTAGGTGGCAGCGGAAGAGGCATACAGGAACGGGATCTGACGATCCAGGCAGTAATGCAGGATGTCTTTGGAATACTGATAGTTGTTATCCATCATGTATTTGCCATCCCATTCGGTGGTGGAGGAGCAGGCACCCTCATGGAAAATGGCGTCGATGTCGCCCAGATCGTCACCAGCCATGATGCTGGCGATAAAGTCTTCTTTATCGACATAGTCAGCGATATCAAGGTCGACCAGGTTAACGAATTTGGTGCCATCTTTCAGGTTATCCACCACCAGGATATCGCGATATCCGTTTTCATTCAGTGCCTTGATGATGTTGCTGCCAATCATGCCAGCGCCGCCAGTGACGATAATCATTGGGTTTACCCCTGTGTTCTTCCCGGTGGTGCACAATGCCCCACCCTATATGCTGCCTATAATAGCATTTCATGCCATTGGGAACATCGGTACGGCTCTTAATATCCCGTGCCGTTACACTATGCGCCGGTTTGCCGTGATATCTGCTGCAATTTTCAGATTCTCTGTGGCGGAATGTCGTCAGTTTGTCGGCAAAGCAGTAAAATATGCCGAAAATGCCCCTATCCTGGAGATGACCGAATGTCTGCGTCTTTTTACCAGCAGCTGGAACAGCAGCTTGCTACCACTCGCGCCGAAGGGCTGTTTAAACAAGAGCGCATAATCACTTCTGCCCAACAGGCCGATATCTCGGTGGCTGATGGTCGCCAGGTGATCAACTTCTGCGCCAATAACTATCTCGGGCTGGCTAACCACCCGGCGCTGATCGCGGCGGCAAAGGCCGGGATGGACAGCCATGGCTTCGGCATGGCGTCGGTGCGTTTTATCTGTGGTACACAGGATAGCCATAAGCAACTGGAACAAAAGTTGGCCGATTTCCTGGGAATGGAAGATGCGATCCTCTACTCCTCTTGTTTTGACGCCAACGGGGGCCTGTTTGAAACACTGCTGGGCTCGGAAGACGCCATTATTTCCGATGCGCTGAACCATGCCTCGATCATCGACGGCGTGCGCCTGTGCAAGGCCAAGCGCTATCGCTATGCCAATAACGACATGAGTGAACTGGCCGAGCAACTGAAGCAGGCCAAGGCGGACGGGGCGCGCCACATCATGATCGCCACCGACGGGGTGTTCTCCATGGACGGCGTGATCGCCAACTTGAAGGGCGTGTGCGATCTGGCGGATCAATACGATGCGCTGGTGATGGTCGATGATTCCCACGCGGTGGGGTTTGTCGGCGCCAACGGGCGTGGGACGCACGAATACTGCGAAGTGATGGACCGTGTCGATATCATCACCGGCACCTTGGGTAAGGCGCTGGGCGGCGCTTCCGGCGGCTATACCGCTGGCAAGAAAGAGGTGGTGGAGTGGCTGCGTCAGCGTTCACGCCCTTATCTGTTCTCCAACTCGCTGGCACCGGCCATTGTGGCAGCCTCGATCAAGGTGTTGGAACTGCTCGAAGACGGGGACGCCCTGCGCGATCGCCTGTGGGCCAATGCCAGCCTGTTCCGCGAAAAAATGACCGCAGCGGGCTTTACGCTTGCCGGGGCCGATCACGCCATCATCCCGGTGATGTTGGGTGAAGCAAAACTGGCGCAGGATTTCGCCAACGCACTGCTTAAGGAAGGCATCTACGTTACTGGTTTCTTCTATCCGGTGGTGCCAAAAGGTCAGGCACGTATCCGCACCCAGATGTCTGCCGATCACTCACCGGAGCAGATTGAACGTGCCGTTGAGGCGTTTATCCGCATCGGTAAGACGCTTGGCGTTATTGCATAAGGTAATTCGATGAAAGCATTAGCAAAACTGAAAGCGGAAGAAGGTATTTGGATGACCGATGTGCCTCAGCCTGAGCTGGGCCACAACGATGTCATGATTAAGATCCGCAAAACCGCTATCTGCGGTACTGATGTGCATATCTATAACTGGGACGAATGGTCGCAGAAAACCATTCCGGTACCGATGGTCGTGGGCCACGAATATGTGGGTGAAGTGGTCGCCATCGGCCAGGAAGTCAAAGGCTTCAGCATCGGCGATCGCGTTTCTGGCGAAGGGCACATCACCTGTGGCCACTGCCGTAACTGCCGCGGTGGCCGTACGCATCTGTGCCGCAACACCACCGGCGTGGGCGTAAACCGCCCAGGTTCGTTTGCCGAATATCTGGTGATCCCGGCGTTTAACGCCTTCAAAATCCCGGACAATATCTCGGACGAGCTGGCCTCGATCTTCGATCCGTTTGGCAACGCCGTGCATACCGCGCTCTCCTTCGACCTGGTTGGGGAAGACGTGCTGGTATCTGGCGCAGGCCCGATCGGCATTATGGCCGCTGCGGTATGTAAACACGTTGGCGCACGCCACGTGGTGATCACCGACGTGAACGAATATCGCCTGGAGCTGGCGCGCAAGATGGGCGTGACCCGTGCGGTAAACGTTAGCAAAGAAAACCTGACGGACGTGATGGCCGAGTTGGGCATGACCGAAGGGTTTGACGTGGGCCTGGAGATGTCCGGTGCGCCACCGGCGTTCCGTTCGTTGCTCAATGCCATGAACCACGGTGGCCGTATTGCGATGCTGGGGATCCCACCTTCAGATATGTCGATTGACTGGACTCAGGTGATCTTCAAGGGGCTGTTTATCAAAGGGATCTACGGCCGCGAAATGTTCGAAACCTGGTACAAGATGGCGGCACTGATCCAATCCGGTCTGGATTTGACGCCGATCATCACCCACCGTTTCTCGATTGATGAGTTCCAGCAGGGCTTTGACGCCATGCGTTCCGGGCAGTCGGGGAAAGTGGTGCTGAGCTGGGATTGATGTGATACCCCTCACCCTAACCCTCTCCCAAAGGGAGAGGGGACCGAACGAGTGTGTTTGAAACCGTCGAGTTCTGTCTTGGGTGAGGGGGCGATCGAGTTGCTGAGATGAACTCTTTACTTCCAAAAGAGTAGGGGCTAGCAGCTCCCTCTCCCTGTGGGAGAGGGTTGGGGTGAGGGGAATATGAGTAGTTACGGCTTGGTTGGTTCTGAACCCATCCAGTGCTGCCAATGGCGTTTGATCACCACCACGACCGGCGACTGCGCCACGCTTTCTGCAATGATGCCCAGCGCATGGCTGGCATTCACGCCTTCCTGCGGCAATTTAACTTTGCACTGCTTGATGCCACCGGTGAACGGATTTTTCGGCTGCGGTTTGTGTGGCTTGGATGGCGGCACATAGCCGCTTCCGCTCTGCTGAGGTTCATTGAGCAGCGAGCTGGGTTTCACCAGCACGATGTCGGAGGGCAGCGTAGCCAGCATCTGTTGCAGCACTTTTACCGTTGCCGGGCGCGGGTGGCCGATAGCGATGGCCGATCCGTTGCGGCGTGCCAGCTCGACGGCACGATTAAACTGGCGGCGGATATCGTCCGGGTTGGCCGTATCGTCAAGGAACACCTTGCGTTTGATCACCTTCACGCCGGTGCCCGCCGCCGCATGCGTGGCCTGACTGTTGCCGATGGTCATGCTGTCGAGAAAATAGAGATGGTAGCTTTCCAGCGCCTGCATGACCTTTTGCATGCCCGGCAGGCTGGAGGTCATGGCGCTGCCCATATGGTTGTTCATACCCACCGCAAAAGGCACGTTATTCACCGCATTACGGATGATACGCTGCACTTCTTCACTGCTCATGGAGGGTTGTAAGGTATCGCGCTCCAGCGGCTGTTTGCTGAGCGGAGCCATGGGCATGTGGATTAGCACTTCACGGCCTTGGCTATGGGCTTTGGTGGCCATCAGATGGGCGTGAGGCGCATTGGGCAGCACGGCAACGGAGATCGCCGTCGGCATTTGCAGTACGGCATTTTCTTCATGTGGGCGATAGCCCACGTCATCGATCACGATAGAGAGCTTGCCTGCCTGCGCTGCGCTAACGCACAGCAGCGCACTCAACAACAGGGCAGTACGCGTTTTGCTATAGTACAAATCTATCTTCCCAACCACGGCTGTGGGTTAACGGCCTGACCCTGGCGACGGATTTCGAAATAGAGCGATGGCGTTCCCTGACCACCGCTGGTACCGACCAGAGCGATAGGCTGACCGGCACGCACCTGCGCCCCGACGCTAACCAAAGCGCTCTGGTTATAGCCATACAGGCTCATATCGCCCTTACCGTGTTCGACTACGACCACCAGGCCATAGCCTTGCAGCCAGTCAGCCAGCAGCACGCGGCCATCGGCAATGGCTTTGACTTCGCTGCCTTCGGCTGCGGAAATCACCATGCCTTTCCAGCGTAACTCACCTTGCAGTTGCTCGCCAAAGCGATGTTCGATGCGGCCACGCACTGGCCATACGGCTTGCCCCGCAGGCTTGCCCAAACCGCCGGTTCGCGCCATCAGTGAACGCTCACCTTCGCTTGGCTTATAGCTGGTGCCGGTTTTCTTCGCCTGCTGCTCTTTGACTTTGACCTGCTCACGCACCTTGGCCGCTTCACGCGCTTCGCGTTCGGCTCGGGCGCGGGCTTCACGTTCGGCACGGGCGATCTGATCGCGCAGACGGCTTTCGTTCTGGCGCAGTTCCACCAGCCGCTGCTGATCTTTTTCCAACGAGGCTTCTAACGCGGTCAGGGTTTTTTTACGGGCGATGCGCGCCTGTTCCAGCTTTTGCTGCTGGGTTTGTTGCTCGCCAAGCAAGGATTTCTGCTGACCCTGTTTGGCCACCAGCGAGCTCTTTTGCTCTGCCAATTGCTTGCGGGTCTGCTTGAGTTGTTCAATCGACTGCTGACGGGCTTCGTTCAGATAGCCGAAATAAGCCAGCATGCGCTCACTGCGCTGGGTTTCCTCACCGCTGAGCACCAATTGCAAGGCGCTGTGTTGCCCCTGGCGGAAGGCGGCATCGAGCTGTTTGGCGAGGATTTCCTGCTGAGTCGACTGCTGTGTTTGTAGCTTGGCGATGGAGGTGTTCAGCCCGGCAATGTCTTTGCCCAGTATGTCGAGCGTACCTTGGGTATCACGCAGCGAACGGCTGGCTTGCGCGATGGTCTTTTCCTGGAGTTTGAGCTGATTTTGCAGCGAACTGCGCTGTTGTTGCTGCTGTTTAACCGCTTTTTCTTTTTCCGCGATGCTCTGCTGAATATCTTTGAGCTGGGATTTGTTATCTTCCGCGGCGTTGCTGGTGAATGGCAACAACAATGCGCCAGCGAAAAACACGCTGGCGCAGAGTGTGGTTAACTTCCGTGGCGCGGAGCGTTCAGGCAGCGGTTGGCTGCCTGAGTTTGCGCTTCGGGTTACCCTTGATAGTGCAAAATTCGCCTTCTCCCTCATGGGGAAGGATTATTCCACGATGAACAGCGGCTTACCAGTCATCTCTTGCGGGATTTCCATTCCCATCAGTGACAGCATGGTTGGAGCGATGTCTGACAGTTTGCCACCTTCCACCGCTTTGGCGGGTTTACCGATGTAGATCAACGGCACTGGCAGGCTGGTATGGGCAGTGTGCGCCTGGCCGGTGGCCGGATCGCGCATTTGCTCGGCGTTACCGTGATCGGCGGTGACCAGCAGTTGGCCGTCAACGGCTTTCACCGCTTCAACTACCTGCGCAATGCAGTTATCCAGGGTTTCTACCGCTTTGACGGCAGCATCATAGACACCGGTGTGGCCAACCATGTCGCCGTTCGGGTAGTTACAGATGATGGCGTCATATTTACCGCTGTGGATGGCTGCCAACAGCTTTTCGGTCAGCTCGGCGGAGCTCATCTCTGGCTGTAAATCGTAGGTGGCCACTTTTGGCGAGTTGATCAGAATACGGTCTTCACCTTTGAACGGTTCTTCGACGCCGCCGTTATAGAAGAAGGTGACGTGGGCGTATTTTTCGGTTTCCGAAATGCGCAGCTGGGTTTTGTCATGCTTCATCAGCCACTCACCGAAGGTGTTTGCCAGCGATGCAGGTGGATAGGCACAGGCGGTTTTGATGTCGGCGGCGTATTCGGTCAGCATGACAAAATCACCAAATTTGACCACTTTGCTACGCGGGAAGCCGTCGAAATCGGCATTGACGAAGGCGCGGGTGATCTGGCGAGCACGGTCGGCACGGAAGTTCATGAAGATTAACGCGTCGCCGTCGTTCATCTCGGCGCTGGCTTCGCCCGCAGCCTGGATCACGGTTGGTTTAACGAATTCGTCGTTTTCGTCACGGGCATAGGCAGCCTGCAGCGCGGCCACGGCGTTGTCGGCGGTGAATTCGCCTTTGGCCTGGGTCATCAGATCGTAGGCCAGCTGTACGCGGTCCCAACGATTATCACGATCCATCGCATAGTAACGGCCGATCACCGTGGCGATACGCCCGGCACCCAGCGTGGCAAATTCGTCACTGAAACGTTTCAGTGTATTTTCAGCACTGCGCGGCGGAGTGTCGCGGCCATCCAGGAAGGCATGCAGGTAAACCGCTTTGGCACCGCGCTGTGCGGCCAGCTTGATCATCGCCAGGATATGATCTTCATGGCTGTGGACGCCACCAGGGGACATCAGGCCCATGATGTGTACCGCTTTGCCTGCCTTCACGGCCTTGTCGACGGCGCTGGTCAGCGTTGCGTTGGTGAAGAAATCACCGTCTTTAATCTCTTTATCCAGACGGGTCAGGTCCTGATACACGATGCGGCCAGCGCCGAGGTTCACGTGACCGACTTCCGAGTTACCCATCTGGCCATCAGGCAGGCCGACATCCAGACCGGAAGCGGCAATCAGGGTATGCGGCTGTTGTTGCCACAGACGGTCCATGACCGGCGTTTTGGCGTTCAGGATCGCGTTGTCCTGTTGCTCTTCCCGGTGGCCGTAACCGTCCAGGATCACCAGTACCATGGGCTTTTTCTTGCTCGACATTGCAGTAACCTCTTTATGATCGTTTTAAGTTGTGAATAGCCATCAGCCCGTGGGCACTGGAATGATGGCTATTCACCCTCTGGAACCCGATGATACTACATTGTGACCGACTAAAAAGAGCCCAAAGAGATCAAAGATGCGGTGAACAGCCTCGACTTTCTCAACGTCATGACGGTAATTTTCCAGTGTACTCCGCAGTTTCTGCATTCCCGTTTGCTTATTGGCTGTATTTGACGCATTCGGCAGGTATACTCTGAAACCTTGACTTATTTTTCCCTTAACTGACGGGAGTTGTTACACCCCATGCTGCAAGAAATTATGCAATTTGTTAGCCGGCACCCCATACTTAGTCTGGCCTGGGTCGGTCTGCTGGCTGCCGTGATCGTCATGACCTTCAAGAGCCGTTTCTCCAAGGTTAAAGAGATCGCCCGCGGTGAAGCTACTCGCTTGATTAATAAAGAAGATGCGGTAGTGGTCGATACCCGTACCCGTGATGATTTCCGCAGAGGCCATATCGCCAACGCGATCAACCTGACGGCGAGCGAGATCAAAACCGGCAGCTTCGGCGAACTGGATAAACACAAGGCCCAGCCGGTCATCGTGGTCTGTGCCAATGGCACCACCTCACGCGAACCCGCAGAAAACCTGAGCAAAGCCGGGTTTGAACAGGTCTATACCCTGAAAGACGGCATTGCCGGCTGGAGTGGGGAAAACCTGCCGTTGGCGCGTGGCAAGTAAATTTTAGTGTGATTGAAGGGGTTTCCATGGCTAACATTGAGATCTACACCAAGGCAACCTGCCCGTTCTGTCATCGCGCCAAGGCGCTGCTGAACAGCAAGGGAGCTGCGTTTAGCGAGATTGCCATCGATGGTGATAACGTCAAGCGCGAAGCAATGATCGCGCGCAGTGGGCGAACCACCGTGCCTCAGATTTTCATCGATGGCCAACATATTGGCGGCTGTGATGATTTACATGCACTTGATGCTCGCGGTGGGCTGGATCCGCTGCTGTAAACCAGCGGCGGTCCCACTGCCAAGATGTGGGTATTGCAACCACTGAGTGTCTCTAAGGATAGTTAACCAAGGGTATTACACACATGTCAGAACAAAACAGCACAGAGATGGCTTTCCAGATCCAACGCATTTACACCAAGGATATCTCATTCGAAGCGCCAAACGCTCCGCAGGTATTCCAGCAAGAATGGCAGCCAGAAGTTAAGCTCGATCTGGACACGGCTTCCAGCCACCTGGCAGACGACGTCTACGAAGTGGTACTGCGCGTCACCGTTACCGCCTCTCTGGGTGAAGAAACCGCATTCCTGTGTGAAGTTCAGCAGGCAGGTATCTTCTCCATCTCCGGTATCGAAGGCACGCAGCTGGCACATTGCCTGGGTGCATACTGCCCGAACATCCTGTTCCCGTATGCGCGTGAGTGCATCACCAGCCTGGTTTCTCGCGGTACCTTCCCGCAGTTGAACCTGGCACCGGTAAACTTTGACGCGCTGTTCATGAGCTATTTGCAACAGCAGGCGGAAGGCGAAAGCGCTGAACCTCATCAGGATGCCTGATGAATACCGTCAATGCTTCAATGACTGTAATCGGTGCCGGCTCGTACGGCACCGCTTTAGCCATTACGCTGGCGCGTAATGGCCACCCGGTAGTGCTGTGGGGGCATAACCCCGAGCAGATCCAGATTCTGCAGCGCGATCGCTGCAATCAGGCGTTCCTTCCCGGCGTCCCTTTCCCCGATACCCTGTTGCTCGAAACCGATCTTGCTCGTGCATTAGCGGCCAGCCGTGATGTGCTGGTGGTGGTGCCTAGCCACGTGTTTGGTGACGTATTGCGTCAGTTGAAACCTCACCTGCGCCCGGATGCCCGCATCGTATGGGCGACCAAAGGTCTGGAAGCGGAAACGGGGCGGCTGTTGCAAGACGTGGCTCGTGAGGCTCTGGGGGATACCATCCCACTGGCGGTCGTTTCAGGGCCAACGTTTGCCAAAGAGCTGGCGGCCGGATTGCCAACGGCGATCGCCCTCGCCGCCACCGACGAGCAGTTTGCTGAAGATTTACAGCAGCTGCTGCACTGTGGCAAAAGCTTCCGCGTTTACAGCAACCCGGATTTCATCGGGGTACAACTGGGCGGCGCGGTGAAAAACGTGATTGCCATCGGCGCCGGTATGTCTGACGGTATCGGTTTTGGTGCCAACGCGCGTACCGCATTGATCACCCGTGGTCTGGCAGAAATGAGCCGTCTCGGTTCGGCATTGGGTGCCGACCCTTCCACCTTTATGGGCATGGCTGGGTTGGGCGATCTGGTGTTAACCTGCACGGATAATCAATCGCGCAACCGTCGTTTCGGTATTATGCTGGGGCAAGGCAAGGGCGTGCAGGAAGCGCAGGATAGCATCGGCCAGGTGGTTGAAGGCTATCGTAATACCAAAGAGGTATTGGCACTGGCGCAGCGCTTTGGCGTGGAAATGCCGATCACCGAACAGATCTATCAGGTGCTGTACTGTAATAAAAATGCCCGCGAGGCAGCGTTGACTCTACTTGGGCGCACCAAGAAAGACGAAAAACACAGTGCCTGACCTTGGCTGCGGTGCAGCAATGTATCGCGTCACGACAATTTGATTAGGTTACCCTGCCGGGATCTGGCGGGGTAGTCTGTTTTGGCAGAGAGGAAGCTATGTCGTCAGAAGAGTTAGAACAGGTCTGGAGCAGCATTAAATCAGAGGCGAGAGCACTGGCAGATTGTGAACCGATGCTGGCTAGCTTTTTCCACGCGACCTTGCTCAAGCATGAAAATCTGGGCAGTGCGCTCAGCTACATTCTGGCGAACAAACTGGCTAATCCGATCATGCCGGCAATCGCCGTGCGTGAGGTGGTGGAAGACGCCTACCGTTCCGACGCACAAATGATCGTCTCAGCGGCCCGCGATATTCTGGCGGTGCGGCTGCGCGACCCCGCAGTAGATAAATATTCAACGCCGTTGCTATACCTGAAAGGTTTCCATGCCTTGCAGGCATACCGTATCGGCCATTGGTTGTGGATGCAGGGCCGTCAGGCATTGGCGATCTACCTGCAAAATCAAATCTCGGTTGCCTTTGGGGTGGATATTCACCCGGCGGCTACCATCGGCTGCGGCATCATGCTCGACCACGCCACCGGCATTGTGATCGGTGAAACCGCCGTGGTGGAGAATAACGTCTCTATCCTGCAGTCGGTAACCCTGGGCGGGACAGGCAAAACCAGCGGCGATCGCCACCCTAAAATCCGCGAAGGCGTGATGATTGGTGCGGGGGCTAAAATCCTCGGCAATATCGAAGTGGGCAAAGGGGCCAAGATCGGTGCCGGTTCCGTGGTGCTGCAACCCGTGCCGCCACATACCACTGCCGCAGGCGTGCCTGCACGTATTGTTGGCCGCCCGGAAAGCGATACGCCATCGATGGATATGGACCAGTACTTCAACGGTGCCAATCACGGGTTTGAGTATGGCGACGGTATCTAACAGCCCTTCTGTATATTTACCCTTTTGGGACCATGACTAGCGCAGGCCTAAAAGGTGTCGCCCAACCCTGAGGTATGTAACACTGTCATGAGTGCCTCATTTGCGGAGCCAAGTTTCGATCCTGGCGCAAAATAATCAGTAGGGTAGTACGGTATTATCATCACGAGTCATCAACTGTATAAGCTTAGGATGCACATACAGCTTTTCGCGACCTACGGTAATTTCATTCAGCACACCAATTTCGCAGAGCTGCTTAAGATATGTAGAAGCAGTTTGACGCTGGGCTATGCCTTGATCGACCAGATTTGATATGCGGCAGTATGGCTGTTCAAAGATTACCTGTATCAGTTCGTAACTATAAATTTTTGGCAACGAGTTACGAATGTACTGGGTACTGACGTCAAGCAACTCCCTAATGGCCGCAATTTTTGCGGTAGTCCATTGCGATGTCTCATTGACAGCATCCAGCATAAACACGATCCATGGCACCCAATCGCCAGAGGCCGTTACGCCACGCAGCAAGCCATAATAATCGGCCTTATGAGTGACGATATAGCGACTTAAGTAGAGGATCGGTAGTGTCAGCAGGTTTTTCTCAATGAGAAAAAGTACATTTAGTATGCGTCCAGTCCTGCCATTGCCGTCTGTGAAAGGGTGAATTGCCTCAAATTGATAATGTGATATAGCCATTTTTACTAAAGGATCAATATCATCATCAGCATGAATAAAGTTTTCCCAATTTTTCAGAAGGCTACGTATCAGCTCTTCACCCACTGGAGGAGTGTAAACAACCTTATGCTCATTGTTTACCAGAGCGGTGCCTGGAATTCTGCGAATATCCATCACCGTATTTTTTAATGTGCTGCAAATGCCCATCGCAGTGGATGTACAAAGTGGGCGCTGTCCCAAGTGCTTAAATCCATCATAAAGCGCTGTACGGTAACGCAGTGCTTCTTTAGTTGCGGGGTCAGCCAGACTATCTTCTTGCGAGAACTGAAAAAGTTTATCCGAAGTGGTCACGATATTTTCAATCTCAGACGAGTCTTTAGCTTCAAGGATCGGGATTAAGTTAATCAGTAACCCTTGGTTAGGTAGCAACTCTCCCGCCTGTTTTAGCTCGGCCAATGCAGCTCGCGCTTTAATGCAAGACTTCAATACTGGCACCGACTCCATTAGTTCATCCATAGGTGGGAGGGGCGGAAGCTGGTTAAACGGTTTTTCAGGATCCCATTGCATAGATTTTCCCCACGTTTTATCGACAGGTTTCAATAATGTGTCGATAAAGGCTCTACATTTCGACACGTTTAGCGCATATGTTGATACCATAAACATGTCATCAATACGTGTCGATAAAAATCGATTATTTCGACACGTTTTGGGTTCATGTCGATACTATGAACATTTCAGCGGTGCATTTTGGGGAGGCAGCGCAGAATTTAGATCGGTGAAAGAGGTTATAAGGATTAAATTTACATAAATAACATGTGGTTATTTATTTTTTAACCTGCCTGCTGGTGGTCGAATTCTGATAGCGTGATACCTTTAGCGTTGTCCTCACTGTGAGTGGAGTTGCCCTTTGAACCGCCTGACCGAAAAGCAGCTCCAGACTCTCTTGCTGCAAAAAAACCTCGCCAAGCAAACAGTCCCCGAAGTTTCATTAACTACGGCGCTGGCTGCTGCTTTCAAGACGATGATCCAGCAGGGTGAGTTCATCACCGGCCAACGTTTACCGGCCAGCCGTGCGTTGGCAGCCTCACTGCAGTTATCTCGAGGGACCATCGAGAACTGTTATACGGCGCTGGAAACCGAGGGATACGTCTGCAGAGAGGTGGGGCGGGGAAGCTTTGTCGCCCAAAGACAGCAACCTTTGCTGGGCCTGACTAGCGAGCACTCAGTTGCACCTTTCGGCGGCCAGGTCACATTGAGCCGGAGATCGTCACAGCATACCAGGCCTGAATCAGGCAACTTGCCCCAGCTGCGGGCATTTAGTCCCGGCATGCCTGAAACCCGAAATTTTCCGATCCATACTTGGCTCAGGCTATATCAGCAAACCGTCAAAGAAGAGGGGCTGTCTATCTCGGCGGGCAGCAACTTGCAGGGCAATATTCACCTGCGGGAGGCGATTTGCGATTTCCTGCTGGCCGAGCGGGGCGTGAAGGCGCAGGCCGATCGAATTCTGATTGTGAGCAGTACGCAGCAATCGCTGTCTTTATGTGCGCAGGTCCTGGCGGATGCTGGCGATAGCGTCTTTATCGAAAATCCGGGGTATACCGGTGCGATTAAGGCCTTGCGGGCGGCCCAGCTAAAGCCTATCCCGATTACCGTGGATGAGCAGGGGATCTGTACCGATGAAATCATTCGCTCTCAAGCTAACGGCAAATTTGTCTATGTCACCCCTTCTAACCAATATCCTACCGGGCGAGCACTTTCGCTGGCCAGGCGGTTGGCATTAATTGAGGCGGCTAAAACACGGGATATGTGGATCATCGAAGATGATTATGACAGCGAGTTTCACTACCAAGGCATTGCGACGGCCTGTTTGCAGGGGTTAGACCCCCATCAGCGCACCATTTATATGGGCACCTTCAGTAAAACCCTGTTCCCGGATCTGCATGTGGCTTATATGGTATTGCCAGAAGCGCTGGTAAAACCCATGACCACCGCGCGGGCGAATACGGACAGCCAGGTTTCGGGGATCGCTCAGCGTACGCTGGCAAAATTCATTATGCAGGGACATTATCGAGAACATGTCCTGACCATGAAGAAAATATATTCATCCCGTGCGGCGCTGTTTATTAACGAGATCAACAAGCACTGCGGCTTAAAGGTGAAGGTTATAGTGCCTAACTGCGGCTTGCAAATACTCTGCCTGGTGGAAAGTAAACAGCTGGAGCAAGCTGTTGCCCATCGTGCTTCTGAGTATAATTTAACCCTGAGAAGCGTTTCCGAGTTTTGTACAGCAGATATTCCCTTATCTGGCTGGCTGCTGGGTTTCGCGGCGCTGGACCCTATTGAGATAGCCTATAACGTCGAACAGTTTTCCCAGTTGCTAACGCGCTGTTTAAACGAGATCGATAATTAGCCGCTGAAATGGTCCGGTATCTATAGCGGATTGGTCCATTAACCCCGCCCTATGGCATCGCCTATACTTGCGCCACTTTGAACATGCAGGGGTAGGACTATGTTGATGACTAAAAATGGCGTTACCATCAGGGAAATAATCGCTTCAGATAGAGCGGGTTGGGAACATCTATGGCAGCAGTATCTGCACTTTTATCGTGCCGATGTCAGCGCCGAAATCACCGAAAAAACCTTTATCCGCCTGTGCCAAAAACAGGATTTGGTCGGCCTGGTCGCCGTTAACGATCAGGGGCAGCTCCTCGGCTTTATGCATTTGGTTTATCACGCCTCGACGTGGAGCGATAAAAACTATTGTTATATTGAAGATCTGTTCGTTGATAAAAGCGCGCGGGGAAAAAACGTGGCGGAGAGCTTATTTAATGAAGCCTATCAACAGGCGGAAGTGAGAGAGTCAAGCCGCGTTTACTGGATGACCCAGGAGTTCAATTCTTCAGCCCGTTCGCTGTACGATAAAATTGGCCAAAGAACCTCATTTATTATTTATAGTAAAAAATAGTACGGCGTTAAAAATAAGGCGACGGAGTTTAACCGTCGCCTGTTGATTATTCTAAATAAAACACTTCACGCAGCGGTGAGCTGACCGGGCTATGATCGGGATTACTCGGCATCACGTCGCCCATATGCTGCCACCAGCGCTGACAGACGGCGGTGTTGGCCACTGCATCCCAACGTTCCTCTGACTCAATCTCCACATAGCCAAACAATAGGTTGCGTGCTTCGTCCAGGAAGATGGAATAGTGGTGTGCACCGTGTTCCTTCAGCACCTGCTCCAGCTCTGGCCAGATCGGACTGTGGCGCCGCTGGTATTCGGCATGCGCATCCGGGTTTACCTGCATCACAAAAGCTTTACGGATCATAGGGTTTCCTTAAGGGTCACAGCGCAGCTAAATACAACGCACGAACCTGTTCGCGATCTGCCGTGCGTGGGTTGCAAGGGGCACATGGGTCAGCCAGCGCTTTATCCAACCAGCCTTCGATATCGGCTTCCTTGATACCCAGGGCCGAGAAACCTGCCGGGATACCCACGCGCAGCGAAAGCGCGCGAATGGCGGTAATTGCCTGATGGCTAGCCTGTTCTTCGTTCATGCCTTGCGTGTCTGCCCTCATTACCTGCGCAATACGGGCAAAGCGAGCTACGGCATTCGGGCGGTTAAACTCTTCGATTACCGGCAGCAGGATGGCATTGCAGACGCCGTGCGGCAGATTGTGGGTCGCACCTGGCTGGTGGGCTAATGCGTGCACCAGGCCAAGCCCGGCGCTGTTGAACGCCATCCCCGCCAGGTATTGCCCATAGGCCATCATTTCCCGCGCTTGCAGGTTTTTGCCGTCATCCACGGCGGCAGGTAGCCAGGTGCTAATCAGGCGGATGGCTTCCAGCGCCGAGTGATCGGTCAGCGGGTGGGCACCCACGGAAACATAGGCTTCCACCGCGTGAGTCAGCGCGTCCATACCGGTGGCGGCAGTTACGCTGGCGGGAATATCCAACATCACCTGCGGGTCGTCCACGGCGATGTCAGGGATGATGTTGGTGTCGATGATCACTTCTTTGACGTGGCGCAGGCTGTCGATGATCACCGCGTTGCTGGTCATCTCGGCTGCGGTGCCCGCAGTGGTATTGATGGCCACCAAGGCTACGCCCGGATGTTTGACTTTGCCAACGCCAGAATAGGCGGTAGAGGGGCCAGGGTTGCCGGTCAGGATTTTGATCGCCTTGGCGGTATCGATTGGGCTGCCGCCACCGAAGGCAATCAGATAGTCGCACTGCTGCTGTTTGAACGCTTGCCAGCCCTGTTGCACCAGTTCTTCGGTAGGGTTGGGAAACACTTCATTGAACATGGCATAAGGTAGAGCATGCTGCTGCATGGCGTTAAATAGGCCTTCCAGCAGGCCGAGCTCAACCAGTTGACCGTCGGTGACGATCAGTGCCTTACCCCATTGCTTCTGTGCCAGCAGCTTGACCATATCTTCAATGGCGCCGCAGCCGTGCAAACTGATTTTCGGTAATGCCAGCATGAAACTCATGATATTGCTCCTGAAATGAGAAACCGTTGTGATGCGCCCGCCGTAGCGGACGCAGGGCACCGATGTCTCAATCCTTGAGCGCGGCGGCCAGTGGCGTTACGCCGAAACGCTTGGCCAGCGCTGTCAGTTGGCTACCTGAAATGGTTTGCTTCTTGCCACCCATCGACAGCACTTTCACCATGATCTCGGCCGATTTTTCTGCGGTGTCGATCAGGCCGAAAGCGTCGTCCAACGTTGGGCCTGAGCCGAAAATGCCGTGGAATGGCCATAGTACCAGGCTGTGTTCCTGCATCTGTTCGGCGGTCTGGGTGCCAATGCCGTCGGTCCCTGGCACCATCCAGGGCACGATGCCGATGCCGTCTGGGAACACCACCAGGCACTCGGTGCTGCCTTCCCACAACAGGCGGGTGAAGCTGGCGTTGTCCAGTTCCTGCACAAAGCTCAGAGCGATCAGGTTGGTGGCATGGCAGTGCATGATGACGCGATCACGGCCAGAGGTGACGTTCATACGCACGATGTGCGACTGGAAGTGAGCCGCCAGTTCCGAGGTCGGAAAACCTCCCTGCGAAAGCCCCCAGTGGATGTGGTAGGCGGTGCCGTTGTGGTTCAGTTGCAACAGCACCAGATTCTCTTGCGGTGCCAACTGCACGTTGCGGAAGAACTTGCCTGAACCGGTGACTAGGAACCAGCAGTTGGCCAGCTCGGTTGCCGGTTGCGTCAGCTCTACGCAGCGCGGCTCGGCCACGAAGTCGCTACGGAAAGGCTCAACATCTTCCGCCGAAAGCCGCAGGCTGACGTTGCCGCCGTTGCGCTCATCCCAGCCTTTGAGCCACATGTCGCTGGTGGCTTTGATCATGCCCTGGACGAACCAGGAAGAAACTATCTGTTGCATTGCGCTACCCTTAACGTTGGCTGAGGATCTGTTGTTCGTAATTGCGTACGTTGTTGAGCCAGCTGGCATCGGCCGGGACATCGTTACGCTGGCAGTAGGTTTCCCATACGGCTTGCCATGGCAGGCATTTCTGTTCTTCCAGCAGGGCCAGGCGGGCAGTGTAATCGCCGTTTTCTTCGATCTTGCGCAGCATCTCGGTTGGCTCCAGCAGCGCACGCAGCAGGGCTTTCTTCATGTTGCGGGTGCCGATCACCCAGGCGGCGATGCGGTTGATGGAGGCGTCGAAGAAGTCCAGGCCGATGTGTACGCGGTTGAACAGGTTGTTGCGCACGATCTCACCGGCAATCGCCTGCGTTTCGTCGTCCAGCAGCACCACGTGGTCACTGTCCCAGCGTACCGGGCGGCTAACGTGCAGCAGCAGGCGCGGTACATACAGCATGGCGCTGGAGATCTTGTCGGAGATCACTTCGGTTGGGTGGAAGTGGCCTGCATCCAGACAGAGTGCGGTCTGGCGGCTGGTGGCATAACCGAGATAAAACTCATTGGAACCCACGGTGTAGCTCTCTGCGCCAATCCCGAACAGCTTGCTTTCCACCGCGTCGATATGGTGTGCCGGGTCGAGTTTTTCGCTAATCACTTCGTCCAGCGCGCTTAATAGACGCTGGCGCGGTGCCAGGCGATCGATCGGCGTATCTTTCATACCGTCCGGGATCCAGATGTTCATCACCGAAGGCGTACCGAGCTGTTCGCCAAAATAGGCCGACACGCGGCGGCTGGCCTGGCAATGTTCAATCCAGAACTGACGGATTTCCGGGTTGGCGTGTGACAGCGTAAAACCGTCGGCGCTCAGCGGGTGCGAGAAGCATGACGGGTTGAAATCCAGCCCCAACTGGTGCTGTTTGGCCCACTCCACCCAGTTTTTAAAATGGCGTGGTTCAATTTTGTTACGGGCGACTGGCGTATCAGACTCCAGATAGATCGCGTGCAGGTTCAGGCGTTTTGGGCCAGGGATCAGCGCCAGTGCCTGCTCCAGATCGGCCCGCAGCTCTTTGGCGTTGCGTGCTTTGCCCGGGTAGTTGCCGGTGGCCTGAATGCCGCCGGTCAGGGAGCCTTCCGGATTTTCGAACCCGGCCACGTCATCTCCTTGCCAGCAGTGCATTGACACTGGCAGGCTCTCCATAGCGCTGATAGCGGCTTCAACGTCCACGCCAACGGCAGCAAAGCGCTGTTTTGCCAGTTCCCAAGCTTGATCGATCGAGCTTTTCATATGCAAAGTTCCTTAGGTAATTGACTCAACGACTGAAATTGCGACCAGTGGGCGGCAAAGTCTGGATTGTCGCGAGGGGTAAAGTGTTGTAGTGGGAAGTTCTGTGCCACGATGCGGCGGAATTGCCCAATGTCGCTGACGGCGTCCAAGGCCATCAACTGGCAGCCGACGTTGCCCAGGGTTGAGGCTTCGATAGGCCCGGCGCTGATGGCCAGCCCGCAGGCATCGGCACACAGCTGATTAAGAAAATGGTTTTGGCTACCGCCGCCGACGATATGCAGATGGCTGAGCGGGCGGCCGTGCATCGTCGCCAACTCCTGCGCGACCTGGCGGTAGAGCATGGCGAGGCTGTCGAAGATGCAGCGCACCAATTCGGCTGCGGTTTCCGGCACCGGCATCCCGCGCTCGCGGCAGCTGTCCTGAATGGTTTGGCACATGTTGATCGGGTTGATAAAGCGATCGTCATTGGGATTAACCAATGAACGGCAGGCTGGCTGTTGGGCCGCCTGAGCGATTAGGGCTGGCAGATCGCTGATGTTCAATTCCCGAGTGGCGCGTTGCAGCAGCCACAGGCCCATGATGTTTTTCAGCACCCGATAGCCCGTTGCGCCGCCCTCATTGGTGATATTGGCCGCCAATGACGCCGGATTAACCACCGGGATTGGGCTTTCAATGCCCATCAGCGACCAGGTGCCGGAGCTGAGGTAGGCGGCATTGGCATCTTGCAATGGCGTAGCAAGAACTGCGCTGGCGGTGTCGTGCGTTGCCACGGCAATCACCGGGATCTGCTGGCCGCTGGGGCTGGTCCAATAGCCTACGCGGTTGCCCGGAGGCGTCGGTTTGCCAAACCAGCTGGCAGGTACCCCGGCCCAGGCCAACAGCTCCTCATCCCATTGATCGCTTTCAATATTCAGGAGCTGGGTGGTGCTGGCATTGGTGTATTCCCAGTTCAGCTTCCCCGTCAGGCGAAAGTGCAGGTAATCCGGGATCAGCAGCAGGTGAGCCACGCGATCTACCAGCTCGGGCCGCTGTTCACGCAGAGCACGCAGCTGGTACAGCGTATTGAAAGGCAGGAATTGAATGCCGGTGCGTTGATAAATATTGCTGCGGCCCAAATCCTGCTGGGCTGTTGCCATCAGCCCCTGAGTGCGGGCATCACGGTAGGAAACGGCCTGGCCGACCCGCTCACCTTGCGCATCCAGCAGGACAAAATCCACGCCCCAGGTATCTATGCCGATGCTATCAAGGCGAATGCCTTCTGCATCAAGCTGCGCCAGCGCCTGACGGATGTTGCCTTCTAGCGCATCCAGATCCCAGCAGTCTTGCCCTGCCCGGTGCTGCAAACGGTTGGTGAAGCGGCTGACTTCACGCAGCTGGAGTTGCTGCTGTTGCGGTTGATAGCTCGCCAGCATCACTCGTCCACTGGAGGCTCCAAGGTCGATGGCGACAGTATTGCGAATAGTCATGAGAGAAAGCCCGTGATTGCTTGATGCGAGCAGTGTAGGAAGTTGCCGTTGCCCGGGCCTTCTCGCCACTGCCAACGCCAGAGGGGGATTGGCAAAATGGCAAAGGTAAAGGTGAAGTAGCTCACAGTTTGCGACTCGGGCCGATTTTTGCCCGGTTGTGACCTTGTACGCATTTCTCAACATTGCTACGGCTTTCTTAAAAAACGCGCAGCTTTAGCGCGCTTTTCGGTCAAAACCTTAAGGTTTGTTGCCGGGTGCTTCTCTTACTATCGATTACCGACGTTGCGCGGTAATCCCGCCGCGCCAAAGCTCCGGGGGGCAAGATGAACCTATTGCACAGTAGTGATTTTTTCCCTTCCTGCAGCGCACCCGTGGTGATCGAACCCCGCGAGCCGCAGCAGGCTTTTCCAGAACATCATCATGATTTTTACGAAATTGTGATTGTCGAACAGGGGGCGGGGGTGCATGTGTTTAATGGCAACCCCTATACCCTTAACAACGGTTGCGTCTGTTTTGTGCGCGATCACGATCGCCACCTGTTTGAACAGACCGACGGCCTGATCCTGACCAATATTCTGTTCCGGGCGCCGGACGCCTTCCGCTTCGTTTCAGGCGTGGAGCAGTTCCTGCCGCGCGAGGCCGATGGCGTATACCCGGCCCATTGGCGCATCAGCCAGCAGGTGTTGCAACAGATCAAGGGGTTGATTGCGCAGCTCGCGGCGGCACCTGCAGGTGAGCGGCCAGAAGAGATAGCGCTGCATGAAAGCGTCTTTATGCAGCTGTTGGTGCAGCTGTGGCAGGGCTGTCTGGCCCGGCAGGGGGACGATCAGGAGGGGCGTTTGCATCAGCTGTTGGACTGGCTACAGGGCCACTATGCTGAATCGATCGAATGGTCCGAGCTGGCCGATCGCTTTGCCATTCCGCTGCGTACACTGCATCGGCAGCTGAAACAGCACACTAACATGACGCCACAGCGCTACCTGACCCACCTGCGTTTGCTACAGGCGCGCCATATGCTGTGCCACAGCGATAGCAGCATCACCGATATCGCTTTTCGCTGCGGTTTCGGCGACAGCAACCATTTTTCGACCCTGTTCAAGCGTGAGTTTACCTGCCCACCCCGTGCGTTACGTGGCATGCGCTAGCGGCGTGAAAATCACGACTGCGTCAATTTTCCTCGCCGTGGGTTCGGCAATAATGCCCAGTCGTGCCAAATAGGAAGGGTGTGAGATGAGGGAGACATTACTGTTAGAGAGCCGCGATTATCTGCCCTCTGTACAGATGCCGGTGGCCGTGGCGGAGCGCTATCCCCAGATGGGGTTTGCCACGCATACTCACCAGTTTTGCGAGATTGTGATCGTTTGGCGTGGCAATGGCCTACACGTGCTGAACGATCGCCCTTACCGGATCACCTGCGGGGATATTTTTTATATCCGTGCCAGCGATTGCCACAGCTACGAGTCGGTACACGATCTGGTGCTGGATAACGTCATCTATTGCCCGGAGCGTCTGCGGTTGAATGCCCAGTGGGAAAGCCTGCTGCCGCCGTTTGATACCTCCAGCGAGCGTTACTGGCGGCTCTCTACCCAAGGTATGGCGCAGGCCCGGCCGATTATCGCCCAGCTTTCGCAGGAGAGCCGTAAAACCGATTCGTTATCGATCCAGTTGACGGAGGCTTTGTTGCTGCAATTGGCGATCGTGCTCAAACGCTATCGCTATGCGGTGGATTGCGTGCATATGTTGCCGGACGGAGAACAGTTGGATTTGTTGATGGCGGCGCTGCAGAGCGGCATCGACGGTGACTTTGATCTGCCGGCATTTTGCCAGCAGCATCAGTTGACCGAGCGGGCGCTGAAGCTGCTGTTCCGCCAGCAAACCGGCATGACCATCAACCACTATCTGCGTCAGATCCGTTTATGCCAGGCCAAGCGTCTGCTACGCCGCAGCGAATACCGCATCAGCGATATTGCCGCCTGATGCGGCTTTGAAGACAGTAACTATTTTTCCGTGGTGTTCACGCGCGAGGCAGGAATGACCCCGCGCGAATATCGCCAACGGTTTATCGCCTAGGTGATCGTGATAGTTCAGCTTTCAAGACGCCATGCCCAGGCCAACGATGTTGGCAGCCAGGATGATCACCAGGCAACCGAGACACAGTACCGCCACCGGCTTTCTAGTCCCGCATTTCCACTCTTTCAGCAGTAGGCCGACTATACCGCCGCACAGTACGTAGAAGCTCATGTGCAACATCCAGCTCATGTAGTCGTATTGTGCCGGGATCTTGGCGTGGCCCCAGGCGTAGAAGAAGAATTGCAGATACCACATCAGACCGCCCAGCATTGAGAGCAGCACGTTAGCGACCAGTAGTTTTTTCGGCAGCGAGAAGTCTGCTTTCACCGAGATATTTTTCAAGGTTGCCAGACGGATGAAGCAGTAACCCAGGTTGATCAACGCACCGCCGCCCATAATCACAACATAGCTTGGCAGGGCAACATATAACGGATCGATGCCCAGTGCACCGGCTGCTTCATGCATCGGTTTGGCCGCGTCCATGGCAAATGACATGCCGGCGGAGAAAATGCCGCACATCACCGCCAGCGTCAGCCCTTTCTTGAGGTTGAACTCTTCAGCACGAATGCCCATAGCCCGTTCTTTCAGCAGGCCCGCGTAGCTGACGATCACCACGCCGATCAGCGCAACAAACACGCCCATAAGCGACATGCGACCACCGGCGGTGCCGAACAGAAGTTCGAAGCGGCCCTGCAACAGTGGCGTCATCAATGTGCCAATGATCAACGTGATGCCGATGGCGATACCAATCCCCATCGACATCCCGAGATAGCGCATAGTCAGGCCATAGTTGATATTACCGATCCCCCACATGGCGCCAAACAGGAACACCGGCAGCAGGGTGGCGGCGCTGAACGAACCGTAATACTGCCAAAAATCGGGCAGCAGCATATAGCTGATAGCCCAAGGCAGGATCAGCCAGGAAACGAAACCACCGATCGACCACATGGTTTCCCAAGACCAGTTTTTGACCTGTTTGAATGGCGCGTAGAAGCAGGCCGCGCTGGCCGCCCCGACCAGGTGCCAGAGTATCCCTAGCAGAATGGCGTTGTTCATCTTGTTATCCTTGTTGTTGTTGGCGTGGTGACGTAGAGCGCAGAGACCACGGATGAACAGGGAGTCTAAAGAGACACTAGGGAAGGAACCTTCGGTTGGCTGCCGGTTGCCGGGAGAGCATGGCAAAATTCAGCGGGTGCGGGTGTTGACGATCACAAATTTGGCAGGGCGGCGATCGGGCGATGTCTGGCTGGCAGGCGATCGCCCAATAGGGATTACTCTTTAAGCAGTGCGCCCGCATAACCCAGTTGGCGCCAGGCTTCGTAAACCACCACCGAGACGGCATTGGACAGATTCATGCTGCGGCTTTGGGCCTGCATGGGAATACGGATCTTCTGCTGTGCGGGCAAGGCATCCAGAATGCTGGCGGGCAGGCCACGGGTTTCCGGGCCAAACAGCAGATAATCGCCAGCCTGATAGCTGACGGCGCTATGTGCTGGTGTGCCTTTGGTGGTAAGGGCAAACAGCCGCTGTGGATTTTCGCTGGCGAGGAAGGCGGCATAGTCGGCATGGCGCTTGATGCAGGCAAATTCGTGATAATCCAACCCGGCACGGCGCAGGCGTTTGTCGTCCCAAGGGAAGCCCATTGGTTCGATCAGATGCAGTTGGAAACCGGTGTTGGCGCACAGGCGAATGATGTTGCCGGTGTTCGGCGGAATTTCAGGTTCAAATAAAACGATATTCAGCATGTAAAAAGCCCCTCATGACGAGGGGCGCAGAATAGCAAAATCTTTGGGTGCTGGCGATTAACGCTGATGCAGCGGCAACCACAACACCAGACGCAGGCCACCTAGCGGGCTGTCTTCCGCTTTCACCCAGCCGCGATGCTGATTGACGGCGGATTCGACGATGGCCAAGCCCAACCCGGTGCCGCCGGATTGGCGATCGCGTGCTTCATCGGTGCGGTAGAACGGCCGGAAGATCTGCTCACGATCTTCCGGGCTGACGCCAGGGCCATCATCGTCCACCACGATGGTGATCCCCTGATTATCGGCGCTGAATGCCACCGCGATGCGTGTATTGGAATAACGCAGGGCATTACGCACAATATTCTCCAGTGCACTGTCCAGGGCCCCTGCGTTGCCGTAAATCGTCCATGGGCCAGGAGGGGAGGTGACCTCCAGCTGTTTGCCCATCTGTTCGGCTTCGAAACTGGCGTTGTCCAGCACGTCGGCCCACAGTTCGTTGGCCTTCAGCAGTTCGCGCACCAGCTCGCTTTTCTGTTGGCCACGGGATAGCAACAGCAGATCGTTAATCATCGAATCCAGCCGTTGGGCTTCGGTTTCGATACGCGCCAGCTCATGGCCTTCACCGTGGCGGCGGCGCATCAGGGCGGTTGCCAGCTGTAGACGCGTTAACGGGGTGCGCAACTCGTGGGAGATATCGGAAATCAGCCGTTGCTGGGCCGTCATCATCCTTTCGAGCGCGCTGATCATCTGGTTGAAACTGGCCCCGGTGGCAAGGAATTCCTGCGGCCCGGCTTCCAGCTCAGGGTGTTGCTTAAGGTTGCCACGTGCTACATCATCGGCGGCGTTTTTCAACTTACGCGCCGGTTTTGCCAGGCTCCAGGCCAGCCATAGCAACAGCGGGGCACTGATCAGCATGGTGACAATCAGCAGCAGCAGCGGCCGGTCGAACATCAGGTTGATAAAATCGGACTGCGAGCTGTTGGCCGGGCGGATCAGGTATAGCTGGTAGTTGTCTTCACCATCGCGCACCGAGAACGGGCCAACCAGCTCGACGCGGCCATATTTTTTCTTTTGCGGCTGGTCGGAGTTGTCCGACTGGCCGATAAAGTTGCGCACGATCTGCATTTCGTTGCGCTGCGCGCCGATCACCCGCCCTTCGCTGGTCACTAACAACAGGCGCTGGCCCGGCGGTGCCCATTTTTCGATGGCGCGGAACAGGCGGCGCCACCACATCAGGTCGTTGGCCGGATCGTTTTGCAGTTCGGCTTCGACATGCTGTTCCAGCATCAACCCCTGCCGCTGTTCGCTTTCCAGCAGCGTGGTCATTTGGCGGGAGTCGAGTTTGGGCACCATCAACACCAACATCAGCACCAGGGCCAATGTGAACCAGAAAATGGCGAAGATGCGTGCCGTCAAGCTGTTGATCATGCTGCAGATACCATCAAATAGCCCCGCCCGCGCAGGGTTTTGAACCAAGGATGCCCATCTTTGCGGTCCGGCAGTTTGCGCCGCAGGTTGGAGATATGCATATCAATGGCGCGATCGAACGGCGTCAGGCGTTTGCCCAGCACTTCCTGGCTGAGGAGTTCACGGGAAACTACTTGGCCGAGATGCTGTGCCAGCAGATACAACAGGGTAAATTCGGTGCCCGTCAGATCCAGCACTTGCCCGTCGAAGCTGGCTTCCTGGCGGCCGGGGTTCAGCTGCAGGCCGTCAACGTCCAGCGTAGGTGCGCTGGTATCCACATTCTGTTGCTGTTCGCTCCAGTTGGAACGGCGCAGAATGGCCCGGATGCGCGCAACCAGTTCGCGATCGTTAAAGGGTTTTGCCAGGTAGTCGTCCGCACCGAGTTCCAGGCCAAGTACCCGGTCCAATTCGCTGCCGCGAGCGGTGAGCATGATCACCGGAGTCTGGTGGTGCTGACGCAATTCTTTCAGCGTATCGATACCGTTTTTCTTCGGCATCATGATATCGAGCAACAGCAGATCGATGGAGCTGTCCAGTAACGACAACGCCTGTTCACCGTCGTGAGCCACGACGATGTTAAAGCCTTCCATTTCAAGCAGTTCTTTCAGTAGCGAGGTGAGCTCGCGGTCGTCGTCAACTAACAGAATTTTGTGCATATGTGATTTACCTCCTGACGCAAAATACGTCATCAACTGTTGCTATTCCATGACTTTACGTAGTTTTACATGCCCTGACGCATGTTTGCAGGTGCAGCGATACACTGCTCCTCGTTGATTCGCAAAGTGAGAAAGCTCGAGGAGTAAAAATGGTTAAGGTGACCGCAGTAGTTATGGCATCAATTTTGGCAATAGGTTCTACCGCTGCCTTTGCTGCTGATACTACACCGGAAACTGTCCAACCTCCTGCTAATGATGCACTGTTGAGAGCGCTTGGCCAGAATCACATGTTCGACGGCGTTCGCTTGACCGAACAGCAACGCCAGCAAATGCGCGATTTGATGCGCCAGGCCCGTTACGATCTGCCTGGTGTTAATGTAGACGAAGTGGAAACCATGCATAAGCTGGTCACCGCAGATAAATTTGATGAAGCCGCCGTGCAGGCCCAGGCGGAAAAGATGGCTCAGGAACAGGTTAAGCGCCAGGTCGAAATGGCCCGGGTACGCAACCAAATGTATAACCTGCTGACGCCAGAGCAAAAAAGTGTTTTAGACCAGAAGCATCAGCAGCGTGTGCAGTTGATGAAGCAACAGATTTCTGGTTTGCAGCAAACTTCTGCCCAGAAGTTGAGTATGACTGAGTAATCCCCTGTTTTTCCTTGCCATAGACACCATCCCTGTCTTCCCCCGCATGATGCGGGGGTTTTTTTTATCAGTCACTTAGACAAAAACCTTTATAAATCAACTCACTCTATAACCGCTATAAGCGGCTATAGGTGGTAGCTGGCTTTATAGGTGTAGACAACTTGTAGTCAATGTAGTCAAACCGTTAGCCCTCCGCCAAGTGGGTTGAGCGTGACCGCGTGTTGCAAGAAATCCGGGGATAGATGAGCGTAAACCATCGTCTGTTGTATGCTGGCATGCCCCAGGATTTGCTGTAGCGCAATAATATTGCCCCCGTTCATCATGAACCAACTAGCGAACGTATGCCGAAGCACATGTGTAGCTTGCCCGCGTGGTAAATCGGGTTTCACTAGCTTGAGTCGTTCGCAGAAGTTTTCATAGTCGACTTTGAACAGTGGCCCGCTCTCAGTGGTTTTTATCTCCACCTCCAATTCATCCGAAATCGGAACGGTACGGTTTTTACCGTTTTTCGTTTTCAGGAACGTTACACGCCCATGAATCACCTGTTCAGCCCGAAGGGTTGAAGCTTCCCCCCATCTTGCCCCGGTACTCATGCACAGTAACGCTACCCGCCGATCATCCCCTTTCAATGCTTCCAGCAACCTGCCTATTTCCGGCTTGCTTAGGTAAGTCATTGCTGGCGGTACTTCTGCCAGCGGGGCTAAACCTTGGCAGGGGTTCTCTTTCCGGTACTCATCAAACTTAATCAAAGTGCTGAACATGCCCGATAGACGATAGATATCGCGGTTAATCGTTGCAGCGCTTATCCCATCATCCAGGCGGGCGCTGCGATGTTCAGCGATCGTTCGCTTACTTAGCCGGTTGATGGCTGGATCACTCAAAGCCTTAATGGTTTTCTTCAAGTGTCGTTTTTCTATTACGCCATTTTCCAGCGTTTGGCCGTACAGCAGCCACCAGGTATCTAGTAATTCACTGAGGGTTCGGCGGTCTACGCTGGCCCCTAACCATTCTTTTTTGTCTACGTTTGCCATTACATAGCGTTCAAAAAGGACGGCCTCTTGTTTCTTATCGAATCGCCTACGGATGCGTTTTCCATCACGCCCACGCGGGTATAAGTCCACTTCGTATTGACCACCTTCGAGCCGCTTAATAGTCATTGCGAAGCCCTCCGGTGTGGCAGAGTGATAGTGAATCTATCCAGTCAATAAAATCATGATGTAACGTTAGCCAGTCTTGCGACCGGAGCGGTGCGACGTTGCCGTGACCTCTGGCCCACTAAGAGAGAGAGCCGGTTCAATTTGTCCGGCTTCTGGTGCAGTGTTGCCAGTCATCAGCCAAAGCGTGTACTTCTCAAATCGTGGGTTTTCAAGAATCATCGCTAAGTAGTCTCCAGGTATTTGCCTGCCTATTGATTCATAGTTTTTTAGGTTGTTAGCAGAGACTCCGGTTAGCTCTGCCATCTCTCTGCGGGATAATCCCTCGGATTTCCTCATCAGAAAAATTTTCTCCCCGATACTTGCCTTTTGGATCATATCTAATCTAAACTCCCCGTTATTGGGATTACATGTAATCCCTTTATGGACGTAAGCAACCGCCTGTATAAGCAGTTACAGGCCGAATTAAGCGTATAGCGCCAAGGGGATTATGACATATGACTAAAAAAGAGTTGGAGGGATTCGTAGAGGTACGTCACGCAGTTGACGCAGTGCCTTACCCAAAGTTTGCCGAGATGATCGGCAAGAAAGCGGATACCGTCAAAAGCATGATTGACGCTGGCAAGTTGCCGATCATCCCGTGGACAAACCCGGAAGCCAAAAGCCCAAACACCCGATCCGAAAACTGGGTGTACATCCCTGAGTTTAACCGCGCTATGCGTGATGCTTTCTACAACCGGCCGAAGGAACAACGTGATGCCTGGTTGCTGTGGATTGGTCTGTAAGGACGGGGGCGGCAGCATGGATGAGCAAGTCCACGCGCTGACCAAGGTCAGCGAACATACCAGCATTTATCGGGGGTTCGGGATCACCCGTTTACCCAGGAATAAAACCCAGCCAGTCACGCGATACCACGTCAGCCAGGGTGATCAGTCCTACGGCAAGTTTGACGCCCAGGCCCAGGCCACTGGCTATATAGATGAGTTGTATCAGCAACGCGAGGGAACAGCATGAATAAGCCATTTTATAAAGCTGCAAACGCAGTGATTAAAATGTATGCCTGGCGTCAAGAGCATGCCAGCGAGAAATGTCCGGCGCACTCTAAGAGCGAGATCCATTTAGTGTGTAAAGCCCTCAATGATATAGCTCTATCTGCCGCGTATGCAGCGCATGCAGACGAGGCTATAGAAATACTACAACTAACAAGTGATTGGCCTATGGGGAAATCACCTGAATTTTTCCCTCTTGAAAGTGCAGGGGTATCGGCATGACTACAACACAATGCCCGTCAATATCTACAATGTTGCGCCGTCAATCCAACCGAATGACGCATAGCCAGGAAATAACCAAGCGTATCCACGCGCATGGCTGGCTAGAGTTACCAAACGGTAAAACCTACCAGCCTAAACCTAGTGAGGTGCTTTTTCTTAAAGAACAGGCATTGCCACATATGCCCAAGCCAAAAAAACAGCGTCGCTGGTTCGCCCGGATTATGGGTATATTCGCATGACGCTTATGAAAGCTACGTCAACGTTTTTTTGGCCCGCCTTTGTGTGCGCCTATGCCTGGAATTTGGCTAGTGCTCTTTATGATCTTGTCGCAAGTTTGGGCGTGTTGTTGTTCTCATATATAGCGTAGCCGGGTTAAGCCCGGCCCTATATGTGAGTGCATCCCTTTCCTTTAACGGTGACGGGGGCGTCAATGGGGATGTGCTCACATATAGGGGATTCCAGGTAGTTGGTTTCGTCTGAGTCCTTACAAGAATGGACAGCATCAGACGAGATAAAGTTACTACGGAAACATGCGCCGGGCATGAGTAGTTCCCGGCATTTATTTCAATGCGGTTGATGTGGGCTAACTGGCGCTTTTTATATTGCGCCGGGATTTCTATTATCTGAATTAGGAGTGGAATATATGAATCATTTAACGAAGATATCCGGGGTAACCATATTTAAGCCTCGTAAGGTCGACTCTTTGTCGTTGGCATGGTTTAACATGATTCACGAAACAAAATCGCATGAGTTAAAGATTCTGCCGGGGTTTTTCAAAGCGGTTATATCAGGGCATAAAAAGGCTGAGATAAGACAGGCTGACAGATTGTTCTCTGTTGGGGATGAATTGTGGCTTAGAGAATGGACTGTGCAGGATGGATATACCGGCAGGGATGTCTACAGAATCATAACGCACATTACCGACCTTAGCGGTTATGCACCGGGTTACGTCATGTTAAGTATTGAACCTGATTGCAACGAGGTGAGGAAATGACCGTTTATAACACTCCGCTTAAATGGGTCGGTTCTAAGGTGCGTGTTATGGAAGCCTTGCACCCGCTATTACCAAAAGGTCGCCGCCTGGTTGAGCCTTTTATGGGTAGTGGTGCGATATTCATGAATACTGATTATGACCAGTATTTGCTTGCAGATGTAAATGGTGATCTGATTAATTTCTACAATGTCATTATGCATAATTCTGAGTCATTTATCAGAAGGGCTAAAGGCTACTTTGAAGATATGCAAGGAGAATATGCTTATTACGTCGCGCGTAATCATTTCAATTTTGAAAGCGATTTAGAATATCGCGCGATCATGTTCCTGTATCTCAATCGTCATTGTTATAACGGCCTGACGCGTTACAACCGTAACGGAAAATTTAATACCCCATGGGGAAAGCGCGAAGGGGTTTACTTTCCTGAAAAAGAGATCCGCCAGTTTTCTGAAAAAGCCAATGATAAAAAAGCCGTTTTTATTTGTTGCGACTTTGAAGAGGCGTTAACCATGAGCGTACCAGGTGACGCCATTTATTGTGATCCGCCTTATGTGGACAGTTTCACGCAGTACCACACCGATGGTTTTAATCAAGATGCACAGTTGCGCCTTGTTACAGAGTTGCGGGCGGCGTCTGGCCGGGGCTGCAATGTGACCGTGTCAAACGATTACACAATGGAGTCAATCGCCCTTTACCCAGGCTTTGTGCATCACACCATAACCGCTCCCCGCTCGGTGAGTTGTAAAGCTGGGGGGCGTAAGTCCGTACAGGAGTTAGTAGCAACGCTAGGGGCGGTCGTATGAAAAACAAATTCATTGATTTGATTAATCACAATTTCGCAGCGCTGGAACGCTTAAATCAAGAGGATTTAAGCATAGATGATATCAAGGCTGAGGTTACTCGCTCGAAAGCAATTGCGGAAGTTTCCGGCGTGATTATCAGTGGTTATAACACCGTGCTAGAAGCTAACCGGCAAGTGTATGAGGGGTATGCAAGTAGTATCCCTAAAGCTTTGGGGGTTGATAATAATGAATAAGAAATACACTAAAATTCATTTGAATTTTTTGCGTAATAATTTGCATTTACCACGAAAAGAGCTACTTGCGCTCTTTAATGAGAGGTTTTCATTTTTTATAAGTATCCATGCGCTTAATTCAATTGTCTATGGTTCTCGCTTATCGTCCCCAGCAAGGGGGCGGTATACAAAATCACAGGATGATTTTTTATTGCGGTGCAGGTTGCCAACAGTTAAAGAAATTTGCTCAGAGTTTAATAAAGAATTTGGGCTAAATAGAGCGGCCTCAAGCATTGGGGATAGATTGCATCACTTACTTGGTGAAAGGGATGGGGGGGCTGTAAGTCGTCGGATCATGATTGGTGGTAAAAATATACTTTTGAAACAGTTTGTGTGGGAGTGCGTGAACGGCCCTTTGCCTGGCGATCATGCGATTATTTTCGTTGATGGTAATTCCGGCAATTACCGGATTGAAAATCTTAAAGCGATCCCTCGATCTGCTGTTAACTCCGCAAGTACAAAGGTGGGGCGTAACGTACCAATAGGGGGTAGTCGTGAATTTAAAGCGGCTATCATCGCGGTGAGTGCCCTACAGCATCAAATTCAACAATACGAATGAGTACGCACACGCACCGACGTGCGCCAACTCCGCCGCACCCATACCCCGGAAACGCTGAAACGTTTACCGGGGTTCATGCGTGGAATGCACCCCGCGCGGCTATTGAGCCACCGCCATACCTGATCCGCAAAGACGAGCGTCTACGGCTGCAAATGGCCGAACAGCTATCACAAGCTCAGGAAACGCTTAGCCGTCAGCCTGGCCTTGTGCAGCGCCTGATCCGTGGAAAGATGGACTGGATAGAACGCAGCACGAAAACCAAAGTTGAAGGGATACGGCGAGCCAATAACTTTTTGGTGAAAACATTCATCAAGAGAGTATTGCCGCGCCTTAGCCTGGTACACGATCGCATGGCGGTATCTGTTCAAGTTATGGATACCGCGCTGTTGGCTAGGGCTTTCAACGCTCTGCCAAGCAGTGGCCGCAAAAGTACCGAAACCCTGGCCCGTGCAATCACCGATTTTATCCGTAGCGAAATCGGGCTGATCATTGATGAAGATGAATTCGCCCTTACCAGCGTTGACGATGTACCCAACACGGTATACGCCCAGCGGCTACGTGATGCCTATAGCCGGGCGGCGGAGATCACCCGGCGTTTCCGTCGCATTCCTCCCGGTCAGGCTACCTTTGATAATGCCGATATCCATGCTGAAAATATCAACGATATTCTCGACAAGTTGGTTAGTAACACCTTCAAAATGTGCAGCGAAAAATGGTGGCTTAACCAACTGACTACCCATGCCAAACGCTGGCGTGAGGGGCTTTTTATCGCGTTGGCCGAGGTCAGCAAGAAAAAGGGTAAGACGGCTTACGCCAGCCATGATGCCCGGTGCAATCACCGGGAACAAAGACGGCGTAACCGTGAGTTTTTAGAAGCGATGGAACTGGAAGATAAAGATACCGGCGAACGTTTTTCCCTGATTGATAAAGTGTATGCCAGCGTTGCCAATCCGACGATCAAGCGGCATGAACTGATGGTTCGCGTTCGCGGCTATGAAGATGTAGCCAACTCGATGGGTTATGAAGGGCTTTTCCTGACGATCACCGCGCCCTCTAAATACCATGCTACTACCCGGCACGGTTACAACAACCACAAATGGAATGGGGCGCTGCCCAATGAAACCCAGGTTTATTTTACTGGTATGTGGAGCCGTATCCGCGCCAAGTTAGGCCGGAAGGAATTGGGCTATTTTGGTGTCCGTGTGACCGAGGCCCACCACGATGGCACGCCACATTGGCATATGCTTCTTTTCATCCAGCCTGATGACCGCGCGGCGATCCTCAAAATTTTTGAGGACTATGCACGGGATGAGGATAGCCACGAGTTGACCAGCAAGCGGGCACGCAAAGCGCGTTTCCATTGTGAAGTTATCGACAAGAAAAAGGGCTCGGCCACCGGCTACATCGCTAAATACATTTCAAAGAATATCGACGGTTACGCCCTTGATGATCTGCTAGACGATGAGACACACAAGCCAATGACAGAAAGCGCCAGGGCGATCGGCGCGTGGGCTTCTCTCTGGGGTATCAAGCAATTCCAATTTCTGGGCTGCGTGCCGGTTTCACCCTGGCGGGAATTCCGCCAACTGGATGATCACGACGTGGCGATGGGTCTTAGCGTGGAATGCGCCATTGTCCATGATGCTGCCAATAAACCCGATTGGGCCGGTTATGTCATGGCCCAGGGTGGCCCATTCGTGAAGCGTGCCGATCTTACCGTTCGCCCCTGGTATGAGCAGCGGGAACAGCCAAATGATTATGGTGAAGTCGTCAAGCGCATTCGCGGCGTGTACATGCCGGAGATCGGCGAGGGTTGCCCCATTATCACCCATACCAAGGAATACAAAATCGTCCTTAAGAAGCGGGCCGATGATGCTGGCAAGGTGCCGGGGTTGGCCGTTGACGTGGCCGTTGATTTGGTTGTTGACCTTGGGGGCACCCCCGTGCCCCCTCGGAGTTCTGTCATTAACTGTACGGGGCAACAAAAAATTAACAATTCAGCCCCGGAAGGTATGGACAGAACTCCCCCGCCATTTAACCCTGACGTCGATAGCATGACTCCACAGGAACGGCGGGCAATGCTCCAACGTTTGCGTAGCTGCACACCGGAAAAAGGGGAGAATCCACTGATGCAAGTCGTGCAGTCATTATCTATACCCCTGACGGATGAGGATTGGCCGCCACTCAAAGCGAGCAGTAGCCCGCCTGGCGTCTGGGCCGCCAAGGTTGCAGCCGAGCGCGAAGCCTCCGCACGGGCTTACCATAAGGTTGCATTGCAGTGGGAGGAGCAACGGCGGGGTAAGACTCACCAGAAAACGGTGGGGGAAATCATGCAGGCCCGTGCGTTGACCCCACAAGAAAACCAACTTGAAGATTTTGCTCGATCCATTGGGTTGACACTAACCAGGGCACAGGTGAAATCAGTGGCATCGGGGGCGGTGTTAGTGGTGGAGGGGCAGCGGTACCGGGCGGGTAAAGACGGGGCGCTTTATATCGAAAACAGACCAGTGAAGAAAACAGAGAAGAAAGAAAGCGCCCTCTTTGAGCGTCTTAAGAAACAGGCGGCGGAACAGATGGCTAGGAAACGCAAGGTTGACAGTCAGTGCAGCCAGGAAGAAACGTTACCTGATGATCCGATCGTGTGGATTGGGCCGTATGCCCGATAAAAGAAACCCCCGCTTTATCTGGCGGGGGGCTTGTTATCCGGCATGCCCTTGCAACAGGTCTAGCGCCATCTGCCGTTCGTCCGGCCGTAACCTTTCCAACAGTGCCTTAATCAGTCCCTTGCCTTCCAAGCCGCTGGGGCTGATTGCATGCGACCACGTCACATTAAATACCCCGGTTTCACTGCATTCTACGTTGGTGCAGGTGCAATACAGGTCAGCAAATTGCGTCGTTTTCCATACTGACTTGCGGATGTGCATCCGCGCGCCGCATTTGCTACAGGTGATTTTTAGTTGCGCCATGCCAAAATCCTCAAAACTGCGCCTATCTTGCAAGGATTTTAGCACTTTTCGCCGCTTATTTCTCATGCAACCCCCGATTCACCTGGCGTGATAACCACTTCATTGCGCGATGGTTGCGTGATAGGAAGCCCGCGGCTATCGATGCCGTTGAATTGCAGGTGTAACCGTGGCGGGATTTCGGGATCGTGGTTAATGGCGCTGGCGAACATACGTTGAACCGGGATCACTTCATCTGGTCGGTATGTGTCGCGGGCCACCTCTGGGCTACCAATAACGGCCCCGTTAGTGGGGATGATGCCTGCCAAGCCAGCGGGGAACCGGTGAGCGGTCAGCACGTCCTGGGCGCTGATGTTTTTGATATTGGCAAACTCATCTTTAACGCCAGCGTCACCAATCGGGATAAATTGCACCCCTTTTTCCCCACCGTCAGCGATATTGATATACATCATTTTAAAGTTGCCGACGCCCTTGGATTCTTCGATTTTCTTGGCGATATCATCTTCCATTTCATCGGTTAAATTGGGATCGGTGGTGTAGATAATCCCCCCGGTGTGCGCCCCGTTGTGGTAGTAACGGCGGCGGAAAATGGTGGCCTCTGTATTCAGCAATGCACTGTGCATGCCGCCGATGTAGTCCGGCAGTCCGTAAACCTGTTGCTGGGGATCGTATTGTTTTAAAAAAATCACGTCACTGGCCGGATAGATTAACGATGGCCCTTTTTGCAGGATGGAAAAATCACCGTCTTTACGGCGGCGTAAATAGAGTCCGGGCAGGGGTACCAGATCGACCACGTCCCCCCACCCGTTGCGCACCTTCAAAATGGCGATATCACCGAATAAATAATAGTCATAGGCCGCTTGCCCCATTTCCCCAAGACTGAGCCCCCCGCCGATATAGTCGCTGATGACCATATTCTTGCGGGCATACAGTACCCCTCCGTGTGTGCCGCACATGTTGGCAAGCTGGGCCAGTGCCAGCCGGTCGATCGGTTGCCGCCAATGGTCGTAAGCGTTGTCGTACCAGATTTCGTGATACTGGGTGCCCTGGGTTAATACCGGCATGGGTACATCGGTGGTCACGATGCTGAACGTGCCACGGCGCGCCGGAACGGCTGGCGCATTGCTGGTTTTCGGCTGGGTGCTTTTGTGCTGCCGCTTGCGTTTGCTCATCGTTATTTCCTGTGAATCGGTTGGCCCAGCGGGATTTCCGCTTGCGCTCGTTGTTGATCGGTTCGTTAATCACCGCGTGGGCAATAGCGAAGAATTTATCCGCGTGGCCGGTATCGGCGCTGCGATCGGCGACAAAGGTCATTGCCCCGCCGCTCTTGGTGGTGGTGTGGTGGATAGCCATAAAGCTGGCGGCGATGCCTTTATCCTGGTTATCCCAGGCAATGCGCTTGTGCTCGACCACGTCGATCATCTTCATGACCAGGCGGTTCTTGCTTTCAAGGCTGTAATGGATGGCGGTGGCTTCACGGCGCGCGAACTCCTGCACCATTTCAAACACCGGCCCGCCGATGCCGGTGGTATCAATCCCAATGTGGGTAATGTTGTAGCGGGCCATGTAATCCTTGATGCGGCCAACCTGGTATTTAAAGTTAAAGCCGTGCCAGGTTTCGACGTGCAGGACGCGGAAGGGCTCCCCTTCAACCAGTGGCGGGGCCACCAGGACAAATGAGGCTGTATCCCCGGTGCGCGCTGGATCATATCCGGCCCACACTTCACGGTTGCCGAAAGGTCGCAGGGCGCTGACGTCGTGATCGTCCCAGGTCGACACGTCAGCCAGGCATTTTTCGAGCTGGTCGAAGCGGAATACACAATCACCGGTATCGACAAACATGCACATGTAGAGCTGATTAAAGGCACTTGCGCCGTTTTCTTCGATTATTTCTTCCAGGTCAATCAGTACCCTGGTGGGATCGCCCGTGGCCTGGGCCACTGCCTTCATATCACGGACAGCAGTTTCCACGGTGGTGATATAGCGCCAGTGGTTATCCGGGCACATGATCCCCTGTTCCATCTGCTCAAAAGTTGGGAATTCAACGTTTTCCCGTGCTTTTTTGCCCTTGCGCCATTCGTCGCCCGTCCAGAACGGATAAGCCTGGTGCGTCTTCGCGCTAGGGGTAGAAATGTAGGTGCGGCGTAGGTGGGTATGTGTAGCGATCGCCCCTGCAACCTTTTTCAGTTCAGTAAAGCCACGCTGCCAGAAAATTTCGTCAATGTAGACGTTGGCACAAAAGCCCTGGGCGGTGTTGCTGTTGGTTGATAAGAAATGCAATTCCGCCCCGTTGCTCAACACAATAGGATCGCCCTTCAACTCAATGCCGAACATCTCAAAGGCAAAGCGCACAATGTAACGTCGGAAAATCAGCGACTGAGGCCGAGAGGCGGAAAGAAACGCCTGGTTGTTGCCGGTTAGGATCGCGTCCTCTAATGCTTCAAATGCTGCGTACCAGGTCGCCCCGATTTGGCGAGACTTGAGCCATATCCGGTTGCGGTGCTGTTTTGCCTCACGTAGCGTTTTCTGATAGCCAAACAGCCCGCTGACGAACTCGGCAAAATCAGCCTCACCAATCCCCGAAATGTCATTACGCTTGCGGCGGCGCTTGCTGGTGTGGCCGTCCTCGTTGCCCTCGTCGGCGATGGCTTCGATAACCCCGCCCGCGCCCTCGGCCCGGATACCGCGCGCGGCGGCTTCCAGATTCATGGCGTGGATTTTTTCCGCATGCTTATGGCGGCTTACAATCAATTTCGCATGCAGGTCGATATACTTATCAAGTTCTTTAAGTTCAGCCTCATTTTTATTGGGCTTGTCGACCAACACCGCCGCCCGGCGATTAATGACAGACTCTAAATCTTCCTCACTCAGTAGACTGCGCCACCCGAATTTATCCGCCCAATAGTAAATCACCCGCGTTGAATTAAGATTTAATTCAGCGGCGATCTCCTGGGCTGTCCATCGCTTCAAGTAGAGCGAACGGGCAACGCCGATTAATTCCTCTGGATACTTTGATTTTCTGGTCATGCCTCCATTATGGCGGCTTTGCTTAATTGAATTCAGGGGTAAATATCGGAATGACTCGAAATAATACGTTATTACGAATCAATCAGAACATGAACGAATGAAATTATAGATTCATTCCGCAATACTGAATGACATTAATACTATCACCACGCCAGCCAAATTAATTAGAAGGTTAATTATGACCGGTTCACAACTGACGACCAGTTTTATCCGTATTGCCACAGAGGGTAAAACCGTTGATGGCCGCGAAATTGATGCGCAATGGCTTATTGATATGGCGGAAAGTTACGACCCCAACGTGTATACGGCATTGATCTGGCCTGAGCATGAACGCTGGATGGGCAATCAAGGCGAAGTGCAGGAACTCAAAGCAGAGGAAGAAGATGGGTTAATGCGTCTGTATGCGCGGCTTTGTCCCAGTATGGATCTGATGTATGCCAACCGGAACGGCCAGCTACTGTTTTGCTCTATCGAACCCTCCGAAACCCTAGATTTTTGCGGTACCGGCAAGCCCTATCTTGAAGGGCTGGGCGTGACCAGTTCCCCCGCCAGTATTGGCACCGAGCGCCTGCGGTTTAACTCTAAACGCGATGGCCGCACCTATGGCTCCTGGGAGCCTTTAGTAATTAGCGATGTTGCCGACACCAAGGAATTTACTATGTCAAATAAAGATGAGAAGCCTAAAAAAACGCTATTTCGTAGCCTGTTTAATATTCCCGAAAAAGGGAATGAAAAGAAAACGGAAAAACCAAAAAGCCGCCTATTTTCTGGTCGGAAGTTTTCCGAAGAAGATGTGCAGGTGATTATTGAAGCGGTTGCAGAATTGCAAGATCAGGTTGATGAACAGGCCGCAACGATTGAAGAACAAGCGGCAGTTATTACCACGCTGCAAGAAAACGTCACTGATGTAACGGAAATTCAAACGGCGGTAGAACAAGTCCAAAGCGACCTTGAAACCGTCCAGGTAGAAGTCACCGAAATTAAAGAAGAAGTGACGGGCGGGGAATTCAGCAAGCTGAAAGGAAAGCTGAAAGATGCCGACAAGAAATTTAACAAACTCGACCAGGTCACCACCAAATTGCCTGATCCCGCCCCTGGTGCAACCGGCGGTAAAAACTACGCATTCTGATTTGCGCTTAATAAAGCCGGAACAGCATGAATTAAATCGTCATTGCGGTAAACGCAATGACAAATAACTGAGACTATTCGCCATGTCAATGAACAGACTTTATGAATTAATCCACGCTTATGCCAAGAAAATCGGCGAGGCCAGCGGGGCTAATATCAATTCCCTGCCTCTGGGTACCAATGGGATCGGGCGATTCAGTATCAGCCCACCGCAGGAAACCGCCTTACGCCTGGCGTTGATGGAATCCAACTGGTTCTTGCCAATGATCACCATGCGTGACGTGACCCAAATCCGTGGGCAAGTCATTGACGTGGGCAACCCTGGGGTGTTCACCGGCCGTGATCCCGATCGCCGCTTTACCAAGGATGTGGGCGTTTCTGGCAACGTTTACCAATTGTATGCCACCGACTCCTGTGCGCGTTTGCCTTGGGAAACCTTATCTGACTGGATTCATTCTGGCACCACTGACGAAGAATTTATCCAGATGGTGGCGGAATTCACCCTGGTGACGTTCGCGAACGATATCGCCCGCGTGGGCTTCAACGGTATCAAAGCCGCGCCTAAGACTGATTTGGTCGCTTACCCGAATGGGGAAGATATCAACATCGGATGGCACCAGATCGCCAAAAACTTTGACACCTTGCACGCCAACCCGGCCACCCCGGAAGAAGATCGCATCCCAGGCTTTACCCAACGTGTGATTAATCCGGGGCCGGATACATTGACCCTGGGCGAAAACGGCATTTTTAAAACCCTTGATGCAATGGCGTCCTGGCTGATTAGTACCACTATCCCGCAACAGTTCCAGAATGACCCGGCGCTGGTGCTGCTGATCGGTTCTGACCTGATCGCGGCCGAGCAATTCCGCCTGTTCCAAGAGGCGGGCAAGCCGACCGAAAACATTGCGGCCCAGATGTTGGCAAATACCGTGACCGGTCGCCGCGTGTATGTCGCGCCGTTCCTGCCGGGCAAACGCATGGTTGCCACCACCCTGGCAAACCTGCACGTTTATTCCCAGCGTGGGCACCAGTACCGCCGTGCGGAGCACGTTCAGGATCGCATGGGCTTCGAAAACGCCTGGTGGCGTAACCAGGGTTATGCCCTGGGGCACCCGATGATGTACGGCGCGATTGATGAATCGTCTGTGAAAATCGAAGCCGAAGCGGATATCGACGCCGCCCGCCTGATGGGGCTGATCCCTGGTGTGGATAGTGAAGGCGAAGGCGCGCTGGATAAAACCGAAGTCTAACCGGGGGCAGGCTAATGACATTCAATCCATTGCGATTTCGTGCCCAGATGTTGGCCCAGGCAAAAGCCAGGCCAGCCCCCACGGGCGAACTGGTCGCGGGTAATGCCGATAGCCTGCACCTTCAATTATTGAGCCTTGAGCAAGATATTCAACGCCTGCGCGCCTTGCCGCGCACGGCGGATCGGGTTGAGCTCAAAGCCACCGAACTATTGCCCAAGTGGTTGCCCTATGCCGAGCGCTATCTAGCGGCTGAACGCGCCTACGTTTACCCGGTTTTCGGCTACTGCGTGGTATGGCTGTTTGATACTGGCGACATTGATAAGGCACTGGCGTGGGCTGACATTGCCATTAAGCAACAACAGCCAACCCCTGACAACATCAAGCGCATGTTTCCGGCATTCGTTGCTGACTACGTCTTGGAATGGGCCATGTCTGAGGCCCAGGCGGGCCACAACATCGAGCCCTATTTTTCCCGCACCTTTACCAACGTGCGTGAAAACTGGCGCTTACACGAAAAAATCACCGCCAAATGGTTCAAGTTCGCTGGGGAACTGTTGCTAAGGGACAAGGACGGCAAGCCCGTAGCCAGTGCGATTAATGACATTTCGACGCTGAAAAAAGCCAATGAACTGTTGGCCCAGGCGGAAGGGTTCCATAAAAAAATCGGGGTGGAAACGTTGCGAAAGCGCATTGATTCACGCATTCGCGCCCTGGAAAAACAAGCCGCCGAAAAGGCGGAAACTGACACCGCTCCCTGAGTTATCGGGGGGCAGTACCGACACCCGGCCCGCCGGGGCGGGCGGAGTGGAGGCCGTAGCGCTTGCGCATCACGGGCCGTGGAAACTCGTCAGCCCGCACCCTGTAACGAGAGGCAAGCATGTTTAGACCTGGTGATGATGGATTTCAAAAGGCCACGCTCACAAATGATGGGTTTTGGCCTGACCTGGCCCTGGATGATTTCCAGCGCCAGCGCAGCATTCCGCCCACCATCAACCAAGCCACGGTTATCCAGGCCATGCTTGCCGCCGTTGCAGAGATTAACCCGTCCTTGTCTGACTTTGTCAGCATGCAACAGCGCAAGGGCTACGCCACGGCCAAAGACGTGCCAGGGCCAATAATGGACGGGGAGAACGCCTTAACGGCCCAGTATAAAAAAGCGGTCTATGCCCGCACCAAAGCCGACTTGATGGGCGAATTTGCCGCCGTCAGCCGCCGTGAAGATAACACCAACCAGGACGCCCCGCAGACCAAGGCGTCTTTGCTGGCCGAAGCCGCCGTGGTGATCCGCAGCATTAAGGGGCTTAAGCGGGTGGGGGTGCGTTTGGTATGACGCAACTAGATGAGCTTTACAGCTTTGTGCATAGCAACTTACCTGACCGGCTGATGGATACCACCGGGGCCGATGCCTGGATGGATGACATTGAGTTGATCCACGCGGCCAAAGCCAAGGGGCTCAATGAGCAGGGAAAAAATCAACGGCGTGTTCAGGTTCGCCGCTATAACGCAACCCTGGCCTGGGAGCGCTGGCCCTATCGCCAGTATGACCCTGATGTGTTGTTTGCCCTGGTTGCTGCCTGGCTGATTGAGCATCCAAACGAACATTACAACCACTTGGAGTTAGATCCGCCCTCGGTCTTTGTGCAGTTGATGGACGACGGCAACGCCATTATCACCATCACCGTGCCCCTGGCCGACGATATCGATCTGGTGGAGGACGAGAACGGCGTGATCCCCTTGCAGGGTAAGCGCTACAGCGTTGTCCCTGCGCAAGTGAGCGTGGCAACCCGTGGCTGGATTTATGGGGCGGGCCAGGCGGGTGCGCCTGTTGAGGTTACCGGCGATGCAAGTTGATTTCACGCTCAACACCCAGCAATGGGCAGCGCTTCGAAGGGAGCTAAGGGCGGCGGAGTTACCGCCCGCTAAACGAAAGCGCCTGTTATGGCGCATCTTGAAGCTGGGCGTCATGGTTGCCGCGCGCCGCCACCAAAAGCGCCAGGAAAATGCCGAGGGGGTGAAGTGGCCCGCCAGGAAAAGCGGATTCAAGGGAAAGATGATTAGCCAGTTACCCAAGATGATGGCGATCAGCGAGTTGCCCGCGAAAGAGTCAGCACGGATTTACCTGAAAGGACAGAAAAAAGTACCGCCTGGCGTCGTTGGCCGAATCCAGCAAACGGGCTTTTCTACCCAGATGACGGCAGCAAAAGCCGCCCAGGCAAGCAGGAAGAACGGCGAGTCGGCGACATTACGCCAGGCTAAACGGTTGCTGGAGTTGGGGTATACCGAATTCCCAACCAGTGCCCCGCGTAAGCCTTCTCTTAGCGAAATTATGAACAGCCTTAGCAAGCAAAAAGCCGGGGCCATTATTCGCGGCATGGAAGGCAAAAGCGCCGCAACAAATTGGACTATCACCCTACCTGGTCGCGAATGGCTAGCCGTGAGTGACGATGAATTTAACAAGATCCTGGTGCGCCAGCTTCAGGCGATTAATTTCGGCTGGAGAACGCGAACCCAGGACGTAAGAGGATAGCAATAATGACATGGCCCAATGTAACGATTAACCAGCTAAACCAGCGCCAGGGCGTAATCAATGAGATTGAGCGCACCGTTTTATTCATCGGCCACGCGCATGACGGAGCGGCCACGGTGGGCGATCTGGTTATGCTCAATTCCCAGTCCGATATTGACGTGGAATTGACCGACGCCAGCGATATCTTGCGCGAGAACCTCCGCGCGGCCCAATTGAACGCGGGCCAGAATTGGCAGGCTTATGCCCTGATCGTGCCCGCTGGCGCTGATGCAGCGGCAAAAGTCGACGCTATCCGCAACGTGCAACCGATGATTTCCGTTGAAGGTGTTGTGAGTATCGGCGATCTCAGTGCCGATACCACCGCCGCTGATATCGGCATTTTCAGCGCATTGCGTGAGGAACTGATCAGCAAGCTGGGCCGTTGGGTGTGGTTTATGTTGGCGGTACCTGGCCCGCTTGAGGGCGGCGCCGATAAATCCTGGGCGCAATACCTTGAAAAACTGTCAACCAACGCCACCGGCAAGGCGGCACACGCCGTGCAACTGGTGCCAGCGCTGTGGGGCAACGAAGTGGGCGCACTGGCGGGCCGCTTGTGTCATCGCAGTGTCACCATTGCTGACAGCCCAGCCAGGGTGAAAACCGGCGCATTGGTGGGACTGTCCAGTGATCTGCCGGTAGACAGTGCCGGGGTAGAATTGAGCCTGGCTCACCTGCGCGCTATGCATGACCTGCGCTATTCCGTGCCAATGTGGTACGCGGATTATGAGGGCATGTATTGGTCAGACGGGTTAACGCTGGAGGTTAAAGGCGGTGACTATCCGGTGATCGAATACCTGCGCATTGTCGACAAAGCCGCGCGCCGGGTGCGCCTCCAAGCCATTGCCAAAATCGGCGATCGGTCGCTGAACAGCACACCGGGCAGCATTGCCGCCCATAAGACTTATTTCAGCCGCACCATGCGTGACATGTCACGCAGCGCGCAAATCAACGGCGTCACCTTCCCTGGCGAGGTAAAACCGCCGCGTGAAGGCGATGTGGCAATCGTGTGGAGCGATGCCAATACGGTGAGCGTTTATCTCATTGTTCGCCCGTATGAGAGCCCGAAAGCGATCACCGTCAGCATCATGTTAGATACATCACTGGAGGCACAATCATGACTGCTCGTATCGGGGGCATGGACTTTGATATCACCCTGGGCACCGAAATTATCCATGTAAAAACCACTACGTTGGATGTGACGGACAACACTGCCGCTGCGCAAACGCGCGGGGTGCCTGATGGGCACGTAGCCGGTGACGTCGCGGCCGAAGGTGAAATGGAACTGGATACCAAGAATTTCAAGAAAATCGGCGCGGTTGCCCGTGCGGCCGGAAGTTATCGCGCCATGCCAACCACTGACATTCTTTGGTATGCCAATACGGGGGATGAGGAGTTAAAAGTTGAGGCATTCGGCTGCAAGTTGATTATCACCAGCCCGTTTTCCTTCGACCCGAAGGGCGGGGAAACCGCCAGCCACAAGGTTAAATACATTGTGACGAGCCCCGATTTTGTTCACATCGACGGTGTACCGATGTTGTCCGAAAACGATGTTCGCGACTTGATCGGGTGACCTATGCCAAATGGAGAAACCACGCTCTTTAAACTGATTGTTATTGGTGCGGTGATCGGTTTGGGCAAAGTCCTGTTGGATGAGCAAAAGTTGACTTGGCGCTTGCTGATTGGCCGCATTCTGCTGGGTTCGGCAGTGTCGATGATGGCAGGGCTGGCGCTGATCCACTTCCCTGACCTGGAAGAAATCAGCCTGATCGGTATCGCGTCGGCGCTGGGGATTTTGGGGCATACCGTGATCGAGACACTGCTTAGGCGGTACCTGCAAACGAAAACGAAAGAGGCTGATGAATCATGAAATTAAGCGAGAAACAGCAACTTTTTACCCAGTTGATTGCCCAGTTGATCACCTATGCCGGTGACCACGGCATGCGGCTGACCTTTGGCGAAGCCTACCGCACCCCGGAGCAAGCGGCATTAAATGCCAAGACCGGGGCCGGTATCAGCAACAGCTTGCACACCAAGCGCCTGGCGGTGGATTTCAACCTGTTTATTGATGGGGTGTATCAGACCGACAGCGCCAAATATGAGCCGCTGGGCGTCTATTGGGAGTCACTCGGCGGGAGCTGGGGCGGGCGTTTTAAACGGCCCGATGGCAATCACTTTAGCCTTGAGCATGAAGGGGTTCGCTAAATGAAAGCGCTCGTTGTGTGGTTTTGCATTGGGGTAGCGGCCGGTGCCTGGTTCAACACCGTGATCAGTGAATCAGCCGCCACCCGTGAGGCTAATTTTCGCGACGAGTTGCGCGAGGTGGTTCAGGGGGTTTCCTCTGAATCGGCCAGGGTGCTAGACGCCAAATTACAGGACATTCATAGCAATGAAATCCACACGGAGCGCGAGATCCACACCGAAATCATCAAGCCGGTTTTTACTAACGTGTGCGCTACTGATGAGTATGTGCGGCTGTTCAACCAAGGTGTTGAACGTGCCGAGCGAATCTTATCAGGAAAGCCTGTTAGCGAAGTGCCCGGAAAGCCTGCCACGCCTGGCGGGGACAACGGGAAATGATTTTGATCTGGTGTTAAAGCAATACAGCGGCATGTATGTGCCCTGTGCCGCCAGGCATAACCAGTTAGTTACTGAAATTCAACAGAGAAAGGATTTAAGTCATGAGCAAAGAAAATAGCGGCATCATCACCCTGAGCGTGGGCGGCAGTGAATTGAAATTTGCCCCTACCTTGCAAGCCTATAACAAATGTCTGAATGAATCCGCACGGGCTGAGGATGTGGTGGGCGCGGTCAATACCTACTTGAAACGCATCGTTACCCCGGAATCCCGTGAAGCCCTGGCTACCCTGTTGCTGATGCCTGGTGTGGGGGCCCAGATGGCTGAAAAAATCAACAAGATTTATGCACCGGCCATTGAGATCGAAGTAAAGGAATAGGCCAGTTAGTCGAGCATATCCGGGCCAGCCATTATGAACAGATGGTGGCGCTACGGCGTCACTATTTGCCCTCACCGTCTGACAGTGACAGCGAGGACGAACAGGGTGACAGCGTCATGAATCTGGCCCGTGCCCTCTGGCTGGCCGAGTATTTCCACGAAAGCAATATCAACAGCGTCGCGGCGGGCATCGCCTTTGCCTTTAACGGAACCAGGACATAACCCTGATGAAAGAATTAGCCTTTCTGCTGAGTCTCAAAAACAACCTGAGCGCCCCGCTCGGCAAGGCCCAGCAATCCGTTGAGGCTTTCGCCAAGAAATCAGCCAGCGCTTTTAAACAGGTAGCGATCGGTGCTGCCGGGTTATGGGGTGTCGTGCAAGGGGTTAAGGGATTATTGGGCCCGGCTGACCAGGTACAAGCCGCCTTAGATGAACTGTCTACCCGCAACGTGAGTACCGACAGCCTGGATAAAATGTATCAATCCGCCCAGCGGTTCAGCACTGCTTACGGTAAATCGGCGGCTGAATTCATCGCATCGGGCACCATCATTAAGAGCGAGTTGGCCGAGTTAACCAACGGGGAGTTGCCGCGCGCCGCCGTAGCGATCAACACCCTTGCGGTGGCGACCAAATCCAGCGCCGCCCAGGCGGCTAGCTACATGAGCGATATGGCGAACAATTACCGGTCGACGGTGCGCCAGATCGGCAACGTGCCCTTTGTTGAAATGATGGCGTCAAAAGCGGCCTACATGGCGCAAAACTTTGGCGCCAGCATTGATGAGATCCGAGAGTTGGTGAAGTCCAGCAAGGGCACCGGCACCCAGTACGGCGCCGGGATGGATGAACAATTATCCGTCATGGGGCTATTGAGTCAGACCAAAGGCACTGAGGCGGGCGGCATCTATGATGCTTTCCTAAAAGGTGCGATCGAAGGCGGCAAGCAACTGGGCCTGAGCTTCACCGATGCCCAGGGCAAAATGCTGCAATTCCCTGACATTCTGCAAAAGGTGCAAGCCAAATTTGGCGACACCATCGAAGGCAATGTGAAGGCACAGGCCGCACTGAATAAAGCCTTTGGCGATGGTGCGCAGGCGCTGACCGCCGCCTGGGGCCAGGCTGATGCCCTTAGAAAGCATATGCGCGATATGGGCAACACCCAGGGGCTAGACCGTGCCACCGAGATGGCGGCGAAAATGGCGAAAATGTGGGAACGGGTAGATAAAGTCTGGGAGCGTATCCGGGTTGCCGTGGGCATGCGCCTGATCCCCGCTATTACCCCTTTGGTTGATTACGCTATTAAGGCCGGGGAGACATTTGCCAAGTGGTTGGACATGTTCCCCAATATTGCCCGGTGGATTGGCTATATCGCCCTCGGTACCTTGGCGCTCGGCGCGGCCGGTGCTGCCGCCAATATCGTGGTTGGGGTGTCGAAATTTATCTGGCTGGGGCTGACAGGGATCTGGAAGCTTGCCACGGTGACGGCTAAGGCGCTGCTGTGGGTGATTAATTTGAAGGCCCGCGCCTTGCAGTTAGCGGGGATTGTTGCCGTTGCCTACAACGGCGTTATGCGCTTTGTCCGGGCCACGTTACTGGCTTGCGCGCTGGCTTTCCGTACCTCCACCGCTGCCGCCCTGTTGCAGCGTGCGGGCATGGTGATCTCCACCGTTGCGATGTGGGCATTCGGCGGCGCGGCTGCGTTTGCTGGCGTGGCTATGCAACTGCTGATGAGTCCGATCACCCTGATTATTCTTGGTATCGCTGCATTGGTCGCGGGCGTCTGGTATGCCATTAAATACTGGGATGAACTGAAAGCCGCGCTGATGGATACCGAAGCATTTCGATGGGTGGCAGACGCGGCGGAGGTGGTCGGTAGAGTCTTTTCTGTGCTTTGGCAGGTGATCCGTGTGGGCTGGAAAATGGTGGTTGAATACTTTTCTGGCTTATCGCCGGTCGAAGCCTTCACCGGCTTTGTGGACACGATCGGCAACGTGTTTAGCGGGCTATGGGATTACCTGCTGGAATCCTTTGGCAAAACGTACAACTGGATTATCACCAAGCTGAACAAAATTCCCGGCGTCAATATCGACCTGAAGCCGATCGGTGATGCCGCGTCGAATGTTTCCGGTGTAGCTGCACCGGCTGGCCTTAATGCCCCGCAGATGGAGCGCGGCGGCATCGGCAAAGCCATTTCGAACGGCAGCGGCAACAAGGTAACCGATAACAGCCGCCATTACGGTGAGGTCAATATCTACCCACAAAACCAGCAAACGTTCGATTCGCTGATGGAGTCCAGGGAGCTAGCCGCAGGATGAGCACAGACCTGAAATATATCGACCTGCTGATCACCGGGAAAAACTTCACGCTGGATTCCGGCAATGAGCCGGTGCTGTGCAACAACCGCATAAGCATCGCGCAAGACGTTGTCCATATGATTATTGAAGCCGGGATCGTTAAAGAGCTGATCGCCGAACGCAGCCCGGTTTTGCGGGCTGACATCATGATGCAAATAGAATTATTGGTTGAAACGGACACCCGCATAGTGCCGGGTACGGTCAGCATTAAAGACGGCGGCAACGGGGATTATTTTATTGCGGCGGATACCTATGATTTCGGGCCGCTCTCAGTGACCAACAGGTTAATTAACAATGAACAATAAACCTAACCCAGACTATAAAGCCATTCTGGCCGAACAGGGCATGCCAACCACCGAGGCGCAGATCAAGACCGAATTCACCGCCATTGCGCGGGAAGAAGGGCTGATCACTAACACGTCGCGCATGTCACCGTTCTGGCGCTTGATCACAGCCATCATCACCGCGCCGGTATTGTGGCTGACGGATGCCCTGGTCAATGTCGTCATGCGCAATCTGTTCTTGGCAACGGCCGGGAATACCTTTGTTGACCTGTTCGCCTGGGCGGTCAACGTGGCGCGCAAAGACGCCACCGCAGCCGTAGGGGCTGTCCGATTCACCAAGGTGGAGATCGGCCGGGAAATCACCGTGCCGGTGGGTACCGTCATTCAAACTGAACGTATTAACGGCACGATTTACCGGCTGTTAACCACGGTTGATATGACCATCCCCGCAGGCACAGCCAGTGCCCTGGTACCCGTCACGGCTGAGCTGGAGGGCAGCGGGTTTAACCTGGCACCAGGTTACTATCGTATCTTGCCCGTGGCAGTCGACGGTATTGCCGCCGCCGTCAATGAGGATGATTGGTTAACTGCCCCCGGCGCAGATCAGGAAAGTGATGATGACTTGCGGGATCGGGTGAAAAACCAATTCAACCTTGTGGGCCAATACCATATTGATGCCGTCTATCGTGGCATGATTTCCGGGCTGGCCGGGCTGAATACCGACCGCATTTTTTTCGAGCACGACGCCCCGCGCGGGCCAGGCACCGCCAACGTTTACTTGCTGCTTGATTCCGGCATTGCCAGCCAGCCATTTATCGACATGGTCAACGATTACGTGATGGCCCAAGGCAACCACGGGCATGGCGATGATGTGTTGTGCTTGCCGCTGCCGGAAACCCGTCATGACCTCACCGTCACCGTGCATCTGTATGCCGCCAGTCACCTGACCGCAGAGCAAACGGCCACGTTGATGGGTAACGCCGGTAACCTGGTGCGCGCCGCGTTTCGGGAAAATACCGATTATGACGTTCAAAAAACCTGGCCGTTCAGCCGGTTTTCTATGTCACGCCTGGGCGAAGAATTGCACGACACGTTCCCCGATATTGCCTCTGTAGTGTTCTCTCTGGGCGACATTATCAGTGGGTTGAATGTGCCGCGCCTGCGTACCTTAAAGATGGTGCCAGCCGATGAGTAAGCTACCTGATATCAACCTACCGGTGTGGATGAACAAGGGCGAACCGCTCACCCTGGCCCATGCCTCAAAAGTGTGGTGGGAGCGGGTGTATACCTGGCTAACCTTCCCCCTGGCCCAGATCGACGTCGACACCTGTGACGAGCAGCTATTAACCCTGCTTGCGTACCAGCGGGATATTGATCGCTTCCCTGGTGAGTCCCTGGCGCTGTTTCGCTTGCGGGTGAAATATGCCTTTGTGAACGCCAAAGACGCGGGCAGCAAGGCCGGTTTTGCGCGGATTTTCGAACGGCTGGAGATCGGCCAAATCCAACAGCTTGAGCGCCAATTGTGGCTAGATTGGGACGTCATTTTATTGCGTATCAACGATGAACAGTTGAGCCGCAATAACGCATTGATGATGAATCTGATCCGTCAGTACGGCCGCACCTGCCGCCGCTATTTCTTTGATGTGCTGAACCAGCGGCCGCTTTCAGTACGGGCGGGCCGGTTCGACCTGGTCGCGGGCTATCATGATGCGCTTTATGTTCCTACCTTCGAAATCGTCCGTTTTCATGTCAATGGCTGGATGACAAGCGAGTTTCAGCCGGTTACCAGCTTTGCCGGTGCGACATACATGATTGACGCACAAGGGGCCGCAGGGGCGATCACCTGGTCGGTAGACGGCCCCGCAACAGTTGCGCCAATGGACAGTAGCGCCCAGGTCACGATCACCGGGCCTGGGCCGGTGACGGTGACCGGCACCGATGCACGGGATCGGACGGTCATCCACGCCATTAACCCGGTGTTGTGGTTTGTTCAGGACGGCACGAAAGGGCTGATTAAGAACGTTGAGCAATGGGCGATCACGATGTGGGGGCGTGTGCCGTCAGTTGATGAGTTGGTCTATGGGCGGCCAATGTCTGGAAAGGATACCCGGCGCGGTAATTTGGGTGCGCTGTGGTCGGAATGGGGTGATCTGGCCGCGTATGGTTGGCCGGGAGCGCCTGCGCCAGGCACGATGTGGGCGGATTGGTGGACAACGTTGTCCCCTTCTGACAATGGCCCTCTTAGCGTTTGGATACCTGTTTTAGCGGGTAAGCATGACCGCGTAGAAGAATATAGCAGCAACGGCACTTTAGCATCGACTCTACTCACTAATGCGAATGAATTTAGGCGGGTGGCCGTGTGGGACACAACTACCTCGTTTGCTCTCAAAGGGTACGGCGTCAATGGATGGTTTTACACTGACTTTACCCCTACCACCTCGTTTGCGGGGGCCAGGTACCGTTTATACGTCGTCGGGCATGGCGGTAAGCCGATCACCTGGACAGTGAACGGCCCGGCAACTATCACGGCCGATGGCTGGATCACCATCACTGGGCCCGGCGCTGTCAGTATCACCGGAAAAAATTACCGGGGTGAAACCATCACGCACGCTATTAGCCCGAAAAAATATTTCATTCCGTCACCAGGGCAGATCGTTGCCGCCCAATTCCCGGCATTCCTTGCCACAACAGGCGGAACGCATGCCAGGAATATTGATTTGACGCTGGGAGATACTCCCTATTATGCCCGCAAAATCGGCGCTTTATGGAGTGAGTGGGGCGACATGGCGGTATACGGATGGCCGGTCTATCGATCGCCGAATGTGGCGACTTACTGGAATGCCAAACCTAGCGAAAATTTCCCACAAAACGCGGTCTTTCTGAATAACGGCCATTACTTCAACCTGGCAGCTAGTGCCGATTTCCTGTGGTGCGTCGCCGCAGTGATCACTATTTAAGGGTAAATCGTATGTCACAGACTGCAATCACCAAGGCATTCGAAGCCTGGTTAGTTAACAAAACGGTCAACGGCGAACCAGCCAGGCCGGATAAGATGGTTTTTGCGCTTATCCCAGGCCAGGATGAAAACACCGAGATTGACCGCAACGAAGGTATGCCCGCAGCGGGAAGGATTCGCCATACCGCAGATATCACCCAGTATGGTGCGCTGAACGAAAACGCGGTGGTGTATTCCGTTGTATTGGATACCACGATCGGCAACTGGAATTATAACTGGGTGGGCCTGGTCGACAGTGCCAGCGGCACCGTGCTGATGATTGTCCATCTGGCTGAACAACAGAAAATCAAGACCGAGAACGGCCAGCAGGGCAACAGCTTGATCCGTAACCTGGCGATGGAGTTTGACAGCGCCGCCACGGCGTCACAAATCAACGTCACCCCAGCGACCTGGATGATTGATTTCAGCGCCCGCCTACAAAGCATGGACGAATCCCGCCGCCTGGCTAACGTCGATTACTACGGCAATGCGGCATTCCGTGGCGATGGCTTCAAAGTCACCGTTGCCGGTGCGACGGCCACTATCGCGGTGGGGTTGGGGTATGTCGGTGGCCTGCGCGCCATTTTGACCAATAACCAGGCGTTAGCATTGGCCGGTAAAACCGGCGTTTGGGTTGATATCTGTTGGCAAGGTACAGTCACGGGCGCATGGGCCAACAGCTTTACGCTACGCGCCGCCGATACCCTGGCCGATTACGTTGACAGCGCCGGTAATCGGCACTTTGTCACCCGTATTGCCACCGTTAACGGCACCACCGTGACCGATAACCGTGTGCCGTTTCCGTCTAATGAAACCGTCGAGCAACTCGATGGTCGATTCTTGCAACGGTCAAGTAACCTGTCTGATGTGATAAATAAAACCGCGGCGGTTGCAAGCCTCCAATTAGCTGGGCTTAAAGTGACTGGGGACGCCTCATCAAATGAGGGGGTGACGAATACAGGCACCGGAATTTCGGCGGTAGCGATCGGCAACCTTTCCAAAACGTCGGGCTATAGAAATATCGCGATAGGCAATGCGGCTATTGCGGAAGGCGTAAATAACATTGCCATTGGGAAAACGGCAAATGGTGGCAATTCGACAAATGCGGTTGCTATCGGGGCTGACACCACAGCCGAACATGCCAGTAGTGTGGCACTTGGGAGCGAGTCAAAAACAACACGTACAAAGGAAGTCTCTGTAGGGCATGGCACCCTTAAGCGGGTATTAGCCAACCTGGCACCGGGCGAATTGGGGACGGATGCGGTGACTTTCGACCAGCTAAAGCAGGCGCTGGCGAGCCTGGCGGATACCGGTCAGCTAATCAATGCGGGCGTATTGTTGCCATGGCCGACAAATATCGCACCCCCTGGTTGCGCCATGGCTGTTGGGCAGGCATTTGATAAAGTCGCTAACCCTCAACTGGCTATTGTCTATCCATCTGGTTTTTTACCCGATACACGCGACCGCACGATTTTGGGTACCCCGATCGGGCGCGCCCCGCTATCACTGGCCGATGGTGAGGTTAAAAATCACGGCCACGGCGGGGAAGTGGGCAGCGCTGATCTGGGTTCGAAAGAAACCACGGCGGGCGGGTATTTTAGGCCAAAAGTCCGGGCTTACCCCTCCAATACCGCACTTGAGGGCGGCACCAGTGAGCGCTTTTCTTTTACGGCCCACAACGCATTTGCAGACCATGGTCTGGTAGAGGACACGCCAGCGCACACCCATTGGGTGAATCTGGGGTGGCACGGTCACAGCTTGCGCATTGACGCTTACGGCGCGGCAAAAAACACCGTTGATAACATCGCGTTTAACTACATTGTGAGGCTTGCATAATGAGCACGAATTTTGAGTTTTCCAGTAATCCGCGTTTTGTGTGGATCTACAATTTTGATGAAAAAGGCGTGTTTACCGGCACGTTTAATTACTGCGTCCCACCCGGTACGGGATTGCCTGCAAACTGTACAACCGTACCATGTCAGCCAAAGAGTGGCATGGCCGGGGTGTGGGATGGGCAGAAATGGCGCACTGTGCCTGATTTGCGCGGGGTTGAATACTGGGATAGTTACGGCAACCCGTTTATGGTTTTGGAGTTGATCGACGCCTTGCCGGATTGGGCTGTTACCGTAGCACCGCCCGTTCCCGCGCCGGGCAACGTCCTGTTGTTCAAAGAGGGCGCATGGATAGAACTGACTGACCAGACCGGCACCACCTACTACAGTGCTGACGGCGAGGCGCACCAGGTACCTGATGCCTGGTTTATCTTGCCGGAGGGTTATACGTTTATTCCACCGGGTACCCCGTTTGACCATTGGGACGGCACCGAGTGGGTGACGGATACTCTGGCGCAACAGGCGGCCCAGACCCAAGAGGCGAATGCGCGTCTACACCAAGCCATTGAACAGGCCCAACACCAGCGCCAGTTATTGCGCGGCCATGCTGACGAGCAGGTCACTGAATTGGAAGATGCGATCGCGCTGGGTATGCAGCAGGATGGCGACGCCGAACGGCTGACGGCGTGGAAAACCTACCGCGTTTTATTGGGCCGTGTTGATCTGCAAACTGCGCCCGCGATTGAATGGCCGGTGATGCCGTAATGTGGGAGCAAAAGCGACTGCATATTCCTGACAACCTGGAGGCGGTGACGTGTTCCACTGTGGCCGCACACCCGTGGGTTTTTGGGCTGGGCCAACAAGAGGAATCAGGTTTTTACCTGAGCCCGCCGAATGCGGTTAACTACCTGGTCAACAAGCTGGCCGGGGCGTCAGTGCGCCAAGATGTCAGCGTGATCATGCTGACGGCCCCCACGTTGGCATCATTTGCCACCGTGCTGGCCGCTGCCGCTGAGGTGTTCCCTATCCCGGTGTTAACCCAGGTTCAGCGACGGGCAACCACGGCGATCGGACTGGCAACCAGCCGCATGCAGTTACCGGCCATGAGTAACAGCTTACCGCCCGCCCTGCCGTTATCGGTCAGCACCACACGCCTTGCAACCGGGGTACAAGACATGATCAAGGCGTTTGCCGAGAGTGCCGCCCCCAGTACGCCGGAAGGTGTTACCGCCGCACTGGCCGAGTTTGCCCAGCAACGTGCGGCCCTGTTGGATATGGCAAAGCAAGGGTTAAAGCAGTTGCAGGCCGGTAGTGTGCCAGTGTGGGCTGTTTCGGCGATCGGCGACACCCAGGCCGCTGCCAGGCTGATGCGTGACGCGGTACCTGTTTCTGACAACGTTTTCACGTTGGCGCTGATGTTTGTCGGCGAGGATTTAGCGCCGCTGCGCGCCATGTTGGGGGATCTATGAGTGAAATCATTGTTCTGGCGCTGGATGGCGAAGCCATTTTGATGAAAGACATTATTGTGTCCTCATCAATGCAAATTCAGGACAAAGACCAGTCCGGGCAAGCAAGCAGTACGGCTAATGCCGAGCAGGGGATCAAGGGTAAAGAATTGCGGGTGTCTGGGAAAATCCCCTTTTCCGAAAAAGAGCGACTGACCCGGCTTTATGCCCTGGCCGAAGCCAAAGACGCAGGCGGGCAAATGAGGCGCTATCGTGTCGCTAACGAGTTGGCCCAGGTCATCAAATTAAGAGAGGTGACTTTTTCCGGCAATGTCGATGCAGCGGCCCAGACTGACCGCATGGTGTGGTTGGTTAACTTCACCTTGAAAGAATATTTCAGTGTTGCTGAGCGAAAAGCCATGCAAGCCGCTGCCGGGGGCGCAGGTGGTGCTGGTGGCAGCGCGAATGCTCAAACGCCTGGCGGCACGGGCAGCGCCGAGGAATCAGCCGAAAAGCTTTCCTGGTTCGAAAATGTGCTTAAAAAAATTGATACGGCGATCGGCCCAGGGGGAAGTCAATGAAACCCGTCGTGACTTTGCGGATCGGCACCGAAACCATAGCGGTGGCCTCCTTTCGCGTCGTGCTTGAGTTGGCCGCTTGCGGTCGGGGATTTATTACCGCCCTGACACCGGTCGACTATACCGGCCAGTTGGTGCGCCTGGATCTGGGTATCAACAGCACGGTTTACCGCTGGTTCACCGGCTATGTGGAGCGGAGCAGCCCAGCAGAGAACGGCGCGCAGCGTCTTTTTGTGCGTGAGTTGGTCGGCACGTTTGCCCAAAAATGGCCGGTATCATTGCAACACCCTACGTTACGCGATGTTACCGCCGAGGTTGCCAGGCTCACCGGCATGGTGTTTTCACTGCCAGAAAATGCCGGGTACCTGGATACGCCAATCCCCCATTTCACGCACAGCGGAACCGGCGATCAGCTATTAGCTGACCTGGGCCGGGCGTTTAGCATTGCGGATTACACCTGGTATCAGTTGGCTGATGGTAGCGTCTTTGTCGGCAGCTATGCGGATTCACTCTTTGCGCGGTCGCCGGTCGATATCCCTACCGAATTTATTCAGAACGCCACCGCAGGCAATAGCATGACATTGCCGTTAATCCCCGCCATCCGGCCGGGCGTTATTGCCAACGGTCGCCGCATCACGCAAGTCACCGCCAATGACGATGAAATGACGCTAACCTGGACGCCACTTAACAGCCAGGGGAAACCGGCGCAGAAGTCACCCGAACAGCGCCAGATTGATAAAATCTATCCCGAACTGAGCGCGGGCCTACACTTGCCGCGCCTGGCCCGCGTCATGGGGCCAACGGATACCGCCGCCCTGGGCGATCAGTCTGACCCATTCCGGCCACGCTATGCCGTCAATCTGCAATTGTTGGATGAGAACGGCGCAGCGGCGCAGGATACGCCGGTTTATAACGCGGTACCGCTGCCGGTGCCAATGGCGGGGCCGGAAGGCGGGATGTATCAATACCCGCCCGAAGGCACCGTGGTAGAGGTAGGATTTGCAGAAGGGCGACCCGATAAGCCACTGATCCGGCAAACGATGCAGGACGGCCACACCTTGCCCGATATCAAACCCGGCGAGCAGTTGCAGCAACAGCGGGCAGGTGTGAGCCAGCGAGTTAACCAGGCAGGGAGCTGGCAGCGCGAAACCGACCAGGCGATCGAGGAAACCAGCAGCACCAGAAAAGTGACCAACGACGCCGAAACCCGCACCACCACAACGCGCCAAGCAATCGTAAAGGGCAACGATACCGCCACGGTATTGGGTACCGCCAAGCTGTTGGCCGGTGCAGTGGTTCACCTGGCGGATGGCAACTACACGATCGGCGCATCGGGCAACCTGGTGATCACCTGTAGCAAAGACAGAACCGGCGATGTTGGCCAGGACGACAAGACCACGATCGGCGGCAATCAAGACGTACAGGTCAAAGGCAATCTGACCGAACAGATAGCCGGTATCCGCCGCAGTGTTGCCAAGGCGCATGAGTTAATGGCCCCCTCTATCCGCCTGGGCAGTGCGGAAGTGAACGTGTTAACCCTGTTGACTGACACCCTTGACGTGCTCCATCAGTTGGCACAACAGACGGCGCAGCACACCCACAGCAATACCGGCACCCCAACCAACAGCGGTGAAATAACCACAACGGCCAAGCGAACCACGGCGCTCACCGAAAAATACAGCCCATTCATTGACTGATACCCACGGCGGGGCCGCGCCCCGCTGATGCCTCCTGAATTACCCCCTCACCATCATGATAGACAGCGCGCCCTGAGCGCGTCACCACGACGCCCACCAGACAACCCATGCAAGTGCCGGGATTCAGACCGATGAATGCCGCAGAGGCCCGCCTGTGCAGCACAGGGCGCAAATCTGGTGAGGTAAAAGATTCGCGACGTAAAACGCACACGCCCACCAAGCCTGCGCAAAATATTTCTAGACTTTTTTACAGTGTCGTGATTCTACAAATGCCCCCGCCAGGCCGCGCCAGTGCTGAGGATCTGCAAAGGATCGCCAACTGTAACGAGTGACAAGGATTTCAGTTAATTACAGTGAATGCGACGATCTCGCAACGATCACAAAAATATATTGCATTGATATTAAAGGGGGATATGTATTTTACGCCGGATCGCAGCGCGAAGGATTTCCGGGCGGGAATTTACGGAAGATAATGGCAAAGCCAGCAGCGGCGCGGCATGCGGGGGAGTTGTGGGAAATTGCGTTAACTGTAAAAACTCGGCCACCTGGCGCGCACGATCTCGGCGCGAGCGATAAAAAAGAGAACAAATAATAACCCACGTAAAACAGTACGATCGTTTTAACCGATCAATTCATCATCAATTGATCTGCGTAACCAATTGGAGAGAAACAGCATAGGCCAGTAGACTGAAATTCACGCAACAAACGCAGAGCATTGCGGCCATACCAGGGAATGGAAGTAAGTAGAGCTGCACATTGATGCCAGCCAAGCAGTAACCGGCCAGCCTACGGGCTGGCTTTTCTTTGTGATAAATTAAGCCAACGAGAACAAAACGAAGGTGTGGCAATGGATAGTAACGTCAGTTATTTGCTGTTAGGTGGTGAGCACCACGGCCAGATAGTCAACGATTATCGAAGGGATGTTATACAGATGACGCCAACACTCCCAATGGTTCGCCACTTAGAGGCCGGGCCTGGCCTATCTGAAGCTATGGAATTCATTGTTTACAAGGTAGAAACCTACAATCACTCAAACAGGCTGCAATACTTGGTAGCTGCCTGCGAGCCTTTTGAATTCTTTGATATCGAAAATGAGATCGACAAGGCCAAACTGCCGCACCTGCCAGAATCCTATCATCGCCGGACAAATGAAGATTTATTCCGGCATCTGCGGAATGGGAATTAATGGAAGTGACAAGCCGCGCAGTAACCGGCCAGCCTACGGGCTGGCTTTTTTATATTCAACTACCCGGTAAATCACTTACAAGCGACCTTCTTTAACGGTAACGTCAACTACTGATTTCGATTTCAAATCATAGGTACAGGAATAGATCATGTTAACTTTGGCGTTGAATCCGTTAGTAAATTTAACCTTATCCCCAGTGAAAATCAGTTGCCCCTTTTCCGGTATATTTCGAAAATGAGTAAAGGCCAGTCCGAAAACTCCATCGTTCCATTCAAAATCATACTTGGATGTTTTCTCGATCTGCCTTTTACATGGATATGATGCATCAGCCAGATTCGCTTCAAAGAGGCACTGCCCATCAGTAGCAGCACATTGTTTCGGTGGAGTAGCTTTATCCGTAGCTTCTACAGAATCACCGCTACCGAAGTAAAAATATGCGCCAGTCCCAACGATGATGAGAACAGCAAAGCCAGCTAAAGCATGCCACCATCTCTCACCAGGCTTTTTAACTCCGCAATGTGGACAAACCTTAGCGCGATCAGATACTTCTTTTTTACACTCTTTGCATGTAGTCATTGCCATATGAAAAACTCCATAAATCCCAAGGGTATTTTGTTGCGGTTCAAATACTAGCCATTATGGGAGGTGGGGGAAAGAAAAGTTAAAGCCCCGCAAAGCAGGGCCTTAAATCGAAGCGTAGTCAACTTGTGGACGAAACAAGAGATAAATCCTTTTATCTCAATAGGTTAACAGAGATATTACCTCACCATCCCTGTCTTCCCCCTCATGATGAGGGGGTTTTTTTTCATTTCGATAAAATAAATCCACTTAAAAAACAATGAATTAATTTTTTTCTAAAAGGTTTCGGATTTTTAAAAACCATTGAGTGTGGACACTACGTGGACGCGCCTTCAAACCTGGATACCTTATGAATACTTATCTAGGAGAGCGACATTACTGCACGTTTTGCCAGATTCTTTTGCTTAGCTGACAAGCATCCCGTAATAATGGCGGGACTTTTTTTACCCTCCATTCCGTTATACTGAAGCCCATAAACTTTGGTTGGGGTTTTTTATGGAACAGCAATACGCGCGGCTGGTGCAGTCCGCTGCTTTAGCCGCCACCGGAATGGCTTCCGTTCTACTGTTGATCAAGATCGTTGCCTGGTATCTCACCGGATCGGTCAGCCTGTTGGCGGCTTTGGTGGATTCGTTGGTGGATATTGCCGCATCGTTAACCAACCTGCTGGTGGTGCGCTACTCGTTGCAGCCGGCTGATGAAGAGCACACCTTTGGCCATGGCAAGGCCGAGTCGCTGGCGGCGCTGGCGCAAAGCATGTTTATCTCCGGTTCTGCCCTGTTCCTGTTCTTGACCGGCTTCCAGCATCTGTATTCCCCGCAGCCCCTGAATTCGCCGGGTATTGGGGTAGCTGTAACTATCATTGCGTTGATTAGCACTCTCATCCTGGTGACCTATCAGCGCTGGGTAGTCAGAAAAACGCGCAGCCAGGCGGTACGGGCCGATATGCTGCATTATCAGTCAGATGTGATGATGAATGGTGCTATTTTGATAGCACTTGGGCTAAGCTGGTATGGATTTCACCGTGCGGACGCACTGTTTGCCCTGGGCATTGGGGTTTATATTCTCTATAGCGCGCTGCGTATGGGGTACGAGGCGGTGCAGTCCCTGCTGGATCGCGCCTTGCCGGATGAAGAGCGTCAGGCAATTATCGATGTGGTATCGTCTTGGCCGGGTGTGAAAGGTGCGCACGATCTGCGTACGCGGCAGTCTGGGCCAACGCGGTTTATCCAGTTGCATCTGGAAATGGAAGACACCCTGCCGTTGATGCAGGCGCATATTCTGGCAGAACAGGTGGAGCAGGCATTGTTGCATCGTTTCCCCGGAGCCGACGTGATTATTCACCAAGATCCCTGTTCTGTTGTTCCTCAGGGCCGACAGGGGCATTGGGAACTATAATCAACTGACATAGGTCAATGTTGGGTGGATTGAGAAATCACGGTGTTAGCACGCCGTGCCATGTGAAGTTTTTTCCTTGATGTTGCGTGACCTGAATCAATTCAGCTGGGTGTTTTTGTTATAATATCCAGCAATAAAAGCCGTAAAGCTGGTTTTGCGCCGTTGGAGAGATACCCGGTGAGTCGGCGAATACAGAATTCTTAAGAAATTGCATCTACAGTTCAGAGGTAGTCATGATCAAGAAAATCGGTGTACTGACGAGTGGCGGTGACGCCCCAGGTATGAACGCTGCCATTCGTGGCGTTGTGCGTGCCGCGCTCACAGAAGGTCTGGAAGTATTTGGTATTTACGATGGCTACCTTGGTTTGTACGAAGATCGCATGGAGCAATTAGACCGCTATAGCGTGTCTGACATGATCAATCGCGGCGGCACCTTCCTGGGTTCTGCGCGTTTTCCAGAGTTCAGGGATGACAGCGTGCGCGCCAAGGCGATTGAAAACCTGAAAAACCGCGGCATTGATGCGCTGGTGGTCATCGGTGGTGACGGCTCCTACATGGGGGCGAAGCGCCTGACCGAAGAGGGTTTCCCTTGCATCGGTTTGCCTGGCACCATCGATAACGACGTTGCAGGCACCGACTACACCATCGGTTACTTCACCGCGTTGGAAACCGTGGTGGAAGCCATTGACCGCCTGCGCGATACCTCTTCATCACACCAACGTATCTCTATCGTGGAAGTGATGGGGCGTTACTGTGGCGACCTGACCCTGGCGGCGGCCATTGCCGGTGGTTGTGAATTTATCGTTCTGCCGGAAATCGAATTCAGCCGTGACGATCTGGTTGACGAAATCAAAGCCGGTATCGCCAAAGGTAAAAAGCATGCCATCGTGGCGATCACCGAGCATATCTGTGATATCGACGAACTGGCACGCCACATCGAGCAGGAAACCAAGCGTGAAACCCGTGCTACCGTATTGGGCCACATCCAGCGTGGTGGTTCACCGGTTGCCTACGACCGTATTCTGGCTTCCCGCATGGGCGCGTACTCCATCGACCTGCTGCTGCAAGGTTACGGTGGCCGCTGCGTAGGGATCCAGAACGAGAAGATGGTGCACCACGACATCGTTGACGCGATCGAAAACATGAAGCGTCCGTTCAAGGGTGACTGGTTGGAAACGGCGAAAAAGCTGTACTAATCCAGCTTGAACGCCGCGAAATAGCCTCCTTTGTTGGGGGCTTTTTTTTATCGGTAGCCGCTATATTCCAGAATGGTCTAGTACAACATTTTTTATTCTTTAATTGTGAGGGAAGTTTCTGGCAGGCTTTGATGCTAAATCAACCGCTTGAGGTTGCGTCATTTTCTGGGGGAACGGCAATGCAAAAATGGGGTGTGGGTCTGACTTTACTGCTGTTGGCATCGGGTGCTATGGCGAAAGATATTCAACTGCTGAACGTCTCATACGATCCTACGCGTGAGTTCTACCAGGAATATAACACGGCGTTTGGTAAGTATTGGCAGCAGCAGACCGGCGATAAGGTTACCGTGCGTCAGTCACACGGCGGTTCCGGCAAGCAGGCGACCTCGGTGATTAACGGCATCGAAGCGGATGTGGTCACGCTGGCGTTGGCATACGACGTGGACGCGATTGCCGAGCGTGGTCGTATTGATAAAGCGTGGATCAAGCGCCTGCCAGACAACTCGGCACCTTACACCTCGACCATCGTTTTCCTGGTGCGTAAGGATAATCCAAAACAGATCCATGATTGGGCTGACCTGGTGAAGCCTGGCGTGTCGGTTATTACACCGAACCCGAAAACCTCTGGCGGTGCCCGTTGGAACTATCTGGCTGCCTGGGGTTATGCTCTGCACAAGAACGGTGGCGATAAAGCCAAGGCTCAGGAGTTCGTCAAAGAGCTGTACCGAAATGTGGAAGTGTTGGATTCCGGTGCACGTGGCGCAACCAATACCTTCGTTGAGCGCGGCATCGGTGATGTGCTGATCGCCTGGGAAAACGAAGCCTTGCTGGCAGAGAAAGAGCTGGGGAAAGACAAGTTTGAAATCATCACCCCGAGCGAATCCATTCTGGCTGAACCAACGGTATCGGTGGTGGATAAGGTCGTTGATAAGCGCGGCACCCGTGATGTGGCTACGGCTTACCTGAAGTATCTGTATTCACCGGAAGGCCAGACCATTGCGGCCAACAACTACTACCGTCCACGTGATACAGCCGTTGCAGCCAAATTCGCCGAGCAGTTTCCAAAACTGAAGCTGTTCACCGTGGATGATACTTTTGGCGGCTGGACTGAAGCGCAGAAGGTGCACTTTGCCACCGGCGGGATTTTTGACGAAATCAGCAAGCGCTGATCGCTAATTTTTGGCCATAAAAAACCCCGGAAAACCGGGGTTTTGTTATTTCAGGCCGGATGAAATCAGGCTTTTTTCGCTTGGGCAGCGGCTTTGACGATCACGGCGAAAGCGTCAGCTTTCAGTGATGCGCCGCCAACCAGCGCGCCGTCGATGTCTGGCTGAGCAAACAGCTCTGCGGCGTTCTTATCGTTCACGGAACCGCCGTACTGGATGATCACTTCGGCTGCTACCGCAGCATCTTGCTTGGCGATATGGTCACGGATAAATTTGTGCACTGCCTGAGCTTGCGCTGGGGTGGCAGATTTACCGGTACCGATAGCCCACACTGGCTCATAAGCGATGACGGTGCCTTTGAACGCTTCAGCGCCCTGGGTTTTCAGCACGGCGTCGATCTGGCGCGCACAAACTTCTTCGGTTTTACCCGCTTCGTTTTCTGCTTCGGTCTCACCGATGCACAGCACTGGGATCAGGCCAGCGGCTTTCAGCACGGCAAATTTCTCTGCGATCGCTGCGTCGGTTTCTTTGTGATAGGTACGGCGCTCTGAGTGGCCGATGATGATGTATTCAGCACCTACGTCTTTGAGCATGGTGGCAGAAACTTCACCGGTGAAGGCGCCAGACAGGTTGATGTCGACGTTCTGTGCGCCCAGAGCGATGCGGCTGCCACCCAGTGCGTGCTTGGCCAGATCCAGATACATGACTGGAGGTGCGATGGCAACGCCACAACCGTCAACGCTGCTCAGTTCTTTACGCAAGGCGGCGATCAGTTCGTTAACCATGTGAACGCTGCCGTTAAGCTTCCAGTTACCCATTACTAATGGATGACGCATGTGTTTTCCTCCAAAAAGGGGATGCGAGAGTCTAAATGACAACTGCCGGACAGGCAGTTTACCTGCCCAACAGTATAGAGATGAATCAGTGCAAAGGCTTTGCTTTTTGTCATTAATTGCTGGGGTATCAGGGTTCAGATAGCGTTAGCTTAATCGGTTCAACGGCGAAGGTTACCCCCTTATCGCCGTTATCTGCCACCACATAGCGTATTGCCCCGAGCTGTTGCTGGTAGAAGTAGGAGCCTTTGCCTTTTTCCAGCAGGTTGTTCACCTTGATGATGCTTTCTTCGACGGTGAGTGCCGGTTCAAACTGGCGGCTCAGGGCCGCCATGTAGTTCACCGCGATGGCTTTGGCCGCTTTTTCTTCGCCATCCTGCAACAGCAAATGGGTAATTTGCATGGTTTTAATCTTACCGGTGCCCTTTTCCAGCGCGGTAGAGGCGTACAGGTTTTCGTTAATTTTGCTGGCTGCGCGGGTCAGCAAAGGAGAGTCATCCTCTCTGGAGGGGACGACGCGGAACTCACCAATCGGCAATGTTGGGTTGTCGCGGTTGTACTTTTCGCGAAATTGCACCACCGTCAGATCGAAGGTGGGCGCGCCAGCCAGCAAGTAAGGGGCGTTCGCCGGGGCTTCGGTAGGCGTATCCGGAGGATCGGCCCAAGCACTGCCGATGGGGGAGCACAGGCTGGCTATAACGATGATTTTTTTCAGCATGGTATACGGCATCGGTAACAATGATGACTCCGATTAAAACGATAACCCGGGGGAATTGTCAAAAATTCCGCGTGATTGTCGTTTGCTGACTCAAGGCGGTGCGATGGTCTGCGTTTTTCCGGGGCTAGCTCAACCCGGTATAGCCTATGTTACACTGCGGCGCAGAATATGGGCAGGCCAAGAGTGCATGAATCGATGAGCTTACAGCAATGGTGTTTTTCCTTTAAGGGCCGTATCGGGCGGCGCGACTTCTGGATCTGGATGGCTGTCTGGGTAGTGCTGATGGCGGTGGCTTTCACGCTGGCCAACTACGATGTGGTAGCGATCCAGACCATCGCCTTTTGCATTGTGGCGCTGCTGTGGCCAACGGCGGCGGTGCTCGTCAAGCGCCTGCACGATCGGAATAAAAAGGGCTGGTGGGCGTTGCTGTTGATCCTTGCGTGGATATTGGCAGCCGGTAACTGGCAGATGTTGGCGCCGGTCTGGCAGTGGGGCGTGGGGCGTTTTATTCCGACGTTGATTGTGGTGATGATGGCGATCGACCTGGGGGCTTTTCTTGGCACCCCTGGGGATAACCGATTCGGCCCAGAGGCCGAACCGGTAAAATTCCGCTGAACTACCAGTAATGCTCGCTGGTGATATGGCCCGGCTTGCGGCGCAGATGTTTGCGCATCTGGTACTTCTCTTTCAGCATTTGCTGGGTATCTCGCACCATCTGCGGGTTGCCGCACAGCATCACATGGCTGGTTTCGGCATCCAGGGTCAAACCGACCGCCGCTTCCAGCCGTCCGTCCTCCAGCAGAGCCGGAACGCGCCCGGTCAATGAGCCAGCCACCTCTTCGCGGCTGACCACGGTTTGAATGCGTAGTTTGCCGTTAAAACGCTGTTGCAGTTGCTGCATCAGCGGCAGGTAGCTGAGATCGCGGGCAAATCGTGCGGCGTGCACCAGCACCAGGTTGTTGAAGCGATCCAGATCTTTGCCTTCTTGCAGGATCGACAGATAAGGGCCGATGGCGGTGCCGGTCGCCAGCATCCATAAGGTGTCGCAGTCTGGCACTTCTTCGAGCACAAAGAATCCGGCGGCTTCTTTGGTGACCATCACCTCCGCTCCGGGCTGCAACTGATGGAGGCTTGGGCTGAGTTTTCCTTCTGGCACTGTGACCAGATAAAACTCCAGGTTAGGATCGCTGGGGGCATTAACGTAAGAATAGGCGCGCTGAACGCGCTCGCCGTCTATTTCCAGTGACAGCTTGGCAAACTGCCCGGCGGTGAAACTGTCGATCGGGGCATTGACGGTGATGCTGAACAAGCCATCGGTCCAATGTTGTACCCCTGTCACTTTGCCATTAACCCATTCAGCCATACTTTTAACGCTCCCGTGGTCGGATCAAATAAGCACAATGTCGTGAGCCGGAGATGGCATGCGCGGTACGTTCTATCCGATAGCTTTTACCAAACAGGCGATGGAACAGTTGCAGCTCGGAGTTGCACAAGTTGCTGCAAGTATGGGCCGCCACGCCGATCGGACAGTGGTTTTCCACCAGCAACATCCCCTGCGGGCTTTCCAACAGTTCCGCCATGTAGCCGTCACGCTGGCGCAGGTTAACCAGGCGGTTGAGCTTGCTGAGATGGTCTTCTTCCTCTGCCAGCTCATCGGCGTACCGGTGATAGAGTTTATCCTCGCGAGCACGGATCAGCTTTTCTATGCCTTCGGCACCGAACAGCTCATGTGCCGACTCCAGCAAGATAGCCGAAAGCCGATCGTGTCCGTCGGCAAACTGGGCATGGCCCTGTTGGGTCAAAGACCAGTAACGCGTCGGGCGGCCTACTTTGGCGCGCGTTTCCTCGTAGCAAACCAGCTCACGTTGTTCAAGGGATTGCAGATGCTGCCGGATCCCCATCGGCGTGATTTCCAGCCGCTCTGCCAGCATTTTGGCAGAATGAGGACCCAAGGTTTTTAACTGCAATAAAATCAGCTCTGGTGTTTTCATAAAACCCAAATCCCTGTGGCGGTATCTTATTTCAAGTTGATGGAAATAATTATCGATTAAGTGTTAAAGCTAATCTGATGCAAGTTTATCATTTTTAACTCTTTCCCGTTATGACAACAGATACGTACAGTTTGATTTACGAGACTGGTAGCGATAGGTGCCAGTGTGACGGCGATCTATATTTGCCCGAAACTCGCTAAAAAAATCAGATTTGTTAGCTTATGCGTCGCTGAGAAGCTGCTCTGTGGTTCCCCCTGGGGTATTGGGCGGGGTTGAGTGTCGCAATACTGAATAAGTTAATGAAGATAATGAGAAAAGTTGAGAACTTCCACCTGCTGGTGATGCTGATCCTGCTGGTTGCCGTCGGTCAGATGGCACAAACCATTTATGTACCAATTATCGCCGATATTGCCCGCGATCTCTCGGTGCCCTCCGGCTCCGTGCAGCGCGTTATGGCGGCTTATCTGTTGACCTACGGCTTCTCGCAATTGATTTACGGGCCGCTTTCCGATCGCATTGGCCGCCGCCCGGTGATCCTGGCTGGCATGATGATTTTCCTGCTCGGTGCCTTGGGCGCTTTGCTGGCCAACAGCCTATCGATGTTGGTGGCTGCCAGCGCGGTTCAAGGGATGGGCACTGGCGTGGCGGGCGTGATGGCCAGAACCATGCCGCGCGATCTGTATGCGGGGACGTCCCTGCGATATGCCAATAGCCTGCTGAATATGGGCATTCTTGTCAGCCCGCTGTTGGCTCCGGTGATTGGTGGGGGATTGGCGATGATGTTTGGCTGGCGGGCTTGTTATGGCTTCCTGCTGGTGCTGTGCGCCGGTGTAGCGTTTGCCATGTTCCGCTGGTTGCCGGAAACCCGGCCGCAGCAGACGGAAAAACGCCCCATGTTCTCCAGCTTCCGCCAACTGCTGGCGGACGGCACTTTCAGCTGCTATCTGGTGATGTTGATCGGCGCTCTGGCCGGGATTGCCGTTTTTGAAGCCAGCTGTGGCGTGTTGATGGGCGGGGTGTTGGGCCTGAGCGGTTTGACCGTCAGTATCCTGTTTATTCTGCCGATCCCGGCGGCGTTCTTTGGTGCCTGGTATGCCGGGCGTGACGGAAAAACCTTCCACAGCCTGATGTGGCATTCGGTGATCAGCTGCCTGTTGGCCGGGCTGATGATGTGGATCCCTGGCTGGTTCGGGGTGATGAATATCTGGACGCTGATCGTGCCTGCGGCGTTGTTCTTCTTCGGTGCCGGGATGCTATTCCCCTTGGCGACCACAGGTGCGATGGAGCCGTTCCCTTATCTGGCCGGGGCGGCGGGTGCCCTGGTAGGCGGGATGCAGAATATGGGGTCTGGACTGGCGACATGGTTGTCAGCCATGCTGCCGCAAACCGGGCAGTTCAGCCTTGGCTTGCTGATGTTTGCCATGGCGTTGCTGATTTTGCTGTGTTGGTGGCCGCTATCGAGCCGTATGCAGCATCAGGGACATACCGCCTGATAGAAACGGGGCGCGCTCTGCGCCCCTAAGCGTTAAAGCAGGAATTCGTGCAGTGCTGCGTCTTTGCGATCCAGATAGTGGGTCGAACGGATGCGGCGAATCGTGCGCGATTTGCCCCGGATTAACAGGGTTTCGGTGGTGGCCATATTGCCTTTGCGGCTGATGCCCTCCAGCAGATCGCCCTTGGTGATGCCGGTTGCGGCAAAGATCACGTTATCGTTGCGCGCCATTTCATCCAGCACCAACACCTTACCGGCTTCGATGCCCATTTCTTTACAGCGGGCCAGCTCCTGCTCGCCAATACGGTGATTATCTTCGTTATCCCCTTTGACCTGATGACGAGCCAGCAGGCGGGCTTGCATATCGCCATCCAACGCACGGATCACCGCAGCGGAAATCACGCCTTCCGGTGCGCCACCGATTCCGTACATCACATCCACTTCGCTTTCCGGCATACAGGTCAGGATGGATGCGGCGACATCACCGTCGGGAATAGCGAAAACCCTCACCCCGAGCCGCTGCATTTCTGCGATCACCGCATCGTGGCGCGGTTTAGCCAACGTGATCACTGTCAGCTCCGTCAGTGGTTTGCCCAGGCAGGCAGCGATGTTGTTCAGGTTGGTGGCTAGCGGCAAGTTGAGATCGATCACCCCACGCGCCTGTGGGCCGACGACCAGTTTTTCCATGTACATATCAGGAGCGTGCAGGAAGGTGCCGCGATCGCCTACCGCCAGGACAGCCAGCGCATTGGATTGGCCCATTGCGGTCATGCGCGTACCTTCGATGGGATCGACGGCGATATCCACCGCGTCGCCCAGCCCGGTGCCGACGTTTTCGCCGATATACAGCATCGGGGCTTCATCAATCTCACCTTCACCGATCACGATCCGGCCATCGATATCCACTCTGTTGAGCATAATGCGCATGGCATTGACGGCGGCACCGTCGGCGGCGTTTTTGTCACCACGCCCCAACCATTTATAACCCGCAAGTGCGGCGGCTTCGGTAACGCGGGAAAATTCGATGGCTAATTCACGTTTCATGGCAAACCTGTCAGTGAGAAAAGGGAAGAAAATATCGGCAAAGTTTACCACAGGGGGGAGGCGGCAGGGCGAGGCAAAAAAAACGCTGCCCGAAGGCAGCGCTGTTGCAGGGTAAAACGAATCAGTCGTGATCTTCCCAGGCTTGCGCACGAGCCACGGCCTTTTTCCAGCCGCTGTAACGGAAATTACGCTCGGTAGTTTCGATACCCGGACGGAATTCACGCTCAATGTTGGCTTTGCTCTTCACTTCATCCAGATCGCTCCAGTAGCCAATCGCCAGCCCGGCCAGATAGGCCGCGCCCAACGCCGTCACTTCACGCACCTCAGGACGCTCAACACGGGTGCCGAGGATATCGGACTGGAACTGCATCAGGAAGTTGTTGGCTACCGCACCACCGTCCACACGCAGCGATTGCAGACGGGTATTGGCATCGGCCTGCATAGCATCCAGCACGTCGCGGGTCTGGTAGGCGATAGACTCCAGCGTGGCGCGGATGATGTGGTTGCTGTTGACGCCGCGGGTCAGGCCGAAGATGGCGCCACGGGCATACGGGTCCCAGTAGGGGGCACCCAGGCCAGTAAAGGCGGGCACTACGTAGACGCCATTGCTGTCTTTGACCTTGGTGGCGAAGTATTCGGAGTCGGCGGCATCGCTGATCAGTTTCAGCTCGTCGCGCAGCCACTGGATAGAGGCCCCACCAATAAACACCGCACCTTCCAGCGCATAGTTCACTTCCCCGCGTGGGCCGCAGGCGATGGTAGTCAGCAGGCCGTGGCTGGAGCGTACTGCCTCTTTGCCAGTATTCATCAACAGGAAGCAGCCGGTGCCGTAGGTGTTTTTCGCCATCCCCGGCTGAACGCAGAGTTGGCCATACAGCGCCGCCTGCTGGTCACCGGCGATCCCGGCGATAGGAATACGCGTCCCGCCTTTACCCCCGATGTTGGTCTGGCCATACACTTCGGAAGAAGGGCGGACTGCTGGCAGCATGGCGCGTGGGATGTCCAGCGCTTCCAGCATACGATCGTCCCAGTCCAGCTCATGGATGTTGAACATCATGGTACGCGAGGCGTTGGTGTAGTCGGTCACGTGAACCCGCCCTTGGGTCATCTTCCACACCAGCCAGGTGTCGACGGTACCAAACAGCAGTTCACCGCGCTTGGCACGTTCGCGCGCGCCTTCGACGTGGTCGAGGATCCATTTGACCTTGGTGCCCGAGAAGTAAGGGTCAACCACCAGGCCGGTATTGTGGCGGATATACTCTTCCAGGCCATCACGCTTGAGTTTTTCACAGATGTCGGCGGTGCGACGGCACTGCCAGACGATCGCGTTATAAATCGGCTTCCCGGTCTCTTTTTCCCAGACGATGGTGGTTTCACGCTGGTTGGTAATGCCGATCCCGGCGATTTGGTCAGAACTGATATCGGCCTTGGCCAGCACTTCGACCAAGGTGGAACTTTGTGAGGACCAGATTTCCATCGGGTCGTGCTCTACCCAGCCGGCCTTCGGGTAGATCTGCGTAAATTCACGCTGTGAAACCGCAACAATATTGGCATCGTGATCGAGCACTACGGCACGTGAACTGGTGGTTCCCTGGTCGAGGGCGACAATGTATTTTTTTTCGGTTGTCATAATTTTGAGTCCTACTGTGGTTAACCGTTTAAAGCCGTGCCAATCACGCTTTACGTTGTTCTGGTTTAGGGGCGGGTTGCTCTTCCTCGAAGCAAACGTCACAAGGCAGATGGCGACCGATCAGCGCGCGATAACCAAAGGCGCCCAAACCTGCACCGACGATAGGGCCGAAGATAGGCACCAGGAAATAAGGGATGTCGCGAGCGCCGGTGAAGGCCACGTTGCCCCAGCCTGCCAGATAGGCGAACACTTTCGGGCCAAAGTCACGCGCCGGGTTCAGTGCAAAGCCGGTTAATGGTCCCATAGAGGCACCGATAACGGCAATCAGAATACCGATCAACAGCGGTGCCAGCGGGCCGCGTGGAATGCCGTTGCCGTCGTCTGTCAGTGCCAGGATCAGGCACATCAGGATGGCGGTGATCACGGTTTCTACCAGGAAGGCCTGGCCGACGGAGATATGTGCGTTGGGATACGTCGAGAAAATGCCGGCCAATTCGAGGCTTTCGTTGCTGCCACGCACCATCTGGTGGGCGGCTTCAAAATCGAAGAACAGGCTGTAATACAGCCCGTAGACCAGTGCTGCCGCGCAAAAGGCCCCCGCAATCTGCGCAACGATGTAAGGGAGTACTTTGCGTCCATCAAAGCAGGCGAACAGCCACAGCGCGAGCGTGACGGCCGGGTTCAGGTGAGCACCGGAAATGGCGGCGGTCAGATAGATGGCCATCGCCACCCCCAGGCCCCAAATGATGCTGATTTCCCATTGGCCGAAGCTGGCACCTGCCAGTTTCAGCGCTGCAACACAGCCTACACCAAAGAAAATCAACAGACCGGTGCCGAGGAATTCAGCGATGCACTGGCCTTTTAAGGTCGGACTGATGGTTTGGCTCATAATATTATTGTCCTGCAGACGACGGTTATAGGTTATCTAGGCTTGGCGCGTTGGCGTTTTGGCCTTGAGCTACAGAGTTTTTCTTCACGTCCTCTTATCGGTTGAGGATGTGATGTAAATTTATCGTTAACGAGCATAAACGAGAAATAGCGAAATCAAAATGTGTGTACTTCGTCATAAAATTGAGCGAATTCGCGTTGTTCGGTGTTCTTTCTGCGCCATAAAACGGTGATCTGACCAGTTATTTTGTCTCTATTTGTTAACAACCCTGCCGTTTGGCAGCGGTGACTTTCAGCTTTGACCGATAGCCAGGGTAGGAAAATTGCAACAGAGTGCGCGTTGGGTCGGTATGTTGCTAGACACTGGGGGGCTGGCTACTTACAATCGTTTTTATTGCGGGAAAGGTTTTATCGAAACAGGCGCTGGGCCTGTTGGTTACGCGAGCATATTCGCAGTCGCTGCAGCTAAGGTTGCGGCGCTACTTATGGATGTACGCCTTGCTATCATGAGGGGACTGAAGAATGTCATTTGAAGTATTTGAAAAACTGGAAGCAAAAGTTCAGCAGGCGATCGATACCATCACGCTGTTGCAGATGGAAATTGAAGAGCTGAAAGAGAAAAACAATTCCCTGTCTCAGGAAGTTCAGAGCGCTGCGGGTAACCACGAGTCACTGGTGCGTGAAAACCAGCAGCTGAAAGAAGAGCAGCACGTGTGGCAAGATCGCCTGCGCGCATTGCTGGGTAAAATGGAAGAAGTCTGATCCATTAGCACCAACGAAAAGGGCGCCTCAGGCGCCCTTTGTCATTTTCTGCGGTTACTCGATATCGAGCGGATCTTCAGAAAGGATGATGCCGGTGTTGTCGGCATACAGATGATCGCCAGAGAAGAAGGTCACACCGCCAAAATTCACGCGGATATCACTTTCGCCTATCGCTTCGCTGGTGGCACCTACCGGGATCGCTGCCATCGCCTGAATGCCGATGTCCAGTTCTTCCAGATCGTCCACCTGGCGCACCGCACCGTAAACCACGATGCCTTCCCATTCGTTCTGAGTCGCCAGACGGGCCAGCTCCGCGTCGATCAGGGCACGGCGTACAGAGCCGCCGCCGTCGATCACTAACACGCGGCCACGGCCGTTTTCTTCGAGCAGTTCAAACAGCAGGCCGTTATCCTCGAAGCATTTCACCGTAGTGATTTGCCCGCCAAATGAAGTACGCCCGCCAAAGTTGGAGAACAGAGGCTCAACTACGTTGACCTCTTCCTGATAGATATCGCAAAGTTCGGAAGTATCGTATTTCATAGGATTTTACGTCTGTTTGCCGCTGGAATAACCAGTATATCCCTTTATTCGCCCCGTTGGCAAAATCATCAGTGCCAGGATGCGTTCTGGTACGCAAGTCTCAGCTAACTGAGCACCACGCCAATCGCAAACAGCACGTTGGCGAGCAAGGCGGCCTTGACCATATGTTCCAGCATCGGACGCATACCGACGGCCGTAGGGTCACGTAAGACACGCATACCGTGGCGATACAGAAACGGGATTGCCAGCACAAACAGCCAGCCCCATAGGCTGTGCAGGTTAAGCAGGGTAAACAGGGCAAAGCAGACCACGGCGGCAATCAGCAGCGTTGCGTGGTAATAGCGCGCATTCTGTGGGCCAAGGCGGACGGCCAGGGTATTTTTGCCGTTAGCGCGGTCACTTTCGATATCGCGCAGATTATTGATGTTCAACACCGCCGCTGCGAGCAGACCACAGGCGGTGGCTGGCAACATCACGACGCTATCGAAAGTGTGAGTCTGTAGATAGTAAGTGCCTGCCACGCTGAGCCAGCCGAAAAATACCAATACCGAAATATCGCCCAGTCCCAGATAACCGTAAGGTTTGGTGCCAACGGTGTAGGTAATGGCTGCGATAATCGCTAGCCCGCCCAGCACCAGGAAGCCCACCACATCGCTGGGTTTTTCACAGGCGACGGCGATTAGCCAGCAACCGGAAATGGCGATCAGCACTACTGTCAGCATCAAGGCCCGTTTCATCTGGCTTTGGGTGATCATGCCCTTTTGCATGCCGCGCAACGGACCGATACGGTCTTCTTTATCGCTGCCTTTTACCGCATCACCGTAATCGTTGGCCAGGTTGGAGAGGATCTGCAGCAGACCTGCGGTCAGCAGAGCCAACAGCGCCACGCCGGGCTTCAGGCTGCCCTGCCAGGCGGCGATCGCGGAACCGACAACGATGGAGGCAAAGGCCAATGGCAGGGTTCGTGGTCGTAAACTTTCCAGCCAGGCTCTGGCCGGGGTGGTGGTGGTTGATGAGCTCATATTTCGCTTCAGTAAGTCAAAAGACGGTGTCCGTTAAAAATAAATGTGGGAGGCAATGCCTCCCACAAAGATAACTGACAGGACAGTGATAGAGCGATTATAGGATAAAACGACTCAGATCTTCATCCGCTACCAGTTCATCCAGATGATTGCGCACGTATTCGGCGTCAATTGTAATGGATTGGCCGCCAATTTCACTCGCATCGTACGAAATATCTTCCATCAGACGCTCCAGCACGGTGTGCAAACGACGTGCGCCGATGTTTTCGGTGCTTTCGTTAACCTGCCAGGCGGCTTCAGCGATGCGGCGGATACCGTCAGCGGTGAAATCGATGGTGACGCCTTCGGTGGCCATCAACGCTTTGTACTGCTCGGTAAGCGACGCGCTTGGCTCGGTCAGGATACGTTCAAAATCTTCCGTGGTCAGCGCTTGCAGCTCAACGCGGATTGGCAGACGGCCTTGCAGTTCCGGGATCAGGTCGGAAGGGCTGGCGGTCTGGAACGCGCCGGAGGCGATAAACAGAATGTGATCGGTTTTCACCATGCCGTGCTTGGTTGATACCGTACAGCCTTCCACCAACGGTAGCAGGTCGCGCTGGACGCCCTCGCGGGACACGTCCGGGCCGGAGCTCTGGCCACTGCGCTTACAGATTTTGTCGATCTCATCGATAAACACGATACCGTGCTGCTCAACGGCTTCCACCGCCTGCTCTTTCAGCTCTTCCGGGTTTACCAGCTTGGCCGCTTCTTCTTCGATCAGCAGCTTGAAGGCTTCCTTGATCTTCACTTTACGCGGTTTCTGCTTCTGCCCACCGAGGTTCTGGAACATCGATTGCAGCTGGTTGGTCATCTCTTCCATACCCGGAGGAGCCATGATTTCCACGCCCATCGGGGCCGAAGCCAGATCGATTTCGATTTCTTTATCGTCCAGCTGACCTTCACGCAGTTTCTTGCGGAATGCCTGGCGAGCGGCAGAGGGTTCATTCTGCTCTTCGGCCTGGCCCCAGTTGTTTTTGGCCGGCGGGATCAGCACGTCGAGAATGCGTTCTTCTGCCATCTCTTCCGCACGGGTGCGGTTTTTCTCGATCGATTGCAGACGCACCATTTTCACGGCAGCATCGGTCAGATCGCGGATGATAGAGTCCACTTCCTTACCCACATAGCCCACTTCGGTGAACTTGGTGGCTTCTACCTTGATGAAGGGTGCGTTGGCCAGTTTAGCCAGACGACGGGCAATCTCGGTTTTACCGACGCCAGTTGGGCCGATCATCAGAATATTTTTTGGGGTCACTTCGTGACGCAGCATCTCGTTGAGCTGCATCCGGCGCCAGCGGTTGCGCAGGGCAATGGCGACGGCACGTTTGGCTTTGTTTTGGCCAATGATGTAGCTGTCCAGTTCGCTGACGATCTCGCGCGGGGTCATTTCAGACATGGTATTCGATCCTTACGCTTTGGAAGGCAATTCTTCAATGGTGTGACAATGGTTGGTGTAAATACAGATGTCGCCAGCGATGGTCAGGGATTTCTCCACGATTTCGCGGGCGCTCATTTCGGTATTTTCCAACAGCGCGCGTGCGGCCGACTGGGCATAAGGGCCACCGGAGCCGATCGCAATCAAATCATTTTCTGGCTGGATCACGTCACCGTTACCGGTGATGATCAGCGAGGCATTCTCATCGGCTACCGCCAGCAGGGCTTCCAGCTTGCGCAGCATGCGGTCGGTACGCCAGTCTTTTGCCAGCTCAACGGCCGCTTTTACCAGATGGCCCTGGTGCATCTCCAGCTTGCGCTCGAACAGTTCGAACAGGGTGAAAGCATCAGCGGTACCCCCGGCGAAACCGGCAATCACTTTGTCGTTATACAGGCGACGGACTTTTTTGACGTTGCCCTTCATTACCGTGTTGCCCAGTGTGGCCTGGCCATCGCCACCGATCACTACCTGGCCGTTGCGGCGTACGCTTACAATTGTTGTCACGAGCAGACCCTCGTTGCGGACGGAAAGAAGTCCCCGCAGCCTCTGCGTTGGCAGAGACTACGAGGCATATTGAGACTATAGATGGGGGGAGATTGACGCTTTTCAACCCCCGACGGAGAGGGGAATGCAACTTGACATGCCAATGCCTTTCAGGCGTGACAGGGTTTTGTCTGCGGCGGCGCGGCTGCTGTATGGGCCGAGCATCACACGATTCCAGCCACCGCCTGCGGTGACCCGGCTTTCAACCCCTTCAAACGCCAGCTGTGCCCGTACCGACTCGGCCTGATCGGCTGTGCGGAACGAACCACATTGCACCATCCACTTCTGCTTCGACTCCGGTTTGGTTTCCGGCTTGGCCGCTTCCGTTTTTACTTCTTGTTTCACTTCTGGCTGACGGGTCTGCACTGGCGGAGTCACGGCCTGTGGTTTTGGTTGCTGTACCTGCGGCTTCGGCTGTTGTACCGGTTGCTGCTGCGCAGGTGCTGCGCCGTTGTTGAACGGGTTGCGAGGCTGAGTGGTCTGCTGTTGCTGTACCGGTGGCGCTATCTGCTGCTGTACCGGCTGTTGTACCTGTTGTGGCCGCCCACCGTTACGCAGCTGTGAAGGATCGTTGTAAGGCACCTCAGACAGTTGCGTTGGGCGCTGCTGCATATCGGCCTGCATCTGCTCCAGCAATTGGCGCTGTTCGTCGGTCAACTGCGTTTTGGAGTTGACCTCTCCCCCGGCGGTTGGCTCGGTAGGTGTCTTGACGCCGATCTGGCGGTTCTCCAGTTCTTTGATGTAACGCCAACGCTCTTCCGGCTTCGGTGGCAGACCGTTGCCCGGGCGTGTGCCATGCGTAGGCAACATCGGCGTTTCATCCGGTTTGTTGTGGGTAATGAAATAAAGACCACCGATAAAGACAACCAGAATGGCGACGGCAAGCGCCACCACGGTTTTGGATACCTTTGGAGAACTGCGTTTTTTACGGCTGGGGGTCTTGCGCCGCGCTGCTCCTGAGCGCCCGCGGCCTACATAGTCTCTCTGTGCCACTATAATTCCGCTGTGTCGTGATGAGGTTAAAACCTATCCTCTAGCTATTTTATCGGCCATTTTGCCTCAGCTTACTGCCCTGTAGGTGTAGGCAGGCTCCGGGGAGCGGTTCTGGCAAAATGACCACAACAATGATCATTACGCCGGTTTGGCCGGCGCTGGGTCTGCCATGTTACTTAACCCAAAAATATTTGACTAGCGTTTAGGGGCCGCGGTGCTGCCTCTGATGATCAATTCACTGTCCAGTAACCGGGAACCGCTGTTCACGGTTTGCCCATGCAACTGTTCCAGCAGCAGCAACATTGCCTGCTGACCAATCTGGAAGCGGGGCTGTGCCACGGTGGTCAGCGGTGGATCGCAATACTGCGCCAGCTTGATATCGTCAAAGCCGACAATCGACAGATCCTGCGGTACCCGCAAACCCAGTTTTTTTGCCTGGGACAATACGCCGATCGCCATGACGTCGCTGTGACAAAAGACCGCCGTTGGCGGTTTTGGCAGCGCCATCAGTGAGGCTATTGCCTGCGCACCGGCTTCGTAGGTGAAGTCACCCCGGGTAATATAGCTGCTTTCGACGGTAATGCCATTACGGCGTAGCGCCTGAATGTAGCCTTGCAACCGATAATGGCTCAGCGGCATCTGTTCTGGCCCGGCGATACAGGCGATCTGTTTATGGCCAAGCTGATGCAGATAATGTACGGCTTCAAACGCGGCGGTCAGATTGTCGATATGCACCGTTGGCAGTTCCAGCTCCGGTGCAAACTCGTTGGCCATCACCATTGGCGGCAGGTTGCGCTGCTCTTCCTTGCTGGCGTCGAAAGGCAGGTTGGAGCCGAGCAGCAGCATGCCATCGATTTGTTTGGTGATGATCAGGTTAACGAAGGTGCGTTCCTGTTGGTTCTGCTGCGCACAGTCGCCGATCAGCACCAGGTAACCCTGCTGCGCTGCCGTTTGTTCGATCCCCTGGATCACGTCGGCAAAAAACGGATCGCAGATGTCCGGGACGATCACCAGGATAGTGCGGGATTCATTGCGCTTGATATTGCGTGTCAGGGCATGAGGGGAGTAACCCACGGCCAGCACGGCCTGTTCTACTTTCTGGCGCGTTGGCGTTGACACCTTTTCCGGATTCATCAGCGCACGCGACACGGTTGCCGTGGAAACGCCGGCCATTTCGGCAACGTCTTTCATGGTCGCCATGGGTAATTCTTGCTTGTGTTCCAACGCCTTTCTCCTTGCGTCAGCACCCAGCTAACGCGGTTACTTCAGTTTGCTCACAAATTCTGGCATGCAGTGGTGGTGGTGTTATTTTTAGCGTCATCCACATTCAAGCATTCCATTGCCTGGCTGAAAAAATGCCTTCACCGACATTCTAAACAGATTACGGGCCGCTTTTGTTACCTAATTTGCATGAAAAGTGTGACGCAGGAAGGTTTTTTCGTGTTCGCTCGCAAATTGTGGTGTAAACGTTTGCTTTTAACCGTGGAATTAAGAGTTTTCTTAATCAACTGTCAATGGGATCAACGTCTAACGTCCATTTGACTTTACGTGCCTGTGGCAGGGTGCCAATCAATGGCAACGTGCTTTTTATCAGGTGCTGTAACAGCTTTCTGGACGGGTGCTGCAACAACAGTTGCCAGCGGAAGCGACCCCCGCGTTTGGGTTGCAGGGCCGGAACCGGGCCCATTACCCACAGCGAATCATCCTTCAGCGGGCTGGCTTCCAACAGATTGCGTAGCTGCTGTAAGAACAACGGTGCCTGCTGATTATCGTGATCTTCCGAACGCACGATGATGTGGCTGGTGTAGGGCGGCAGGAAGACGCTGTTACGCTCGGCCAGGGTTTGCTTGGCAAAGGCGTCGTAGCCCTGTTGCAATAGGATTTGCAGTAGCGGGTGCTCCGGGTGATGGGTTTGCAGCAGCACCTCGCCCTGCTTGCCCGCCCGCCCGGCACGGCCTGAAACCTGAGTATAGAGCTGGGCAAACCGCTCGGCAGAACGGAAATCGGCGGAGAATAGCGCGCCGTCCACGTCGAGCAACGCTACCAAGGTGACATCTGGGAAGTGGTGGCCTTTGGCCAGCATTTGTGTGCCGATCAGAATACGTGGGCCGCCACGGTGAATATCGGCCAGATGCTGTTCCAGCGATCCCTTGCGGCTGGTGGTATCGCGATCGATACGGGTAATGGCGGTTTCCGGGAACAGGGGAGCCAGTTCGTTCTCCAACTGTTCAGTACCGACGCCGACGGAAACCAGGTTGGTGGTACCGCACTGCGGGCACTGATGTGGCACCGGGCGCTGGCTGTCGCAGTGGTGGCAGCGCAGCTGGCGTTGATGCTGGTGGAACGTGTAGTAATGGTCGCAGCGCTGGCATTCGGCGATCCAACCGCACTCATGGCACAGCAGCGCGGGGGCATAGCCACGGCGGTTAAGGAACAGGATCACCTGATTGCCGTTCTTGAGGTGGTGCTGCATGCTTTTCAGCAGAGGCTGAGAGAGCCCGACCTTCAGCGGCAGGCCTTTCAAATCGATCAGATGCTGATTGGCCGGTTTGGCGTTGCCCGCCCGCTGCGTCAGTTTGAGCTGGCGGTATTTGCCTAACTGCACGTTGTGCAGCGTTTCCAGCGCCGGTGTTGCAGAGCCCATCACCAGCGGGATGTTTTCGGCGTGAGCGCGGAACACCGCCAGATCGCGAGCGTGATAGCGCCAGCCTTCCTGCTGTTTATAGGAGCTGTCGTGTTCTTCGTCGATGATGATCACCCCAAGGCGTGAGAAGGGGGTGAACAACGCCGAACGGGTGCCAATCACAATGGCGGCTTCACCGCTGCGCGCGCGTAGCCAAACGGCCAGCCGTTCGCTGTCGTTCAGGCCGGAGTGCAGGACTTCTACCGGTGCGTTGAAGCGTTCACGAAAGCGAGCGATGGTCTGCGGGGTGAGGCCGATCTCCGGCACCAACACCAGCGCCTGCTTACCTTTCGCCAGGATATTTTCTAGCACGCTGAGGTAAACCTCGGTTTTGCCGGAGCCGGTGACGCCGGCCAGCAGCCAGGCGGCAAACTGATCGTCTTCACTGCGGATAGCGCCCACGGCGGTGGCCTGCTCGGTATTGAGCCGCAACCGTTCGCCGAGCACGGCAAAGCCTGGCCGCCAATCCTGCGTTGCCACAGTTTGCGAACGCAGGTCGATCAGGCCTTTGGCCCGTAGCGCCTGGAGCGCGCTTTCCGTCAGCTCCAATTCGCTGACCTGATGGCGATACACCGGGCGTTGCAGCAGTGCCGCCAGTGCCTGTTGCTGCTTTGGCGCACGCTTTAGGCTTTCCGGCGGGGTTGCGCGCCCCTGCTCGGTAGCAAACCATTGCCACAGCGGGGCGGCTTCTGCGGGCTTACCCTGACGCAGCAGAATGGGCAGCGCATGGAACAACACTTCACCGATCGGGTAATGGTAGTATTCGCTGGCCCACAGCAGGATGCGCCACAGGCTGGTGGTGAACAGCGAGTTGTTATCCAGCAGGCCATCGATGGGCTTGAGCTTTTCCAGCGGCACTTCACTGCTCTCGCTGCTGCCGGTGATGATGCCTATCGCCCGTTGCTTTCCCCAAGGCACACTGACGCGCGCGCCGATGACCGGCTGCAGGCCTGCGGGCAGCAGATAATCGAAGGTGCGGGCAAGGGGAACCGGTAGAGCAACGTGTACAACAGGCATGTGGCTGTCCAGGTAGAAAAAAGTGTTGGCTAGTTTACACGGTAGGCTGGCAAATGTACGGATCCGATTGCGCGCTACATTTTATTCTGTATAATTTGCCGCCTTTGGTATAATCCCATATCAAAACCTATTATCAACCACGTGTGGTGTCTGGCGGAACAGGGCTGGATAGCGACACGGCCTTAACTGAGGTTCTCCCATGAAAAAAGGTATTCACCCTAAATACGACGAAGTTACTGCAAACTGCTCTTGCGGTAACGTGATCAAAATCCGCTCTACCGTGGGTCACGATCTGAACCTGGACGTTTGTGGCGAATGCCACCCGTTCTACACTGGCAAGCAGCGTGATGTTGCTACCGGTGGCCGCGTTGACCGCTTCAACAAGCGTTTCAGCGTGCCAGGTGTTAAGAAATAAGTTTTCTTATCGTCAGATGAAAAAGGCGCCTTCGGGCGCCTTTTTTCGTTTTTGCCTTCGGTGCAGGCAGGATCAATATTCCCAGGTATCAGGGTCGACACCCAATTCTCGCATCAGTACTTTCGCGGCTTCCGGGATTTCATCGCTGCGTTCTTTGCGCAGGTCTTCATCGTTCGGCAGCGGCTGGCCGGTAAAGGCGTGCAGGAATGCTTCACACAGCAGTTCGCTGTTGGTGGCGTGGCGCAGGTTGTTTACCTGGCGACGAGTCCGTTCATCCGTCAGGATTTTCAGCACCTTCAGCGGAATGGATACCGTGATTTTTTTGACTTGCTCGCTCTTTTTACCGTGTTCAGCGTAAGGGCTGACATACTCGCCGTTCCACTCAGCCATGGGACACCTTAAAATTGTCTGAAAAATACAAAATTCTAAAAACCGGCCAATTATGCCCGATCTTCACTGTGCTCACTAAATAAATGTCTACTTTACGCGATAAGGGTCACTGAATCTGATGATTTAATAGGCTATGCCTATGCATTGTTGGGCTGACATCTTATCAATATTACAAACCGCCATAATTTTAGCGGGTATTGTCCCTTTGCTCAATCTATACGCAAAGAAGTTTAGATGTCCAGATGTATTGACGTCTATATCCGCTGCGGTTAATCTTTAAGCCTCATTCCCCCACTTTCCGAGAGCCGAGCCACCCTATGACGCGTAAACCAGCCACGATTGCCGTACGTAGCGGTCTGAATGATGACGAACAGTACGGCTGCGTCGTTCCGCCGATCCATCTTTCCAGCACCTATAACTTCACCGATTTCAACCAGCCCCGAGCTCATGATTACTCACGCCGTGGTAACCCTACGCGTGATGTCGTGCAGCGTGCGCTGGCAGAGTTGGAAGGAGGTGCGGGGGCGGTGATGACCGGGAGCGGGATGTCGGCGATCCATCTGGTGACCACGGTATTTCTCAAGCCGGGCGATCTGCTGGTGGCCCCCCATGATTGCTACGGCGGCAGCTACCGCCTGTTCGATAGCCTGAGCAAACGCGGGGCGTATCGGGTGCTGTTTGTCGATCAAGGAAATGAAGCCGCATTGCGCGATGCGTTGGCGCAAAAACCGAAGTTGGTGCTGATCGAAAGCCCAAGCAACCCGCTATTACGCGTGGTGGATATCGCGGCCATCTGTAAAGCTGCCCACGAAGCCGGTGCGCTGACCGTGGTAGACAACACCTTCCTCAGCCCGGCGCTGCAACAGCCGATCGAACTGGGTGCCGATCTGGTCGTCCACTCTTGTACCAAATACCTCAACGGCCACTCCGACGTGGTTGCGGGCGCGGTGATTGCTAAAGATAAAGATCTGGCGGTCGAGCTGGCCTGGTGGGCCAACAATATCGGCGTCACCGGCGCGGCATTCGATAGCTATTTGTTATTGCGGGGGATGCGTACCCTGTCGCCGCGTATCAAGGCTGCACAACATAATGCCGAGGCGATTGTCGGCTATTTACAGCAGCAACCCTTGGTCAAAAAGCTGTATCATCCTTCCTTGCCAGAAAACCCTGGCCATGAGATTGCGTGCCGTCAGCAACGTGGGTTCGGTGCCATGCTCAGCTTTGAACTGGATGGGGATGAAGCGCTGCTGCGCCGTTTCCTGTCTGCTCTGGAGCTGTTTACGCTGGCGGAATCCCTGGGTGGCGTAGAAAGCCTGATCTCACATGCGGCAACCATGACTCACGCCGGTATGGCGCCAGAAGCGCGTGCCGCAGCGGGGATTTCCGAAAGCCTGCTGCGTGTTTCCGTGGGGATTGAAGACAGCGAAGATTTGATTGCCGATCTGGAACAAGCCTTCCAGGCGGCGGCTACGAGGTAAGTCATGAATGCAATTGCGGTAGCAGGGCCGGTTAGCGGGCGTCAACTGCACAAATTTGGCGGCAGCAGCCTGGCAGATGTGAAGTGTTATCTGCGGGTGGCCGGGATCATGGCCGAATACAGCCAGCCGGGTGACATGATGGTGGTGTCGGCGGCGGGTAGCACCACCAACCAATTGATCAGTTGGCTGAAGCTCAGCCAGAGCGATCGCCTTTCCGCGCATCAGGTGCAGCAAACGCTGCGCCGTTACCATAGTGAGCTGATCGGCGGGTTGTTGCCGGCGGAAACGGCGGAACCGCTGATTGCCGAATTTATCCACGATCTTGAGCGCCTGGCAATCCTGCTGGACGGCAAGGTTGATGATGCGGTGTATGCCGAAGTGGTGGGGCACGGTGAAATCTGGTCAGCCCGCCTGATGGCTGCGGTGCTGAACAAGCAGGACATGCAGGCGGCATGGCTGGACGCACGTGATTTTCTGCGTGCCGAACGTGCGGCACAACCGCAGGTTGACGAAGGCCGTTCCTATCCGTTATTGCAGCAACTGCTGGCTCAACATCCCGGCAAACGTCTGGTAGTAACCGGCTTTATTTCGCGTAATGACAGCGGTGAAACCGTGCTGCTGGGGCGCAACGGCAGTGACTATTCTGCCACGCAGGTTGGCGCGTTGGCCGGAGTGGAGCGAGTCACCATCTGGAGCGACGTGGCCGGGGTTTACAGCGCCGATCCGCGCAAAGTGAAAGATGCCTGCCTGCTGCCGCTGTTGCGTCTGGATGAGGCCAGCGAGCTGGCCCGCCTGGCGGCTCCGGTGCTACATACCCGAACCTTGCAGCCGGTGTCTGGCAGCGATATCGATCTGCAACTGCGTTGCAGCTATCAGCCGGAGCAGGGGTCGACCCGTATCGAGCGTGTGCTGGCTTCCGGCACCGGTGCCAAAATTGTCACCAGCCACGATGATGTCTGCCTGATCGAACTCAGCGTTGCGCCGCAGCATGACTTCAAGCTGGCGCAGAAAGAGTTGGATCTGGTGCTCAAGCGCGCACAGATCAAACCGTTGGCCGTAGGGGTTCATCCTGACCGAAACCTGATCCAGCTGTGCTACACCTCGGAAGTGGTGGGCAGCGTGCTGCGCATTTTGCAGGAGGCCGGATTACCGGGTGAACTGCAACTGCGTGAAGGGTTGGCGCTGGTAGCGTTGGTGGGCGCAGGCGTGTGCAAAAATCCGCTGCATAGCCATCGTTTCTATCAGCAGTTGAAGGACCAGCCGGTGGAGTTCATCTGGCAGGCCGAGGATGGTATCAGCCTGGTGGCCGTTCTGCGTCAGGGGCCGACCGGTCTGCTGATCCAGGGCCTGCACCAAACGCTGTTCCGCGCGGAAAAGCGTATTGGCCTGGTGCTGTTTGGCAAAGGCAATATCGGTTCGCGTTGGCTGGAGCTGTTTGCTCGTGAACAGAAGAATATCTCTGCGCGCAGCGGCTTTGAGTTTAGCCTGGCAGGGGTGGTGGATAGCCGTCGCAGCCTGCTCGATTATGACGGATTGGATGCCAGCCGCGCGCTGGCGTTCTTTGAAGATGAAGCCCAGGAACTGGACGAAGAGTCGCTGTTCCTGTGGATGCGGGCGCACCCGTTCGACGATCTGGTGGTGCTCGACGTCACCGCCAGCGGGGAGTTGGCGGAGCAATATCTGGACTTTGCCAGCTATGGCTTCCATGTGATCAGCGCCAACAAGCTGGCGGGGGCCTCGTGCAGCGCCAATTACCGCCAGATCCGCGATGCGTTTGCCAAAACGGGCCGCCACTGGCTGTATAACGCCACCGTGGGGGCTGGATTACCGGTGAACCATACCGTGCGCGATCTGCGCGACAGCGGGGACAGCATCCTGGCGATCAGCGGCATCTTCTCCGGCACGCTTTCCTGGCTGTTTCTGCAGTTTGACGGCACGGTGCCGTTCACCGATCTGGTGGATCAGGCTTGGCAGCAGGGGCTGACGGAACCGGATCCGCGTGTTGACCTGTCAGGACAAGACGTGATGCGTAAGCTGGTGATCCTGGCGCGTGAGGCGGGTTATGACATTGAACCTAACCAGGTGCGTGTGGAGTCGCTGGTGCCTGCCGGCGCGGAGCAAGGGTCCATCGACCAGTTCTTCGAGAACGGCGATGCGCTGAATCAGCAAATGCTACAGCGTTTCGAAGCGGCCAACGAAATGGGCCTGGTGCTGCGCCACGTGGCGCGTTTCGATGCCAATGGCAAAGCGCGCGTTGGCGTTGAGGCCGTGCGGCCAGAACACCCGCTGGCTTCGCTGCTGCCCTGCGACAACGTGTTCGCCATCGAGAGCCGCTGGTACCGCGACAACCCGCTGGTGATCCGTGGGCCAGGGGCCGGTCGCGACGTGACGGCTGGAGCCATCCAATCCGACCTTAACCGCTTGGCACAACTGCTTTAAATCCTCGTCTTAGCCTCGGGGGTAGCACTGCGCTGCCCCCGCTCAATCCTTCAACTTGAAATTCTCTCATCTTGCGTGAGGATTAATCATCGTATCTCCCTCACTTTCCTGTTGACTCTTCAGGCAACATCCGGCATTTTCTATCTAGACGTCTAAACGTATAGACGCTTATTATAACGAAGCAAAACAGTGATCGATAAGAGGCGGACAGGGTATGAGTTTTTATCACGCAAACCAGCGGGAAGCGCTGAATCAGAGTCTGGCAGAGTTAAACGGCCAGATTAACGTGTCGTTCGAGTTCTTCCCGCCGCGCACCAGCGAGATGGAAGATACCTTGTGGCAGTCGATCGATCGCCTGAGCAGCCTCAAACCCAAGTTTGTTTCTGTGACCTACGGAGCCAACTCGGGTGAGCGCGACCGTACCCACAGCATCATCAAGGGGATCAAAGAGCGCACTGGTCTGGAAGCTGCGCCTCACCTGACCTGTATTGATGCCAGCCCGGCGCAGCTGCGTGAGATCGCTACTGATTACTGGAACAGCGGTATCCGCCATATCGTTGCGCTGCGTGGCGATTTACCACCGGGCGGTGGCAAGCCAGAAATGTATGCGACCGATCTGGTCACGCTGCTCAAAGACGTGGGCGACTTTGATATTTCTGTTGCGGCCTACCCGGAAGTGCATCCGGAAGCGAAAAGCGCCCAGTCAGACCTGATCAACCTGAAACGTAAAATCGATGCCGGTGCCAACCGTGCCATCACCCAGTTCTTTTTCGACGTAGAAAGCTATCTGCGTTTTCGTGACCGCTGTGTGACTGCTGGCATCGATGTAGAAATCGTGCCGGGCATTCTGCCAGTGTCCAACTTCAAGCAGCTCCAGCGTTTTGCCACCATGACCAACGTGCGGGTGCCAAGCTGGATGACCAGCATGTTTGCCGGGCTGGATGACGATGCGGAAACCCGCAAGATGGTCGGCGCCAATATTGCCATGGATATGGTGAAGATCCTTAGCCGCGAAGGGGTCAAAGATTTCCACTTCTATACGCTCAACCGTGCGGAAATGAGTTACGCCATCTGTCATACCCTGGGCGTGCGCCCCGCTGCGGTAGTTGGCTGATAGATAGCGGTTGCCGTTGCGGCAACCGCGCCATTATCAAGGAACGGCCGGGTGCGTGAGCATCTCCACGAACCACTGCCGGAATCCTTCGACATCGATTTCCAGACAGACCTCGGCATTGGCTGGCAGTTTCAAACGATTGGCCAGATCGACGCAGGTCGTTCCTCTGGTCAGCTCACCTTGCGTCTCTACCGCCACATGGCAGGCCTGAGTGGTAAACAACTCGGGTTTTGCCAGATAGGCCAGAGCGCATAGATCATGCATTTTCAGCCCACGGCTCATACTCCCACCCCGATAGTGTTGGAACAGGCTATGCAGCATGGCCCCGGTGCGGTTCAGCGTCGGTAAGCTGGCGATCATCTCGGCAGTGAGCGTAGCCCGGTTGGTGACGTCCAGCCCGCACATGACAATCGGGATACCGCTGGCAAACACCATGCTGGCGGCCTCGGGATCCACGTAGATATTGAACTCCGCGTTTGGTGTGTGGTTGCCACGGCTGGCGGAGCCTCCCATCATGACGATCCGCGCGATGGATGGTTTACATTCCGGGTAGAGCGTGAGCAACAGGGCAATGTTGGTTAACGGGCCAATCGGCACCAAGACTATCGGATCCTTGCTGGCCAGTAGCAGGTCACGCATCACTTCAACGGCATGACCGTCAACGATCTGCCGTGTCGGCTTTTCAAACTCGTATCCATCCAGGCCGGAGTTGCCGTGAATATGGCTGGCATCCTCCAGTTTACGTACCAGCGGAGCTGCTGCCCCGCGAGCTACGGGCGTTGATGCGCCCAGGAAATGCAGTAGGCGTAGCGCATTGTTGGTGGTTTTATCCACGCTAACGTTGCCAGCGACCGTACTTACCAGGCGCAGGTCGATTTTGGGATGAAACAGCGCGGCAACCAGCGCGACGGCGTCATCAATACCGGGATCGGTATCCAGGATCATGGCAATAGGTGCAGAGCTAGAGGACATAATATCTCCCATACAGAGTTAGTGCTGATGGTCAAAATAGCTGATAGTACTCATTTGCATCTCCTCAGAACGAATAGCGGATCAGCGTGAAAATCAGGGTGGCGATAAACCCGATCAGCAACGGCACCGAGGTTCTTTTGACCACCTCAATCGGGCTGACTTTGACTACTGATGCCACGATGATCACCACCGCAGAGACTGGCGACACCGCACGGATAAGGTTTGAGGTCAGTTGCATCGGCAGGGCAATCATCACCGGATCGACGTGAGCCTGAGTGGCTATCGAAGGAATGAGCTCGATAAAGGAGTAGAACACCGCATTACCGCTACCGCTGATCAGCGTGATCAGCGCGGTCAGGCCAGAGAAGATAAACATCAGGCCGATCCCGGCGTTGTTGACCTCTTTAACCAGCGAGGCCACGGTGCCGATGGCCCCGATGACGGTCAACCCGGCCACCAGGGTGCTGGCAGCCACGATCAACACCACCACCTGCGAGAAGCCTTGCCCCATGCCGGTAAAGAACAGCGACGAGTTTTTCATTTGCTCGCGCAGGTCGCCCTTGCGGATCAGTTCCACAATAAAGGCCAGGGCAAACGAGAACAGGGTAATTTCCACCAGGCCGATTTTAATCTGGCGGAAGAACAGGCCAAATACCACGATCAGGAATAACGGGATCAGCGGGAATATGGCGTAGTAAGCCGGAGGGAGCAGGCTGTTGGTGGCCAATTTACTCTCATCGACGTCGGTAAACGCGGCGGCACCCTGGCGCTTATCCATGTACTTTTGCCAGAAATAGTGCGCGATGCCGATAATGACCAGCACTGGCAGTGAGATAACGGCATGGTGCATAGTGACGTAGTCCACCACGTGTTCGAAACCCAGGATTTTGGCTGCGACCACATTATCGCCACCCAGCGGTGTGGGTACGATGGTGGCAGTGGTGGCAATGACCCCGGCGGCGCTGAGTGAGGACATGTTTGCTACGCGCAGAATGGGATAAAGCGTAGCCATTAAAATCACGGCGAGGGAGGCGGCGCTGGGAATAATCAACGACAGCAGTGACCCTATCCAGAACACGATCGGTACCAGAATATAGGGGGAGCGGATCTTCGCGATGGGTTTTGACATGATTTTAACCGCGACATCGTTTGCGCCAATGTGCGACATATAAGCGGAAAAGCCGAACAGCACCATGATGATGATGCCTGCCCGGCTAAACTGCTTGATGAAATCCAGCTCGATTTGTTTCAACGGATCCAACCAGACGGTGCCCGTCCCCGTTCCGGCGCTCAAAATCGGCAAGCCCAAGGTGGCTGCCGCCAACATGAGTACGATCCCTGAGCTAAACAATACCAGCTTGGTGTCGTAATTCTTGGCAATGGCGTAACCGGCCACGACGAGTACTGCCAAGCTGATTATTAGTGCTACATCCATTTACTTTCCCTGTCATTATCAATCTTCATGATAAATATCTTGCTGTGAAGGTATTTTCAAGAAGGTAAGGTCTTTGGCTATTACCAGTAACGAATAGTACCGGTTATCCTGACGGAATTCTTCGTATAATCAACACAAAAGGTGTGGCCAAGCAGAACATGGACTCAGAATGAGAGTCAGCAATAACAGTCTTGATAACCCGCAGTGAGTGACAGCTGGGACAAAATCTGCAGATTAGGAACGGGGATAATCGAGGGCGAGAATAAGCACCGACGCCGATCGCATCGGTGCTTGCTGCAAAGATGAAGCAATATTAGCCGGTGTTGCGCATCCCGGCCGCCACGCCAGCAATAGTGACCATCAGCGCCTGCTCAACGCGGGCATCCGGATGCTCCTGCTGGCGCGAACGGTGCAGCAGCTCGGCCTGCAACACGTTTAGCGGGTCGGTGTAGACGTTGCGCAACGCGATAGATTCAGCGATCCACGGCAGGTCTTCCATCAGATGGTCGTCGTTGGCAATGGTCAGCACCGCCTTGATATCGCTGGCCAATTGATCACGCAACTGTTGGCCGAGCGGCCACAGGGACTTGTCTACCAGACGCTGATCGTAGTATTCCGCCAGCCACAGGTCGGCTTTGGCGTATACCATCTCCAGCATTGCGATACGGGTAGAGAAGAACGGCCAGTTGTGGCACATGGCTTCCAACTGGTCCTGCTTGCCAGCCTTCACCGCTTCCTGCAGGCCAGCACCGGCACCCAGCCAGGCTGGCAGCATCAGGCGGTTCTGCGTCCAGGCGAAGATCCACGGAATGGCACGCAGGCTTTCAACACCGCCGTTCGGGCGGCGTTTGGCCGGGCGTGAACCCAATGGCAGTTTCCCCAGTTCCTGCTCTGGCGTAGCGGCGCGGAAGTAAGGCACAAACTCAGGGTTTTCACGCACGTAACCGCGATACATGTTGCACGAGGTTTCGGACAGTTCATCCATCAGCGTGCGCCATTCTGGCTTAGGCTCCGGCGGTGGCAACAGGTTGGCTTCCAACACCGCACCGGCGTACAGCGCCAGGCTGCTGATGGTGACTTCTGGCAGACCGAATTTAAAGCGGATCATCTCGCCCTGTTCGGTCACGCGCAGGCCACCTTTCAGGCTGCCCGGCGGTTGGGACAGCAGAGCGGCGTGCGCAGGTGCGCCACCACGGCCAATGGAACCACCACGGCCATGGAACAGCGTCAGCGCTACTCCGGCCTTCTCACAGGTTTTGATCAGTGCGTCCTGTGCACGGTATTGCGCCCAGGAGGCCGCCATCACGCCAGCATCTTTTGCCGAGTCGGAATAGCCGATCATGACCATCTGTTTGCCCTGAATAAAACCGCGATACCAGTCGATGTTCAGCAACTGGGTCATCACGTCTTCGGCGTTGTTCAGATCGTCGAGGGTTTCGAACAGCGGGGCCACCGGTAGCGCGAATGGGCAACCAGTCTCCTTTAACAACAGGTGCACGGCCAAGACGTCGGACGGGGTACGTGCCATGGAAATGACGTAGGCGGCGATCGAGCCTTGTGGCGCTTCGGCGACTACCTTGCAGGTTTCCAGCACTTCCTGAGTGTCTGCACTCGGCTCCCACTTCAGTGGTACCAGCGGACGCTTGGAGTTCAGCTCACGGATCAGGAATGCCTGTTTGTCAGCTTCTGACCAGCTCTCATAATCCCCCAGGCCCAGATAGCGGGTCAGTTCGGCAATGGCTTCGGTATGGCGGGTGCTTTCCTGGCGCACGTCGATACGCACCAGCGGCACGCCAAAGCAGCGCACGCGGCGCAGCGTGTCCAGCAGTTGGCCGTTGGCGATAATGCTCATGCCACAGGCCACCAAAGATTGGTAGCAGGCATACAGCGGTTCCCACAGCTGTTCGTTATGTTCCAGCAGATCGTGCGGACGCAGCACGCGTTCACCCTTCAGGCGGCCTTCAAGGTAGGCCTGGGAGCTCATCAACTGGCTGCGCAGTTGCTTCATCAATTCGCGATAAGGTTCTTGTACTTCGTCACCACCGGCCAATTCCCGCAGTTCCGGGGTACATTCGGTCATCGACAGTTCGGAAACCAGCACCTGAATATCACGGGTGAACAGATCGCAGGCCTTCCAGCGGCTCAGCAACAGCACGTGACGGGTGATTTCGGCGGTCACGTTCGGGTTGCCGTCGCGGTCGCCACCCATCCAGGAGGTGAAGCGGATAGGCACGGCTTCTACCGGCAGGCGGTAATCGATAGAGTTTTCCAGCTGTTCGTTGAACTCGCGCAGGAAAGCCGGTACGCCTTCCCACAGGCTGTTTTCCACCACGGCAAAGCCCCATTTGGCTTCATCAACCGGGGATGGGCGATTCTTGCGGATCTCGTCGGTATGCCAGGATTGCGCGACCAACTGGCGCAGACGGCGCATGATTTTATTGCGCTCGTAGTCGGCCAGATCGTTATGGTCCAGCTGGCTCAGGCAGGTGTTCACCTCAACCAGTTTGTGGATCAGGGTGCGGCGGGTGATTTCCGTTGGGTGAGCGGTCAGGACCAGCTCGATGGAAAGATCGTCCACCGCTTTTTGCAGCTGTTTGTTATCCAGCTTGTTGTCTTTCAGCTTGGTAAACAACTGCGCCAAGGCTTCCGGGTTGCTGGCCGCTTCGCCGTGCGGCGAGATGCTGTGGTATTGCTCGGCAACGTTGGTCAGGTTGAGGAATTGGCTGAAGGCGCGGGCAACGGGCAGCAGCTCATCGTTAGACAGGTTCTGCAGCGTAGAGAGCAGCTCCTGACGATGCGCCTCGTTACCGGCACGTGAAGATTTGGAAAGCTTACGGATAGTTTCAACGCGATCGAGAATATGCTCGCCCAGCGCTTCTTTAATGGTATCGCCTAGCAGTTTGCCGAGCATACTGACATTACTTCGCATTGCCGAATATTGTTCGTTCATATAATCCCTGACCCAGTTCTTTGCATACTTATCATCCTCCGATTGCAGCGTTTTTCACCACTACCTGAACACGATGAGTACGTGATTTTTCATCTTGTAAGTAAATTTCACGTGCCGTCGCAGCCTGCCGGTTTTAGCCGATCACGTGCCTGTCCAATCATCAATTGACACTATTTTTAGCAAAAAAACATCAAATTCGGCGTATTTTCTGAAATTTAATTACGCGCTGTCGGTTATCAGTCTGGCTTATCGGCGTAAATTGCTACGTCTTAAGAGGTAGGGGATGGTAACCCATTCCCCTGTTGTTATTAAGGTTTATTGCCGGCAGAAATGGTCGACCAACTGACCCAGCAGCTTACGCGTTGGCTCAATAAACGCGGTATCCAGATATTCATCCGGCTGATGCGCCTGGTTGATCGAACCTGGGCCGAGCACCAGCGTTGGGCATACTTCCTGGACGAACGGTGCTTCGGTGCAGTAATTGACCACTTCGGTGCGTGAACCCAGCAGTTTTTCAATCACCGCCACCATGTGATGGTCGGTTGGGCATTCGTAGCCTGGGATCGGCGGATGCAACTCATCGATCGTCAAGCGGCCAGGCCAACGTTGGCTTACCGGCGCCAGCGCTTCGTGCAGGAGTTCGTTGATGTTATCCAACGTCATTCCCGGCAATGGGCGAATATCCATATGCAGTTCACAGCAGGCACAGATACGGTTGGCCGCATCGCCGCCGCTGATATGGCCAAAGTTCATGGTTGGGTAAGGCACAGCAAACGCCGGGTTGTTGTAGCGCTCCTGTAGCGTTTTGCGCAATGCCATCAGATGCCCGATAGACTCATGCATCAGATCGATGGCATTGACGCCGCGCGCCGGATCGCTCGAATGGCCCGACTGGCCAACGATGCGGATCGCACTTGAGATATGGCCTTTGTGCGCGCGCACCGGTTGCAGCGAGGTTGGCTCGCCGATGATGGCAAAGTCCGGGCGAATTTTGCTGGAGGCAGCAAAGTAACGTGCGCCAGCCATCGTCGTTTCTTCATCGGCGGTGGCTAGAATGTACAGCGGCTTGGTCAGCTTGCTGGCATCGATATCGCGTACCGCATCGAGGATAAAGGCGAAGAAGCCCTTCATGTCGGCGGTACCCAGCCCGTACAGCTTGTTGTCGTGCTCGGTCAGGGTAAAGGGATCTCGCGTCCAGCGCCCCTGATCGTAAGGCACCGTGTCGGTATGGCCCGCCAGCAGCAGGCCGCCGCTGCCTTCGCCGAGGCTCGCCAGCAGGTTGAATTTGTTGCGGGTGTCCGGCACGGGCTGCACGTCGACGCGGAAGCCCAAATCGTTGAACCAGCCAGCCAGCAAGTTGATTAATGCTTCATTACTCTGATCGAGGGCGCCATCGGTGGCGCTGATCGACGGAGTGGCGATCAACGCCCGGTACAGCTCAATAAATGGAGGTAATTTCATCTTCACTGTTGACAGCCTTTGGTTAGGATAGTATCAATATTCATGCATTTATTTTGAATAAAAATACAGTAAGCTAGAGCGTAAGGGAACCTGTAACCCGGATGCTGATAAAAACATCACGCTCAACCACGTGGGTGAACCGCGCAACAACGCGACCAAGCCCTGCTACCAGGGTCGCCGTGACTCTTAGATTGCTAGCCAAGAAGGTGAAAGGCCACATGTTGAATACGCTGATTGTTGGTGCCAGCGGTTATGCCGGAGCAGAGCTCACGGCTTACCTGAATCGCCACCCACACATGAACATAACCGCTTTAGCGGTTTCAGCGCAAAGTGCAGATGCAGGAAAATTGCTTTCCGAGCTGCACCCTCAATTAAAAGGCATCGTCGATCTGCCATTACAACCGCTGGTTGACGTTGCCGCAGCGGCAAAAGGCATCGACGTTGTTTTCCTCGCGACCGCCCATGAGGTGAGCCACGACATCGCGCCAGCGTTCTTGGCCGCCGGTTGTGTGGTGTTCGATCTTTCCGGCGCCTTCCGCGTACAGGATGCTGATTTTTATCAGCAGTATTATGGTTTTACACACCAGCATGCCGACTGGCTGGCGCAGGCGATTTACGGCCTGGCAGAGTGGCAGAGCGAAAAACTCAAGCAGGCGCAGCTGATTGCCGTGCCGGGCTGCTACCCAACGGCAGCGCAGCTGGCGCTCAAACCGCTGCTCGACAAGCAATTGCTGAACCTGGATCAATGGCCAGTGATCAACGCCGTCAGCGGCGTGAGCGGTGCAGGGCGTAAAGCCAGCGTCACGACCAGTTTCTGTGAAGTCAGCCTGCAACCTTACGGCCTGTTCAATCACCGTCATCAGCCAGAAATCTCTGCTCATCTCGGGGTGCCGGTCATCTTTACGCCACATCTGGGTAACTTCCCACGGGGTATTCTGGAAACCATCACCTGCCGCCTGAACAAGGGCGTCACCGCGCAGGACGTGGCGGCGGCTTACCATGCGGCTTACGATGATAAACCGCTGGTACGGCTGTACGACCAAGGGGTGCCAGCACTGAAATCCGTGGTGGGCCTGCCGTTCTGTGATATCGGTTTTGCCGTTCAGGGCGAGCATCTGATCGTCGTAGCTGCAGAAGATAACCTGTTGAAAGGTGCGGCGGCCCAGGCGGTGCAGTGTCTGAATATCCGTTTCGGTTTCCCGGAAACCCAATCCTTACTTTAAATCTGCGTGAGTAAACAGCAATGAATCCATTGATTATCAAACTAGGTGGCGTGCTACTGGACAGTGAAGAAGCGCTGGAGCGTTTGTTTACCGCGCTGGATGTCTATCGCCAGGAACATCAGCGCCCGCTGGTGATTGTTCACGGCGGCGGCTGCGTGGTGGATGAGCTGATGAAACAGCTCTCCCTGCCGGTAGTGAAGAAGAACGGCCTGCGTGTCACTCCAGCCGATCAGATCGATATCATCACCGGCGCGCTGGCAGGAACGGCTAATAAAACCCTGCTGGCCTGGGCGGTGAAGCACAAAATTAATGCCGTTGGTCTGAGCCTGGCAGACGGTGGCAGCGTTGCGGTAACCCAGCTGGACCCAGCGTTGGGCCATGTGGGCCATGCTGTTCCAGGAACGCCTGCGCTGCTCAATACCTTGTTGGGCGCTGGTTACCTGCCGGTGGTCAGCTCCATCGGCATCACTGCCGAAGGCCAACTGATGAACGTGAACGCCGATCAGGCAGCGACGGCCCTGGCCGCCACGCTGGGGGCGGATTTAATCCTGCTGTCGGATGTCAGCGGTATTCTCGACGGCAAAGGGCAGCGCATCGCGGAAATGACAGCACAAAAAGCCGAGCAACTGATTGCTCAAGGCATCATTACCGATGGTATGGTGGTGAAGGTCAATGCAGCGCTGGATGCTGCACGTACCCTTGGCCGCCCGGTAGATATCGCCAGCTGGCGTAATGCCGAAAAGCTCCCTGCTCTGTTTAATGGTGTGTCGATTGGCACCCGGATCCTCGCTTAAATTTAGAATTAAAAAGGAATAACACAATGCAAAACAAAGGCATCAAGAAAATCGTTCTGGCGTACTCCGGCGGTCTGGATACTTCGGCCATCATTCCATGGCTGAAAGAGAACTACGGCGGCTGTGAAGTGGTAGCCTTCGTGGCGGACATCGGCCAGGAGCGCGGCGATCTGGAAGGCGTTGAGCAGAAAGCTCTGCAATCCGGTGCCTCTGAATGTCATGTTGTCGATCTGCGTGAAGAGTTTATCCGTGACTACGTTTATCCGGTGCTGCAGACCGGCGCACTGTACGAAGGCAGCTACCTGCTGGGGACTTCAATGGCGCGTCCGATCATTGCCAAGGCTCAGGTTGAGCTGGCGCTGAAAGTGGGTGCTGATGCGCTGTGCCACGGGGCTACCGGTAAAGGCAACGATCAGGTGCGTTTCGAAACCACCTATACCGCATTGGCTCCACACCTGAAGGTCGTCGCACCTTGGCGTGAGTGGAACCTGCGTTCCCGTGAGGCACTGCTGGATTACCTGAAAGAGCGTAATATCCCAACCACCGCTTCGCTGGAGAAGATCTACAGCCGTGACGAAAACGCCTGGCACATCTCTACCGAAGGCGGCGTGCTGGAAAGCCCGTGGAATGCGCCAAACAAAGATTGCTGGGTCTGGACTGTTGATCCCTTGGAAGCACCGGACAAGCCAGAACAAGTGACCGTGACCGTTGAGAAAGGCTGTGTAGTGGCCGTTAACGGTGAAGCCATGAGCCCGTACAAGTGCCTGGAAGCCCTGAACGTGCTGGGTGCCAAACATGGCGTGGGCCGTATCGATATCGTGGAAAACCGCCTGGTAGGCATCAAATCCCGTGGTTGCTATGAAACCCCAGGAGGCACCATTATGGTTGCCGCGCTGCGCGGGATCGAGCAGTTGGTACTGGATCGTGATAGCTTTAAATGGCGTGAGCAGTTGGGCCTGGAAATGTCCTATGTGGTCTACGATGGCCGCTGGTTTGCTCCGCTACGTCGTTCCATTCAGGCTTCAGCACAAGCGCTGGCGGAAGAAGTTAACGGCGAAGTGGTATTGCAGCTGTATAAAGGCCAGGTGACGGCGATCCAGAAGAAATCGGCCAACAGCCTGTACTCAGAAGAATTTGCGACCTTTGGCGAAGACGAAGTTTACGATCACAGCCATGCGGGTGGCTTTATCCGTCTGTTCTCGCTCTCTTCCCGTATTCGCGCGTTGAACGAGAAGAAAAAGTAACGTCGTTGGTTTAGCGTCAATTTGAGGGGCGCAGCATGCTGCGCCCTTTCGCATACTTATTCAGGAGCAAGATTATGGCACTTTGGGGCGGACGGTTTAGTCAGGCAGCGGATCAGCGGTTCAAACAGTTAAATGATTCCCTGCGCTTCGACTATCGCCTGGCGGAACAGGATATTGTGGGCTCCGTCGCCTGGTCAAAAGCGCTGGTGACCGTCAACGTACTGACGTCAGCAGAGCAACAGCAGCTTGAGCAGGCACTGAACGTGCTGCTGGAAGAAGTGCAGGCCGATCCTCTGGCGATTGTTAACAGCGACGCAGAAGATATTCACAGCTGGGTCGAGCAGAAGCTGATCGAGAAAGTCGGCGATCTGGGCAAAAAGCTGCATACCGGCCGCAGCCGTAACGATCAGGTGGCCACCGATCTGAAACTGTGGTGCAAACATCAGGTTAGTGAACTGCTTCAGGCATTGGTACAGCTGCAACAGGCGCTGGTGGAAACCGCCGAAGCCAATCAGGATGCGGTGATGCCGGGTTATACCCACCTGCAGCGCGCCCAGCCGGTGACTTTTGCCCACTGGTGCCTCGCTTACGTCGAGATGCTGGCGCGTGATGAAAGCCGCCTGCAGGATACGTTGAAACGCCTGGACGTCAGCCCGCTGGGTAGCGGTGCCTTGGCTGGAACCGCTTATCCGATCGACCGTGAACAGCTGGCTGGCTGGTTAGGCTTTGCCTCTGCTACGCGTAACAGTCTGGACAGCGTCTCCGATCGTGACCACGTGCTGGAACTGCTGTCCAATGCGGCCATCAGCATGGTGCACCTGTCGCGCTTTGCCGAAGACCTGATCTTCTTCAACAGCGGCGAAGCGGCGTTTGTCGAACTTTCGGATCGCGTGACCTCTGGTTCATCCCTGATGCCACAGAAGAAAAACCCGGATGCGTTAGAGCTGATCCGTGGCAAGTCTGGCCGCGTGCAAGGGGCTTTGACCGGCATGATGATGACGTTGAAAGGCCTGCCGTTGGCCTACAACAAAGACATGCAGGAAGACAAAGAAGGGCTGTTCGACGCGCTCGACACCTGGATGGATTGCCTGCAGATGGCGGCGTTGGTGCTGGACGGCATTCAGGTGAAGCGCCCGCGTTGCCAGGAAGCGGCACAGCAAGGTTATGCTAACGCCACTGAGCTGGCCGACTATCTGGTTGCCAAAGGCGTGCCGTTCCGCGAAGCGCACCACATTGTGGGTGAAGCGGTAGTGGAAGCGATCCGCCAGGGCAAACCGTTGGAAGACCTGCCATTGAGCGATTTGCAGAAATTCAACAGCGTGATTGGTGACGATGTTTATCCGATCCTGTCGCTGCAATCTTGCCTGGATAAGCGCGCGGCCAAGGGCGGTGTTTCTCCTCAGCAGGTTGCCTATGCAATCGCCGAGGCGAAAAAACGTCTGTTCTAAGCTACGCGAGGGCAGCGCAATGCTGCCCTTATCCTGCCAACCGGGCGCACAAATAGCGGTTCAGGCTAACGCCTTCATCCATAGCATTAATCGCCAGGCGGCGATGCTGTTCCGGGGTCATCCGCAGCACCAGTTTCCCACTGAAGTTTTTCTCTGCCAGTGCCTCTGGCGGCGTTTCACCTTGGGAAAGCATATCGGCAATCACATCGCGGACTAGTTTTTCAATGCCGTCCAGTGCTGCGGTGCGGGTAGGTGCCAACCATGACAGAGAGGGAAACTCCGTACAGAGGCCGACATACTCGCTATCCTCCGCTGACCAGGTGATGCGGTAAGTGTAGTGCTCATGTTTTTCCATTTTCTTCCTCCAGTTTGATCAGCGCGCTGATCACCTGTTTGACCTGATATACCTTTGCCATGCCGCTATCTGCACGTTGGATATTCACGCGTGGATCCCCCGGCCAAGGCATTTTGTAAACCTTGTGACTGCCACCGTTCAAGCGGGGTGGGCCAAACCAGTAGGTGCAGATCGTTACTAATGTGTTGAATTTGATATTGGCTTGCCGCTGTTGCAGATCGTCAATGGTTTCTCTGAGTCCTTTCATTTTGCAGCCCTATATTAGTATCAATATTAGTATCATTTCAAGGTGAGGGAGCATAAAAATGACGCTAAAACCAAAACTCGGCAAGCAAGGAGATTCAAGGCTGGAATACCATACGCAAAAAACCGGGCGCGAAGGCCCGGTGGATGGTGACTAATAGCAGAGATAAAGGCTTATTCGCCAGGACAACGCTGGCAGCGTTCGGCCTCAGACTCACCCAGCTTCAGCTTGGCTTGCAGATCGCGTAGCGCGGTACGCAACCCTTCTTCGATCACCGGATGGTAGAACGGCATATCCAGCATTTGGTCGATGGTCATCTGCTGCTGATGTGCCCAGGCCAGCAGATGGGCGATATGCTCCACGTCTGGCCCCATCATCTCTGCCCCCAGGAAGCGGCCAGTCCCTTGCTCGCCATAGACGTGCAAGATGCCTTTATTGCGTAGCATCACCCGGGAACGGCCCTGGTTTTCGAACGATACGGCACCCACTTCAAAACAGCCACAGGCGCTGAATTTCTGGTTCAGTTCACGGAAGGTTGAGCCGACCATGGCAATTTGCGGGTCTGAAAACACCACGGAAATCGCACTGCGGCGCAAGCCTGGCGTTACCTCAGGGAAGCTGCCCGCGTTGTGTCCGGCAATACGAGCCTGATCGCTGGCTTCGTGCAGCAGTGGCAATTGGTTGCTGGCATCCCCAGCGATGAAAATATGCGGCACGCTGGTTTGCATGGTTAAGCGATCGGCCTGTGGCACGCCTTTGGCATCCAGCACCAGGGTGGTATTTTCCAACCCCAGCTTGTCGACGTTCGGGCGGCGGCCGGTGGCGGCCAGCACGTAATCCACCATCATTTCCTGCGGTTGACCGTGCAGATCCTGGTAGCGGATAAACACTTTGTCGCCTTCACGCTGCATGATGTCTACTTTGACATCTGGGTCGAGATAGAACTCTTCACCCAGCGTTTTAGCGGCATATTCCCGTACTATGCTGTCGGTCAGCGGGCCAACCGCGCCACCAACGCCGAACACTTTCGTGGTAACGCCAAGGCGATGCAGCGCCTGGCCCAGTTCCAATCCGATCACCCCTGGGCCAAATACCGCGACGGACTGCGGCAAATCATCCCAGTTAAACACATCGTCATTGACGATCAGGCGGTCGCCCAGGTCGTTCCACGGCGCAGGCCAGCTAGGGCGGGAACCGGTGGCAATCACGATACGCTGCGCGACGATGCGCGTATGCTCGTCAACCTGCAGGGTGTTGTCGTCAATGAAGCGGGCATAGCCCTGAATTTTATCTGCGGCCGGGATGTTATCGACCCCTTCCAGTACAAAACCGACGAAGCGATCGCGCTCGCGTTTTACGCGATCCATCACTTCACGGCCATTAATGGTGGTTTTCCCCGCAGGATGGATGCCAAACCCTGGAGCACGTTCGATCTGATGCACCGCTTCTGCCGCAGCAATCAGCAATTTGGAAGGCATACAGCCAACGCGGGCACAGGTGGTGCCAAAAGGTCCGCCCTCAATCATCACCACGCTCGGGGTAGAAAGTTTTGCTGCGCGGTAAGCGCCTAGTCCGGCTGTGCCGCCGCCAATAACGGCGACGTCGACATTCAACAGTTTCATATCCGCTCCTGAAGGGAATAAAAAAAGGGCGGGTTAGCACCCGCCAAAGGTCACATTACTTCTATTCCGTTAGGTTTTTCAGGCGACAGATTGTTGAACCGTGCCTGAGACCCATCGGGTTTATTTTTATCATTCAGGCTGACAGTAAGTTTTCCAGATCGTCGCTACCACCGATGTGGCGACCACCGATAAACACCTGTGGCACGGTAGCACGGCCGCTGACAGCGCGCAGGCTGACCGTGGTCGCGTCTTGGCCCAACACGATTTCTTCATATTGGATCCCGCGCTCTTGCAGCATTTGTTTGGCTTTGGCGCAGAATGGGCAGCCCGGCTTGGTAAACAGGGAGACCGATTCCTGCACTTGGAATTCTGGTGCCAGGTATTTCAGCATGGTGTCGGCGTCAGAGACTTCAAACGGGTCGCCCGGCTTGTTTGGCTCGACGAACATTTTTTCTACCACGCCGTTACGCACCAGCATGGAGTAGCGCCATGAACGTGGGCCAAAGCCCAGATCGGCTTTCTCAACCAGCATGTTCATGCCCTTGGTGAACTCACCGTTGCCGTCCGGCACGAAGGTAATATTGTCGGCGTGTTGATCGGCTTTCCAGGCGTTCATCACAAAGGTATCGTTCACCGAGACGCACAGGATGCTGTCAACGCCGTGTTGCTTGAACACGCTGGACAGTTCGTTATAGCGCGGCAAATGGCTTGATGAGCAGGTTGGGGTGAACGCGCCCGGCAAGGAGAACACGATCACGGTTTTGTCTTTGAACAGGTCATCCGTGGTGACATCGAACCATTGGTCGCCCTGGCGAGTATGGAAGGTAACCTGAGGGACTTTTTTGCCTTCTTGACTGGTAAACATGAATTAACCCCTTAATTAGAAAAATGAATTTTTTATGTTGGCGCCGTTGCGCTTCGTTGGGGGACATTATTCACTGCGGGGCTTGATAGTTCTAATCACTCGTTGCTATCTTATCTATCGCCATGAGCTATCATGGCCAGGAGGGAAACAACAATGAATATTCGTGATTTAGAGTATCTGGTCGCCTTGGCCGAGCACCGCCATTTCCGGCGCGCTGCCGACTCATGCCATGTCAGCCAACCAACATTGAGTGGGCAGATCCGCAAGCTGGAAGACGAGTTGGGCGTGATGCTGCTCGAGCGGACCAGCCGTAAGGTGCTTTTCACGCAGGCAGGCTTACTGCTGGTGGAGCAGGCGCGCACCGTGCTACGCGAAGTCAAAGTCTTGAAGGAAATGGCCAGCCAGCAGGGGGAGGCGATGTCCGGGCCGTTGCATATCGGCCTGATCCCTACCGTGGGGCCTTATCTGCTGCCGCAGATTATCCCGACGCTGCATAAATCCTTTCCCAAGCTGGAAATGTACCTGCACGAAGCACAAACCCATCAACTGCTGGCACAGCTGGACAGCGGCAAGTTGGACTGCGCTATTCTTGCCCTGGTGAAAGAGACCGAAGCCTTTATCGAAGTGCCTTTGTTCGATGAGCCGATGCAATTGGCAGTCTATTCCGACCATCCGTGGGCGCAGCGCGAACGCGTGGCGATGGCCGATTTGGCGGGTGAAAAACTGCTGATGCTGGAAGATGGCCACTGTTTACGCGATCAGGCGCTGGGCTTTTGCTTCCAGGCCGGTGCGGATGAGGATACCCACTTCCGCGCGACCAGTCTGGAAACGCTGCGTAATATGGTTGCTGCAGGCAGTGGGATAACGCTGTTGCCCGCTTTGGCAGTACCGCGTGAGCGCGAACGTGATGGCGTGTGCTATCTGGAGTGCTACAAACCGGAACCGAAGCGCACCATTGCTCTGGTGTATCGCCCCGGCTCCCCGCTGCGTAGCCGCTATGAGCAGTTGGCCGAGGCTATTCGCGAACACATGCAGAACTACCTGGACGCGAACTTAAAACAGGCGGTTTAAGCCGTTTAGCGCTGCCACACGGTAGGCTTCGGCCATGGTCGGATAGTTGAAGGTGGTATTGACGAAATACTCGATGGTATTACCTTCACCTTTCTGTTCCATGATCGCCTGACCGATGTGAATGATCTCTGCCGCACGCTCACCAAAGCAGTGGATCCCCAGGATCTGCAAGGTATCGCGGTGGAACAGGATCTTCAGGCTACCCACGTTCATGCCGGCAATCTGCGCCCGGGCCAGGTGTTTGAACTGGGCGCGGCCCACTTCGTAGGGCACTTTCATCGCCGTCAGTTCCTGCTCGGTTTTACCGACGGAGCTGATTTCTGGAATGGTATAAATGCCCGTTGGAATGTCTTCGATCAGATGCCCGCTGGCTTCCCCAGAAGAGATGGCCTGAGCGGCGATGCGTCCCTGATCATAAGCAGCAGACGCCAGACTCGGATAGCCGATCACGTCACCTACGGCATAAATGTGGGATACGGCGGTCTGATACATGCTGTTGACCTTCAGCAGGCCACGGCTGTCTGATTCCAGACCCACGTTTTCCAGGCCCAGCGCATCGGTGTTACCGGTACGGCCATTGGCGTACAGCAGGCAATCGGCCTTCACTTTCTTGCCGGATTTCAGATGCACAATCACGCCATCGTCGGTGCCTTCGATCTTCTCGAACTCTTCATTGTGGCGGATCACCACGCCGTTATTCCAGAAGTGATAAGACAGAGAATCTGACATCTCTTGATCGAGGAACGCCAGCAGCCGATCTCGGGTGTTGATCAAATCCACCTTCACGTTCAAACCACGGAAGATTGAAGCATATTCGCAGCCAATCACCCCGGCGCCGTAGATAATCACGTGGCGTGGCTCGTGGTTCAGCTCCAGGATGGAGTCGCTGTCATAAATGCGCGAGTGGTTAAAATCAACGCCGTTCGGATGATAAGGGCGTGAACCACAGGCGATCACAATATGGTCGGCGCGGATGGTATCCTGCGTGCCATCCATATAGCTTACGCTGACGGTGTTGGCGTCGATAAACTTGGCGTTACCGGCGAACAGCTTGCACTGGTTACGTTCGTAGAACCCTTGGCGCATGCGCGTTTGCTGGTTAATCACGCTGTCGGCGTGGCGTAAAATGTCAGGGAAGGTGGCGCTAAGGGGGCGGGAGTTATTGTAAAGCGGGTTCTGGTTGAATTCGATAATGCGGCTGACGGCGTGGCGGAGGGCTTTTGAGGGGATGGTTCCCCAGTGAGTACAGCCGCCGCCCACGTTATTGTACCGTTCGATCACGGCCACGCGGGCACCTTGTTTCACCAGACCCATGGCTGCGCCTTCACCACCAGGGCCGGAGCCGATGATAATGGCATCAAATTGATAGTGTTGTTGCATGTAGGAGAGACCTGTTCTTATACAAATTTACAACGGTATCTTAACATCATAGCGCTGCGTGCCCAATTACCATTAGCTTTTTTGTGGCAAAGCACAATCGGCGTGGCCCAGAACTGTGACAAAGCGCGTTTGTATAAATGCTGTTGCAATAAATTTGCTATATTGCCAGTTCTGCGGCGTTAGACTGAAGAAGGGAAGTCATCCGGATATGCAAATGGGCGTCAGAGCACAACAAAAAGAACGCACTCGTCGTTCCCTCATTGAGGCGGCTTTCAGCCAGCTGAGTGCCGAGCGCAGTTTTGCCAGCCTGAGCCTGCGTGAAGTCTCACGAGAGGCGGGCATCGCGCCCACGTCTTTCTATCGCCATTTTCGCGATGTGGATGAGCTTGGGCTCACCATGGTTGACGAAAGCGGCCTGATGCTGCGCCAATTGATGCGTCAGGCACGCCAGCGTATTGCCAAAGGCGGCAGCGTGATCCGCACGTCGGTATCGACCTTTATGGAGTTTATCGGCAATAATCCCAACGCCTTTCGGCTGTTGCTGCGTGAACGTTCCGGTACCTCGGCCGCGTTTCGTGCGGCGGTAGCACGGGAAATCCAACATTTTATCGCCGAACTGGCAGATTACCTTGAGCTGGAAAACCATATGCCGCGCAGTTTTACCGAGGCGCAGGCGGAAGCTATGGTGACGATTGTGTTCAGTGCCGGTGCGGAAGCGCTGGATATTGATATTGAACAACGGCGGCAGCTCGAAGAAAGGTTAGTGTTGCAACTGCGGATGATTTCCAAAGGAGCCTATTACTGGTATCGCCGCGAACAAGAAAAAGCATCTGTATCCCACGTATAACAAGGTGAAAGTCATGGAAAAACTAAGCCGTGAGAATGGTACTTTACTGCTGGCGTTGATTGCCGGCCTGTCCGTAAACGGTTCCTTTGCCGCGCTGTTCAGTTCGGTGGTGTCGTTTTCAGCCTTCCCGTTGATTGCTTTGGTGTTGGCGGTATATTGCCTGCATCAGCGTTACCTGAACCAGCCAATGCCGGATGGTATGCCAAAACTGGCGGCTGGCTGTTTCCTGTTGGGCGTCCTGGGGTATAGCGCGATCGTGCGTGCGGAATACCCGCAGATCGGCTCGAACTTCCTGCCCTCGATTGTCTGCGTGGTGCTGGTGTTCTGGCTTGGTTTCCAATTAAAGAAACGCAATACCGTCGCCGTCCAGCATTAATAATGGTTTTATCGAGAAAAGGCACTTTGCGGAGTGCCTTTTTTGGTTTTTGCGCCCGTCTAGATCAGCGGCGTTCGAGCAATACGCCACATTCCATATGATGGGTGTATGGGAACTGATCGAATAGAGCCAGGCGAGTGATTTTGTGCGTGGCCTGCAGCGTATCCAGATTGGCGCATAGGGTCTCCGGGTTGCAGGAGATGTAAAGGATGCGTGGATAGGTCTGCACCATCTTCACCGTTTCCTCATCCAGCCCGCTGCGCGGCGGATCGACGAAAATCGTCTCACAGTTATAGCTGCTCAGATCGATCCCTTTTAACCGGTTGAACTCGCGAGCGCCGTTCATTGCCTGAGTGAAGTCTTCCGCCGCCATACGGATAATCTGCACGTTGTCGATATTATTGGCCGCGATGTTGTACTGCGCCGCCGCCACCGAAGGCTTGGCAATTTCAGTGGCTAACACCCGCTCGAAGTTGCGGGCCAGGGCCAGCGAGAAGTTGCCGTTACCGCAATACAGCTCCAGCAGATCCCCTTTTGAACCTTGGGTGACATCCAGCGCCCATTCCAGCATTTGCACGTTCATGGCGGCGTTGGGCTGGGTGAAGCTATTTTCGACCTGGCGATAAATCATTTTGCGGCCAGCGACCGGCAGCACTTCGTCGACGTAGTCCTGATCCAGCATGATTTTCATCTTCGAGGCGCGGCCAATCAGTTGCACATCGAAACCGTCTGCGCGTAACGCATCACGCAGCGCAGTGGCATCTTGCTGCCATTGTTCGTCCAGCTTGCGGTGATACAGCAGCGAGGCAATGATCTTACCGCTCTGCGTAGAAAGATAATCGATCTGGAACAGCTTGTGGCGCAGCACTGGATTGGGCTTGAGGGCCGCCATCAGGGCGCTCATCAGGCGGTTAATCAGCTCGCTGGCCGCCGGGAAGCTATCGACGCGAATACGCTGCTTGGTCTGCTGATCGAACATGATGTGGTACATATCGTCCTCATCATGCCAGATGCGGAATTCCGCACGCATCCGGTAGTGGTTGATTGGCGAGCGAAACACTTCCGGCTCGGGCGCCGTGAACGGTGACATCATGGTCTTCAGGCGGGCTGTTTTCTCCGCCAGTTGGTCGTCATAGCGTTCAATGGGCAAATTCTCGGGCGTCATGGTTTCTCTCGTCAGGCAAATTGGATCAGCGGGGATTGTAGGGAATCAGCCCGTGAAGTCCAGTTTTGTTGTGGTGCTATTTTGCAACACTGTTGGCAATCTAGACATCCATTTTCATTGATTGTAGCATTGCCGTCCGGTCTCAAGCAGCGAGTGAAAAGGGAATCCAGTGCAAATCTGGAGCTGACGCGCAGCGGTATGGGGAAGTCACGGCGATAGCGTTAAATGACGCAGACACTGTCCACTGCAGGATGGGAAGTCATCGCCCGGTGCCGGTTGCCACAGGCAACCGGCAAATCCCAAGCCCGAAAACCTACCGGTGTACGTCGCAATATCCATAGCCGTCGCGAACTACCGGCCGTGGCCCTGCGGCATCCCCAATGAAGTTTGGATGCTTTTTATAATGACAATGATAAAAAATACACTGCTGGCGGTGGTCTCCTCCGCGACGGCATTTTCTGGATGGGCGCAAGATAACACCACGGCTAAAAGTAGCGATGATCTGGTGGTTACCGCCAATCGCTTCCCTCAACCGGTCTCTTCCGTATTGGCGCCTGCCGATGTGGTAACCCGCGAAGATATCGATCGCTGGCAGGCCAAAAGCCTCAATGATGTGATGCGCCGTTTGCCCGGTGTCGATATTTCACAGTACGGCGGTATGGGGCAGGGGTCATCTCTCTCAGTACGCGGCACTGAAGCTCGTCATGTATTAGTACTGATCGACGGCGTGCCAATGGCCCGTCTGGGGATCAGCAACGGCGTCGATTTTAACCAGGTTCCGTTGGCGCTGGTTCAGCGTGTGGAGTTTATCCGTGGGCCGCGCTCTGCCATTTACGGTTCTGGTGCCATCGGCGGGGTCATCAACATCATTACCCAGACGGATAAAGAGGGCGGCAAAGTCCAGGCGGGGATCGGTTCTAAAGGATACCAGCAGTACGATGGTGCCTTGCGCCAGCGTTTTGATAACACTGTTGCTACCGTTGCAGGCAGCTACCAGATGACCAACGGTTTCAATGTGCAGCCAGGCTCGCCTTATTCGGTCGACAGCGATCGTGATGGTTTCCGTAATAAAAGCTTCTGGGGCGGGTTGGAACAGCAGTTCAATCAGAATTTCTCAGGCTTCGTGCGGGGTTATGGTTATACCAATAACTCGGACTACGATGTCGGCAGTGTACCTTACAGCCCGAAGTACAGTAATGATGAAGACCGCCTGTATAGCCATACCTATGATATGGGGCTGCGTTTCCTGTCTGGGGCTTTCTCTTCTCAACTGACGGGCAGCTATCAGAAACAGAAAGATTACAACTACAGCAGCCAGAATGGCCGTTATGGCATCAGCACTACGCTGGATGATATGGATCAGCGTAACCTGCAATGGGGCAATACCTATGCTTTCGAGCACGGTAGCGTTACCGCCGGTGCCGATTTCCAGCAACAGCGCCTGACTTCTTCCGACAGTTCCTTTGCCGATACCTATAAAAGAGACAACACAGGCTTGTACCTGAGTGGCCAGCAGCAGTTTGGCAGCGTGACGCTGGAAGCCTCTGGGCGTGAAGACAAGGCAGGTGACTTTGGTTGGCACGGTACTTGGCAGACCGCGGCAGGTTGGGAGTTTGTTGATGGCTATCGAGCTACCTTATCTTATGGCACGGGTTTCCTGACGCCGTCATTGGGTCAGCAATATGGCTCAAAACGCTTTGGCATTGATTCCAACAGCAACCTCAAGCCGGAAGAGTCCAAACAGTGGGAAATGGGTCTGGAAGGTTTGACCGGTCCATTGGATTGGCGTCTGTCTGCCTACCATTACAAAATCCAGAACCTGATCAACTATGATTCTGACCCGGTGACCTATCAGGGGCAGTATTACAATGTGGACAAGGCAACGATTAAAGGCGTGGAATGGACGGGTAGCTTTGATACCTGGATGTTCACCCACCGGTTGACGCTGCAATATATCGATCCGCGTAATGACCAGACCGATGAGGTGCTGGCGCGCCGTTCGAAACGTCAGGCCAAATATCAGTTGGATTGGACGATGTTCAACCTGGACATGGATATCTCGTATCAATACTACGGCAAGCGTTACGACAATATCTCTTCTACTTATAACCCTGAGCAACGCGTATTGCCGAGTTACAGTACGGTCGACGTGAGCGCCTCATATCCAATAACCTCTCAGCTGACAGTTCGTGGTAGAATTGCCAACCTGTTTGATAAAGATTATGAGACGGCTTATGGCTACGCTACCCCAGGAAGAGAGTACTACCTCACTGGCAGCTATACCTTCTAACGCCACTGCGGCTCCTCGCCCGACGGCGCTGGTTTTTGATTCCGGCGTCGGCGGGTTGTCAGTGTTTCAGGAGGTTCGGCAACTGCTGCCGGATCTCCACTATATCTATGCCTTCGATAACGTGGCATTCCCCTACGGCGAGAAATCCGAAGAATTTATCGTTGAGCGCGTGCTGGAAATTGTCAGTGCGGTTCAGGAACGTCATCCTTTGGCAATCGTCATCATTGCCTGCAATACCGCCAGTACCGTTTCCTTACCTGCGCTGCGTGAGCGTTTTGCTTTCCCTGTGGTGGGAGTGGTGCCTGCGATCAAGCCTGCTGCCAAACTGACCGCCAACGGTATCGTCGGTTTGCTGGCCACGCGCGGTACGGTTCAGCGTACTTATACTCATGAACTGATCGAGCGTTTCGCGACAGATTGCAAAATTGAGCTGTTAGGCTCTTCTGAGCTGGTGGAATTGGCAGAAGCCAAGCTGCATGGTGAACCTGTGCCGCTGGCAACGCTGAAGAAAATATTGCAGCCGTGGCTGAGCATGCGCGAGCCTCCGGACACGGTCGTGTTGGGCTGTACTCACTTCCCTCTATTATCTGAAGAGCTGATGCAAGTCCTGCCTGAAGGAACGCGTCTGGTGGATTCCGGTGCGGCAATTGCCCGCAGAGCCGCCTGGCTTATCTCTAATCAGGAAAATCTGGTCTCAACTCAGGAAGAGAATCTGGCGTATTGCATGGCGCTGAATGAAGACACCGATGCTTTATTGCCCGTTTTGCAGGGTTATGGCTTTAAATCGTTGAAAAAACTGCCGCTTTAATGGGGTTTTGCTTAAACATTCGACGGTCAGCAAAAAAAATGAATTTAGGGGTTGCGGCGTTCTGAGAACTCCCTATAATGCGCCTCCACTGACCGGGAACAACGACGAACAAGTCGCCCAGCCAGGAAGAAGCAACCCGGTGAAAACACCGCGTCTCGTAAGAGAAAAAGGTTGACTCTTCAGCGGGAAAGCGTAATATGCACCTCCCGCGTTACCGAGAAACTTACCGGTAACGAACGCTCTTTAACAATTTATCAGACAATCTGTGTGGGCACTCACAAGGCGATATCCAGCTGCTTCGGCAGCAAAAAAATATCAAGTCTTGAAGAGTGACCAAGCAGTCATTCATGCGAATGAATGATTACGAAAGTTAATTTTCGAGC
>NZ_BAAKUJ010000010.1:0-177285 GCF_059697885.1 Serratia sp. NCCP-200
GGGCGATCGGGTGGATCTGAAAACTCGGTGACGCTCCTTGGATAAGTGGGCGATCGGGTGGATCTGAAAACTCGGTGACGCTCCTTGGATAAGTGGGCGACCGGGTGGATCTGAAAACTCGGTGACGCTCCTTGGATAAGTGGGCGATCGGGTGGATCTGAAAACTCGGTGACGCTCCTTGGATAAGTGGGCGATCGAGTTTGCTGAGATTACCTCTTTATTGCCAAAAGAGTAGGAGCTAACAGCTCCCTCTCCCTGTGGGAGAGGGTTGGGGTGAGGGGTAATTAATATAAGTCTCAAATTTTAAATTTATATAAATCATTACTTATCAGGAGCGAACTCTATGTCTACCAAGGCAAAAGCATGGGTATGGATGTTATTGGTCATCTTCTCCGAGACCTCGGCCACCTCAACCTTAAAAATGTTTGATAACAGCGAAGGTACCACCAAGACGTTATTACTCGGCTTGATCGTCGTGTTGTACTGCGTTTGTTATTACTCGTTATCTAACGCGGTGAAATACATTCCTGTCGGCCTGGCTTACGCCACCTGGTCAGGCACCGGGATTTTACTGGTCTCAAGCCTGGGTATGGTGTTTTACGGCCAGCACCCTGATATGCCAGCCATTATCGGCATGATCGTGATTGCCAGCGGCATCGTGATCATGAACCTCTTCTCCAAAATGGGCTCCTCCGAAGAATAAGGGTATCAACTATGTTTAATATTGGCTTCTTGTGGCTGGCTCTGTCGATCGGTTCAGAAATCACCGGGACCTCGATGATCAAAAAAACCAACAACTTTAAAAAGCTGGGGCCTTCGGTGCTGGTGATTAGCGCTTACTGCCTGTGCTATTTCGCCCTGACCAAGGCGATGGGGTTTATCCCGGTGGGCGTCGCCTACTCGCTGTGGTGCGGCTTTGGCATTGTCGGGGTGACCTTCGTTTCCATGCTGCTCTACAAGCAGAAACCGGATCTCCCTGCCATCTTCGCCATGGCGCTGATCATCGGCGGTGGCGTCATTATGAATATCTTCTCGCAGATGTAAGATCTTAGCCCCCAACAGCGCAGCGGCAACGTTGCGCTTTTTTTTTGATGCGCTATAGTTATGCGCATAAATTATGCTTAGGAGGTACTATGGGTGCCGTTTCAGTAATAAAAAAACGCAATACTAACGTATACTTGCGTGTCGACCTGATTGAACAGGCTAAAGCATTAGACCTAAACTTATCGGCTACACTAAACCACGCATTAGAACTCGCAGTGAAGAAGGGGCAACGTGAACGTTGGTTAGCGGAAAATCGTGCTGGTCTTGAAGCATTGAATGGCTTCGTTGAGGAGAACGGCCTTTTTTCTGATGATGCTGACTTTGGTGTCCTGTAATGAAACAATTTTCTGTTTATAAAAATCAATCTAAAAACAAAAAAAACTATCCTTTCTTTATCGTTGTTCAGTCCGATTTACTCGATCACCTTAGCACTCGTTTGGTCATGCCCTTGGCTTTAAAGCATGCAACAAACTCACAGGTCAAAGCACTGACTCCTGTTTTGTCTGTGGACCAACAAGATTACGTGATCCTTACTAGTTTACTGACGACTACGGATGTCAAAAATCTTAATGCAGATTGCCTGGTTACCAATGCAGCCCATCTGCGTGATGAGCTGGTTGCGGCCATCGACCTGTTAGTTTTGGGCATTTGAAAAACTGCCCCACTGACTATGAACAAATTGGGCCTGTTCAACAAAGAGGTGGAAGCAACCGTTATTTCTGTTTCAGCAACAGGCCTGAAAGCAACGCCCCAAGATCGGCGGCATGCTGAATAGAGGTATATGCAGGCTAATGATTTGATACCGCATAATCCTGTCATGTAACAGTTGCGGCAACGTATTTTGCAAGACAATATCTAATTTCGGAACGCCGTTTCATTATTAGGGATAAATCATGCAAAGAAATATCAAGTCATTATCAGCTATGGCGATTTTTCTGCTGGCCCTGACGGGTTGTGATAACTCGGATGGTAGTATCGCCTCTCCTGTTGAGCCAGTTAAACCCGTTGTTCCCCCCGCAACTGAGAAACCTGTCGCTGACCGCAGTGGTGCCTGGCCAGCCTCTGCCCTTAACGATCCCGAATTGGCCGGGAAAGAACCGGTAATGCCTGAAGTCTGCCAAACACTCTCAGCCGAACTGAACCAGAATGCCAAAGGGCTACTGGATGAAGCCATTGATGCTGACGTGAATAATTCCCAACCCGATACCCAACGTATTCAAGCCGCGATCGACGCCTGCACCACCGGTGCCGTTAAACTGGTCGCTGGCAGTAACGAAGAGAATGCGTTCTTGAGCGGCCCACTTACACTAAAAAGTGGCGTCACGCTCTGGGTAGATCAAGGGATCACCCTGTTTGCCTCACGTAGCCCAGTGGATTACCAGATTGCCGGTAAGAATAACTGCGGCGAAACCGCCAGTGCCGATAATGGCTGTAACGCATTGATTACCGCCACCGATACAATAAACAGCGGCGTGATTGGCGAAGGTATCATCGACGGACGGGGGGGAGCAGTGCTCACCAGCGGAAAATATGCCGATATCCTAACCTGGTGGGATGTGGGCGCATTAACCAAAACCGTTTCCGGCGCCAATCAGAACAACCCGCGGCTAATTCAGGTCACCAACAAGAATTCCGCCAAGCCGACCAGCCAGAACTTCACGCTGTATAAGATCACCTTACAGAATGCACCCAAATTCCACTTTGTCCCCAGTGGGGTCAATGGAGTGGTCGTCTGGGGCGTGAAGGTGTTAACGCCTTCACTGGCCTATACGGTTCCAGGCTATGATTGCCCGAAAGGGACAACCCCTGCGACATCGGGTTCCCCTAACTATACCCGGGCAAGCACCTGCTTTACCCCGGATACGACCAAGAACACCGACGCGATCGATCCTGGCCAATCGCAGAATGTCCTGATTGCCTATAACCACATCAGTACCGGTGATGACGGTATTGCCATCAAAGCCCATAGCAGCAATGCCTGTGTCCCACCGATTGCCGAAAAGTATGCAGGGCAGTTGCCTATTTATACCGTCAGCAACGTCAAAATTCTGCATAACCGCCTCTACTTCACCCATGGTATGTCAATCGGCAGTGAAACCGACTGCGCGGTCAAAGACGTGGAAATTCGGGATATGAGCATTGACGGCCATGATGCTGACTTTGCCGTCGGCGTGCGTATCAAAACCGACATGAGCGTTGGAGGAGAAGTGAGGAACATCAACTATGATGGCATTTGTATCCGCCGCGCTCAGGAAGCGCTGACCATTGATACCTACTACAGCAAAAAAACCGGCCAGGCCTACCCCGATATTCAAGATGTCACCATCAAGAATTACCACTATGTGGATACGCCAGACTCCATTTATAACGGAGATAACGTTCGGGTCACCTTACGCGGCTTCAGCTCTGATGGCCAGGATCTGCCATTAAGAAATATTGTGCTCGATAACACCGTGTTTGACAGCTCACCACAGTTGGCTAGCAAAGCCTCGGCAACAATCCCTGCCGCGCCTTCTTATGCCCAGATCCTGATGGGACCTGGCCCGGTATCCTTGGCGGATCTGCTGTTGGAAGCCGCGGACAACGGTGCCGCAGAGTTTGAAGTGCTGGATAACCGTAATGGATCCGAAGAGCCTTACGATTGCAGCGAAGCCTTTGCACTGTTCCCTTCTAGCGCCTCTGCACTCTAAGCGAAAAACGGGTAGGATCTCTCCCACCCGTCTTTCCTCTGCTGCGGTGACTAACACATCGCGGCTTTGATTTGCATACAGGCCCAGTCTATTGGGCCTGACTATTTCCGCTTCAGCAGCAAAACAAGGCTGATCAACAGGAACAGCAAGCTTGGCAACAGGGCACCCAGAATTGGCGGCATGCTGTACACCATGCTCAGCGGGCCGAAAATCTGATCCAGCACGTAGAACAGGAAGCCGAAGCTGATACCGATCACCACTCGCACGCCCATCGGCACGCTACGCAGCGGGCCAAAGATAAACGACAGCGCCATCAGCATCATCACCGCCACCGACAGCGGCGAGAAGATCTTGCTCCACATATTCAGCTGATAACGGCTGGCCTCTTGGCCACTCTGCTTGAGGTACTTCACATAGTTGTGCAAGCCGCTGATGGAAAGCGAATCCGGATCCAACGCCACCACGCCCAGCTTGTCCGGGGTCAGGTTGGTTTTCCACACCCCGGTCAGCGTCTGGGTACTGGTGACCTGATTCGGATTGGTCAGATCGGAAGTATCCACCTGCGAAAGCTGCCACGCGCCGTCTTCAAAATCTGCGGTACCGGCATAGCGAACCGTCTCTAACCGGCGCTGATCGTTGAAGTGGTAAATGTTGACGCCAGCCAGCTCTTTTTCACCCGCCACCCGTTCGATGTAGATAAAGTCGTTGCCGTCCTTCGCCCACAGGCCGCTCTTGGTAGAGAGCAGCGAGCCACCGTACATCTGCTGCGCACGGTAGTTACGCGCCATCTGTTCGCCCTGCGGTGCCACCCATTCGCCGATTGCCATCGTCAGCAAGACCAGCGGAATAGCGGTTTTCATCACCGACCCAGCAATCTGCAGCCGAGTGAAGCCAGAAGCTTGCATTACCACCAGTTCGCTACGCGTAGCCAGGGTGCCCAAACCGAGCAATGCCCCTAGCAGGGCCGCCATCGGGAAGAAGATCTCAATATCCTTTGGCACGCTGAGCAGGGTATAAACCCCTGCGCCCAGCGCCGAGTATTCACCCTGCCCGACTTTACGCAACTGATCGACAAACTTGATGATGCCGGAAAGCGAAACCAGCATGAACAGCGTCATCATGATGGTGTTGAAAATCGTTTTACCGATATAACGGTCCAGTACACCAAACATCAGGCCGCTCCTCTCAGGCGTGCACGCAGTTTGCGCATCGGCACGGTATCCCACAGGTTAAGTGCCAGAGCAATCGCGAAGTACGCCAGGTTCACCAGCCACATCCACACCAGCGGATCCAGCTTGCCCTTACCGGCATTGGAACGCAGCGAGGTCTGCAGCAGGAAGAAGATCAGATACAGCAGCATCGCTGGCAACATGCTCAGCACACGGCCTTGGCGCGGGTTGACCACGCTAAGCGGCACCACCAGCAGCGCCATCAGCACCACGGAAACGACCAGCGTCAAACGCCAATGGAATTCGGCGCGCGCATCCGGTTCATTCGATTCCCAAAGCGTGCGCATCGACATCTGCTCGGACTGGGTATTATCGATAGTGACCGACTGATGGCCGATAACCGCTTTATAGTCTGTGAAGTCGGTAATGCGGAAATCACGCAGCAATGCGGTGCCTTCAAACCGGGTGCCTTTGTCCAGCGTGACAACCTGCGATCCGTCGCGGCCCTGATTGATCATTCCATGCTCGGCCACCACCACCGAAGGGCGTTGGTTACCGTTCGGGCGTAGCTGCGCCAGGAACACGTCGTTGAAGGTGTTGCCCTTTACGCTGCCGACAAACAGCACGGCGTTACCATCCTGTGAGGGCTGGAACTGCCCTTCAGCCAGCCCGGCAATGCTGGGGTTGGCTTTGGCTTCGGCAATCACTTCGTCCTGATGGCTGGCCGCCCATGGCCCGACCCAGAAGACGTTTACCGCAGCCACCGCCGAGGTAAAGATCGCCAACACCATAGCGGCAATGATCAGGGTCCGTTTCCCCAGACCGCAGGCGTGCATAACGGTGATTTCGCTTTCGGTATACAACCGCCCAAGCGTCATCAAGAGGCCAAGAAACAGGCTTAAGGGCAAGATTAGCTGCGCCATCTTCGGCACACCCAATGCAAGCAGGGATAAGACTAAATTTGTCGGGATATTGCCGTCGACCGCATCACCTAACACCCTGACCAGGTTCTGACAAAAGAAGATCAGAAGCAGGATAAACAGGATGGCAATTTGGCTCTTCAGCGTTTCCCGTACCAGATATCTAATGATGATCACGCTTATTACGCCTGTGAAAACTTGTCTTTTTGCAGGAAAATCGATAGTTTCATCGCTAATCCGCCATTTTTTCTCATCATGTGGCAACCTTCACAGCTAAAATAGTATTAGAACATCAAGCTGTTTGGCCTTCCTATAGGAACAGACCTATAGTAGCCAAAACAGAACGTTTACGCCGTTCAGGTTAACCTAGTTAGTTAACTCAATGACGGAAGATCTTGGCGGAGCAGATCATTCTAGCCGTAGCTTTCGTCGTTGTCTTTAAGATTCAGGAGAGTGCATGGAGTTCAGTGTAAAAAGCGGTAGCCCGGAAAAACAGCGCAGCGCCTGTATTGTAGTTGGTGTTTTCGAACCACGCCGCCTGTCACCTATCGCAGAACAGCTCGACAAAATCAGTGATGGTTATATCAGCGCACTACTGCGCCGGGGCGAACTGGAAGGCAAAGTCGGGCAGACGTTACTGCTGCACCATGTGCCGAACATTCTCTCCGAACGCATCTTGCTGATTGGCTGTGGCAAAGAGCGCGAGCTCGATGAACGCCAGTACAAGCAGGTGATCCAGAAAACCATCAATACCCTTAACGACACCGGTTCCATGGAGGCCGTATGCTTCCTGACCGAGCTGCACGTCAAAGGCCGCAATACTTACTGGAAAGTGCGCCAGGCGGTAGAAACCGCCAAAGAAACGCTCTACACCTTCGATCAGTTGAAGAGCAACAAGGTGGAGCCACGTCGCCCGCTGCGTAAAATGGTGTTCAACGTGCCAACCCGCCGCGAACTGACCAGCGGTGAACGCGCCATCCAGCACGGCCTGGCCGTGGCTTCTGGCATCAAGGCCGCCAAAGATCTCGGCAATATGCCACCAAACATCTGTAACGCCGGTTATCTGGCCTCACAGGCACGTCAGTTGGCCGATGCCTTCAGCACCCACATCACCACCCGCGTCATCGGCGAACAGCAGATGAAAGAGCTGGGGATGAACGCCTATCTGGCGGTCGGTGCCGGTTCGCAAAATGAATCGCTGATGTCGGTGATGGAATATAAGGGAAATCCTAACCCGGACGCTAAGCCGATCGTGCTGGTAGGTAAAGGGCTGACCTTCGATTCCGGCGGCATCTCGATCAAACCGGCCGACGGCATGGACGAGATGAAATACGACATGTGCGGTGCGGCAACCGTATACGGCGTCATGCGTGTGGTGGCAGAACTGAACCTGCCGCTGAACGTGATCGGCGTGCTGGCTGGCTGCGAAAACATGCCGGGCGGACGTGCCTATCGCCCAGGCGATGTGTTGACCACCATGTCGGGCCAGACGGTAGAAGTGCTGAACACCGACGCCGAAGGCCGCCTGGTGCTGTGCGATACCCTCACCTACGTGGAACGTTTCGAGCCAGAGCTGGTGATTGATATCGCCACACTGACCGGTGCCTGCGTGATCGCACTGGGCCACCACATCACCGGCCTGATGTCGAACCACAACCCGCTGGCTCACGAGCTGATCGGCGCTTCCGAGCAATCGGGTGACCGTGCGTGGCGCTTGCCGATGGCCGACGAGTATTACGAGCAGTTGGATTCCAACTTTGCGGATATGGCCAACATCGGCGGCCGCCCAGGTGGTGCCATCACCGCCGCGTGCTTCCTTTCACGCTTTACCCGCAAGTACAGCTGGGCGCACCTGGACATCGCCGGTACCGCCTGGCGCTCCGGCAAGGCCAAAGGGGCCACTGGCCGCCCGGTAGCCCTGCTGGCGCAGTTCCTGCTCAATCGTGCTGGTCTAAACGGCGACGATTAAATCCGCGCGGTAATTCAGGTATAATCACCGAGGGCACAGCACGCTGTGCCCTTACATTTTTTGGCCACGGTGAATTTAATCATGAAACAGGCAACGTTCTACCTTCTTGAACACGCAGAACCCGCTGGTGCGCTCAGTGCACACGAGGCTGTGGCCTGTGCCGTTGCCGCCGAAAGATGGCGCGCTGGCAAGCGGGTGCTGATCGCCTGTGAAAGCCAGGAGCAAGCCCAGCGGCTGGACGAAGCCCTGTGGCAACGTGAGCCACACCAATTTGTACCGCACAACCTGGCAGGCGAAGGGCCAAACTTTGGCGCCCCGGTCGAGCTGTGCTGGCCAGGTAAACGCGGCAATGCCCCGCGCGATCTGCTGATCGCCCTGCTGCCGCAGTTTGCAGATTTTGCTACTGCTTTCCATGAAGTGGTAGACTTCGTCCCTTACGAAGACACCTTGAAACAGTTGGCGCGCGAACGTTACAAAGCCTATCGCAGCGTCGGCTTCCATTTGACCACGGCCACGCCGCCAACTAACTGAACCTTGAAATAAAAATGGAAAAGACCAACACCGATCTCGATACCGCCTATGACCCAACCCAGATCGAACAGAAGCTGTACGATCACTGGGAAAGCCAGGGCTATTTCAAACCGAATGGCGATACCAGCCAGGAAAGTTTCTGCATCATGATCCCGCCGCCGAACGTCACCGGCAGCCTGCATATGGGCCACGCGTTCCAGCAGACCATCATGGACACCATGACCCGCTACCAGCGCATGCAGGGTAAAAATACCCTGTGGCAAGCCGGTACCGACCATGCCGGTATCGCGACCCAGATGGTGGTTGAGCGCAAAATCGCCGCAGAAGAAAATAAAACTCGCCATGATTATGGCCGCGACGCGTTTATCGACAAAATCTGGCAGTGGAAGGACGAGTCCGGCGGCACCATCACCCGCCAGATGCGCCGTCTGGGCAACTCCGTGGATTGGGAGCGCGAGCGCTTCACCATGGATGAAGGCCTGTCCAACGCGGTGAAAGAAGTGTTTGTCCGCCTGTACAAAGAAGACCTGATCTACCGTGGCAAACGCCTGGTGAACTGGGATCCAAAACTGCGCACCGCCATCTCCGATCTGGAAGTGGAAAACCGCGAGTCCAAAGGTTCCATGTGGCACCTGCGCTATCCGCTGGCCGATGGGGCAAAAACGGCGGAAGGCAAAGACTACCTGGTGGTTGCCACCACCCGTCCGGAAACCGTGCTGGGTGATACCGGCGTAGCGGTAAACCCGGAAGATCCACGCTACAAGGATCTGATTGGCAAAGAGATCATTCTGCCGTTGGTGGGCCGCCGCATCCGCATCGTGGGTGACGAGCACGCCGATATGGAGAAAGGCACCGGCTGCGTGAAAATCACCCCGGCGCACGACTTCAACGACTATGAGGTGGGTAAGCGTCACGGCCTGCCGATGATCAACATCCTGAGCTTCGACGGTGACATCCTCGAAGTGGCAGAGGTGTTCGACACCCTGGGCGAAGCCAGCACCGCCTACAGCGGCGAGCTGCCAGCCCAGTTCCGTGGCCTGGAGCGCTTTGCTGCGCGTAAAGCCGTGGTTGCCGCCTTTGACGAACTCGGCCTGCTGGAAGAGATCAAACCTCACGATCTGACCGTGCCTTACGGCGACCGTGGCGGCGTGGTTATCGAGCCAATGCTGACCGACCAATGGTACGTGCGTACCGCACCGCTGGCGAAAGTCGCGGTGGAAGCGGTTGAGCAAGGTGAGATCCAGTTCGTGCCCAAGCAGTACGAAAACATGTACTTCAGCTGGATGCGCGATATCCAGGACTGGTGTATCTCCCGTCAGCTGTGGTGGGGCCACCGCATCCCGGCCTGGTACGACGCCGAAGGCAAAGTCTACGTTGGCCGCACCGAAGAAGAAGTGCGCCGCGAAAACAACCTGGGTGCCGACGTGGCCCTGAACCAGGACGAAGACGTGCTGGATACCTGGTTCTCCTCCGGCCTGTGGACCTTCTCGACCCTGGGTTGGCCAGAGCAAACCCCGGATCTGAAGACCTTCCACCCGACCAGCGTGCTGGTCAGCGGCTTCGACATCATCTTCTTCTGGATTGCCCGCATGATCATGCTGACCATGCACTTCGTCAAAGATGAAAATGGCAAACCGCAGGTTCCGTTCAAGACCGTGTACATGACCGGCCTGATCCGCGACGACGAAGGGCAGAAGATGTCCAAGTCGAAGGGTAACGTCATCGATCCGCTGGATATGGTTGACGGTATCTCGCTGGAAGACCTGCTGGAGAAACGTACCGGCAACATGATGCAGCCGCAGCTGGCAGAGAAAATCCGCAAGCGCACCGAGAAGCAGTTCCCGAACGGCATCGAACCGCACGGCACCGACGCCCTGCGCTTCACCCTGGCAGCACTGGCCTCTACTGGCCGTGACATCAACTGGGACATGAAGCGCCTGGAAGGCTACCGCAACTTCTGTAACAAGCTGTGGAACGCCAGCCGCTTTGTGCTGATGAACACTGAAGCGCACGACTGCGGCTTCAACGGTGGCGAAATGCAGCTCTCCTTGGCCGACCGCTGGATCCTGGCCGAATTCAACCGCACGGTGAAAGCCTACCGTGAGGCGCTGGACACCTATCGCTTCGATATCGCGGCGGGCATCCTGTACGAATTCACCTGGAACCAGTTCTGCGACTGGTATCTGGAATTGACCAAACCGGTCGTGATCAACGGTAGCGAAGCGGAACAGCGTGGCACACGTAATACGCTGATCACCGTGCTGGAAGCGTTGCTGCGCCTGGCGCACCCAATCATTCCATTTATCACCGAAACCATCTGGCAGCGCGTCAAGCCTCTGACCGGTGAAACCGCAGACACCATCATGCTGCAGCCGTTCCCGGCCTTCGACGCCGCGCTGGAAGACCAGCAGGCATTGAACGATCTGGAGTGGATCAAGCAGGCGATCATCGCGGTGCGTAACATCCGCGCCGAGATGAACATCGCGCCAAGCAAACAGCTGGAAGTGCTGCTGCGTAACGCCAATGGTGATGCCCAACGCCGCGTACAGGAAAACCAGAGCTTTATCGAACGCCTGGCACGCCTGAGCTCTATCACCCTGCTGCCTGCGGGCGAGAAAGGCCCGGTTTCGGTCACCAAGCTGGTGGACGGTGCCGAGTTGCTGATCCCGATGGCTGGCTTTATCGACAAGGATGCGGAAATCGCGCGCCTGTCGAAAGAGATGGGCAAGCTGGATGGTGAGATCGCGTCTATCGAAGGCAAGCTGTCCAACGAAGGCTTTGTGGCTCGCGCTCCGGAAGCGGTAGTGGCCAAAGAGCGTGAGCGCCTGGCAGCCTGCAAAGAAGGCAAGCTGAAGCTGCAGGAACAGCAGGCGACTATCGCCGCGCTGTAATCTACGAGCTACCGATCAAAAACAGCGGGTGATTTTTCCCCGCTGTTTTTTTATCGGCATTGCCAAGAGCCAGGCTTAAGTGTTATTACAAAGTAATATTGATGCAGTGCATTCCGTAATAACAACGAAATTCCGGGGCCCTTCAGGTTCCCTTTGATGGTGAGTGTAAACATGACAACAGCCACCCCAGTGCGTCTTCTGGTACGCCCAATCACGGCCGACGACAACGCCGCGATTGCGCACGTCATTCGCGAAGTCTCCGCCGAGCATGGCCTGACGGCGGATAAAGGCTATACCGTTTCCGATCCCAATCTGGACGCCTTGTTCCAACTCTATAGCCAACCGCGCAGTGCCTACTGGGTGGTGGAGATAGACGGTCAGATTGCCGGTGGTGGTGGCGTTGCGCCGCTGCAGGGCGGTGAGATCGACGTCTGCGAATTACAGAAAATGTATTTCCTGCCGGTGCTGCGTGGCAAAGGTTTGGCAAAACGCCTGGCGCTGCAGGCGCTGGAGTTTGCCCGCCAGCAGGGGTTCAGCCGTTGTTATCTGGAAACCACCGCCACGTTGCAGCAGGCAATTGGTCTGTATGAGCATCTTGGTTTTGAGCATATCGACTGTGCCATGGGTAATACCGGCCACGGCGACTGCGAAGTCACCATGCTGAAAGCGCTTTAACATTAGCAATCTACATACCCCTCACCCTAACCCTCTCCCACAGGGAGAGGGGACCGAATGTGCCACAACTTAATTACGGTATACACCCTCGATATCCCCCCTGTTACCAATTAACTTCTTTACCTGACAACTGCGCCTATCGGCTCCCTCTCCTTGGGGAGAGGGTTGGGGTGAGGGAGAGAGCACATCACTCACAGATAAAATTATTAATATCTACATCATTCGAAAAATTACACGGTAATTCTATATTTCAACCAGTTAAACTGATTCACTCAAGCAAAGTGTAAATTTATTGTGACATTCATTAATAAATTAACGATCGCAAATTGACCTACTATTCTTCTGAGTTACTCTGCCATGACAGTCTCTAACCATCACGCACAGGGAACGGTCATGTCAGAAAATAACTTCGATTACATCATTGTTGGCGCAGGCTCGGCGGGTTGCGTGTTGGCAGCCCAGCTCATCCGCCGTACCCAGGCCCGCATCCTGCTGCTGGAAGCCGGCGGCGACGACAATAATCTGTTTATCAAAATGCCCGCTGGGGTAGCCAAGATCATCGCCAAGAAAAGCTGGCCGTATGAAACCGAACCAGAGCCGCACGCCAATAATCGCCGCATGCAGATCGCCCAGGGCAAGGTGCTGGGGGGCAGCAGCTCGGTCAACGGTATGATCTATCTGCGCGGCCAACCGCAGGATTACGACGACTGGGCGCATCAATATGGCTGTTCCGGCTGGAGCTATCAGGACGTGCTGCCCTACTTCAAACGCGCCGAAGCCAATGAAAGCCTGGCGGATGAGTATCACGGCAACGAAGGGCTGCTGCCGGTCAGCGAGAACCGCTACCGCCATCCGCTCAGCATGGCGTTTATCCGCGCGGGCCAGGAGTTGGATCTGCCCTACCGCAACGACTTTAATGGTGAAAATCAGCATGGTGTAGGTTTCTACCAAACCACCACTCACAATGGCGAACGCGCCAGCACCTCCCGCACCTATCTGCAAGCCGTGCGCGATAACTCGCGGCTAGTGGTGAAACTCAACGCACTGGTGCATCGAGTCACCTTCGAAAACAACGTGGCAACTGGAGTGGTCTACAGCCTGAACGGTGGCAATGAGATCGCCGCCCGCGCCAGCCAGGAAGTGATCCTCAGCGCCGGGGCGGTTGGCTCACCAAAGATCCTGATGCTGTCCGGCATCGGCCCGCGCGAACATCTGGAGCAGTTAGGCATTACGCCGCTGGCCGATCTGCCGGTGGGCAAAAACTTCCACGATCACCTGCATATGTCGATTAACGTCAGCACCCGCGAACCTGTCAGCCTGTTCGGTGCCGACCGGGGATTACAGGCGCTACGCCACGGTGCAGAGTGGCTGGCGTTTCGCAGCGGCGTATTGACCTCTAACGTACTGGAGGGGGCCGCCTTTGCAGACTCCCTGGGTAATGGCAGGCCAGACGTGCAGGTACATTTCCTGCCGATTCTGGACAGTTGGGACGACGTGCCCGGCGAACCGCTACCGGCGATCCACGGCGTGTCGCTCAAGGTCGGTTATCTACAACCCAAAGCACGCGGCCAGGTGCAATTACGCAGCCGTAATCCCGCCGATCCCGTCAAGCTCCAGGCCAACTACCTTGGTCATCCAGACGATCTGGCAGGCAGCATTCGCGCGGTGAAATTTGGCCTGCGCTTCCTGGAAACCGCCTCTCTCAAGCCGTTGATTAAAGATCTGCTGATGCCACAACCGGCGTGGGTGAACGATGAAGCGCAGATGGAGGAGTTTGTACGTAACTTCTGCAAGACGGTCTATCACCCAGTGGGTAGTTGCCGGATGGGGAAAAATACGGATGACTCGGTGACCGACTTGCAGCTACGAGTGCATGGCTTTGAGCACCTGCGGGTGGTCGACTGTTCGGTGATGCCGCAGGTCACCAGCGGCAACACCAATGCCCCCACCATTATGCTGGCCGAAAAGGCAGTGGATTTGATATTGGGCCAATAGCCAAATAGACGGCAAGCCGATGTTGGCTTGCTGTCAGCTAACCATTGCTGCAAATCACGTTAAAAAATCCCCCCTGTTTACCTCCCGCCATATTCACCAACAACCAGAAAAAATGTGATTGCGCTCATTAATCCAGCAAAAAGGGTTGAATGAAGGATGAAACACGGCCAATATAATCACAATAGCGAACGCGATCCGAATATGCGGACAAAAAGGATAACTAATGAACAGCTTTATCTTCAACAACCCTGTCAAACTTCACGTTGGTCCAGGCAAATTTGCACTGCTTGGTAGCATCGCTCAACAGTACGGGAAGAAAGCACTGTTGGTCGTTTCCGATAACACCAAGTCCACAGGCCTACTCGCTCGGGCGCAGGAAACCCTGGCTGCCGCCGGGGTGGCATTTGCCGTCTATGACAAATTTATGCAAAACCCGCTCTCCACACTGGTGGAAGCCGGTGCTGAAATGGCACGCCAGGAACAATGCGATCTGGTGATTGGTATTGGTGGTGGCAGCGCAATGGATATGGCCAAAGGCATCGCGTTTTGTGCCTGCAATCCAGGCAGCATCTGGGATTATGTGTTTGGCAAAACCCAGGCACAGAACGCGCTGCCAAATATCCTGGTGCCGACCACCGCTGGCACCGGCAGCGAGGCTAACCGTACCGCCGTGTTCACCAACCCGGAAACCCATGATAAAAAAGGCTTGGTTAACCCGTTAATCTACCCGGTCGCCTCGATTGTTGACCCCGAACTGATGCTCACGCTGCCAAAACGCGTGATCGCCGGGCCAGGTGCCGACGTCTTGTTCCATGCCCTGGAGTCATATATCTCCCGGAATGCCCACCCAATCAGTGAAATGCTCTCGCTGCGTGCGATTACCCTGCTGACACAGAACCTGCCACGCGTGTATGCCAATGTGACCGATTTGGCGGCATGGGAACAGGTTTGCGTGGCGAGTACGCTTGCCGGAATGGCCATCGACTGTGCCGGTACGGCGCTGCCACATGCTCTGCAACATCCAATGGGCGGACTGCTGGACGTCGTACACGCTGAAGGGATCGCCGCGGTTTATCCTGCTTTTATGGAATACACCTGGTCGGCCGCTCCTGAAAAATTTGCCGCCATTGCCTACGCCATGGGGGTGGATACTCGCGATATGAGCCTTGAAGAAGCCGCTTACAGCAGCGTACAGGCCGTCACGTCATTACTGTCATCAGTCAATATGCTCCCTTCCTTGACTGAACTGGGGGTGAAAGAAGAGCACTTCGACTGGATCATCAATAACGTGCAAACCACCATGAAAGTGGTGCTGGAGAATAATCCGCGAGTGCCGGATGCCGACACCTTGCGTGACATTTTACAACGTAGCCTTTAATGAAAAACATCAGCCTCAACTGCGCTATTTAAAGGAGTGAGCATGTTTATTGTCATTGATTCAGGTTCGTCCACGACACGTATTTATCTGCTGGCATTCACCGACAATAAGATTATTGACAAGATCACAATCGGCGAAGGGGTCAACTCCACCGTCACTCATGGAAATAATAATCTATTACGTCAGGCGATGGTGCGTGGCGTAACCGAATTGTTGGCAAGAAACGGTAAGGCTCAGCAGGATATCACCTTTATTATTGCCTCAGGCATGATCACGTCAAACCTGGGTTTGCATGAGGTTCCCCATCTGGTTGCACCGGTCGGGATTGACGAATTGGCACGGCATACTGTGCCATTTGCTGCCAATGAACTCCTGGCGTTGGATATTCCCGTCATGCTGATACCTGGCGTTCGTAACCAGACGACTCCCTCATGGGAAAATCTCAGCGGTATTGACCTGATGCGGGGTGAAGAGACTCAGGCTGTCGGGTTGCTGTTGGGCTATCAGCCCAAGCTCCCCTGTATCCTGATCGAGCTGGGTTCCACCACCAAACTGATTTCGATTAATCAACAGGGGAAAATTGCCGGCAGTATTACCTCCTTAAGCGGCCAGGTGTATGCAGCAATCCTGAAGCAGACCTTTGTCGCAGCCAGTGTTGCCACCACGCCAGAAGAAGAGGCGCAGGCAAAAATAGAACCGCAGATTATTGATGCCGCCTGCCAGGCCGTGCAGGAGAGCGGTTTATTACGCACAATATTAATGAGCCGATTCTTACAATTCGCGTTTCCGACCACTGCGCCGCAACGCAAACTGTTCCTTGAAAGCGCCATGGCAGGCGACGATATCAACGTTTTCATCAATGCCCAACACCAGGGGTTTAATTTCCATGGCGAGATATTTTTAATTGGCCATGCGAAACGTTGTGAGATTTACCAGCACGTTATTCGACAGCAGTTAAAAATAGATAGCCCACAGCGAATAATTTCCGATGAACAGCAAATAGATCTGTTAGCGATAACCGGCGCCAGCGCTATTGCTAATACACTCCGCACCCTACGCTGATAATAATAACGAGAATGATATGTATATAATCACTATCGATACCGGCACCACCAACACCAGGGTATGTGCCTGGCAAGACGAACGGCTGTTGGCAGAAGCGGCACGCCCCATCGGCGTACGCGATACCGCCATCTCTGGCAGTACTGCAACGCTGATGAATGGCGTCCGCGAAGCCGTTCAGGAAGCCAAAAATCTGGCCGCGATACCGGCGGCTGAACGCGTGGTTTACCTATCATCGGGTATGATCACCTCCAACGTGGGATTATGCGAAATTCCGCATTTGTTGGCACCTGCCGGGCTTGGCGAACTGGCCCAAGGCATGGTCTGCGCCAATCTGCCAGAGATCGCCGAGGAACCTATCTGGTTTGTACCAGGCGTTCGCAATCATGATTCTGCCGTCACGCTGGGTAATGCCGAGCAGATGGACATGATGCGTGGCGAAGAGACGGAAGCTATCGGTGTACTCGCCAGCCTGGACATCCACGGTCCGGCGCTGATCGTGTTGCCGGGTTCGCACTCTAAGTTCGTCAAGATAGATGCGCAGGACCGCATCGAAGGTTGTGTCACAACTCTCGGGGGTGAACTGCTGGACGTGATTACCCGGCATACGATCCTGGCCAACTCCCTGGATCGGCAATTCGCCCAAGAGATTGAGGCCCCAGCCCTGCTGCAAGGGGCGAACCAATGTCGGCAAACGGGTTTGTCCCGCACCTGTTTCTCTGTACGCGTTCTGGATATGTTCAGCCAACTTACGCTCAACCAGAAAGCCAATGTCCTGTTAGGAGCCGTGCTACAAGATGACCTGCAGGCGGTCAAAAATAGCGAGGCCTTTACGGTTACCCCGGATACTCACGTCGTGGTATGCGGCAAAGACACGCTTAAATTCGCCTTCGCTACCCTCATTGAAAATGACCCGTGGTTTAACGGGGAAGTTACCCTGGCATCGGTAGATCGTTCACTTTCCAGTTCTGGATTATTTGCCCTGGCTCACCACCGACAGATTATTTAATTCCTTTGTATCCTACACAAAATTAAAAGGTCTGATTATGAACACCATCGTTAATGAAAAAGTTATAACAAAAAAACGAGGAAATAAGCGCTGGTTTGTTGTATTCCTCTTATTGATTGGCGGTATTGTCAACTACCTCGATCGTGCCAGCCTCTCCATTGCTGCGCCCGACATGATGAAAGAACTTGAATTATCGAATACGGATATCGGATTGCTGGGCTCGGTCTTTGCGCTGATCTACGCGCTTTGCCAACTCCCGGCCGGTTGGCTGGTTGACCGCTTCGGCCCGAAAAAAGTGTACGGTTGGGCCGTCGGCTTATGGAGCGGTGCCACCATGCTAACCGGTGCATGTAGCAGTATGGTGACGCTGATTTTTGCCCGTGGACTGTTGGGGATCACCGAAGCCCCATGCTGGCCGGGTGCGGCAAAAATTACCGCCTCATGGTTCCCAAAAAGTGAACGTGCGTTGGCAACCGGGTTCTGGGATGCCGCGTCCAAATGGGGGCCAGCCATCGCTCCGCCGATCCTGGTCGCTATTATTGTGCCATTCGGTTGGCGTGCGCTGTTTTATATTGCCGGAGCAATAGGTTTTGTTTTCGTTGTGTTTTTTATCTTCGCCTATCACCAGCCAGAGCGGCACCCAAACATTACCAAAGAAGAGCTGGATTATATTAAAGAAGGCGGCGGCGGCACAGCACAAAAACTGACGGGTGATGCTGAAAAAATCAGCTGGGGCGGCCTGTTTAAATATCGCTGTATCTGGGGAATGATTTTAGGTTGGTTCTGTTATGTGTGGATGATGAATATTTTCACCACCTTCTTACCGCTCTATTTAATGAAAACCCAAAATATCCAGTTCAAGGAATTAGGCATCTACGCCAGTATTCCCTATTTCGGTGGGATTGTCGGTGCCATTGCCGGTGGTTACATCTCCAAATGGCTGGTGGATAAACAGATTTTCACCGAATCCTTAAAAGCCAAGCGCGTCACCATCAGCGTCTCTGCACTGCTGGCCGGCGTCGCTGTTATTGCGGTGCCAATGGTGGATAGCCTTTCTGCCACCCTGACCTTGCTGGTGATTGCCATGGCGCTGCTCTCTTCACTTTCTGCCACTGGCTGGGCATTACCTGGCGATGTCGCCCCGGCGTCCATGGTGGCTTCGGTTGGCAGCATCCAGAACTTCGGTGGCTATTTTGCCGGATCGTTATCACCGCTGGTGACCGGGCTGATTGCCGATGTCACTGGCTCATACACCCTGGCCTTTGTCAGCGGTGGGATTATCGCAGCCTGTGCTGCACTGTGTTATTGGTTCATCGTCAAAGAACCGGTGACCGTAACGGATTGATGTCATCAGGGGGCCCGCTCCCTGATATTTCCCAAGAGGTTATCCATGATTAAACAACGCGTGATCCGCGCCATAGAAGAAACCGGCATGATTGCCATCGTTCGTGGCGTCGCGCCCGAGGGCATTATCCCCCTTGCCAATGCACTGTATGACGGCGGCATCCGAGTCATTGAGGTCACTTGTAACTCGACCCGGCACCTGGAAAGCATCAGCGCGCTTAAGCAGGAGATGGGAGACAGAATGTGTGTAGGCGCGGGGACGGTATTAAACCCGGTAATGGCACAGTTGGTGCTGGACGCCGGTGCCGACTTTGTCCTCTCCCCCGATTTCAACCCCGATGTGGTGATGATGGTGCACGAAAAGCAACGCCTGATGATCCCTGCGGTGATGACCCCATCAGAGATTTTGCAGGCCTGCCGCCTGGGGGTAGATCTGTTAAAACTGTTCCCAGCCAATAGCCTCGGCGTTGACTATATGAAAGAGGTGTTAGGGCCGTTGGATAACCTATCGATGATCCCGGTTGGCGGGATTACGCTTGAAAATACCCGCAAATTTGCCAAGGCCGGTGCGTTTGCAATGGGGGTGGGGAGCGCACTGACTAATAAACAATGGATTGAGGCAGGCAACTGGGCGGCCATCACCCAACAGGCACAAGCCTTTATCCAGGCATTTCATGAGGGAAAACGGTCCTGACATCAGGGCAGACAAGCTACGGTGAACAGCCGTAGCTTGGTTATTATTTAGCAGATCTGTATTCACCCTCGCTACCTCGTTATACTGCCAGCTATAACAATAACGGTGAGGTAAGCCCGTGTCTGAAAAGATAAATCGTTCGGTTGCCCGGGCGTTGGATATGCTGGAGTTGGTCGCAGCAAGCAAAAGCGAACTGACCATTACCGAAATCAGCAAGCAACTGGGCATCCCCAAGAGCACCACCTTTGATATTCTCTACACCCTGCTCGATAAAGGTTATCTGGAGCAAGCCAACGAAAAGCAGAAGTCGTTCAAGCTGGGCGTAAAACTGTTCCAGACAGGGGCCTGTTACCTGGAGCAAACGCCTTTCCACAACGTCGCACATGCAATGCTGGAAAAGCTCGCCGAAATCGCGGGGGAAACCGTGTTTCTGGCGTTGCTCAATAACGATGAGTTGGTTTATTTCGATAAAGTGGAAAGCCCCAACTCCGTCAGAACCTCCGCCAGAATTGGTTCGAACAACCCGCTGTACTGCACCGGGCTGGGTAAAGCGATCCTGGCAACCTTGCCTGACGATGAGGTTAAAACCATTCTGGCCCGCACCGGCGGGTTGCAGGCGATTACGCCATATACCGTGACTGATGAAGCGAAATTTTTCGCAATTTTAAATCAGGCACGCCAGCAGGGTTATGCCGTTGACGATCGCGAACATAATGCCGAGGTGTTCTGCCTTGCCGCTCCAGTCTATAACTTTCGGGGCAAGGTCTACGCCGCTATCAGCGTCGCCAGCCTGTTTAACAAAATTAACCAGCAACCCGAAAAAATCGCCGCATTGGGGCAAATGATCTCTGACACCGCGCTGGAGCTCTCACAACGTATTGGCTACCGTGGCCAGCAGTTGTACTCCGATTTTCGGTAGTAACCTGACCGGCCTCGCCTCTAGATGGGAAGGGCCGGATCGTGAGACTTTACGCCACCGGCACGCCGCTGTGGAAGCGGAACTCGGTGTCCGGTGAGCGGATCAGTTCCGCCTCCAACTGGCCAAAAAAAGCCACGCGTTCGCTGATATCGCCGCCGGCAATTTGCTCTGCCAGCGTCAGGTAATCCTGATAATGGCGGGCTTCGGAACGCAGCAGCGAGACGTAAAACCGGTTCAGCTCATCGTCCAGGAACGGGGCCAGCTTGGCGAAGCGTTCGCAGGAGCGGGCTTCGATATACGCGCCGCAGATCAGCTTATCGATCAGGGTAGCCGGATCGTGAGTGCGCACCTCGCGGATCATGCTTTTGGCATAGCGGCTGGCGGTGATCTTTCTATAAGGGATCTGCCGGGCCTGCATGATCTCCAGCACCTGCGAGAAGTGATGCAGCTCTTCTTTGATCAACAACACCATCTTGTCGACCAGATCCTGGCCATAGGCCGAGCCATTCTTCGGCAGGATCTTCCTGGTAAACGCGCTCTGGCGGAACAGCTCTTCTGGTACTTCCTGCGCCTCGTGCACAAACGCCTCATAGGGCCTGAGCAGTGCCAGCAGGGCATCTCCACTCTCTTTGTCTGCCACATAGCGGCGGATCAGCCACATGCCGGTCTGCGCCGCTTTCAGCTCGCATACCAGGTGGTCAGTTAGCAACAGTGGCAGGTTTTCCGGGCGACGGGCCGCTTCGATCCATCCATCCGGGGTTTCGCAGTGCAGGAAGTTTAAAATCGGGGATAACAGTGATTGGTATTTCATCGGGTTCTATCAGGGGCCAGCTTGCGCCAGCCCGCAGGATTTAATTAATGACGTTTGCCGTCGTCGTCTTCATCGATAAAGTCGCCGTCTTCTTCGTCGTCGCCTTCTTCACCGTTCGGATCTTCATAGTAGGTGCCCCAACCGTCGTAATTGACACCGCATTTTTCTGCCAGTGCCACCAGTTGTTCTACCTGGCTGTCGATCAGCTCGGCATTCAGCGCAACTTCGCTGATCACGTCACAGCACATCACCATGGAGCCATCTTCCACTTCCAGCTCTTCGGCATCGGTCACTTCGTAGCCCAACTTGAAGGCTTCCACGGCGGCCTGCTCCAAAACTTCAAACTTTTCGGCAGAGAAATGGTGCTCGATGGTGTAGAGCGCATCCGGATCGCTGCCGTCTTCCAGCAGTTCTTCGATGATCAGGCGGGTCTCTTCACGTTGTTCTTCCAGCAATTCGCGGTTTGCCATGCCTCTATCCTCAATAAAATGGGCTTCGTTACTTCTATTTTCACACACCGCTGTCACCGCTGCCACGATAAACGTGAAAGATTTCTGCCTTGGGGTTGAAATTGAATATTCATACATATAAAGTGAATTTAAATTCAATCAAAACGATAGGGATTTACGGAGATGAGCCAGATGAACCCGTTCTACAGTCGTCACTTTTTGAGATTAATGGATTTTACCCCCAGTGAGATCCAGTCTTTGCTGCAGTTGGCCGCCGATTTGAAGCAGGCCAAAAAGCAAGGCCAGGAAACCCGCCATCTGCAAGGCAAGAACATTGCGCTCATCTTCGAAAAAGACTCCACCCGTACCCGATGCTCTTTCGAAGTTGCCGCATTCGATCAGGGCGCTCAGGTGACCTACCTTGGCCCAAGTGGCAGCCAGATCGGCCATAAAGAGTCGATGAAAGACACCGCCCGCGTGCTGGGCCGGATGTACGACGGTATTCAATATCGCGGTTTTGGCCAGTGCCTGGTGGAAACCTTGGCAGAACACGCTGGCGTGCCGGTGTGGAATGGCCTGACCAATGAGTTCCACCCAACTCAGTTGCTGGCGGATCTGCTCACCGTGCGTGAACACCTGCCGGGGAAAGCGTTGAGCGAGGTGAAATTCGCCTACATTGGCGATGCACGTAACAATATGGGCAACACCCTGTTGGAAGCCGCCGCGCTGGTGGGTATGGATCTGCGGTTGGTCGCGCCAAAAGCCTGTTGGCCGCAGGCCGAGCTGGTCGCAGAATGCCAGGCGCTGGCGCAGCAGACCGGCGGTAAAATCACCCTGACGGAAGATATTGCCGAAGGTGTGCAAGGTGCCGATTTCCTGTATACCGACGTTTGGGTTTCCATGGGAGAAGCCAAAGAAGTCTGGCAGGAGCGGATTGCCCTGCTCAGGCCGTATCAGGTGAATATGGCGATGGTGAAACTGACCGGCAACCCACAGGTGAAGTTCCTGCACTGCCTGCCAGCATTCCATGACGATCAAACCACTCTGGGTAAACAGATGGCCGAGCAGTATGGCATGCACGGCGGTATGGAAGTGACCAACGAGGTGTTCGAGTCGGAGCACAGCATCGTGTTCGATCAGGCAGAGAACCGCCTGCACACCATTAAGGCCGTGATGGTCGCCACGCTGAGCAAAACCCTGTAAATCGCCCTCTCCAAAAACCCTTCTTATTGAAGGGTTTTTTCTGGTTAATCCCCCCTTCTGGCTCTATAGTCTTTTTCGTTATTGTTAATAACTTATTGGCCTTTGCCTGTTTTTTACCAACGTTCTACCGTGGCATTCTGGCGGCGGAAATGCCGTAAAAAACTAATGAGAACAACCTCTTCTCCGTTCTGGTTTACCGGCACATTTAAGGGAAAACGTCTATGAAAGCCAAAGTCTTGCCGCTGTTTATTCTTGCCGCCCTCTCCACCACTGCACTGGCCGCCACGCCGCCGAATACGCTGGTGGTAGTGCAATCACTGGATGATATTGTCAGCCTGGATCCGGCGGAGGCCAATGAGCTCTCCAGCATCCAGACCGTACCCAGCCTCTATCAGCGTCTGGTGCAGGCCGATCGTGATAATCCAGCCAAAGTGATCCCGGTGCTGGCCGAAAGCTGGCAGGATGATGCCGCCGCCAAGACTCTGACGATCAAGCTGCGCCCACAGGCAGCGTTTTCCTCCGGTAACCCGCTGACCGCCGACGACGTGATTTTCTCTTATACCCGCGCGGTAAAGATGAACAAGTCACCAGCGTTTATTCTCAACGTGCTCGGCTGGCAACCGGACAACATCGAACAACAGCTGAAAAAGATCGACGACCATACCGTACAACTGAGCTGGACGGCAGACGTCAGCCCGGCGGTGGCCCTGAATATCCTCTCGACGCCGATCGCCTCAATCGTCGACAGCAAAGCCGTGCAGCCTAACGTGAAGGGTGACGACTTCGGCAACGCCTGGTTGAAGATGCACTCTGCGGGCAGCGGCCCGTTCAAGATGCGGGTTTACCAGCCGCACCAGGCGATCGTGCTGGATGCCAACCCAACTTCACCGGGCGATAAGCCACTGCTAAGCAACATCATTATCAAAAACGTGCCAGACCCAAGCGCGCGCCGCCTGCTGATCCAGCAAGGGGATGCCGACGTGGCGCGTGAACTCGGCCCGGATCAAACCGCCGCGCTGAAAAGCCTGGCGGGTGTGAAGGTGCTGGAAATCCCTTCCGCCGAGCAGAACTATCTGGTGTTCAACACCGGAAATACCGCCAACCCGCTGCTGAAGAACCCGGCCTTCTGGGAAGCGGCCCGCTATCTGGTGGATTATCAGGGCATCACCAAGGATCTGCTGAAAGGGCAATACTTCGTCCATCAAAGCTTCCTGCCGGTCGGCCTGCCGGGAGCGCTGGAAGATAACCCGTTCAGTTTCGATCCGGCCAAAGCCAGGGCGATCCTGGAAAAAGCCGGGATCACCAACGCCAGCCTGACGCTGGACGTGGAAAACAAACCGCCGTTCATCACCATCGCCCAGTCGCTACAAGCCAGCTTTGCCCAAGGCGGCGTGAAGCTCGATCTATTGCCCGCAGCCGGTAGCCAGGTCTATGCCCGCGTACGCGCCAAGCAGCATCAGGCAGCGATCCGCTTGTGGATCCCGGATTACTTCGATGCGCACTCCAACGCCAGCGCCTTCGCCTATAACGATGGCAAAAGCAGCACGGTAGCCGGGCTGAACAGCTGGCAGATCCCTGAGTTGAGCAAACAAACTCTGGCAGCAGTCGCAGAAGCCGATCCGGCCAAACGCACCGCGCTCTATACCGCGATGCAGCAGGAATTGCAGCGTAGCTCACCGTATGTGTTTATCGATCAGGCTAAAACGCAGGTGGTGCTGCGCGATAACGTCAAAGGCTATCAACAGGGCCTGAATGCGGATATGGTCTATTACGATCGCGTTAGCAAATAATCAGGATTGCCATGTCGGTAGCAATAAAATCCACGCCGGGAAGCCGTTCCCGGCGTCGTCTTTGGGGATTGGCTCAGGGGCTGCTCACGCTGGCGCTGACCCTATTCGGCCTGTTGTTGATCACCTTCTTACTGTCTGCGCTGTCGCCGGTGGATCGCGTGTTGCAGATCGTCGGCGATCACGCCAGCGCCGCCACCTATGAGCAGGTAAAACAGCAGCTTGGCCTGGATCGCTCTTTGCCGGTGCAGTTCTGGCACTATCTGGAACGACTGGCCCATGGCGATCTCGGCACCGCCAGCGCCACCGGCCAGCCAGTGTTGCTGGATTTGCTGCATGCCTTCCCGGCCACGTTGGAACTGGCCACGCTCTCGTTGGTGATTGGTGCCCCGCTCGGCGTGCTGGCTGGCATCTTGTGTGCGCGTTTTGCCGGCAGCAAGCTGGATATCGGCGTGCGCTTTATTACCCTCCTCGGCAACTCGGTACCCATCTTCTGGCTGGGGCTGCTGATGCTGTTGCTGTTCTACGCCAAGCTACAGTGGAGCGCTGGGCCGGGCCGGTTAGACGATATCTACCAATACACCGTGGAGGCCAAAACCGGCTTCGCGCTGATTGATACCTGGCTTTCCGGCGATGCGGGGGCCGTGCGCAATGCGTTGGCACATCTGGTGCTGCCGGTTTGCCTGCTGGCTTATTATTCGTTAGCCAGCATTACCCGCCTGACCCGTTCCGCCTGCCTGAGCGAACTGAATAAAGAGTACATCACCCTGGCGCGCGCCAAAGGGGCCAGCGAAATGCGCATCATGTTCCGCCACGTGCTGCCCAATATCAGCGGCACCCTGCTGACGGTGATCGCTCTTGCCTATACCAGCATGCTGGAGGGGGCGGTATTGACCGAAACCGTGTTCTCCTGGCCGGGTATTGGCCGCTATCTGACCACTGCGCTGTTTGCCGGGGACACCACCGCCATCATGGGCGGCACGCTGCTGATTGGCCTGTGCTTTGTGATTATCAACAACCTCACCGACCTGCTGGTGCGTGTGCTTGATCCGAGGGCGCGCCAATGACTATGACACTACTTAAACGTTCGCCTTCCGCCACCTGCGGAGCCACCATTCTGCTGTTACTGGTGCTGATAGCGCTCTTCGCGCCTTGGTTGGCACCTGTTGATCCCAACTGGCAAAACGCTGCCAACCGCCTATTGCCGCCAGGAGCTGGCCACTGGCTTGGCACCGACAGCTATGGCCGCGACGTGCTTTCCCGCCTGATCTACGGCACCCGACCAACCCTTGGGCTGGTGCTGTTGGTCACGGCCATCACCCTGCCGCTCGGCCTGCTTATTGGCGTGCTATCCGGCTATTACGGCGGCTGGCTGGAGCGCGTGCTGATGCGTTTTACCGACGTGGTGATGTCGATGCCACGGCTGATCCTGGCCTTCGCCTTTGTGGCGATGCTCGGCCCTGGGCTGGTCAACGGTGCGCTGGCGTTAGCACTCACCACCTGGCCCGCCTATGCCCGCCAAGCCAGAGCCGAGATCCAACTGCTGCGTAAAAGCGACTACCTGGCCGCCGCTGAGATGATGGGCATTCAGGGGCCGCGCCTGCTGTGGGGCCATATTCTACCCATGTGCCTGCCCTCTGCCGTCGTCCGGCTAGCACTGGATCTGGCAGGGATTATTCTGGCCGCCGCCGGGCTGGGATTCCTAGGGCTAGGTGCCCGGCCGCCGATGGCGGAATGGGGATCGATGGTGGCCGATGGTATGCAGGTGATCTTCGATCAGTGGTGGATCGCCGCGATCCCTGGCTGTGCGATCCTGATCAGCAGCCTGGCGTTTAACCTGCTGGGCGACGGCCTGCGCGACTTACTGGATCCGCATCATGACTGAACCACTGCTGACAGCACAGAACCTGAGTATCGAATTTAACGGCCACAAGGTGGTAGATAGCCTTTCTTTCAGCATTGGCCGGGAGAAAGTGGCGCTGGTGGGGGAGTCCGGCTCTGGCAAATCCATGACCGCCCGCGCCCTGATGGGGCTGGTGCGTAAACCGGGCATAGTCACCGCCGATAAGCTGCACTATCGTGAGAACGATTTACTGAAGCTGCAGCCACGCCAATGGAACAAGGTACGCGGCGCCAAAATCGCCATGGTGCTGCAAGATCCACGCTACGCATTGAATCCGGTTCGCAGCATTGGTAAGCAGATCGAAGAATCGCTGGTGCTGCACAACGCACTAACCCGGGCCGATCGCCATGAGCGTGTGCTGAACTCACTGGCCGCCGTCGGCTTGCCGGAGAGCCTCTATCACAGCTACCCCGGCCAGCTTTCCGGCGGCATGGGGCAACGTGCGATGTTGGCGATTGCGCTGGTCAACGATCCGCAACTGCTGATTGCCGATGAGCCAACCTCGGCGCTGGATGCCAGATTGCGTAATCAGATCCTCGATCTGATCGTCGAACAAACCACGCGCCGTAACATGGGGCTGTTGCTGATCAGCCACGATCTGCCGCTGGTGGCCGAGCGCTGCGATCGGGTGTTGGTGATGTATCAGGGCAAGCTGGTGGATCAAGGGATCGCGGCCAACCTGCCGCTAGCCACCCATCCTTACACCCGCACACTGTGGGCCTGCCGCCCCAATGCCAGCACCTACGGCCAGGATCTGCCAGTGCTGGATCGCAGCATCGATTTTACCCGGAGCGAACATGGCGCTGATTGAAATTGAAAACTTGCAGGTCAGCTTCCCCCAGGGCAACGGCCATAAGATCGCCGTGGAGTCGGTAAGCTTTGGCGTCGAGGCCGGGGAAACCTTCAGCCTGATTGGCGCTTCCGGCTGTGGCAAGTCTACCGTGCTGCGCGTGCTGGCCGGTTTGCAACGTGAATGGCGTGGAGAAATACGCTTGCTCGGCCAGCCTCTGCAACCACAGCAACGCTTCACCGGCCAATTACGCCGCGACGTGCAGATGGTGTTCCAGGATCCCTATGCTTCGTTACATCCGCAACATCAGATTGCCCGTACGCTGGGTGAACCGTTGAAGATCCACGGTGAAAAACACATTGCAGCGCGGATCGACGAAGCCTTGCGGCAGGTAGGGCTGAGCGCGGCCACGGCACAACGCTATCCCCACCAGCTTTCCGGTGGCCAGCGCCAGCGCGTCGCTATCGCCCGTGCCTTGCTGCTGCGGCCTAAGCTTCTGCTGTTGGATGAGCCCACCTCGGCGCTGGATATGTCGGTGCAGACGGAGATCCTCAACCTGCTCAACCACCTGAAACGCGAGCATGGCATGACCTATCTGCTGGTCAGCCACGACGGTGACGTGATCGCCCATATGTCCGAACGCGCCGCCCTGATGGAGAACGGCCACATCGTGCAGCATTACGACCGGGCTGCCTTACAGGCCGGTGAGCATATGCGGGATTAAGCGCTACCGGCAACATGGTCAAACAACCTGACACCGAGTTCTACTCGCAGCGGTAATCGCCAAGCCAATCGATTGCGAAATCGCAAAAAGTGGTGTTTTTACCCTTGCAGAGAAAAAAAGCGCGAGTATAATGCGCGACAATTTGCCAGGAGAAAGCATGAAAAACGACCTTTGTTTTGTTCGCCACACTCGACAAAACCGCCAGCCAATCGGCGGGCAACTGCCGTTATTTCCCCTGTTGCATGAACCATCATTTAAAGCCCCTCGTTGAGGGGCTTTTTTTTGTCCAAAGCATTGCTATTACATTGAAAAGCCCCGCGCCAAGGGCACGAGTCGAGGAGAGTGAACATGGCCAATCCGCTGTATCGCAAGAACATCATCTCTATTAACGATCTCAGCCGTGAAGATCTGGAGCTGGTGCTCAGCACCGCCGCCAGCCTGAAAGCTAACCCGCAGCCGGAGCTGCTCAAACACCTGGTGATCGCCAGCTGCTTCTTTGAAGCGTCTACGCGTACCCGCCTGTCGTTTGAGACCGCCATCCAGCGCCTGGGGGCTTCGGTGGTCGGCTTCTCCGACAGCAGCAACACCTCCCTCGGCAAAAAGGGCGAAACGCTGGCCGATACCATCTCGGTGATCAGCACCTACGTTGATGCCATCGTGATGCGTCATCCGCAGGAAGGCGCTTCCCGTCTGGCCGCTGAATTCTCTGGCGGTATCCCGGTGTTGAATGCCGGTGACGGCTCGAACCAGCATCCGACCCAAACGCTGCTGGATCTGTTCACCATCCAGGAAACCCAGGGCCGACTGAGCAATATCAATATCGCCATGGTCGGCGACCTGAAATATGGCCGCACCGTGCATTCACTCACCCAGGCGCTGGCAAAATATGAAGGGAACCACTTCTTCTTCATCGCGCCAGACGCCCTGGCAATGCCGAGCTATATCCTGAAGATGCTGGACGAGAAAGGCATCTCCTACAGCCGCCACAACAGCATTGAAGAAGTGGTGCCGGAACTGGATATTCTGTATATGACCCGCGTGCAGAAAGAGCGCCTGGATCCTTCCGAATACGCCAACGTGAAGGCGCAGTTCATCCTGCGTGCGTCTGACTTGGCCGGTGCTCGTGACAACATGAAGGTGCTGCATCCGCTGCCGCGCATCGATGAGATTGCCATTGAGGTGGACAAGACACCGTATGCCCACTATTTCCAACAGGCAGGCAACGGTATTTACGCCCGTCAGGCGCTGTTGGCACTGGTTTTAAACGCAGAATTGGCTCTTTAAAGGGGGAACCGTCATGACTCACGATAACAAACTCCAGGTTGAAGCGATTAAGTGCGGCACGGTGATCGACCATATTCCGGCGCAAATCGGCTTTAAGCTGCTCTCGCTGTTCAAACTGACCGCCACCGATCAGCGCATCACCATCGGCCTGAACCTGCCCTCCAAAGAGCTGGGCCGCAAGGATCTGATCAAGATCGAGAACACCTTCCTGACCGAGCAGCAGGCCAACCAGTTGGCGATGTACGCGCCCAAGGCTACCGTCAATCGTATCGATAACTATGAAGTGGTGCGCAAGCTGACGCTCAGCCTGCCGGATCATATCGACGGCGTACTGACCTGCCCGAACAGCAACTGCATCAGCCGCAGCGAGCCGGTAGCCTCCAGTTTCAGCGTCAAATCCCATGCCGGGGAAGTGCACCTGAAGTGCCGTTACTGCGAGAAAGAGTTCGATCATCAGGTGGTGTTACAGACGGACTAAAATTGGGGTGGTGGCGCTGTCAATCTGGCGGGCACCCTTTATAATGGTGCGTCGTAGGGGCGCTGCATGCTGCGTCCATGTGAGTTTACGGCGGGCCGACTCGCCGTTTGAACAACAACAGGATATCAGGAGAAAAAATGTCACGTAATATCAGCACTGAACTCGCGCCAGCCGCCATTGGTCCTTACGTGCAGGGCGTTGACCTGGGCAGCATGATCATCACCTCCGGCCAGATCCCGGTCGATCCGAAAACCGGTGCCGTACCCGATGACGTAGCCGCTCAGGCGCGCCAGTCATTGGCCAACGTGAAGGCGATCGTGGAAGCCGCGGGCCTGAAAGTGGGCGACATCGTTAAAACTACCGTTTTCGTCAAAGACCTCAACGACTTCGCTACCGTTAACGCGGCCTATGAAGCGTTCTTCACCGAGCACAACGCCTCGTTCCCAGCGCGTTCTTGCGTTGAAGTGGCACGTTTGCCAAAAGACGTGAAAATCGAGATCGAAGCCATCGCCGTTCGCCGTTAATCGGCAACCCGGTGCGATCGAACGCGGCCAGCCTTTGCTGGCCGTTTTATTTCGCGGTCACTGACTCACCATAATATCCCGGCTAGCGCATTCAGGATCGGCCTGCGCGGAAACGGCCTCCATCATAAAACCGCCGACAATCGGCTGAATAATAAAATAGGCCTGTTGCTCCGCAACCGCAGGTGTTAAGTGGGATGCATCGCGTGCGCTAAACAGCATTTCGACCTGATAACGCTCCGGCTTACCCTTGCATAACCGTACCGCTCCGTAGTTGCCATAGCGGTTTTTCAACAACAGGTGTTGTTCTGCCAATGCGCTGGCGGCCTGTGGCATACTCCAGCGGTTCGCCGTCTCGTCGTCAACCTGTAGCCATTCATCCACAAAATCGCGCCCGTTCATAGCCGCTGGTTGAATCCGCTCTACCCGCTCGCCATTGATGCGATAGCGGAAGATTCCTTGGCGCGTCATCACGTCCGAATCCAACATGCCTACCTCTGCCCGCACTTCAAATCCTTGCGGAGTAGTTTTAACACGTAGGGCCGGCGTGTCGTCGTCCGTAAAACGGACATAATCTTCCTGGGTGTGGAATAACGTGCGCTGTTCCGCATTCTGCGTTGCCAATTCAATCAAGTTGAGCTGAAACACGCTCCACCGAGACGTGCACCAGGGCGTACCCTGTGCCACTACCATTCTAGGCGTTGTGGCTGGCTGTGGGGAAGGGATCAGGTGGTAGGTAAAGTTGTCGCCAAAGGCACCCGAAATCTTATGATAGTCATCGCTTTGCCAGCGCAGAATGCGGCTCCATTTCCCCTCGCGCCGCTGATAGGCCAGCAGCACATTGTCGTCGCCGCAAGGAATTGCGAAACCACTGCGGATCAGCACAATATCGGGGAATTCAGGCTGGCGGGTGACTTCAAAACCTGGCTCTGAGCCATAGAAGTTCGATTCCGGCGCTTGTATTGGCAAAGCAACCATGGGCAACAGCGCTTGCTGAAGTGAGGCGTCATCGCTGTCTATGGGGCTGCAACTGAGATGGCCATCGATCCCCTTCACCAGGGCATCCTTGTACTTATGGAGTTGTTCGCGGGCAATGGAGGAAACGGCAATATCACCGCCCTCTTCCCCATCTTCCTTGACGGCCTGTAGCTCTGTCAGTGCGCTTCTGGTGGCTTGATTGAGGCGTTCAAGCGATTGCGGGGTGCAATCGGCCTGCGCCAGTACGCTGGCGGCTAACCCGAGGCACAGCAGCACGATTTTCTGCAACATGACGGATCCTTGTCATTGAAGCCATATTGATGATAGGTGAAGCTAGCCTACACCTGGGGCTTTCCTCTCTCAATAGAAATTCCTGGCCAGTTTAAATGCCGCTAATCGGTGTGGGAAAGATGATTGAAATGTTCTGGTTTGGCCATGGTGAATTCTCCCTCACCCCAACCCTCTCCCCAAGGAGAGGGAGCCAGTTCAGTGCTGTTATCAGGTGCGGGAGTTAGTCTGTGACATGTAAACCGATCATAGTCAATCTGTGGCATGTACAGTCCCCTCTGCATTTCCCCAAGGAGAGGGAGCTGATAGCCTCTGCTCTTTTGGAAGTAAAAAGGTAATAGCGCCCAGCAGGGCCAAGGTAAGTGACTACAATTTCAAACACACTCGGTCGGTCCCCTCTCCCTGTGGGAGAGGGTTAGGGTGAGGGGTCACTTCAGACGCGCAAAGCCCGCTTCCAGATCGGCGATCAGGTCGTCAATATTCTCAAAACCAATATGAACACGCACTAATGTGCCACTAAAGTCCACCTTGGCTGCCGGGCGGATCTCGTTCAATTCTTCCGGCTGGTTGGCCAGGATCAGCGATTCAAACCCGCCCCACGAATAGGCCATGCTGAAATGCTCAAAATGGTCCAGATAGTGGGCAACCTGCTCATTGGTCAGCCGTGCTTTCAGCACAAAAGAGAATAACCCGCAGCTGCCGCTGAAATCCCGCTGGAAGAATTCATGCCCTTTACAAGAAGGCAGCGCCGGATGGTTGACCCGCTCCACCTCTGGCCGCGCCGCCAACCATTCGGCAATGGCAATGCTGCTGATCTCATGCTGCTTGAGGCGCACACCCAGCGTTCTCAGGCCACGGCTACCGTTATAGGCGGTATCCGCGTCGGCCATTTGCCCCATCAGGTAGGAGTTTTCACGCAGTTGGTCCCAGCAACGAGCGTTCGACACGGCGGTACCCAACATGGCGTCGGAATGGCCAATGATGTATTTGGTTCCGGCCTGAATAGAGATATCCACGTCAAAATCCAGCGCCTTGAACAGAATGCCCGCCGCCCAGGTGTTATCAATCATGATGACGATATCTGGGTTCACCGCCCGGGCCGCCTTCACCATCGCCGGTACGTCCTGGACTTCCATGGTGATAGAGCTTGGGGATTCAAGGAACAGCACTTTGGTATTGGGCTGGATCAGCTCGGCAATCCCGGCACCGATCAGCGGGTCATAATAGGTGGTTGCCACGCCCAGCTTGCTCAGGATCTTGTTGCAGAAATCCTGCGTCGGCTCATAGGCGGCTCCGGTCATCAGGATATGGTCGCCACTGGCAACAAACGCCAGGATAGCATTAGTGACAGCCGCCGCCCCACAAGGGTAAAGCGAGCAGCCTACCCCGCCTTCCAGCTCGGCCATCGCATCCTGGAATGAGAAATGCGTCAGGGTGCCGCGACGCCCGTAGAATAGCTCACCTTTAGCACGGTTGGCGGTGGCAAACTTTTTGGCCTTCACCGTATTAAAGGTTAAGGAAGAGGCGCGTTGGATCACCGGGTTGACCGATCCTTGGGTGAATCGAGGCTTACGGCCAGCGGTGACCAGGGCGGTTTCTATTTTTTTAGCTGTCATAACAATTTGCCTGCTTTTATCGTTAATCAAAAATAATAGGGCTATGCAGCGGCCCTTACGCGATTTTTTCTGCTACATCCGTAAGACTTGCGTTTTCAGAGACCGGTTGCGGCTTTTTGCCCGCAAAGCGTTCAACAATTTGTGCGGCGTTCAGATCGTGGATCACGTTGATCAGCGTGGCCGGAGCGTCGGTTATAGTACCCAGCACCACCAGCATCGGGATGGTTTCCAACGGCAGCCCCAACGTGGTGACAATGAAGATCTCGCCCAGGAAAGCCCCGCCGGGTACGCCACCGACGATAATTGCCGACAGTACGGAAATCAGCATCGTCAGGAAGAAGGTCTCCATCGTGAAGTCCAACCCCAGCACCGCGAAGATAAACACGATCTTCAGGGCCGCAATCATTGCCACGCCGCCCTTATTCAGGTTTACCAGCAGCGGCAGGGAGATGTCCACGATTTCCGGATTAATCCCCATCGCTTTGGCAGCGCGGATATTGGCAGGCAAGGTGCCCAGAGAGGAGCAGGTGCCCAATGCGGTGGCCGAAGGCTCGATGGCGTTACGCCAGAAGGCACGTATCGCAGGCACGCCGCCACCAATCCAGGAGTAGAAGATGGAACCAAAAACGTAGTACAGCAGCGTAGCGGCAAAGAACAGACCAATCGCTCTGGCAAAGGTGACCAGCAACTGCGAGTCTTGGCTGGCCATGGTGGAGGCAAAATAGCAGCCCAGCCCGACTGGCGCGCCCTTCATGATGATAGAGACAATCTTCATGATGATGGTGTTGAGATCGTTGAGCGAGTTTGACACCCGCTTGCCCTGCTCACCCGACTGGCCGATGGCGATGCCGGCAATCACGGACATGATAATCAGCGCCAGAATGTTGGATTTGGACAGCAGCCCGACAAAGTCGTTGGTGGTCACCATACTGACAAAGTCCATGCCTCCGCCACCAGCATTAAACTTTTCAGCCAATTCAATGGTGACGCCCTGCGCAGGGTTGAATAAGGTGGCCAGGCCGACGATACCGGCTGCAGGTATCAGCGCCATCACAATGGAAACGGCAAAAATCACCCCCATGATGCGCCCGAGCTTTTTCAGGTCGGTCATGCCGGCGATTGAGGACATCACGCTGACACTGACCAAAGGCACGATGATCATAAACAACAGGTTAAGGAATATCTTACCGATTGCCTGTAATTTCAACGCAATATCGGGGGCGTATATACCGACGATCCCCCCGAGCGTTAAGGCAAATAACAGAATAAAAGATGACTTGTAGGGTTCTAGACGTTTCCACATATTCAGTTCCTTATTATTATCTTTTTTGTTCATGTGACTTATGTCACTTTTTTATTTTTCTCAACAATAGTATGTGACTTGTGTGAGACAGGTCACCCCTTGGTGTTTGGTTGTGATCTGGTACGGTACAGCGTATTCTGCGATTAATAATGGCATCTTGTTTCCAGCGATGTAATAGCGCATTCGTACCGTTTAAAGAAATCACTCGTGAATTAAAGGAAAAAATGAGCAGCCCAGCGTCGTTAAAGCAACTGGAAGTCCTGGTCAAAATTGTGGAATGTGGTGGGCTGTCGGAGGCTGCCGCACACCTCAACGTCTCACCCTCTGCGGTCAGCAAGAGCCTGTCGCAGCTAGAAAGTCAGTTGGGCACCACCTTAATCAAGAGAACTACCCGCAGCTTTACGCTCACCGAACCTGGCCAATACTTATACAATCGTGCGACACAACTGTTGCTGGATTTTAATGAATCGCTCAATACCACCGCCGGTTACTATAATCACCCCAACGGTGAATTACGGATAACCTGCTCGATGGCTTTTGGTTATTCCCATTTGGCAACATTGGCGAATCATTTTCGTGAGCGTTGTCCCGATGTTGATTTATATATTAACCTTAATGACAACTTTGTTAATCTTAATGAAACCAACTTTGATATCGCTTTGCGCATTTCCTCCGAACCGCCTATTAATTACGCAATGCGTAAATTAGCCACGGTTAATTGGGCCTATTGCGCCAGCCCAAAATATCTCGCAAAGTACGGTACGCCGCATTCCATTCAGGATTTAAACCATCATCAGTGCCTGATTTACCCTGGCTTGACTCCGGTGTGGAAGACTATTGATGAGCAGGGCGTCGCCCACCACTTGAAGACACGTACCCCGATCCAGGCCAACAGCAGCCTGGTGTTATTGAAATCGGTGCTGGAAAATCAAGGTATTGCCTATCTGCCAACTTACCTGTTGGGCGATTTAATTGAGCAAGGCGCATTGGTTCCGCTAACGCTGGACGGCACACTGACCCACCCGACCCACGGCCTGTATGCCCTGTATTTTCCCAGCCGCTACAGCAACCCCAAGGTGCGTGCCTTTATCGATTTTCTGCTGGAGCAACTACAGCCGGTACCCATCTGGGACAGTTGGTTGGCGCAGTCTTAACCGCGCCATCCCCTGTCAGGATTACTGCACCTTTACGGCGCGCAACAGCGTTTCAAGCGGATACACCGCCGCAATCACCACTTCATCCCGGATCTGTGCTGCCGCGTCCAGCTGTTGCTGAGCCTGTTCCGCCTCGGCTTTACTCAAAGGCTTCCCTTGCTGATAGCGTTCCAACAGCATCAAGCCCAGATCGGCCAACGCACTGACATCCTGTACCACCGGAGCCAAATCCTTCATCACCACGTTACCGGCTATCACCTGCTTCACCGGTGCACCGTTACGTTGCCAGCATTGTAGACGTTCACGGATCGCCTCTGCCGCCGCCCGATGGTTCTTGTCTTTGAGCAACAACGCCACCTGCTGATCGAGATCGCGTACCGCCGCACTTTCCGGTGGGATGGCATCGGCAAAGCGGTTCAGCGGCTCAAATTGATGGTAATTACCTGCCTTGAACTTCAGGTGCTGACGGGTGTAATACTGCCCCGGCTCCACCGCTTCGGCCAAGACCTGCAATGGAGTGATATCCACGCTGTTAGCCAAACGGGTAAACTCACGCGCCGTTTCGGCGTGCTGTTGCAGGCCAACAGACACCACCGACCAGGCATCTATCGCCGCCAGGCGTTGGTACATATTGTCCTCATTGGTCACATCCTTGGCCGACCACATACGTTCCGCCACGGCAAAGGTTCTTGGCCACAGCTTGAGATCGAGCACCGGTGCGCGGATGTTTTCCGCCCAGAAGGCGGCTTCGCCCCCCAGAATATTGGCCTGATGCTGCTCATCCGGCACCACAGGCATCACGCCCGCCGGGATCGCCGTCAATTTACTGCCGCTGGTTGGGTAGCGCACGTTGCCCACCAGCGTGTAACCGCTCAATTGGTCCTGCTGCAAAGTAAATACCGGACGTGTGTCACCCATCCAGGTATCAATGCGGAAGGTCACCTGTTCTGGCGTACGCCACTCGATATCCCGTACAGCACGGCGCGATTTGTCTTTGAAATCGATAAAGCCACGCCATCCCTGCTTGCCTTCGATCAGCGTGAAGGTGCCTTCCACCGGGCTCCCCTTGAAACGCGGCATGCTGAACTGCCAGCTCTGCGCCTGCTCCCCCGCCTGCACGTTGGTATCTACCCCCAGCGGCTGCGGCAAAATTTCATTGCGATAGTGGTAGGCGGTGCTGTGCGGCTGATCGAGATAGAAACCGGTGGAGAGAATGCCTTGATAGCCATCCTGGGCGCTGGCCCCTAGCGAATCTGGCCCACGCCAGGATTGGATCACGATGGTGCGCGGCAAGGTCGGGTGGTAAATCTCATCCCAACCCACCATGCGGCGCTGATGCTTTTCGAGGATTTTTTCCAGCTTCTGGTTGAAGAAAGCCTGCAGCGCATGGGCATCCGCCAGCTGGTTCTGCTCCATAAACGCCTGGATAGTTTTGGACTCTTTCCACTGGGTGGCATCCACCTCATCCCCGCCGATATGCAAGTAAGGATCGGGGAAGATCGCCACCAGTTCGCCGATGATGCTATCGACAAACTGATAAACCTTGTCATTCGAAGGATCGAGCGTCGGCTTGTGGACGCCCCAATGGCGTTCCATTTGATACGGCCCTGGCGCACTAAGCAGCTCAGGATACGCCACGGCAATGGTAGAAGCATGGCCCGGCAGATCGATTTCTGGCACCACGCGGATACCCCGCGCCGTGGCGTAGGCGACTACCTGCTGCATCTGTTCACGGGTGTAGAAATGACCGTCACTGGCCAGTTGCTGTAGCTTTGGATAGTGCTCGGAAGCAAAGCGCCAGCCCTGATCGTCGGTCAGATGCCAGTGGAATACGTTGAGTTTTGCCGCTGCCATACCATCAAGTTGGCGCAGAATATCCTCGACTGGCAGGAAATGGCGCGCCGAATCCAGCAGTACCCCACGCCAAGGGAAGCGTGGGACGTCGGTAATGTTCACCAACGGCATAAAGGTGTTTTCGCCGTCGGTCTGCACCAATTGCAGCAGCGTTTCCATGCCGCGTAGCGCACCGAAGCGAGTGTTGGCCGTTAGCGTCGCGCCCTGCGGCGTCACCTTGAGCTGGTAGCTCTCGTCGCTGTCCGGTAGCGGCTGAGCTGCAACCTGATGTTTGATGATGATGCTGATCGTTGCCGCCTGGTTTTTCTCGCCCTGTGGAGCCAGCGTCCAACCGGTTTGCCGTTCCAGGCGATCGCGCCAGCGAGCCTGCGCTTCGCTCAAGTCATCGCCCTGAACGTTGAACGATAAGCGGTAATCCAGCACCAGCTTGCCTTGCGGCTGAGCTAACTCAACCTGCTGCGGCCAGGGCATCAGCGGCAGATCGCCAGCCGGTTTAGCCAGCGCATTAAGGGAAAATAACAGCGAAGAAGCCAGTAGCGTATAACTGAAGGGTTTGTGCATCGGAAATTCCTCAGAGGAAAAATCAATCTAGCCAAGGAAGTAGATAAAGACTGAGCCGGAGGGAGATGTCCAACCGCAGGGGCAGAACAGTGCGATTGATCACAAATTGATTTGGTGGTGAAGGTGAGGAGATTTCCCTCCTCACCTTCACCACCAGCAAAATTACTGCCAGCCATACCGGCGGACAAACCAGCCTTTCACGCACTGGGTCAGCACCATGTAACCCGCCAGGATCAGCACCAGCCAAGGGAAATAGCTCAGCGGCAACGCCTGCAGCTGCAGGAAGCCCGCCAGCGGCGAGAAGGTCAGGCCGATACCGACGGCGATCACCGCCAGTGTCATCACGCACAGCGGCCAAGATGGGCGGCTCTGGATAAATGGAATTTTGCGCGTACGGATCATATGGACGATCAGCGTCTGCGACAAAAGCCCTTCCACAAACCAGCCAGACTGGAACAGCGTCTGCATTTCCGGCGTATTGGCCTGGAACACGTACCACATCAGGGCAAAGGTCAGCACGTCAAAGATCGAGCTGATCGGCCCAAAGAACACCATAAAGCGCCCCAGATCGCCAGAGTTCCAACGCTGTGGCTTGGTGATCTGATCGTCATCGACGTTATCGAACGGGATGGCAATCTGCGAAATATCGTACAGCAGGTTCTGGATCAACAGATGCAGCGGCAACATCGGCAGGAAGGGTAAAAAGGCGCTGGCGATCAGCACGCTGAAGACGTTACCGAAGTTGGAGCTGGCCGTCATCTTGATGTATTTCAGCATGTTGGCAAAGGTGCGACGGCCTTCGATCACCCCCTGCTCCAGCACCATCAGGCTTTTTTCCAACAGGATGATATCCGCCGCTTCCTTGGCGATATCCACTGCAGAATCTACCGAAATACCGATATCCGCTGCACGCAGTGCCGGGGCATCGTTGATACCGTCACCCATAAAGCCCACCACGTGGCCCTGCTTACGCAGCAGTTGGACGATGCGCTCTTTGTGCAGCGGCGTCAGCTTGGCAAACACCGTGGTACGCGCCGCCGCGGCGACCAGCGTGGCGTCATCCATCAGTTCGATCTCGCTGCCACGCAGGATATGCTCCGCATCCAGCCCCACGTCCTTACACACCTTGGCGGCGACCAGTTCGTTGTCGCCGGTGAGGATTTTGACGGTTACACCATTCTTTTTCAGCGCAGCCAACGCCGGTGCGGTGCTCTCCTTCGGCGGATCGAGGAAGGCGATATAGCCTTCGAGGATCAGATCCGATTCATCCGCCACGCCATACTCATGATCCGTCGCTGGCAGGATCTTGTTGGCCACCGCCACCACGCGCAGCCCTTGCTGGTTCAGCTCGTCGGTAACACGACGGATGCGCGCCAGCAGCGCTTCGTTGAGCGGGATCACTTCATCTCCCTGCCGCACGTGGCTACAGATCGACAGCATCTCTTCCAGTGCGCCCTTACAGATTAGCTCGTGGTATTGCGCCTCTTTGGCAACGACTACCGACATGCGGCGACGTTCGAAATCGAACGGGATCTCGTCCACTTTGCGGTAATGCTGCAACGCGTCCGGCTGCTGGCTTTCGTCGGCACAGGTCAGCACCGCCACATCCAGCAGGTTTTTCAGCCCGGTCTGGTAGAAACTATTCAGCCAGGCGTAGCGCAGCACCCGCTCGCTGTTAGCACCAAACACATCGGTATGGCGCTCCAGCACAATTTTGTCCTGGGTCAGCGTGCCGGTTTTATCGGTGCACAGTATATCCATCGCGCCAAAGTTCTGGATCGCGTCCAGACGTTTGACGATCACCTTCTGGCGCGACAGCTTGACCGCCCCTTTCGCCAGAGTAGAGGTGACGATCATCGGCAGCATTTCCGGCGTCAGCCCCACGGCCACCGAGAGCGCAAACAGCGCCGCTTCCCACCAGTCGCCTTTAGTAAAGCCGTTAATCAGCAGCACGATCGGCGTCATCACCAGCATGAAGCGGATCAACAGCCAGCTTACTTTGCTGATACCGGCCTGGAAGGCGTTGGGCTGCTCATCCTGGCTGGTCACCCGCTGTGCCAACTGGCCGAAGTAGGTTTCGCTGCCGGTGCCGATCACCATGGCCAGCGCGGTACCGCTAACGACGTTGGTGCCCATGAAGCACAGGTTTTGGCACTCCAACGGATCGCTCACCTGGCTACGGGGATCTGCCACTTTTTCTACCGGCAGTGACTCACCGGTCAACGCTGCCTGGCTGATAAACAGATCCTTGGCAGACAACAACCGCAGATCCGCCGGGATCATATCCCCAGCCGATAGCTTGATGATATCGCCCGGCACCAACTGTGAGATCGGCAGTTCGCTATGTTCGCTTTTACCGGTATGCGCATCGCTGCGGTACACCGTTGCGGTGTTGCTGACCATCGCCTTCAGCGCGTCCGCCGCCTTGTTGGAGCGGGCTTCCTGGATAAAATGCAGCAACGTGGAGATCAGCACCATCAGCCCAATCACCAGCGCGGCAATCAGATCTTCGGTGGCGTAGGAAATCAGCCCCAGTACGGTCAGCAGCAGGTTGAACGGGTTGCTGTAGCAGTGCCACAAATGCTTCCACCAACTTTCAGCACGCTGGTTTTCGATGGTGTTGCTACCAAACTGGCCGCGGGCGGTTTCTGCTTCCTGCTCGGTGATGCCTTCCGGGTGGCTGTTGAAACGCTCATACAGTTGCATCGCGCTGGCGGCGGCACATTCCAGACGTTGTTGCGCCAAACCGGCAGGCAACTCTTGCGCCGATCCACTGACGCTTTCCAACAGCGCATCACGCCGAACCAGTCGGCGTGGCAAATTGCGGCTGAGCAGACCCAGCAGCCGACGGGGGATTTGTTTAAATTTCATCGTTCGCACCTCATTGCCCAGCGCCTCACGGCAGTGGGTGAACGGCGGACCGGCTCACTGGCTTGATTTTCGGACGCGCCAAAAATCCTCCGCCGGAGCAGATCACTGATTTTCAATCACAACAGAGGCGAACTATCGAACAAGTGCCGCTGCTTACCTAAACCGGTAAAACAGCAACGCAGAGCGGAGAGGTTTTACCGGGGAACCGAATGAGTAGTGTCGGGGCTCGGATCAGGATCCATTCAGGGATTTACCTCAAGTCAAAGAAAAAGTGGGAACGGCAAAGGCGGCCATTCCGTTTTGCAACACTATGGGCTGCGCACCAAGATCCGCGCGTTAAAATGCGCTATGGTAGCGAGCATAAGTGGGATGTTGTAAGTTTAAGCCTCATAACCTAAACGATAAGTAAACCATGCAAAACCGGCTGACAATCAAGGATATCGCCCGCCTGAGCGGGGTAGGCAAGTCTACCGTCTCACGCGTGATGAATAACGAAGGCAGCGTAAGCCCGCAAACCCGTGAACGGGTGGAGGCGGTGATCCGCAGCCAGGGGTTTACCCCATCAAAATCGGCGCGAGCCATGCGCGGCCAGAGCGACAAAGTGGTCGCCATTATCGTTTCCCGTCTGGATTCCCCTTCGGAAAATCAGGCCGTGCGCACCATGCTGCCGCTGCTGTATCAGCAGGGCTTCGATCCGATCGTGATGGAAAGCCAGTTTGAAACCCGGCTGGTAGAGGAGCACCTCAACGTACTGCGCCAGCGCAACGTCGACGGCGTGATCCTGTTCGGCTTTACCGGCCTGACCGCTGACATGCTCAAACCGTGGCAGGAAAAAATGGTGGTGGTCGCCCGCGAATATCCGGGGATCTCCTCCGTTTGTTATGACGATGAAGGAGCCGTGAGACTGCTGATGCAGCGCTTACGCAAGCAGGGTCATAGCCATATCAGCTACCTTGGCGTACAGGAGTCCGATGCCACCACCGGGATGCGTCGTCATCAGGTCTATCTGGATACCTGTCGCGCGCAAAAAATCTCGCCGGTGGTGGCACTGGGAGAACTGAGCTATCAGAGCGGCTTCCAACAGGCCGCCAACGTGATTGAACCGCAAACCACCGCGCTGGTATGTGCCTCTGATACCATCGCGCTAGGTGCGATGAAGTACCTGCAACAGCAACAGATTACGCCAATCCAGGTGTGCGCCATCGGTAACACTCCAATGCTCAACTTCTTGTTCCCGGAGACCTTTTCCGTTGAATTGGGTTATGGCACCGCTGGGCAGCAGGCGGCCCTTCAACTGCTTGGCCAGTTGAGTGGTGAACTGAGCATCCGCCAAATCATTATCCCCTGCAAACTTGCCTGACAAGGGGCGCACCATGCGGCGCCCTTTCGTATCGTAGCCAGAATTCATTGTGACGCTATTTGCGGCTTTATTGTTCGTTTTGTGATCCTTACCGCAAGTTGGGAACGTTCCCATTTAATAACCACGGCCAAGTGACTAAGCTTAAACACATCAATACCTCTGAGCCTCACTGATAACAAAGGTGCCATAATGAGCAAAGTTCAGCAGCAGGACATCGATCGCCTGATCGTGCTGGTGGGTGGCCGCGAGAATATCGCTACCGTCAGCCACTGCATTACCCGCCTGCGTTTTGTCCTTAACGATCCCGCCAAGGCCAAGCCGAAAGAGATTGAGCAGTTGCGCATGGTCAAAGGCTGCTTCACCAACGCCGGGCAGTTCCAGGTGGTGATCGGCCCCGAAGTCGGTGATTACTATCAGGCGTTAATCGCTGCCACCGGCATCAACGAAGCCGATAAAGAACAGGCCAAGCTGGCAGCCCGCCAGAATATGACCTGGTTCGAACGTGGCATCTCCCACTTCGCCGAGATCTTCTTCCCGCTGCTGCCTGCCCTGATCAGCGGTGGTTTGATCCTGGGTTTCCGCAACGTGATCGGCGATATCCCGATGTCCGGCGGCCAAACGCTGGCCCAGATGCACCCCGCCTGGAAAACCATTTACGACTTCCTGTGGCTATTGGGCGAGGCCATCTTTATGTTCCTGCCGGTGGCCATCTGTTGGTCAACGGTGAAGAAGATGGGCGGTACCCCGGTGCTCGGCATCGTGATGGGGATCACCCTGGTCTCCCCGCAGTTGATGAACTCCTACCTGCTCGGCCAGCAAGTGCCGGAAGTGTGGAACTTTGGCTGGTTCACCATTGAGAAAGTGGGCTATCAGGCGCAGGTGATCCCGTCGATCCTCGCCGGTATGGCGCTGGGCTGGATCGAAACCCGTCTGAAAAAGATCGTGCCGGATTATCTGTATCTGGTGGTGGTACCGGTGGTTTCTCTGCTGCTGGCCGTGTTCTTGGCACACACGTTGATCGGTCCGTTTGGCCGCATGATCGGTGATGGCGTAGCCTGGGCGGTGAAGTGGGTGATGACCGGTAGTTTTGCCCCGATCGGCGCGGCACTGTTTGGCTTCCTGTATGCACCGTTGGTGATCACCGGGGTGCATCAGACCACGCTGGCCATCGATATGCAGATGATCCAAAGCATGGGCGGCACGCCAGTCTGGCCGTTGATTGCCCTGTCTAATATCGCGCAAGCCTCGGCGGTGCTGGGCATCATCATCGTCAGCCGCAAGGCCAACGAACGTGAGATTTCCGTACCGGCCGCCATCTCCGCCTACCTCGGCGTGACCGAGCCAGCTATGTACGGTATCAACCTGAAATATCGCTTCCCTATGCTGTGCGCGATGATCGGCTCCGCCTTCGCAGGCTTGATTTGTGGCCTGACCGGCGTGATGGCCAACGGCATCGGCGTAGGTGGCCTACCGGGCATCCTGTCTATCCAACCGCAGTTCTGGCTGATCTACTCCGTAGCTATCCTGGTGGCCGTAGTGATCCCGCTGCTGCTGACCATGATGGTTTACAAACGCAAAGCTAGCCGCGGCGAGTTACCGGTTTAAACTGAAAGGTATTTTTTTATGAGCAATATCATCCCTTGGTGGCAGAACGGCGTTATTTATCAAATCTATCCGAAGAGCTTCCAGGACAGCACCGGTAACGGCTATGGCGATCTGGCTGGGGTGACACAACGGCTGGACTACTTGCAGGAACTGGGCGTCGATGCCATTTGGCTAACGCCGGTCTATGTCTCGCCCCAGGTCGATAATGGCTACGACGTGGCCGATTACTGCGCCATCGATCCGGCCTACGGCACCATGGCCGACTTCGAACACCTGGTGGCGCAGGCCCATCAGCGCAAGATCCGCATCGTAATGGATATGGTGTTTAACCACACCTCCACCGAGCATCCATGGTTTAAGGCTTCGCAGGATCCTGCCAGCCCGCTGCGTCAGTTCTACATCTGGCGCGATGGCGAAGGTGACGCCCTGCCCAATAACTGGCGCTCCAAATTTGGCGGTAATGCCTGGCAATGGCACGCCGACAGCGGCCAATATTACCTGCACCTGTTTGCTACCGAGCAGGCCGACCTGAACTGGGAACACCCGCCGGTGCGCGAAGAGCTGAAGAAAGTGTGCCAGTTCTGGGCAGATAAAGGCGTGGACGGGCTGCGTCTTGACGTAATCAACCTGGTGTCCAAACAGCAGGACTTCCCAAGCGATAGCCAGGGCGATGGCCGCCGTTTCTACACCGACGGCCCGCGCATTCACGAGTTTTTGCAGGAGATGAGCCGCGACGTGTTTCAGCCACGCGGCCTGATGACCGTGGGCGAGATGTCTTCAACCTCGCTGGAGCATTGCCAACAGTATGCGGCGCAAAGCGGTGCCGAGCTGTCGATGACCTTCAACTTCCACCATCTGAAAGTAGACTATGCCAACGGGCAGAAGTGGACGCTGGCCGCGCCGGATTACGTCGAGTTGAAGCAGATTTTCCACCACTGGCAGCAAGGCATGCATAACCGCGCCTGGAACGCGCTGTTCTGGTGTAATCACGACCAGCCACGCATCGTTTCGCGCTTTGGCGACGAGGGCGAGCTGCGAGTCACCGCTGCCAAGATGCTGGCGATGGTGCTGCACGGTATGCAGGGCACGCCGTATATCTATCAGGGTGAAGAGATCGGCATGACCAATCCGGGCTTCCAGCAAATCGAAAGCTATCGCGATGTGGAAAGCCTGAATATGTACGCCGAACTGCTGGCTCAGGGAAGAAACAAAGACGAACTGTTGGCTATTCTGGCCAGCAAATCACGGGACAATGGTCGTACGCCGATGCAGTGGGACGCAACAGCCCACGCTGGTTTCACCACCGGTACGCCTTGGATTGCCTGTGCAGAGAACTACCCGCAGATTAATGCCAAGGCAGCACTGGCCGATCGGGATTCGGTGTTTTATGCTTATCGCCATCTGATCGCCCTGCGCAAGCAGTATCCGCTGCTGACTCACGGTGACTATCAGGATCTGGCCCCGGCTCACCCGGCATTGTGGTGTTATCAACGGAGTTGGAATGGACAACGGTTGCTGGTCGTTGCGAACCTGAGCCGCGAACCTTTGGCATGGGATGCCGCTGGCGTTGAATTTTCAGAACTGTGGCGACCGCTGATTAGCAACTATATGGATGCTGCCGAGCAGCCACGGGCCGGAGTTTTGCGGCCTTTCGAAGCAAGTTGGTGGCTGCTGGAGTCCTGATTGGTCACCGGGAGTTGTTTGCTACAACCCATACGTAATCGTTTGAAAAATAATGATTTTGTAGGACTTTAACAATGAAATTGGCGCTGAGAACACTTCCTCTGTTACTCAGCGCCAGGCAGAGGCCAAAAGGCAGCGGATCTAACCGCAACGCCCTGCCGTTGAATCATATATTTAACACGTAGTACCTGACCTTTATTATTCCCCGTATAAATAAGTCACCCGGCACAATTACACTTAACTCACCTATATTTCTTCCCAAATCATTATTACGCTATTTCAGGCGTAAAAAGATCTGCATCCAAGATTAAAATGTGAAGGATATCCCAAATTGTAAATAGATTTATTTCACGCTGTAAAAAAAACATGCAATAATAGGTTAAAACCAGATTAAAAACATAAATAAATAATAAATATAACTATTTTAATTAAACCGCCAGACTGATTTTTCCCATCGGCCTTTTTACCTCTCGTGAAATGGAGCACTCTTTATGACCATCAAAAGGAAGTCGATATTTATAGTCAGTGGTTTATTCGCCGCCGGATTGACCGGCTGTGACAATAATGATACCCAGATTACTCCGAGTAAGCAGGCGGAGCTGGAGAGCAGAAATATTCCCACGCTTACCGTCGACGGGCTGAAGTTTAAAGATCTGAATAAAAACGGCCAGCTAGACCCTTATGAAGACTGGCGTCTTGATAGCGCCACCCGCGCCCGCGATTTGACCGCCCGCATGAACGTGGAAGAAAAAGCTGGTGCCATGATGCATGGTACCATTGGCCTCGATGGTGCTGGCCGCGTCGATATCAGCGCCGCCGAAGAAGACGTGAACCAACGCTTCGTCAACACCTTCATTACCCGCATGGCGGGCGATCCACAGCATATTTCCGCCGATAACAATGCGCTGCAGGAAATGGCCGAGAAGTCTCGCCTCGGTATTCCAGTGACCATCAGTACCGACCCACGCAACCACTTCGTTAACGATCCGAATGCCACCAGCGTCGCGGCAGGCAGCTTCTCACAATGGCCAGAGCCGCTCGGCCTGGCGGCAATCGATGATACGGCACTGTCCAAAACCTTTGGTGATATTGCCCGCCAGGAGTACCGGGCCGTTGGGATCCATATGGCGTTGTCACCGCAGGCCGACCTTGCCACCGAACCGCGCTGGGGCCGTATCAACGGTACTTTCGGCGAGGATAACCAGCTCGCCAAACGCCAGGTGCAAGCTTATATCGAAGGCTTCCAGCACGGTGATAAAGGCCTGACCCAAGACAGCGTCATCACCGTAGTAAAACACTTTGCCGGTGGCGGACCACAGCTTGGCGGGTTGGATCCGCACAATATCTTCGGCAAAGAGCAGGTCTATCCGGGCGATAATCTGGAATACCACCTGGTTCCGTTCGAAGGGGCATTTGCCGCCAATGTGGCCTCGGTGATGCCCTATTACGGCCAACCGATCAACCTGTGGTACCAGGATCAGCTGATTGAAGAAGTGGGCTTTGGCTTTAATAAGCAGGTGTTGACCGAGATGCTGCGTGGCCGCTTTGGCTTCACCGGCGTAGTGCTGAGTGACTGGGGCATCCTGGAAAGCTGCGAAGGTAAATGCGCCACCGGCATCAGCGATGCCGACATCGCCGCCGGAGTCTCACCTTGGGCTGCCGGGATCGGCATGTCGTGGGGCGTTGAGAATCTCACCCGCCAGGAACGCGTAGTGAAAGCGGTGGAAGCCGGCATCGATCAGTTCGGCGGTACCAGCGATCCTAGCGATCTGATAGAAGCCATCAACCAGCAACAACTGCCGATCGCTGCCATCGATGCTTCCGTCACTCGTATTTTGCAGCAGAAGTTTGAGCTGGGGCTGTTTGAGAAACCTTACGTGGACGAAGCCAAAGCGGTGAAAATCGTCGGCAACGCGGAATTCCAACAGCAAGGGGATGACGCACAGCGCCGTGCGCAGATCCTGTTGCAGAATAATAATTCCCTGCTGCCATTGGCGCTGAGCGGCAAGAAGGTGTTCCTGCATAACGTCAACGCTACCGTGGCGGCACGCTATGGGTTGGAAGTCGTCGCTACGCCGGAAGAGGCGGAGATCGCCATCCTGCGAGTAGATACGCCACATCAGAACGATCCGCACTACCCGTTTGGCGTTTCGGTCAACTTTGGCCAACTGGGCTTTGACGATGCCGAAACCGTGGTGCTGGATCAGAAAGCTGGCACTTACAGCGGCAGTGAAGACTATAGACTGATCAAACAGGTGAAGGCGCTCAACCTGCCAACGGTGATTTCCGTTTACCTCGATCGTCCGGCGATCCTGACCAACATCGTGGATAAAACCGACGTACTGCTGGCCAACTTTGGCGCATCCGATGAGGCGGTGCTGGATGTGATCACCGGCAAGAGCAAGGCACAGGGTAAGTTACCGTTTGAGCTGCCATCCAGCTGGCAGGCGGTGCTGGATCAGAAAGAGGACGTGGCGCACGATTCTGTCGATCCTCTGTTCCCAATCGGCGCGGGTATTCTGTAATACGGCCCTCATCCCAACCCTCTCCCAAAGGGAGAGGGAGCTGATAGCCCCTGCTCGTTTGGTAGTAAAGCGATAACCTCAGCAAACACGCTCGATCGGTCTCCTCCCACAGGGAGACGGATTATCAAACAGTTGCCACGCTTAACACCGAGCAGCAAACTTCGGTGTTAAGTGTTCAGGATGTCCCCGAACTTAAAAACTTTTCACCAGCTTCACTACGTCCGCCGCTTCCTCTGCCAGCTTCTCATCGCTCATATCAAATACGCCCTGCACCAGATGCGGCGGCAAATAATCCATACCGGTCAGATTGGCGACGGCGTTAAACGGCCGCAGCAGGTCGGCTACCGGATAGCGGTTATAGCCCGCCGGTGAATAGGCCTGCGCGTTGCCCCCGGTGCTGACCACCAGTTGCAAAGGCTTACCCTGCAGCTGATTACCTTCGCTACCATAGGCGAAACCGTGGGTTAATACCGCATCCTGCCATTCGCTGAGGATCGCCGGTGAGCTGTACCAATAAAACGGAAACAGCATCACTACCACATCGTGCGCTTGCAGCAGTTCCTGCTCGCGGGCCACGTCAATCTGGTAGTCCGGGTAAACGCGCATCAGTTCATGCACGGTGACGTCAGGTAAAGGACGCAGCGCCTCGATCAGCGCCTTATTGATGCGGGATTCGTCGGGGAAACGGTGGGCGGCCAACACTAAAATACGCGACATGGGGAAATCCTTGTTTATCGAAAGTAAGCCATTTTTTCATTTCCTCCGTTTCCGGTGTAGTCTGTAAACGGTCACATTAACTTCAACCTAAAGTATCAACCATTATGTCGCTGCCCATTGACGTACACCGCCTGTTACCGGCGTTTCTCAGCGCCGCTCAGACAGAGAACTTCTCCGCCGCTGCACGCCAGCTGGGCGTGACGCCAGCGGCGATCAGCAAGAATATCCGCGTGCTGGAAGAGAAGCTGGCGCTGCGGCTGTTCCAACGTAACACCCACAGCGTGGTGCTGACTGACGAAGGCAAAGCCCTGTTGCAACAGGTGGCACCGCTATGGCAAGCGCTGACCGCCACGTTAGAGCTGGCTGGAGGCACACAACTCCCTCCCGCCGGTAGCGTGCGCGTCAGCATGATCCCAGGCTTTGGCCGCCAGGTACTGATGCCGCTGATCCCTGAGTTTTTACAACGCTACCCGATGATCGATCTGGATCTGTCACTGGATGCCCGGGTGGTGAATCTCGTTGGTGAAGGCTTTGATGTGGGCATCGGCAGCCAGGTCGATCCCGATAGCCGGCTGGTAGCACGACCGCTCTACGCGATGCAGATGCTCTTGGTCGCTGCCCCCGGTTACCTTGCCCAACATGGCACACCGCAGGTGCCGGAAGATCTGCTGCAACATAGCTGCCTGCTGCACCGCAATCCGGCCACCGGGCGTAATGTAAAGTGGCCTCTGGCACACAAAACGCTGGATTTGCATGGCCGCCTGACGGCCAGCAGCCCGGAGATGTTGCTAGATTCCGCGCTGGCCGGGCTGGGCATTGCTTGCCTGTCGCGCTGGTATGTGGAACAGCACTTTGCCCAGGGAACATTGCTACCGGTGCTGCCAGATCACTGGCCTAAACCCACGCAAATCTGGCTCTACTACGCCTCTGCAGATTTGCCGCCACGGGTGCGCGTCTGGGTCGATTTTTTACTGGCGCATTTTCGCCGCTAACCGGCATGATGCGATCGCAATCACGCTTTAACGATCTTTCGGATAATCGGCATTTTCCATTCAAGCCGCTGATAGCAAGGGTTACAAATATTCCTGTAACGGGTAGCTGTACAGCGTTCAAACTGCTCCCCCCATTCTTTGACCCACGTCAAAAAAAGCGGCACCACACCCATATATAGTGCCCATAGATATTCAACCACCTATATGTAGTAGTTATCCACAATATCATCCACACCCTCCGCAGCCCTTGCGCCCTGCGGTTTTGCCCTGTGGATAAGCCGACGCTCCCCCATGGGGACAGGAGTTACAACGTGAAACCAGTAGTGATTAAACGGGACGGTTGCCAGGTATCTTTTGACGAGATACTGATCAAGCAGGCCATCGAGCGGGCCGCTTTGGCCGCTGAAGTTGTCGATGCCGACTACTGTGCTACCGTCGCCCGCGTGGTCGCTCAACAGATGGAAAACCGACCGCGAGTCGATATCCACGAAATCCAGCAGGCGGTAGAAAACCAGCTGATGTCTGGCCCGTATAAGCAACTGGCACGTACCTACATCGAATATCGCCACGATCGTGACGTCTCGCGTGAGCTGCGCGGGCGGCTGAACCAGGAAATTCGTGGCCTGGTGGAACAAAGCAACGTTGCGCTGCTCAATGAGAACGCCAATAAAGACAGCAAGGTGATCCCTACCCAGCGCGATCTGCTGGCCGGTATCGTCGCCAAGCACTACGCCAAACAGCATATCCTGCCGCGCGATGTGGTGCTGGCGCACGAGCGCGGCGAAATCCACTATCACGATCTCGACTACTCACCGTTCTTCCCGATGTTCAACTGTATGCTGATCGATCTGAAAGGCATGCTGACCAACGGCTTCAAGATGGGTAACGCCGAGATCGAGCCGCCGAAGTCGATCTCCACCGCCACCGCCGTAACCGCTCAGATCATCGCTCAGGTTGCCAGCCATATTTATGGCGGCACTACCATCAACCGCATCGATGAGATCCTGGCCCCCTTCGTTACCGAGAGCTTCCACAAGCATCAGCAGGTAGCGCAGCAGTGGCAGATCCCAGACGTGGCAGGCTATGCGATGACCCGCACCGAGAAAGAGTGTTACGACGCCTTCCAGTCGCTGGAATATGAAGTCAACACTTTGCATACCGCCAACGGCCAGACGCCGTTTGTCACCTTCGGTTTCGGCCTGGGCACCAGTTGGGAATCGCGCATGATCCAGCAGTCGATCCTGAAAAATCGTATCGCCGGGCTGGGTAAAAATCGTAAAACCGCCGTGTTCCCAAAACTGGTCTTCGCCATCCGCGACGGCCTGAACCACAAATTTGGTGACGCCAACTACGACATCAAACAGCTGGCGTTGGAATGTGCCAGCAAACGCATGTATCCGGACATTCTCAATTACGATCAGGTGGTCAAGGTCACCGGTTCGTTTAAAACACCGATGGGTTGCCGCAGCTTCCTCGGCACCTATGAAGAAAACGGCGAGCAAATCCACGATGGCCGCAACAATATCGGCGTGATCAGCCTGAACCTGCCACGTATTGCTCTGGAAGCCCAGGGTAACGAAGACCGCTTCTGGCAGTTGCTGGATGAGCGCCTGCTGCTGGCCAAGAAAGCCCTGATGACCCGCATTGCCCGCCTGGAAGGTATCAAGGCCCGCGTGGCACCGATCCTGTATATGGAAGGAGCCTGCGGCGTACGGTTGAAAGCCGACGACAATATTGCGGAGATCTTCAAGAACGGCCGCGCATCGATTTCGCTGGGCTACATCGGCGTGCATGAAACCATCAACGCGCTGTTTGGCGCAGAAAAACACGTGTACGACGATGAGCAACTGCGCGCCAAAGCTATCGCCATCGTTGAGCGCCTGAAAAACGCAACCGAAAGCTGGAAAGAAGAAACCGGCTACGGCTTCAGCCTGTATAGCACGCCAAGTGAGAACCTGTGCGATCGCTTCTGCCGCCTGGATACCAGCGAGTTTGGCGTGGTCGCCGGGGTGACTGACAAGGGTTATTACACCAACAGTTTCCACCTCGACGTGGAGAAAAAGGTTAATCCGTACGACAAGCTGGACTTCGAAGCGCCATACCCACCTTTGGCCAACGGCGGTTTTATCTGTTACGGCGAATACCCGAACCTGCAGCACAACCTGAAGGCGCTGGAGGACGTGTGGGATTACAGCTACACCCGCGTGCCTTATTACGGCACCAACACGCCGATCGATGAGTGCTATGAGTGTGGCTACACCGGTGAGTTCTCCTGTACCAGTAAGGGCTTCACCTGCCCGAAATGTGGCAACCATGATTCGGCAAAAGTGTCGGTGACCCGCCGCGTATGTGGCTATCTGGGCAGCCCGGATGCCCGGCCGTTCAACGCCGGTAAGCAGGAAGAAGTGAAACGCCGGGTGAAACATCTGGGCAACGGGCAGATCGGTTAATTTCAGACAGCGGCCCCTCACCCTAACCCTCTCCCACAGGGAGAGGGGACCGAATGTGCCACAACTTAACGACGGCATTCGTCCTCAACATAGCTTCTGGGCACAACATCGGGTCAGCTCCCTCTTACTAAAGGAGAGGCTTGAGATGAGAGGATGGGGCCAAATACGTCACGGGTGACTTCCATACCTAACTGCCGCACCGTACCTGCTCCTTCTCCCACAGAGAGGGGGACAGAAAGTGCCACAACTTAATTACTGCACTCGCCCTTGGTAACAAGTGAGAGGATGGGGCCATATACGTCACAGGTGACTTCCATACCTGACTGCCGCACCGTACCTGCTCCTTCTCCCACAGAGAGGGGGACAGAAAGTGTCACAACTTAATTACTGCACTCGCCCTTGGTAACAATGTTGCAGAGTAACTTCTGCACCTGAGCACAACGCCGGACCAGCTCCCTCTCCCTATGGGAGAGGGTTGGGGTGAGGGGCCATATAAAAGAACGCAACATTATGAATTTTCACCAGTATTATCCTATCGACGTGGTCAACGGCCCCGGCACCCGCTGCACGCTGTTTGTCGCAGGCTGCGTGCACCAATGCCCCGGTTGCTATAACAAAAGCACCTGGCGGCTGAACTCTGGCCTGCCGTTTACCCAGCAGATGGAAGATCAGGTCATAGCCGATCTCAACGACAAGCGTATTCCACGCCAAGGGCTGTCGCTGTCTGGTGGCGATCCGCTGCACCCGGCCAACGTCGCCGCCGTATTGCAGTTAGTCAAGCGAGTACACGCCGAATGCCCCGGCAAAGATATCTGGCTGTGGACCGGCTATAAGCTGGATGAACTGAATAGCGAGCAGATGCAGATCGTCGATCGGATTAACGTATTGATAGACGGCAAGTTTGTGCAGGATTTAAAAGACCCGTCGCTGATCTGGCGCGGCAGCGCTAACCAGGTGCTACATAAACTGCGCTAATGTTGATGTCCGTCCGGGGTTCCGACTGGCTTCGATTTGACGCTGTTTCCATGTCCCTAATAGCCACAACCAGCTGCGGGTTTTTTCGCGATGGCTCCAGTTCAAAATCCCCTGGTCTTAGTGCAAGTGCTTCATTCAATCTTGCGCTGGTGTTCCATAGAGTATCAAAAAACATGCGCCGAGTTAGACCGTCAAAGTAGCTCAGCAATACGGCCACCTCTGGAGCTAGTAGATATTTCGGTAATCCTGCGCCCAACTGTGCGGCGTAATCACGCATCGATCGGACGATATCAAGCAACAGGTATCCCAGCCCCTGGGAAGTGTCGCTACATGAATTCTGTAAAAGTTCGCGGAGCGGCCACCGGCACAGAACGGGAAAGGAAAGAAGAAGAGGGCCAGCCCGATACACTACATATTGTGCGCTGGTCAGCTGCGATCGAAACCAGATGTTAATTTTTTGGGGATGGCCAAGAACGAAATGATCAACAAAGGATGTGAGCAAGTAAGCCGTACAAGGCGACATTTTAAGGCAGACAAAGAGCCTCAATTTAGAGGACTAAATTTTTGGTTTGCCGATGACATATAAATAACTAATAAATTAAAATCAAAAAATACATCATGTGAATGAAAATTTCGATCTTATCCATGCATATCAAACTATAACCTCATTTTTTCGTAAGGCTAGCTTTGAGGAATGCATTAGAGATATAATGTTTTTTTAGTACCAAATGCCGTATAAATAAAAGGAGCTTGTTAAATGGACTATAGTTACTTTCTTAGACAACAAATGCAGGCTGAAAGAAAAATGGCATTATCCCTTGATAAAGGTGTTGAGGGTGTCTATGAGAAAGCAATTGATACAACCGAGGCAATATATGATGGATTTGAAAGGCTATCATGGAGAACATCATGTTTCATAGATAAATATGAAGATGTTTGTCAAGAAATAAAAATAGAAGACGAACGGTATTTTTATGGTATTTTGGAGTTATTTGGAAAGAGAGATATACTTCTGCATATGCTGATTTTATATGTTGAGTTTGTTTTAGATGATGAGGATAGAACCCAAAGAGAAGCTAAATCAAGAACAAGAGGGACAAGTAAATTATTTGCTGCGTTTACTTCTGGAGTGCTAACTAAGAAAGCTATTGCTTATACAATAGGTAAATCTTTATCTGGATCGCCTGAAATTTTAGCCTCAATCAGGAAACAAACATATAAGAAAGGCCCATGGGCTTTAACAGGTGTTGCATTGTATGGGCAGCTGCTATGGCAGCAAGAAAACTAAGAACGCTTGAACCTCGCTATTATAACATACTATATAATAATAGAATTGAGATGCTATATATATATGTAGATCCAATTATAACGGCGTTAATAATGAAGCTTAAAAGTAAACATAACGCTACGCTTGAAGGAAAAATTGAAATTTTAGAAGAGGTAATTGGCTTATGATTATCGAAATATTAGAAATAATAAAAATCATGATTGGTTTTGTTTTAAAATACGTCAAACTAATTATATTTACTATATTTTTTAATTTCCTTCCAACTGCTGTCGTTGTTTTATTGTATTTGCTGTATTTGGCATTCATACCAGAATATAGCGGGAGGTTATTAATAATATCAATTATTGTAGTCTTCTATTTATCTTGGAAGTATATCCCAGACAAGTATACATAAAAAGGCCGTTTAAAACGGCCTTCAATAACTAGAATACGCGCTCATCCCATATGCTGTATCCTGACGTGCCAGCTACATGAGTCCAGTCAATACTTTTATATGCTATGGATATGATTTCATAAGGCTGAACATCACTCTGTAATAGTGAGTTTGGACAGTGCTGACTAATGCTAACAATATATGCATCCTTTAGCTTTATAGTGTAAAATTTTTCAATCCTTCCAGTTGAATCTATTCGGTGCATATAAATTATAATTTGAAGTCTTTCATTTCCATCTAATGCAACCCCCAAAAGAGGCGATGACTTGTCAATAGGCTTGTTTATTACAATCGGATGGTGACAGACGTTTTGATCTCTTGTAAGGTCATGATCAAAAGAATAGATAAAAGCTTGGTCTTCATGCCCTTTTTGACTCCTATTGCCAATGGATGGTACTGATGAACAACCTGCGGAAATATGCCCTTGCTTTTCACCTTGAATATCTGCATAAATAGTTGTGGCCATTTAAATCTCCATTTTAATTAAGCGATTTAATAAAATCGAAGTTCCAGAGTAACAATCCACTCTGTGTATAATACTAGAAAGCCCAACAGTATACTTAGAGATTTACAAATGGATTTCATGAATGAAAGCTTTTTAATTATATGTTTTTATTATTGAATAATTGTGCGCTAACAAAGCTTGTGAGCCTAACCATTTCTGGGTTTTCTAGCAGCGACTCAACGGCAAGTTCAATCTCATCATCAACTTGTTCCGCGGCCAATGGAGTGAGTGGATAAAGAAATTCAAAAATGCGTTCCCGATCTTGCAACGCAACGTCGTCCCATTCGATGCGCATAATAATCCTTATTTGGTTGCGTATTTCGCCCTGACTTTGGCTTTAAAGTCGCTCATTCTCTCCTCAGCTTGCCGCTGGGTAAGATAAACAGCCTCTCCTTCATGCAAACGGGCAAAGGCTGCATCAACCTTATCTTTCAACCAGTTTTCGTGTTCTTCAGCAGCACGTTGATCGTCCGCCATTTGTTGCGCTAAACGCCGACAGGCTTCACTTAAGGTCGTCCCTTTCGCTTCAGCAGCTTTCTGTGCCAACAGTTTAGTTTCATTTTCAATGCGAAACTGGATACGGCTTTCCATCTTCAAAACTCCTACATACTCCGTATTCAACATCCATAAACGTTAGCACGTTTGTGACAACAAAATAAGCCTCATTGGTGTTTTTTCACTCAAACCAGCACCCACTCTTTACATCAATCTAAGCCATCATCTCCCTGTCCCAAATTGTTCATCAGTTCGCCACCTGCGCGTCACCTGATTGTCATCTGCCCCCGGCAACATTAGCCCAACTTTGTTACCGAGTGCCGATCATGAATGCTATCGCCGCTTTTTCGCTTTCTCCCCCAACCGAAGTGCCGAGGTATTGGCTATGACGCACTTATCTAGACATCCGACCAGTTACCCTACCCGATATCAGCAGATTGCCGCCCAACTGGAGCAGGAGCTGTGCAGCCAATACCGTTGCGGAGATTATCTGCCTTCAGAACAACAACTTGCCGAGCGTTTTGAGGTCAATCGCCACACGCTGCGCCGCGCCGTAGACGAGCTGGTAGAGCGGGGTTGGCTGCAGCGCCGCCACGGCATCGGCATTCTGGTGTTGCTACGCCCGTATAATTATCCGCTGCACGCCAACACCCGCTTCAGCCAGAACCTGTTCGAGCAGGGCAGTCACCCCACCAGTGAGCGCTTACTTGCTGTTTTACGTCCGTGTAATGGGCATATCGCCAGCGCGCTCAGCCGTGAAGAGGGGGAAACTATTATCCACTTACGCACCCTGCGCCGGGTGAACGGCGTTCCCCTCAGCGTGATCGACCACTATCTGCCCGATCTGGACTGGTGGCCCGCCTTACAACAGTTCCACAGCGGCTCGCTGCATGAGTTTATCCAACAACAGATCCACCAGCCGCTGACCCGCCGCCAGACCCGCATCAGCGCACGGCGTGCCCAGGCCAAAGAGAGCCGCCTGCTGGAGATAGCAACCCATGCCCCTTTGCTATGCGTGCGCACGCTAAATACCTGTATCGGCAGCGATTTGGTGGCGGAATACTCCGTCAGCCTGGCGCGCGCCGACATGATCGAACTGACGATGGAGCACTGAATGCAATCCTTACAGCAGAGACAACGCTGGATGTCGGTCCTGGCGCATAGCCAACCCGCCCAGTTGCGCAGCCACTGGCAGGCGCTGAACCTCAACCCAAGCTACCAGCGCCTGCGCGCCCCTGAGATTGGCCTGACACAGCTGCTAGGGCGGATGGGAGCGACCGGCCGCCGCTTTGTACTGGGCGACATGACCGTCACCCGTGCCGTGGTGCAGTTGGAAAACGGTGGCCAGGGCTACAGCTACGTTACCGGACGTGACAAGGAGCATGCCGAACTCTGTGCGCTGATCGACGCTTTGCTACAACAACCCGCCAACCATGAATTGCTACAGCTTCAGCTGATTGAGCTCCTGGCCGCACTGCAGCAGGAGCAGCGCCAACTGCGCGCCCGTGCCGTAGCAGCCAGCCGGGTAGACTTCTTTACGCTGGTACGAGGGGATTAAGCCATGACGTTACTAGCCGGTTTTGACCAGCCGATTGAGCAATCTCAGTCTGCTTTCCGTTTGATTTTAAAGGCGTTGAGTGAGCCTGGCGTGATTGTTGAACTGCCAAATTGCCCGGCATGGGGTGCGCTGAACGCCGCCAGCACTGCTGTGATACTGACGCTGGCAGATCAGGAAACCCCGCTCCAGCTCTGTGCCGACCTTAAAAGTGAGCAAGTGCTAACTAACATCCGTTTTCATACCGGTGCTCCGCTGGCGACCCGGCAGGAAGATATCCATCTGGCGGTATGGGATGACCAATTACGGCCTGCCGAGCTGAGCGCATTACCTCACGGCAATGAAGTCTCACCGGAGTTCGGTGCCACGCTGGTGGTACAGGTTACCGCATTGGCAGGCAGCCACACACTGCGCCTTTCCGGCCCCGGTATTGAAAAACAACGGGAAATCGCCCCGCCGTTGCCAGCTGCGCTACGGGCTTACCTACTCGAACGGCCTCAGCGCTTCCCGCTAGGTCTGGATATTATCTTGACCTGCGGTGAGCGCCTGATGGCGCTGCCAAGAACCACCCGCGTGGAGGAGTGCTGATGTACGTTGCAGTGAAAGGGGGTGAAAAGGCCATCGAGGCTGCCCATCAACTACAGGAAAATCTGCGCCGGGGTGACGAAGCTGTCCCAGCACTTAGCGCGGAGCAAATCGGTGAACAGCTTGGCTTGGCGGTTGACCGGGTGATGACGGAGGGCGGTATTTACGATCGCCAACTGGCCGCGTTAGCGATAAAACAGGCCAGTGGCGACCTGGTAGAGGCTATTTTCCTGCTGCGTGCCTATCGCACTACTCTGCCGCGCCTGGCCGTCAGCGAACCGCTAGCTAGCGAGAACATGCGGTTGGAGCGGCGCATCTCGGCGGTTTACAAAGACTTGCCCGGTGGCCAGGTGCTTGGCCCGACCTACGACTATACCCACCGCCTGCTGGATTTTGCGCTGTTGGCCAACGGTGAAACACCTCCGGCACCACAGGCCGATGAGCCACTACCAGAGAACTGCGCCCACGTGTTCGACCTTCTCAACCAGCAACGGCTGGCGCTGGCAGAAGAGGATGACGGCAGCACTCCGGACGATATTACCCGCAACCCGCCGGTTTACCCCTGCTCCCGCTCGGCGCGCTTACAGCAGCTAGTGCGTGGCGATGAGGGCTTTCTGCTGGCATTAAGCTATTCCACCCAACGCGGCTATGGCCGTAACCATCCGTTCGCCGGAGAGATCCGCAGCGGTTACGTTACCGTGGAGATCGTGCCGGAAGAGTTGGGTTTCGCCGTCGATATCGGCGAGATCCTGCTGACCGAATGCGAGATGGTGAACGGCTTTGTCGACCCGCAGGACCGGCCTGCGCACTTCACCCGTGGCTATGGGCTGGTGTTTGGCCGCTCGGAACGTAAAGCCATGGCGATGGCGCTGGTGGATCGCGCCCTGCAAACCGCCGAGTACGGCGAGGACGTGGCAGGCCCGGCACAGGACGAAGAGTTTGTGCTGGCGCACGCCGATAACGTGGAGGCCGCCGGTTTCGTCTCCCATCTCAAGCTGCCGCACTACGTCGATTTCCAGGCCGAACTGGAGCTGCTCAAACGCCTGCAGCAGGAATTTGCCGCCCTTCAGGAGACCCGCCATGAGTGAAGTATTGACCGGCTATAACCTCGGTTATCTGGATGAACAAACCAAGCGTATGATCCGCCGCGCCATCCTCAAAGCGTTGGCGATCCCCGGCTATCAGGTGCCGTTTGGTGGCCGTGAGATGCCGATGCCTTATGGCTGGGGCACCGGCGGCATCCAGATCACCGCCAGCATCATTGGCCGCACCGACGTGCTGAAGGTCATCGACCAGGGTGCTGACGACACCACCAACGCGGTCTCCATCCGCCGCTTCTTCCAGCGAGTAGCCGGTGTTGCTACCACTGAGCGCACGCCAGAGGCCACGCTGATCCAGACCCGTCACCGTATTCCGGAAACGCCCTTACAGGCGGATCAAATCCTGATTTATCAGGTGCCCATCCCGGAGCCGCTGCGCTTTATCGAACCGCGCGAGACCGAAACGCGCAAGATGCACGCGCTGGAAGAGTACGGCGTGATGCAGGTGAAGCTGTATGAAGATATCGCCCGCTATGGCCATATCGCCACCACCTATGCCTATCCGGTGAAGGTTAACGATCGCTATGTGATGGACCCATCACCGATCCCTAAATTCGATAATCCGAAGATGCACATGATGCCCGCGTTGCAACTGTTCGGCGCCGGGCGTGAAAAACGCATCTACGCCCTGCCGCCGTTTACCAAGGTGGAAAGCCTGGACTTTGACGACCATCCGTTCAGCGTACAGCAGTGGGAAGAACCTTGCGCCCTGTGCGGCTCGCGCCACAGCTATCTGGATGAGGTGGTGCTCGACGACCAGGGCAACCGGATGTTCGTCTGCTCAGACACCGATTTCTGCCAGCAACAACTCAACCAAGAGGTACCGCACTGATGACTTCCGCTCCATTGAGTGCCACGCCGTTGCTGACGGTCGACAACCTCACCCACCTTTACGCGCCGGGCAAGGGTTTCAGCAACGTGTCATTCGATATCTATCCTGGTGAAGTGCTGGGCATCGTCGGCGAATCCGGCTCGGGTAAAACCACGTTGCTCAAGTCGATCTCCGCCCGGCTGGCCCCACAACAGGGGCAGATCCTCTACCGCCCACAACCGGGGCAACAACAGGATCTGTACGCCATGGCAGAAAGCGATCGCCGCCGCCTGCTGCGCACCGACTGGGGCGTGGTCCATCAGCATCCGCTCGACGGTCTGCGGCCACAGGTGTCTGCCGGTGGCAACATCGGTGAGCGCCTGATGGCTATCGGCCAGCGTCATTACGGTGATATTCGCCAGCAGGCTAAACAATGGCTGGAAGACGTGGAGATCCCGGTTTCTCGTCTGGATGACCTACCCACCACCTTCTCCGGCGGTATGCAGCAGCGTTTGCAGATCGCCCGCAATCTGGTAACCCATCCCAAGCTGGTGTTTATGGATGAGCCGACCGGCGGGCTGGACGTTTCCGTGCAGGCGCGCCTGCTGGATCTGCTGCGCAATCTGGTGGTGGAAATGCAGCTGGCGGCGGTGATCGTCACCCACGATTTGGGAGTAGCACGTCTGCTGGCCCATCGTTTGCTGGTGATGAAGGAAGGTGAAGTGGTGGAAAGCGGTCTGACCGATCGGGTGCTGGACGACCCGCACCATCCGTATACCCAACTGCTGGTCTCTTCGGTTCTGTCATAACACAGGTGAAATCATGACAATTAAAATCCGGGTTGAACACCTGAGCAAAACCTTTGTCCTGCACCAACAACACGGCACCCGCCTGCCAGTGTTGCAGGATGCCAACCTGACCGTCAGCAGCGGCGAATGCGTGGTGCTGCATGGCCACTCCGGCAGTGGGAAATCCACCCTGCTGCGCTCGCTGTATGCCAACTATCTGCCAGACAGCGGCAAGATCTGGATCCATCACCAAAACGACTGGCTGGAGCTGGTTCAGGCCGAGGCTCGTCAGATCCTGGCTGTGCGCCGCCACACCATCGGCTGGGTCAGCCAGTTTCTACGGGTGATACCGCGTATCAGCGCGCTGGAAGTGGTGATGCAGCCCTTGCTGGAATCCGGCGTTGAGCGTAGCGAATGCCGTGAACGTGCCGAAGCCCTACTCAACCAGCTCAACGTGCCGCAGCGCCTATGGCAGTTGGCCCCTTCGACCTTTTCCGGTGGTGAGCAACAGCGGGTGAATATCGCCCGTGGCTTTATCAAGGATTACCCCATTCTGCTGCTGGACGAGCCGACCGCCTCCCTCGACAGCCGCAATAGCGCGGCGGTGGTGAACCTGATCGAACAGGCCAAACAGCGTGGCGCTGCCATCGTCGGTATTTTCCACGACGCAGGCACCCGTCAGCAGGTGGCAGACCGTTTACATACCATGCAGGCCCCACAGGTTCTGGAGACGCCATGATTATCAATAACGTCAAGCTGGTGCTGGAACACCAGATCGTTGCAGGTTCACTGGAAATGACCGACGGCGTGATCCGCAGCTTTGCCGATACCCCAAGCCAGTTACCGCAGGCGCTGGATGGCGAAGGCAACTGGTTATTGCCGGGGCTGATTGAGCTGCATACCGACAATCTGGACAAGTTTTTCACTCCGCGCCCCAATGTGGACTGGCCAGCGCATTCGGCCATGAGCAGCCACGACGCGCTGATGGTCGCCAACGGCATCACCACGGTGCTGGATGCGGTGGCGATCGGTGACGTGCGCGACGGCGGGCACCGGCTGGAAAACCTGCAAAAAATGATCGACGCGGTGATCTACAGCCAGCGAGCCGGAGTGAACCGGGCCGAACACCGGCTGCACCTGCGCTGCGAGCTGCCCCATAGCAGTACCCTGCCGCTGTTCGAACAGTTGATGGATAAACCGGGCGTGTCTTTGGTGTCGCTGATGGACCATTCGCCGGGTCAGCGGCAGTTCGCCTCACGGGAGAAATATCGTGAATACTACCAAGGCAAATATCACCTCAATGACCAGCAGATGAGCGAGTTTGAGGTGGAGCAGATGAGCCTGTCCGAACGCTGGGCCACACCGAACCGCGAGGCGATCGCCGCCCACTGCCGGGCGCGTAATATCGCCCTGGCCAGCCACGACGATGCCACCGCCGATCACGTCAGCGAATCCAGTGCGCTGGGCAGCGTGATTGCCGAATTCCCGACCACCGAAGCGGCAGCCCGGGCCTCGCATCAGCAAGGTTTGCAGGTGCTGATGGGCGCACCGAATATCGTGCGCGGGGGGTCACACTCCGGCAACGTGGCGGCACATCATCTGGCGGCCCTTGGCGTGCTGGATATCCTCTCTTCCGATTATTACCCTGCCAGCCTGTTGGATGCCGCGTTTCGTCTGGCAAACGACGATCGCAACGCTTTCAGCCTGCCGCAGGCGGTACAGCTGATCACCCGCAACCCGGCACGGGCGTTGGGTTTGCAGGATCGTGGCCTGATCGCTGAGGGGCTGCGCGCAGATCTGGTATTGGCCAGGCCGCACGGCGAGCATATCTACGTGCAAAACGTCTGGCGTCAGGGCAAACAGGTGTTCTGATGGCTTATCTCATCTATCTGATGGGCCCGTCTGGGGCAGGCAAGGACAGCCTGCTCGAGCGGCTACGGGCATCTACCGGCGCCGGGCCTCTGGTGGCGCACCGTTACATCACCCGCCCGGCCAATGCTGGCTGCGAGAACCATATCGCCCTAAGCGAACAGGAGTTTCTGCGCCGCCGTGCCAAAGGGTTGTTCGCCCTGGACTGGCAGGCGCATGAGCACCATTACGCCTTTGGTATTGAGGTCGATCTGTGGCTATTGCAAGGGATCGACGTGGTGGTTAACGGATCCCGCGCTCATTTGCCACAGGCGCTGCAACGCTATGGCGCTCAACTGTTGCCGGTTTGTCTGCAGGTTTCCCCGACGGTGCTGCGCCAAAGGCTAGAACAGCGCGGGCGGGAGAACGCGATACAGATCGAGCAACGGCTGGCGCGGGCGGCCGACTATCAGCAGACTCTGCCGGTTGGCTGCCGCCTGTTGGATAACAATGGCGATCTCGGGCATACCCTCGACGCACTGCTGGCCTTAACCACCGGGCAGCCTGCAATGCAGTAAAAAAAGAGGAAACCAACTTGCAACTGACCTTTCTTGGTACCGGCGGCGCTCAGCAGGTGCCTGCCTTTGGCTGCGAATGCCTAGTGTGCCAACGGGCGCGGCGTGAACCGGCATTTCGGCGGCGAGCGTGCAGCGCGATGATCACATTTCAAGGGGAAACGACGTTATTGGATGCGGGATTGAGCTCGTTGGAAAGGCGTTTTGCGGCGGGGGAAATTCAACGTTTTTTACTGACACATTACCACATGGATCACGTTCAGGGGTTATTTCCTTTGCGCTGGGGGTGCGGAAATGCGATCCCGGTCTACGGCCCAGCCGATGAACAAGGCTGTGACGACCTGTTCAAACACCCCGGTATTCTGGCGTTCCAACCCCCGTTGCCCCCCTTTGAAACGGTCGAACTAGGTGGGCTGCACGTCACGCCGTTGCCGTTGATCCATTCCAAACTCACCCACGGCTATCTGATCCAGGCCTCAGGCAAAGCCCTGGCCTATCTGACCGACACCGTCGGCCTGCCGCCAGAAACCACACGCTACCTGCAACAGGTCACTCTCGATTTACTGGTGTTGGATTGCAGCCTGCCGCCGCAGCCACAGACACCGCGTAATCACAACGATCTGCCCCGCGCGCAGGAGATCCAGCAACGCTTGCAGCCGCGGCGTACGCTGCTGACGCACATCAGCCATCACCTCGATTTGTGGTTGATGACCAACGAACTGCCGCCAGGCATGGAGCTGGCATTCGATAATCTGTGCGTTGAGCTATAAACGGTGCGAGCAGTGCAACTGGTCAGATTCTAAAATCTTGACGCCGCTGCCAGGGCTGAAGGCCTGTGTCAGCAGCGTTTGCGCCACATCTTTGGCAGCAACGCCCTTCCATTTGCCAGGCAGCAGGCCGAACAACGGTTGACTGAGCCGCTCCAGCAAACGCGGTTCAGCACGGGAACCGAACAACATTGAAGGACGTACCAACGTCAGGCGCGGCCAGTTCTGCTCACGCAGCGCCTGCTCCATCTGCCCTTTGGTGCGGTTGTACAGAAATAAGGATTTCGAGTTGGCCCCAATTGCGCTCACCACCAGGCAATGCTGCGCGCCGAGGCGCTGCCCGGTAAGGGCCGTTTCAACCACCAATTGATAGTCGACATGGCGGAATGCCTCTGCGCTCCCGGCCTGACTGCGCGTGGTGCCCAGGCAGCAGAATACCGCATCGACCGGCTGTGCCAACTGCGTCAACAACTCGTGCAGATCGCCCCCGACCGGATTGTGCAATTTCGCGTGTGGTGGCAACGTCTTACGCGTGGGAGCAATGACCGAAGTGACCTGCCTATCTGCCAACAACAGACGCAGCAGTTCACTTCCCACCAGCCCGCTGGCGCCTGTGATCAGTACCCGTGCCATATGTTTTCCTCCTCACCCTCTGTTTGCCCAAGGCACAGAAACGCCCGTGGAGACTCTCTAGTTCTTTTACTGCGCCGCTTTCACCTCGGCGACGTACGTCGGTAAATCCCAGGTTCCGCCCGCATGGATTAAACGGCACAGACCGGTGGTGGCTTCGTTGCTTTGACGGAACGCCGTGCCATCCCATACCCAACTGGCAGTGGCCCAGCAATCACCCAACCCACGCCCCTTTTGCCCCATTGAGATTATCCCCTCCTCATAGCCAGAGCCGGAATTGGTCACCAATACCGGAGCCTGCTTCAGGGCGCTGTCGATCACCCAATAACCGTAACCTTCGTTATAGGCCGCCCGCCAACACACGGCGGTGATCAGGGCATGCCCATTACCGAGCGGGGTCAGCGTGATGCCATCCTCGCTTGCGCCATCGTTATCCTCTGGGGACTGCATGCGGTCGCAATCATCCGGTTGCAGCGTCGCCAGCAGTTTAGGTGTCAGCGCGGCGATCTCGGGTGCCGTAAGCGGACGTTCTTCCGCCTTGGGCACCTTCACTGCCTGGATCACCGGGGCAGGAATGGCTGCTGGCACGCTGCTTTCCGGCTTGTCGCCTTTTTTAGTCAAAGCACCAGGCGTGCCGATACGCCCCTGCACATCATCCATCTTCAATAAGGTGGCCGAAGCCCCCTCGCCTGACAGCACGAAAGGTGCGGGGCCGCCTTTAAATTCAACCGTGCCGCTGCCTTTGATTGCGCCGATCAATGCCAGAGTCTGGCTTGCTGACAGGTTCCAGTTTCCCTCCTTGGTCGGTTTGAGCGCACCAACCGCCTTGCCGTTGATCCACAGCCTCAGCTTTGCCACCGCGGCTGAATCACCCTCTTCGTAGTCCGCCAAGGTCACTTCCCCCGTTGGGACAGTGCCAGGGCCAGCAATGCGCGTGATCAGCACCGAACCGTTCGAAGCGCTTGGCTCATCTTCATTAGCGTAGCCCGCCGCACGACAGGTATTGGTGTTGTCACAGGCCAATTCCCAGTTCTTATGGCTAAAGGAAACTCCACTGTCTTGCGCCATCGCCGGGGAAACCAATGCCGCCAATAACGATAAAGCAGCTATCTCGGTGTTTTTCATGCCATCGATCCTTAATATTCAGCTCGATTATCAACGTGCCCAGTGCAGCTTTTTGCCAAAGCCCAGGGTGTTATCGGTCATCTTCACTTCCTGCAACGCGATCTGCCAAATAGGCGCTTTCATCACCTTGGCCACCGGGAAGCGTTTGCAGTAACGCGTTCGGGCCAGTTCGGCCTCGTCCCCGGCCAACAGCGTGATTTCCCCCGCGTATTGTACCCCTTTGATCAGCGCAACGGTCTTGGGCTGCGGCGCAATAGTGCCCACAATCCGGTTGTTGCGTTGCATCAGTTCGCCATGGCGAGTGTGCGGTTCGGTCATCAGCCATAGCGCCATGCGCTCGGCATCGAATACGTAAAAGCAGTTGGCGCACCACATCGCCGTGCCATCACCGGCACAAAGCGTGAGCACATGCTGCTTACTGAGAAAACGGATAATGTGCAGCCGATCTTCGATCTGATCCAACGTAAGTTCTCCTTATCACCTCCGCCATCTTACCTGCAGATTTGAAGACAGTCACAATTAGCGACAAATTATGCTCAACATAAAACTAGCATATTAATTAGCAATTCATGCATCTTTATGCAAGATAAGCCTGACTACAGTAATAACAAATAAAAAACATCCTAGCTTTATTTCTGCTATTACCCGCTTTTATTGAGGATGATTTACAGGAGCTTGGTTAGCCTAAACCAAATTTATCCAGTCCGTTGGTTCCATTTGTAGCAATTACTTCACATATACCCTCACGGTAGATTTCATAGCTATTCACTCCGGTGCATAGAAAATGAATAGTTAAGTATAAATCGCATGATTAACGTGATCTGCATCACTTTATTTCCGTATTTAGGGGATAAAATAGCGCCAAGTCCGAAACCCATAGGTAGATGGAAAATGGAAAACAACAACAGAAAGATGGCTCATATCCGACGAACTACACATATTATGATGATGGCTCACCGCAGCTGCTTTAGCTTTGCCTTTTTTAACTTCAGATAAACTCCCTCCTCTGCGTTCTTATTACGTCTTGCAGCCAGACCTATGCCAACGATCATTCCCTGCGCCTGATGGCGATGGTATCGCTTTGTTTTGCTTAAAAACAGAGTGGATCCGGCATCATTGCAACCTCGTTTAAGAACCCAAAAAATTTCGTCAAAATAAACTCGTAACCTAATTATGTTTTATGAACATGATTACGCTCACGCATACCTTTATTTTAACGAAAATACTTTCTGGCAAAGACCTTATTTGCCGGCGGGATATTTTCGCCTGAAGAATGACAAAAATGAACAAACTAAAAATTGCAGCGAACCCAAAAACTCTCTCTTGCTTTGAAACCACGCGTGAAATTAGCGATGTGCACCACAGCGACTTTAATGACGTAGCCGCCATCGTGCTTTCCGTGGAAGACGTACAGCAAGGCCTGGTGGCACAGCTGGAAGAAACCGGGTTAAACATTCCGATCTTTGTCGCCGTCTGCTGTGAAGAAGAACTGGATAACGCCGTATTACCGGCGCTGAACGGCGTATTTGAACTCTGTGGCAAGAACACTCAGTTCTACGGCAAGCAGCTGGAAGCCGCTGCGGTAAAATATGAAAGCGAGCTGCTACCACCGTTCTTTAATACCCTGACCCAATATGTAGAGATGGGTAACGCCACCTTCGCCTGCCCAGGACATCAGGGCGGTGAGTTCTTCCGCAAGCACCCCGCAGGCCGCCAGTTCTTTGATTTCTATGGTGAAACGCTGTTCCGCTCCGATATGTGCAACGCCGACGTTAAGCTGGGCGATCTGCTGATCCACGAAGGCGCACCTTGCGATGCACAAAAACACGCCGCCAAGGTGTTCAACGCCGATAAAACCTATTTCGTGCTGAACGGGACTTCGGCTTCCAATAAAGTGGTAACCAACGCCCTGCTGAGCCGTGGCGATCTGGTCCTGTTCGACCGTAACAACCATAAGTCCAACCACCATGGCGCGCTGATCCAGGCCGGGGCAACGCCGGTATATCTGGAAACGGCACGTAACCCGTTCGGCTTTATCGGCGGCATCGATGCTCACTGCTTTGAAGAAGGCTATCTGCGCCAGCAAATCCGCGAGACCGCACCGGAACGCGCCAACGACGCGCGGCCATTCCGCCTGGCGATTATCCAACTGGGGACTTACGACGGCACGATCTATAACGCTCGCCAGGTCGTCGACAAAATTGGCCACCTGTGTGATTACATCCTGTTTGACTCTGCCTGGGTCGGCTATGAGCAGTTCATCCCAATGATGAAAGACTGCTCGCCGCTGCTGCTGGAACTGAACGAAAACGATCCGGGGATCATCGTTACCCAATCGGTACACAAACAGCAGGCCGGTTTCTCACAGACCTCGCAGATCCATAAAAAAGACAGGCACATCAAAGGGCAAGATCGTTACTGCAACCATAAGCGTTTCAATAACGCCTTTATGCTGCACGCGTCCACCAGCCCGTTCTACCCGCTGTTTGCCGCACTGGATGTGAACGCTAAAATGCATGAAGGCAAGAGCGGCCAACGCCTGTGGAAAGAGTGTGTGCGCATCGGCATTGAGTCACGCAAAATGCTGTTGGACACCTGCACCATGATCAAACCTTTTGTCCCAGAGCAAATTGACGGTAAACCTTGGCAGTCCTACAGCACCGAAGCCATGGCCAACGATCTGCGCTTCTTTAACTTTATCCCCGGCGAAAAATGGCATGCCTTCGAGGGTTATGAGGAATCACAATACTTTGTGGATCCCTGCAAGCTGCTGTTGACCACACCGGGCATCGATACCACCAGCGGCGAATACAGCAGCTTTGGTATCCCGGCGACCATTCTGGCTAACTACCTGCGTGAAAACGGTATTGTGCCGGAGAAATGTGACCTGAACTCTATCCTGTTCCTGCTCACCCCGGCGGAAGATATCGCCAAAATGCAACATCTGGTGGCGCTGATTGCCCGCTTCGAAAAACACGTCGAACAAGACTCCTTGCTGAGCGAAGTCCTGCCAACCGTGTACAAGAACAACGAAAAACGTTACCAGAACTACACCCTGCGCCAGCTGTGCCAAGAGATGCACGATCTGTACGTCAGCTATAACGTGAAAGAATTGCAGAAGGAAATGTTCCGTAAAAGCCATTTCCCACGCGTCGCCATGGACCCACAAACCGCCAATACCGAATTCGTACGTGGCAAGGTGGAACTGGTTTCTCTCGCTAAAGCCGAAGGCCGAATTGCCGCCGAAGGTGCGTTGCCTTACCCACCGGGCGTGCTGTGCGTAGTCCCAGGGGAAATCTGGGGGGGGTCTGCTCAACGCTATTTCCTGGCGTTGGAAGAAGGGATTAATTTATTACCCGGATTTGCTCCAGAATTACAAGGCGTTTATATCCAGCAGGATGAAGATGGCTGGAACCGGGCTTACGGTTATGTCATGAAAGCATAATTAACTCCAGGGAGGCGGCATATTTTTGCCGCCAGACATACAGAGATATTCCTCGAATTTGAAGCGGAATGGATATGGCTGGAAAAAATTCGAGAAATATAAGAGCGAGAACGATCATGAGCAAATCCAATAATAAGATGGGGGTTGTGCAATTAACGATCCTGACAGCGGTCAATATGATGGGATCCGGCATAATTATGCTGCCAACCAAGCTGGCCGAAGTGGGGACGATTTCTATCGTTTCCTGGCTGGTGACCGCCGTGGGCTCGATGGCCCTGGCCTATGCGTTTGCCAAATGCGGCATGTTCAGCCGTAAATCCGGCGGGATGGGCGGCTATGCCGAGTATGCCTTCGGTAAATCCGGCAACTTTATGGCCAACTACACCTACGGCGTTTCACTGCTGATCGCCAATATCGCCATCGCCATTTCTGCCGTGGGTTATGGCACCGAACTGTTCGGCGTTGCCCTGACACCATTGGGCATCTGTATAGCCACTATCGCCGTGCTGTGGCTGGCTACGGTTGCCAACTTTGGTGGCGCACGCATCACCGGGCAGATCAGCGGGATCACCGTCTGGGGGGTGATTATCCCGGTGGTTGGCATCTCGATTATCGGTTGGTATTGGTTCAGCGGTACCGCTTATCTAGCCGCCTGGAACCCGCATGCGGTGCCTACCTTTGAAGCCATCGGGTCTTCTATCTCGATGACCCTGTGGGCCTTCCTGGGTCTTGAATCTGCCTGCGCCAATACCGACGTGGTAGAAAACCCGGAACGTAACGTGCCTATCGCCGTACTCGGGGGCACATTAGGTGCCGCAGTGATCTACATTGTTTCCACCAACGTGATCGCCGGTATCGTGCCGAATATGGAACTGGCTAACTCCACCGCGCCGTTTGGCCTGGCGTTCTCACATATGTTCAACCCAACGGTCGGTAAAATCATCATGGCATTGATGATCATGTCCTGCGTGGGTTCGCTGCTGGGCTGGCAGTTCACTATCGCGCAGGTATTCAAATCCTCTGCCGACAGCGGCTTCTTCCCGAAAATTTTCTCTAAAGTCAGTAAATCTGATGCGCCAGTGAAAGGCATGCTGACCATCGTGATTATTCAGAGCGTGATGTCGCTGATGACCATCAGCCCGTCGCTGAATAAGCAGTTTAACGTGCTGGTTAACCTGGCCGTAGTGACCAATATTATTCCGTACATTCTGTCGATGGCCGCGCTGATTATTATCCAGAAAGTAGCCAAAGTACCGGAGAACAAGGCGCGTATTGCCAACGTGATTGCCGTGATTGGGGCGCTGTATAGCTTCTATGCGCTTTATAGTTCCGGTGAAGAGGCGATGATGTGGGGCGCTATTGCTACCTTCTTCGGCTGGACGTTGTATGGGTTGGTTTCACCTCGCTTTGAGATGACTGAGAAGAAGGTATGAGTTTTGATTACAAAGGGCGCTGCATGCAGCGCCCATAAAGTTGATGTCTAAATGGGCACTTCGGTGCCCTTTTTGCTAACTCAAATCCGCCCCATTGCTGGCAATCACCTTCTTATACCAGTAAAAGGATTTCTTTCTGGTTCTGGCCAAGGTGCCATTGCCCTGATCATCGCGGTCCACATAGACAAAACCATAGCGCTTACTCATTTCCCCGGTAGAAGCAGAAACCAAATCGATGCAGCCCCAGGAGGTGTAACCCATCACCGGAATACCATCCTCGATAGCGTCCGCCATGGCTTTGATATGCTCACGCAAATAACTGATGCGGTATTCGTCGTCGATCTCGCCCTGCGGGTTGATTTCGTCCTTCGCTCCCAGCCCGTTCTCCACCAGGAACAGCGGCTTCTGGTAACGGTCATACATCATGTTCATAGTAATACGCAGGCCCAACGGATCGATACCCCAGCCCCACTCACTGGCTTGGATATGCGGGTTTTTCAGCGATTTGACGATATTGGCCGCACTGCTGTTATGCTCGTTCATATCAGCCGAGGCGCAGCGGGAGGCGTAATAGCTAAAGGAGACAAAATCGACGCTGTTTTTGAGGATCTCACTGTCGCCTGGCTCCATTGTTATAGTGATACCCTTTTCCTTAAATAGGCGCTTGGTGTATGACGGGTAAGCGCCGCGAGCCTGAACGTCGATGAAGAACAGGTTCTCGCGGTCTTTCTCTAACGCAGCCCAAACGTCTTCGGGTTTACAGGACCACGGGTAGAAATTGCCCCCAGCCAGCATGCAGCCAACCTGATTGTGCGGGTTAACCTCATGGGCGATTTTGGTCGCCAACGCGCTAGCCAACAGTTCATGATGCGCAGCCTGATATTTCACCTGCTCCTGATTATCGCCTGGCTCGAACACCAGCCCCGCGCCGGAGAACGGGCTGTGCAGCAGAATATTGATTTCATTAAACGTCAGCCAGTATTTCACTAGCCCGTCAAAGGCCTCAAAACAGGTACGAGCATAGTGGGTGAAAAACTCCACCATTTTCCGATTGCGCCAAGAACCGTATTCCCGCACCAGATGCATCGGCACATCAAAGTGGCATAGCGTGACCAGCGGTTCGATGCCGTGCTTTTTGCATTCGGTAAACACGTCACGGTAGAAAGCGATCCCTTCCGCGTTCGGCACCCTTTCATCCCCGTTAGGGAAAATGCGGCTCCAGGCGATCGAAGTACGGAATACGCTGAATCCCATCTCTGCCATCAGGGCAATGTCATCTTTATAGCGATGATAAAAATCTATGCCGACATGGCTAGGGTAGAACTCGTCTTCACGCAGCTCAAAGCGTTTTTCCTGGCCCAGCTTTACCGCCAGCCGATCTTTGCCATGAGGGATCATATCCACCGTGGTCAGCCCTTTGCCGCCCTCAAGATAAGCGCCTTCGGCCTGGTTAGCCGCTAGTGCACCACCCCATAAAAAGTCTGCGGGGAAAACAGATGCTGGCATAAGATACCTCTTCTCAAATATGCATTTTTACAACAGGTTATACGGATAACGCGGGCGCCGATTTGGCTTTTTCGCTTTCCGCCTCTTCAGTCACCGGGATATCTTCAAAGCCCAGCAACAGCGTGAGGATAAAGGAAAGCACCACCGCCAAAATCATCACGCCAAACACCCAGACAATGGTCATTGGGTTGGCCGGATCAAAGAACTGCACGCTGGTAAATAGACCCGGAGAGGCCATCGAGTGGCTCGCCAACCCGGCAATTCCGGCCACGCCGCCGCAGACAAAACCACTGATCAGCGCGGCGATAAGCGGGCGCTTCAAGCGTATTGCCACCCCGTAGAGCGCGGGTTCGGAAATCCCGGCCACAATCGCCGATGCCGCAGCGGCCAGCGCCGTCTGACGCAGCTCCGGGTTTTTGGTCCGCCAGGCTACCGCCAACGATGAACCGCCCAGCGAGAGGTTGGCACCAATTTCAGAGGGCATCACCATGCCTTCTTTGCCGGTTTCCGCGATGGTTTGAATGATGGTTGGCGTAAATACGCGGTGCATCCCGGTCATCACCAGCAGCGGCCATAGCCCGCCCATAATCGCTACGGATAACCACCCCAGATAGCTGTGAATGGTGTACACCAGCGCGGAAATGCCGCTACCAATCCAGATGCCCAGTGGGCCAATCAATAGGATGGCGATTGGCGCAGAGATCAGCACGATCAGCATCGGTTTGAGGAAGTTTTTCGTCACGGCTGGCGTGATGCGATCGACCCATCTTTCAATGTAGGAGAGCAACCAGGTCATGAACAACGCCGGGATCACCGTGTAGGTGTATTTTACCGCCGTGACCGGTATGCCCATAAATTCAACCTGTTGGCCCTGCGCGGCTTTCGCCATCAGATCGATAAATGCGGGATGAACCAGTACCCCGGCAATGGCGATCGCCAGCGACATATTGGTTTTGAATTTCACCGCTGCGGAAGCGGCAACCATCACCGGCAGGAAGAAGAACGCCCCGTCGCCAATGACGTTGAGGATAATCAGCGTCGAGGAGCCTTTGCCGAACACGCCGGTCATATCGAGGATCATGGCGAGCAGTTTCACCATCGAGCCGCCGATAATGGCCGGGATCAGCGGTGACATGGTGCCAATCAGCGCGTCCAGGATCCCCGCACCGATACGTTTGAGAGTGATCTTGTTCTTTTCCGGCGCCGGTGGCTTGGCTACCGACCCTTCGGGCAACAGTTTCAACACCTCGGCATAGGCCTGTGAAACGGTGTTGCCAATGATCACCTGGCACTGATTTTCGCTTCTTACCACGCCCAGTACGCCGCCAATTGCCTTCAGCCTGGCAGCATCGACGAGGGTGTCGTCGTTGAGCACAAAGCGTAAACGCGTCATGCAATGAGTCACCGCCGCGACGTTACTCGCTCCCCCAACTGCATCCACTATCGATCTTGATACTGCCGCATAATTCTTAGACATGAGGACAACTCTCATAGATAGGTAACCGGTTTCACATAAGAGTGTTGATATTAAGATTGCAGATCAACTTATAAATTTTTTTATTGTCTATTTTGTGATTGTGATCGACATGAATGGGTTCGAGAAGCTGCAAAGGCTCTGCTCTAATGCGGCGGAATGTGTAGAATGGGGATAATTGTTAAAAGCCGGGAAAACCCTATGTCTACCATGCAGGAAGTGGCAAAAAAGGCAGGCGTCTCAAAAGCCACTGTTTCACGCGTTCTTTCCGGCAAAGGGTACGTCAGTGAAGCCACCAAAGATCAGGTATTTAAAGCCATCGAAGAGGCAGGCTATCGCCCCAACCTGCTGGCGAGAAATCTGGCCACCAATAAATCCCAGTGCATTGGTCTGGTGGTCACCAACACCCTCTATAACGGCAGTTATTTCAGCGAGATACTTTCCCAGGCGGCGCAAAAGCTGGAAGACAACGGCCGCCAGTTGATCCTGGTGGACGGCAAACACAGCGCCGCAGAAGAGCAAGAGGCTATCCGATTCCTGCTCGATTTACGCTGCGACGCCATCATCATCTACCCACGTTTCTTAACCATCGAAGCGATGGACAACATCATTGAGCAGCACAAGCAACCCATCATGGTGGTTAACCGCAGGCTGAGAAAACACCAAAGCCACTGCATCTGCTGCGACCACAAAGGGGCCAGTTTTAAGGCAACAAAATACCTGATTGAGCAGGGCCACAGGAATATCGCCTTTATTACCGGTTCACTGGATTCGCCAACGGCGATTGAGCGACTATCCGGCCATAAAGAAGCCTTAAATCAATACGATATCGAACTGGATGATAAGCTCATCATCAAAGGAAAGTGGACGCCAGCCAGCGGTGCGGCGGCGATGGAGTCCTTGCTCAAGGATAAGATCACCTTTAGCGCGGTACTCTCCAGCAACGATGATATGGCCGTTGGTGCCATCAAGAAATTGAACGAGGCGGGCATTGCCGTGCCCAATGACGTCTCGGTTATCGGCTTCGATAATATTCCAACGGCTCCCTATCTCTCCCCCGCGTTATCCAGCGTTAAAGACCCGGTGAGCGATATGATGAGCGAAGTGATCGACCGGCTGATTGCCATGCTCGACGGCGGCTATCTGTCGAAGGACAACGTTTTTACTTCGGAGCTGCTGGTTAGGGATTCGGTGGGCCCGGGTCCTTTTTGGCATAGGTAACTCTTTGAACCATTACGCAGGCCATTATGAGTGAAATAACCTGGCATCTCTATATGCTGCGAATGCCAAGCGGGATGCTGTACACCGGTATCACGACAGACGTCGCCCGGCGAGCGGCGCAGCATCAGGCCGGTAAAGGGGCTAAAGCCCTGCGCGGCAAAGGGGAGCTGAAACTGGTTTTTCACTGCCAGGTGGGGGATCGCTCGATGGCTTTGCGGCTGGAATATCGGGTGAAACAGTTGAGCAAAAAACAAAAAGAGGAGCTGATAGTGAATCCGCCCCTCTCATTGGAATACCTGCTACCGGTAGTTAAAAGCGACTAAAAGGCGCCGAATACTCCACCAGCCCATTCACACCGCTCAGTGCATCTTCCGCCAACGGATAAACCTGGAATGCGGCTTCCGTTCCTGGCCAGCGGCAATGCAGATCGAACTGGGCAGCCGTTTTAAAGCCGAAGCGCCCGTAGTAAGCCGGTTCGCCCAGCACCACTACGGCAGCATAGCCGAACTCATTCAGCGCATCCAACCCTTCGTAAACCAGCTTTTCGGCCAGCCCTTGACGACGCAGGCTTTCCTCTACTGCCAACGGCGCGAGACCAACCCATTGGCGATCCTCACCCGCAACGTCAACCGGGCTGAATGCAGCATAACCGACCACGCCACCCTCTTCGTCGGTAGCAACGATACCCAGCGTCAACAACCCGTCTTCACGCAGTTGTTGCACCAGCTCGGCTTCGTCATCACGGCCAAAGGCGTTACGCAGCAGCGCATCAATACCTGCGGCATCCACCGGAATTTCAACGCGGATCAGCATGGCTGCGGCACACGGGAAGTTTGCGCCGTGCCCTCCTGCAAACCGGCTTCCACAAAGTCCGCTAACCGCAGCAGCCCAACGCGTAACGGCGTAGGCATCGCATCCAGATCGATAGCATCCATCAGATTTTTTACATACAGGCCCAATTCGGTATCTCCTTCAATCTGCAACCGACGCTGGAAAAACAGCGTGTCGGGATCTTGCTTACGTGCCGCAATCAAGATCAGATCGTTGGCTTCGCCGCTGAAGCTGACGTCCGCCTCAGCCTGTTGGCTCACCACCAGCCTATCGTTTTCTACCGTCATAAACCATTGCAGTGCCAGATCGCGCACTTCAATCTTCAGCCAGCGCGATTCGAGAAATTCTAAATCTCCCTCAGCCAGCGCCTGACGGAACTGCCAGCTCAGCACCTGTTGCAAAACCTGACGCTGCAGAGCAAACGGCGTGAATTTTAACGGTACGCGCAACAGCGACGGCCCTTGACGCACAATGCGTGCTCGTAGTTTTTCCAACACTGTTATTCACTCCTTTCTACTCAGTCTGAGGTTATTTTGCCACATTGCGGCTACGCGTAACCGGTCTATATCAACAAATGGTGCAATTAACGCTCATCTTGCCCTACAGATTTCAAGTTACTGCTTGAATATCAATACGCCAGAAGCTGCCTCAAATCAAAGCTTGTTAACCTCGGGTTCACTAAAATTGTCTCCCCTTTTACATCATTGCCAGGCGAATCAATGGCCCGGCAACGTTTATCACAGCATATACCTGGCCAGGTATATGGCTGGAATCAGGATAGATCTATGGAGCTGCTTTGCCCCGCTGGCAACCTGCCGGCCTTGAAAGCCGCGGTAGATAATGGCGCAGACGCCGTTTACATCGGCCTGAAAGACGATACCAATGCGCGCCACTTTGCCGGGCTGAACTTTACCGAGAAGAAGCTGCAGGAAGCGGCTGACTATGTGCACCGGCATGGCCGCAAGCTGCATATCGCCATCAACACCTTTGCTCACCCCGATGGCTACGCACGCTGGCAGAGAGCCGTGGATATGGCCTCCCAGTTGGGTGCCGACGCGCTGATCCTGGCTGATTTGGCAATGCTGGAGTACGCAGCGGAACGTTATCCGCAAGTGGAGCGCCATGTTTCGGTGCAAGCCTCTGCGACCAATGAAGAAGCCATCCGTTTTTATCAACGCCACTTTGATGTGGCCCGCGTGGTGCTGCCTCGTGTGCTGTCGATGCACCAAGTGAAGCAATTATCACGCACCAGCCCAGTACCGTTGGAAGTGTTCGCCTTTGGCAGCCTGTGCATCATGGCCGAAGGGCGGTGTTACCTCTCCTCTTATCTGACCGGGGAATCGCCTAACACCGTGGGCGCCTGCTCACCTGCCCGCTTTGTACGCTGGCAACAAACACCGCAGGGGATGGAATCGCGCCTGAATGACGTGCTGATCGACCGTTATCAGGACGGCGAAAACGCCGGTTACCCAACGCTGTGCAAAGGCCGCTATCTGGTGGATAACGTGCTCTATCACCCGCTGGAAGAGCCCACCAGCCTGAATACGCTGGAGCTGCTGCCAGAGCTACTGGCCGCCAATATTGCCTCGGTGAAGATTGAAGGCCGCCAACGCAGCCCTGCCTATGTCAGCCAGGTTGCGCGCGTCTGGCGCCAGGCCATAGATCGCTGTATGGCCAACCCGGCTGGCTATCAAGCCGACGCAGCCTGGATGGAAACGCTCGGCGCAATGTCCGAAGGCACCCAGACCACGCTTGGCGCGTACCACCGCAAATGGCAGTAGGAGAAACCATGAAATATGCATTAGGCCCGGTGCTCTACTACTGGCCAAACAGCGAAATAGAAGCCTTCTATCAGCAGGCGATAAGCAGCAGCGCCGATATTATCTATCTTGGCGAGAGCGTCTGCACCAAACGGCGTGAAATGAAAGTAGGTGACTGGCTGGCGCTGGCGCAGGAGATCGCCAAATCGGGTAAGCAGGTGGTGATCTCTACCCTGGCTTTGCTACAGGCACCCTCAGAGCTGAATGAGCTGAAGCGTTATGTGGAGAACGGCGAATTCCTGATCGAAGCCAACGATCTTGGTACGGTGAATATGGCCACCGATCGCGGTTTGCCGTTTGTCGCCGGGCATGCCCTCAATTGCTACAACGCCTACACTCTGCGCCTGCTGCACAAGCAGGGCATGATGCGCTGGTGCATGCCGGTGGAGCTTTCACGCGACTGGCTGGCCAATTTACTGCAGCAATGTGATGAATTGGGGTTCCGCCAGGGGTTTGAAGTGGAAGTGTTGAGTTACGGGCACTTGCCACTGGCCTATTCGGCGCGCTGTTTTACTGCACGCTCGGAAAACCGGGGCAAGGATGAATGCGAAACCTGCTGCATCAAATATCCGCAGGGGCGCATCGTCAATTCTCAAGAGAACCAACAGGTGTTTGTGCTCAACGGTATCCAGACCATGAGCGGTTACTGCTACAACCTGGGCAACGAACTGACCAGCATGCAGGGGTTGGTGGATATTGTACGCCTGTCGCCAAAGGGCGTAGAAACACTGGCGATGCTCGACAGCTTCCGAGCTAATGAGCAAGGTCAGCAGCCGCTGACGTTAACTGACCATACCGAATGTAACGGTTACTGGCGGCGCGTAGCCGGGTTGGAGCTGGTGCAGTAATAACTCATGGGGCCAGCATTCTGGCCCCATGTTTATCAGGAAGTCCGACGTTTACGAAATAGATTGCGCAGCCCCACGCGGTTACGCACGGCTCCAACGCCAATACCAATCAGCGTATAAATCGCCCCCAATAGCAGCAGCATTGCCACGTCCCCGCCAACATCACGCAGCGATAGCCCCATCTGATTCACGCCAGCAATGGCTTTGGTCGCCCAGGTTGAGGGGATCATCGATGAAATCGCCCTGACCCACTGCGGCATCGCTTGCAGCGGCCAGATAGTGCCAGAAAGGTAAAACACCGGGGTGGTGATAAACGACAGCGTCAGGTAGATCATTTCCACGCTGCGCAAGCATTCGGTCACCAGCTTGCCTAGCCCAAGCACCGCAAGCAGGAACGGGAAGGTCAGCAGCAAGATCTCGGGGATCGTCGCAGTCTGTCGATAGCCCAAAACCCAGGGCCACAGCACAAATAACACAATCGACAGGAACAGCCAGATCGGCAGCAGGGCCGATAGCCCCCCCAGATAAACAGGAAGCGACGGCTTGCCGCCCGGCGTTCCTTTCAACACAATGCTGACGCGCACGCAGGCAATCAACAGCGAGTGCTGCAATAACATCACCAACAACCCTGGGAAGATAATCGCCGCAAAGCTGATACCGGGGTTGAATACGTCCAGCGTTTGGCTCTGGATCGGCATCATAATCACCTGAGCCTGCCGTTCACTGAAACCACTTCGCATCAACAGTGAGGTGTTGTACTGGCCCAGCAACTGCTGATAGGCCGCCACCACGTCCTGCTGGATCTGGCCGTTTGCCAGCCGGTTGGTGGCATCACCGAACACCGGGATCTCAATGTTTTTGCCATTGAGGATCTTCTTCTCCAGATCCACCGGCATGATGATCACCGCAAACAGTTTGCGCCAACCCAGATCGCGTTTTGCCTCGTCCAAGCTGTCGTAGGTTTGGATGGCGATCTTCGGGGTGGCATCCAACTGGCGGATAAGCTGGCGGCTGGCAGTGCTGTGATCCTGATCGATCACCGCCACCGGTAGATCCCACACCGTGCGGTTGGCATAAACCGTGCTCATGATGCACAACGACAGGATCAACATCAGCCACATCGGCCGTTCCAACATGCTCGTCAATACTTTGCGGAAGGTGAGCCAATAGCTTTTCATCCCACCGTCTCCTCTTTTGCCAGCCGCTTCAGCAGCCGGTTACGCACCAACAGTGCGGTCACCAACGGGTAGACAATCAGCAGCGCACATACGCTGAGGATGGCGCTGGCGGGCACCTGCCGCAGGAAGACGTCGAACATGGCGTACAGCGCGTGGGTAAGAGGCTCGATATTGGAGATGATGCGTGCGGGTAGCGGCATGGAAAGCTCGGGTACTGCCATGCCAGAGAAAGTCAGTGCAATACTCACCAACATGCCAATCAGGGTGTAGGCGGTAATGGCGCTGCCGGTAAAGGTGTACAGCAACAGGCCGATGCTTTGTGCCGCCATCACGTAGAAGAAACCAATCATCAGCATAAACAGCGGGTTGCCGCTGACGCGAGCGTCAAAAATGCCCACCAGCGCAGCAATCTCAACCATCAGCAAAGTGGTAAAGCACAGGGTGTAAGGGGCCAGTTTCCCCAGCAGGGCCAGGCTAAAGGGCTTGGCTTTCAGCAAGGACTTGCTGCGCGCCATCACGTAAATCATGCAGGTCACCACAAACAGCTGCAGCATATGAATGGTAGCGGCAAACTGCTGATAATAGATATAGCTGCCACTGGCATTGAACAGGCTGCCGTAGTTGAGGGTGACATCCGCCAGCGGCGGCAGCGACTTGCCCATGGCCCCGGCAATGATCGAGCGGTAATTGGCGTTGGCCTCGGTCATCAAGCCGCTGAAATCTTGAGTAGAATACAGCCCGGCACCGTAAAACAGCGCGTTGTAATACAGCACCACGCTCGGCTGATTGCCCGCCAGCGCGTCCGCCTCAAAATCGGCCGGGATAGACAGCAAAGCATAATCCTGCGCGCTACGCAGACGGCGCAACGACTCATCAAGACCGCCGTCATAGGCTTGCACATGGGCATGAGAACCCGCATCCAGCTTGCGGATCAGATTTTTGGATAGCGGGCTGTGATCGTTATCCACCACCGAGACCGGCAGATCGAGCAAGGTCCCTTCCGAGAAGTTACTGCTGATCAGGCCAAACAGGATCAACGGGAAGATCCACCCCAGCCAGTGCACCACCGGCCGGCGAAAAGCGATGCGGCACTCGTTGCTGAACGCGTGGCTGAAGCAGCGCCAACCTGCCCTTACTCTTTCCATTGCCATAAGGTGCTCATCCCTGGGCGCAGGCCATCTATCGGCTGCGACGGATACAAACGAACTTCAAAGGTTTTCAGATCAAAGTCACCGGTGGCTCGCGTGGCACGTTTGGTAGCGTAATCCCCCAACGGGGCGATATAGCGCACTTCTGCCTCGATCGTTTGGTCTTTCAACGCTGGGACGCGCAACTGGACCTTATCCCCCTTGCGGACATGCGCCAGAATATCTTCCCGCAGGTTAAACACGAAATAGGCGTCCGGTACTCGGATCAACGTCATCAACGGGCTGGAGGCGTTGAGCAACTCACCCACTTCTGCCGGGATCGGCCCCACTTCGCCATCAACCGGAGCTTTAACCAGTAGATCATCGGTCTGAGCTTGAATTTCTAGCAGGTCTTGCTCGGAAGCCCGCAGGGCTGCTTCATATTTCTGCCGCAGTTCGATGCGATCGCCATTGATGCCTTCGTCCAAATTGGCTTTGGCGGCCTGCACCTGTTGATAGGCGGTATCACGCGCACGGCGTGAGCTGTCCAATTCAGATTTGGATACGTAGCCTTTACTGGCGACGCTCAGATTACGGTCGTAATCGTGTTGGGCATTCTGGTATTGCGCCTCGGCCTGTGCCAGGTTGGCGCGCAGGTTACGGATGCTTTCTTCACGGGTGCCATGCAGCGATTGATCCAACTGCGCTTGGGCCTCATCCCGCGAAGCCTGCGCCGAACGTAGCTGGGCCATCAGTTCCGGGCTTTCCAGCCGCAGCAGCAGTTGCCCGGTTTTCACATCGTCCCCGCGCTCTACCAGGCGCTCGATCACCCGGCCCTTGGCTTTGGAAGCGACGATCACTTCGGGGGCATCCACTTCGCCCTGCAACAACAAATCCTGATTATGCGCGCGGAATAGCACCGCCATGGCGATAGCTATCCCCATCAGCAGCAGGGTAAACAGCGTCTTCTTTTTCATTACTTCAGCCCCTTGAACATCAGCGTGCAAACAAAAACCATCATAGCTGTAAAAAAACCATTATTCTCATAAGGATATTGCGAGCACATATATCCCCTTTTATAACCGTATTTTCGATTATGCTTTTAACACAAAAAGCATAATCGCTTTTTTAGTTGCAGATCCCTGCAATCGCCCTTTAAGCGATCAACCTGATAAGCACAATGGACGATGAAATGACTGAACACACACGGGTACCGCTTTCGGTACTGGATTTATCCCCGATTCCTCAGGGAGCCAAGGCACGCGATGCGTTTCACTGCTCGCTGGATTTGGCGCAACATGCCGAAAAGTGGGGCTATCAGCGCTACTGGCTAGCGGAACACCACAATATGACCGGCATCGGCAGTGCCGCGACATCGGTATTACTGGGTTATTTAGCCTCCGGTACGCAGAGCATTCGCCTCGGTTCAGGTGGCGTGATGTTGCCAAACCATGCGCCGCTGGTGATCGCCGAACAGTTCGGCACCTTGGAATCACTCTATCCTGGGCGTATCGATCTGGGGCTTGGCCGGGCACCGGGTACCGACCAACGCACCATGATGGCGCTGCGTCGCCACCTCTCTGGCGAGGTAGATAACTTCCCGCGTGACGTGCAGGAACTGCAACATTACTTTGGCGAAGTACAGCCGGGGCAAGCAGTGCAGGCAGTACCGGGCCAAGGGCTACATGTGCCAATCTGGCTGTTGGGTTCCAGCCTGTACAGTGCGCAGTTGGCGGCACAGCTCGGCTTGCCGTTTGCCTTCGCCTCGCACTTTGCGCCAGATATGCTGTTCCAGGCACTGAATGTGTACCGTGAGAACTTTACGCCGTCTGAGCAGTGCCAGCAGCCGCACGCGATGGTGTGTGTCAACGTGGTCGCCGCAGACAGCGATCAAAACGCCCGTTTCCTGTTCACTTCCATGCAGCAGCAGTTTATCAACCTGCGCCGTGGCTCACCAGGCCCACTGCCACCGCCGGTCGATAATATCCACGCGCTGTGGACAGCAGGCGAGCAGTATGGCGTCGATCAGGCACTGCGCATGTCGATCGTCGGTAGCGAAATCACCATCCGCCATGGCCTGCAAAGCCTGCTGCGTGAAACCGGCGCGGATGAGATCATGGTTAACGGCCAGATTTTCGATCATCAGGCGCGTTTACGGTCGTTTGAGATTGTTGCCGGGGTGAAAGGTGATTTAGTGAAGGGATAGGGGTTACATGTTGGTGACGCCCCTCACCCTAACCCTCTCCCACAGGGAGAGGGAACCGATCGAGTATGTTTGAAATTAGTGTGATTCACCTTGGATGAGAAAGCGATCGGGTTTGCCGAGATTGTATTGACTCACCTTGAATGAGGAGACGATCGAGTTTGCTAGGATTATCTCTTTACTGCCAAACGAGCAGGGGCTATCAGCTCCCTCTCCCTTCGGGAGTGGGTTGGGGTGAGGGGGCTCAGCGCTGGATCAGGTAGCGAATGGTTGGCCCATCCTGCTGAATATCCAGCACCTTGTAGCCGTGGTTACGGGCATCGAGTGGAATATTATTGATCGACTGCGGACAGTCGCTGATCACTTCCAGTATTTCGCCCGGTTTCAGCTGCGGCATAGCCTCTAACGTAGCCACCGCCGGATAAGGACAAGGCTCTCCCACCATATCCAACCGGTAATCCGGCACGATCTCGGTCTGTTTCATGCTTCACTCCTTAAATTCACCACCTGCGCATCTGGCTTGGCGCGGAAAAAGCGTTTCTCCCACCACAGCATCGCGGCAAAGGCTATGGCCAGCAGCAGATAGGTCACCAGCAGGCCACCGATCGGCCCGAAGGTATCCAGCAGGTTAATCTTGTCGTAGTTGGTCGCCAGGGCTGGCGCCAGATCGTCCCAGTAGTAGGCTAACAGCGTGGCGCCGATAATGTTGCCCAACCCCACCCACCAGTAATGGACCTGGCCTTCTACCGCACGATACATCCAGCCGGTTTCGCAGCCGCCCGCCAGCACAATACCGAAGCCAAACAGCAGGCCGCCCAGTACCGCATTGGGCCCTGCCCACATGATCTTCGGCGAGACGCCCAATTGCACATAGCTGAAGATGCCGATGGCGCTGACCGCCATGCCGATAATAATCGCTTTGGCCATATGCGTACGGCCAGTGATCCACAGATCGCGGAACGCTGAGGTAAAGCAGATCTGTGCCCGTTCAATCAGCAGACCAAAACCGATACCAAACAGCATGGCAATGCCGAGTTTCGGCGCATCAAATAACGTCCATAATGACCAAGCCACCGTGAGGCAGAAAATCACCATTCCCAAACGGAAACGGCGGCGTGCCTGCTCAGGTTTTTGCGTCAACGGTGAGGCCGCTTTCACTCTTTGCAGCTTGACCGGAATACGGAACATCGGCAGCAAGGTGAATTTGGCACCGAAGTAAGAACCCGCCGCCGTTGCCAGCGCAAAAAACCAGGCATGCAGCGAGAACTGTGGAATACCGGTAAAGAAGGCCGCCAGGTTACACCCCATCGCCAAACGCGCACCAAAACCGGCGATGATGCCGCCAAGCAACGCCTGTGCAATGCGGATGCGGTGCTGTGGCATACGTAATTTGATGTTGTTGGCCCACAGCGCGGCGGCGATACAACCCGCAAACATACCGATTATCATGCGCCCATCGATACGATCGAGTGGTGTGCCCTGTAGGCCGATCACCTTAAAGTAGCCCCACTGCTCGGGGTGGAAACCCAACCACTGCAAGATATGGCCGCCCCAGCGGGTAAATTCACCGGTGACCGCCCAGAAGGTGCCGGTCATGCCGAAATAGTAGGTCGAGAGGATCCCGGCTGCGATCACCGCCGGTAAAGGCGCCCAAAAGCGCACCAGGTATTGAGATTTGAATTGTTGCCAGTTCACGGCAGCTCCTGTGCATCCGTAAGATAAACCTTGCGAATGATACGCCCTTTAGCGGTATTGACTGAGATGCCAGGCAAAAAAAACCAGTCCGAAGACTGGTTTCTTAAGCTGATTAACCGTATACGGTCAAATCAACGGTTATGCATCACCGAAACGACGACGTGGTGCGGCAGGAGCTGCTGCATCGTCACGGCGTGGTGCTGGCTTGTCACGGTTGAAGTTACCGCCACGGCGTTCGCCACCGGCAGCATTACCGCCTTCACGACGCTCACCGAAAGAACGGCGTGGTGCTGGTGCACCTTCGCGACGCTCGCCATTGAATGGACGGGCACCGCCACGGCGCTCACCGCCGTTACCACTGGCAGGACGCTCACGACGCTCATGCGGCTGTGCATCGCCCAGCAGTTGCATGTTCATCGGCTTGTTCAGAATGCGAGTGCGAGTGAAGTGATTCAGGATCTCGCCCGGCATGCCTTTTGGCAGCTCGATGGTGGAGTGGGAAGCAAACAGCTTGATGTTACCGATGTAACGGCTGCTGATGTCACCTTCGTTAGCGATCGCGCCAACGATATGACGAACTTCCACGCCGTCATCACGGCCAACTTCAATGCGGTACAGCTGCATTTCACCCACGTCACGGCGTTCGCGACGTGGACGCTCAGCGCCACCATCACGGCTGTCTGGACGTGCATCACGACGACGGTCGTTGCTACGCTCGCCACCGCGATCGTCACGGTCGTTGAACTCACGACGTTGACGCGGTTTGAACACTGGATCGGGTGGCAGGATCAGAGGACGCTCGCCCTGTGCCATTTTCAGCAGTGCAGCGGCCAGAGTTTCCATATCCAGATCTTCACCCGGTTGCAGCTTAGCCAGCAGCGCACGGTACATATCCAGATCGCTGCTTTCCAGCTGCTGCTGAACTTTAGCGGCAAACTTGGCCAGGCGGCGCTCACCCAGCAGATCTGCGTTTGGCAGCTCGACTTCAGGGATGGTCAGCTTCATGGTGCGTTCGATGTTGCGCAGCAGGCGACGTTCGCGGTTTTCTACGAACAGCAGCGCGCGGCCAGCACGGCCAGCACGACCGGTACGGCCGATACGGTGAACGTAAGACTCTGAATCCATAGGGATATCATAGTTTACTACCAGGCTGATACGCTCAACGTCCAGACCACGAGCGGCAACGTCGGTGGCGATCAGAATATCCAGACGGCCACTTTTCAGACGCTCCAGGGTCTGCTCACGCAGCGCCTGGTTCATGTCACCGTTCAGTGCGGCGCTGTTGTAACCGCTGCGCTCCAGCGCTTCGGCCACTTCCAGGGTCGCATTTTTGGTACGCACAAAGATGATCGCCGCGTCAAAATCTTCCGCTTCCAGGAAACGCACCAGCGCTTCGTTTTTACGCATGCCCTGCACGGTCCAGTAGCTCTGGCTGATGTCTGGACGAGTAGTGATGCTGGACTGAATGCGCACTTCCTGTGGATCTTTCATGAAGCGACGGGTAATACGACGGATCGCTTCCGGCATGGTCGCAGAGAACAGCGCGGTCTGATGTTCAGCCGGGATCTCCGCCATGATGGTTTCTACGTCTTCGATAAAGCCCATGCGCAGCATTTCGTCGGCTTCGTCCAGAACCAGGCCTTTCAGGCCAGAAAGGTTCAGGGTGCCACGTTTCAGGTGATCCAGCAGACGGCCTGGGGTCCCTACTACGATTTGCGGGCCCTGACGCAGAGCGCGCAGCTGCACGTCATAACGTTGGCCACCGTACAGGGCCACCACGTTAACGCCATGCATGTGCTTGGAGAAATCGGTCATGGCTTCAGCTACCTGAACCGCCAGTTCGCGGGTTGGAGCCAGTACCAGGATTTGTGGTGCTTTCAGGGCTGCATCGAGGTTGTGCAGCAGGGGCAGCGAGAACGCCGCAGTTTTACCACTACCGGTCTGCGCCATGCCCAGCACGTCGCGACCGTTCAACAGGTGAGGAATACACTCAGCCTGGATCGGTGATGGTTTTTCGTAGCCCAGATCGGTCAGGGCAGCAATGATCGGAGCAGACAGCCCCAGGTCAGCAAAAGAGGTTTCAAGCTCAGTAGTCATGTACACGTGCCTCATTAATAATGGCAGCCAGTCTACATAACTCGTCGAGAAAATTTTCAGTCATTTTCATTGAAAAGTGTGAACCGGCTCAAATTAGATTATAAAACAGACAAAAAAGCCCTCGCCCGTTAAGGCGATTACTTTGGTCAAAAAACCAATGTAAATCAGGCTGATAAGTGTCCGTCAGCTATTGCTGGTCCGATTCCGATAGGTCGTCTTGTTCTTGGCCCAACAGCGCCAATTCCAACAATGCATAGCGGTGCTCAACAAAGTTATGAACGTTGTTAGCCACCGTCAGTTTGAACAGCGCCGAAGCGGTGTCCTTGTCCCCCAGACTTAGGTAGTGCTTACCTAAATAGAAGTCAGTTTCACTGAGATGCTCAGCGAGCGAAGTGTTATCCGTTGCATCTGCCTTGAGGCGTTCCATCAGCGTTTTTTCGCTGATTTTGCCCAGGTAGAATTCGACAATATTCCATCCCCATTGCCCTCTGTCCGATTTGTCATAACGCTGCTGGAGCGATACGGTAGCCATCTTGGGATCGATTTCTCTCTCCACCAGATAAAGCCACAGCGAACGGAAGGGATCGTTTGGGTCGTCTTGATAAAACGCCTGCAGATCATCCTGCGCCAACGGGAAGCGGCCGCCATAATACAGTGCGATGCCCCGGTTTAAACGCGCGTAATTGTAAGTTGGATCAAGCTCTAGTACAGAATCAAACGCTTCATAGGCAGCATCAAAATTGCCTGCCTGCGTTAAGTAAATGCCCAGGTAGTTGAAAACTTCTGGCATATCAGGACGTATCGCTAGCGCTTGTGAAAAATCATTGCGCGCTAGAGCACGTAAACCTAGGCTATCATACAGCACACCGCGCTCATATAAAAGCTGTGCTCGCTCATCGTCCGTTAATGCCCGGCTGGCAAGTATTTGTTCCATGCGCGCCAGGATGACTTCCTGCTGCAGCGTAGGCTGCAACGGAATAGCCAGAACTTCGTCTTTACGCCAATCATGGTTGCTGCATCCTGCCAGCAATAGTGCTGTCGCAACGTAACACCAGCGCAAGAAAGGCTTCATTTCCCACTCCCGAAGACAAACATTGGATGAACGTCCTGTCCTCCGCTTGCTAATACGCGAGTATCCTACCCACGCGATAAGGACAGCCCCCAACCCTAACGGCAGGGAGCTGTAAAACTGCTGATACAGTTATTCTGCTTCTGGTGCAGGAGCCGCAGCGGATTCTGGCGCTGTGGCTTCTTTGATGCTCAGGCGCACGCGGCCCTGGCGATCAACTTCCATTACCTTAACCGGTACTTCCTGACCCATCTGCAGATAGTCGGTCACTTTCTCAACGCGCTTGTCAGCGATTTGAGAGATGTGCACCAGGCCTTCTTTACCGCCGCCGATGGCCACGAAGGCACCAAAATCAACGATACGGGTCACTTTACCCTGATACACACGGCCAACTTCGATCTCAGCGGTGATCTCTTCGATGCGGCGGATAGCGAACTTCGCTTTGTCGCCGTCGGTTGCAGCAATCTTCACTGTACCGTCATCTTCAATTTCGATGGTGGTGCCAGTTTCTTCGGTCAACGCACGGATGACTGAGCCACCTTTACCGATCACATCTTTGATCTTGTCTGGATTGATCTTGATGGTGTGAATACGCGGTGCGAACTCAGAGATATCGCCACGTGGCGTGCTGATAGCCTGTTCCATCACGCCCAGAATGTGCAGACGAGCACCTTTGGCCTGATTCAGAGCCACCTGCATGATTTCGCGGGTGATACCTTCAATTTTAATGTCCATCTGCAGCGCGGTGATACCCTCGCGACTACCGGCCACTTTGAAGTCCATGTCGCCCAGGTGATCTTCGTCACCCAGAATATCTGACAGTACGACAAAGTTTTCTTCTTCTTTCACCAGGCCCATTGCGATACCCGCAACGGCGGCCTTGATTGGCACACCTGCGTCCATCAGTGCCAGAGAAGCACCACAAACGGAAGCCATTGAAGAAGAACCGTTGGATTCGGTGATTTCAGACACCACACGTACGGTGTACGGGAAATCTTCTGGTTTAGGCATCATAGCTAAAACGCCACGTTTTGCCAGACGACCATGGCCGATTTCACGACGCTTCGGTGAACCTACCATGCCGGTTTCACCAACAGAGTACGGAGGGAAGTTGTAGTGGAACAGGAAGCTGTCGGTTTTCTCGCCCATCAGCTCGTCGATGTTCTGTGCGTCACGCGCGGTACCCAGAGTGGCGGTAACCAGCGCCTGAGTTTCACCACGGGTGAACAGTGCGGAACCGTGGGTACGTGGCAGAACGCCAGTGCGCACGTCCAGACCACGGATCATGTCTTTCTCACGGCCATCGATACGCGGCTCGCCACGCAGCACACGGCTACGTACGACGTTTTTCTCAACGGTGCCGAGGATGTCCTGAATTTCAGACGCGTCCAGAGTTTCGTCTTGCGCCAGCAGAGTTTCCACTACGCTGTCTTTAATCGCATCAACCTGAGCGTAACGCTCTTGTTTTTCGGTGATGTGGTAAGCATCGCCCAGACGGCTTTCAGCCAGCTCAGCTACGCGCGCATGCAGCGCTTCGTTAACTGCAGGTGCCTGCCAATCCCACTTCGGCTTGCCAGCTTCGGCAACCAGAGCGTTAATGTTTTCGATAACGATTTGCTGTTGGTCATGGCCAAACACGACTGCGCCCAGCATCTGATCTTCGCTCAGCACGTCAGCTTCGGATTCCACCATCAGTACTGCACCAGCGGTACCGGCAACCACCAGGTCCAGACGGCTTTCTTTCAGCTCATCGGTAGTTGGGTTCAGTACGTACTGATCGTTGATGTAACCCACGCGTGCAGCACCGATTGGGCCATTGAACGGAATACCGGACAGGCTCAGGGCAGCAGAGGCACCGATCATCGCTACGATGTCTGGGTTCACCTGTGGGTTCACGGAAACCACGGTAGCGATCACTTGCACTTCGTTCAGGAAGCTATCTGGGAACAGTGGGCGGATCGGACGGTCGATCAGACGGGAAGTCAGGGTTTCGCCTTCGCTCGGACGGCCTTCACGACGGAAGAAGCTACCCGGGATACGGCCAGCAGCGTAGGTACGCTCCTGATAGTTCACGGTCAGAGGGAAGAAGCTCTGGCCTGGTTTGGCCTTCTTCTGGCCTACTACGGTGACGAATACTGCGGTGTCATCCATGCTCACCATCACGGCGGCAGTGGCTTGACGTGCCATCATACCGGTCTCAAGCGTCACGGTGTGTTGGCCATACTGGAATTTGCGAATAATCGGAGTCAGCAAAATTTAATCCTTAATTGGGGGCGCGCAATCGTTCTTCGACTCGACACGCCTGTGGTTCACTGACCTTCTCACTACATCCTCGCGACTAATGACAATCCTTATCTCTCATGAGATAAAGCCTCTCATTAGCCGCGCGAACCTCTGTAACGGAAGATCCTCAGTAATACATTAACCTGATTTGCTTATGCTTCCTAGAAGAAAGGGGCCAAATTTGGCCCCTTTCTACTGAAACTTGCTCGATTAGCGACGCAGACCCAGACGCTCGATCAGGCTGGTGTAACGTGCTACATCTTTACGCTTCAGGTAGTCCAGCAGCTTACGACGCTGAGAAACCATACGCAGCAGACCACGACGGCTGTGGTGATCTTTTTTGTGCTCTGAGAAGTGGCCTTGCAGATGGTTGATCTGCGCAGTCAACAGGGCAACCTGAACTTCGGTAGAACCGCTGTCGTTAGTACCACGACCGAAGTCAGCTACGATTTTAGCTTTAGCTTCAACACTTAGAGACATTGTCATACTCCAAAATTATAGATAATAAATACAGGCGCCGATCTCTAATTCAGCAACCCAATGCATAAGCTGCGCCATTCTACTCTTAGCGCAGGGCGATCGCAAGGCGGGCAGGTCAGTCGAAATATTCGACAACCAGGCGGCGCGGCGCGACTCGACCATCATCGGCAATCTCACCAATGCCGATAAATTTACGTTCTTCGCCTTCGGTAATGCGCACCAGACCCGAGGCCGGGGCCCCTGCGGCCTGCACCGGCTGCCCCTGTTTGACGTAACCCGCTACCGCTGGCAGCAGGTTCACCTCAGGGAAATCTTCGGCCGGGCTATCCATCGGCATCAGCAACGGATCGAGCAGTTCGCTCGGCGCGATACTCTGCTCCTGTGCCTGCTCCACTAACGCGTTCAGCTGTTCCAGCGTGACCATGCGGGCGATCGGGTACTTCGCCACTTGCAGGCGGCGCAGATAAATCACGTGTGCGCCACAGCCCAGCAACTCACCGAGGTCATCCGTGATAGTGCGGATGTAGGTGCCTTTTGAGCAGTGAATTTCCAGCTCAAGCTCATCCCCTTCCCAGCGGATAAACTGCAACTCATACACGGTGATGCTGCGTGCTTCACGCGGGACTTCGATACCCTGGCGGGCATATTCATACAGCTTTTTGCCCTGGTATTTCAGTGCGGAATACATCGAAGGCACCTGCTGGATGTTACCCCTGAAGGTGTCCAGCGCGGTATCGAGCTGCGCTTGGGTGAAGTTTACCGGCCGCTCCTGCACGATCTGACCATCGGCATCCGAGGTGTCCGTGCGCTGGCCCAAACGAGCAATCACGCGGTAACGCTTGTCGGAATCGAGCAGATATTGGGAGAATTTGGTGGCCTCACCCAGACAGATTGGCAGCATACCGGTCGCCAGTGGATCGAGCGCGCCGGTGTGGCCCGCGCGGTTGGCATTGTAGATACGCTTTACTTTTTGCAGGGCATCGTTAGACGACAGGCCCTGCGGTTTGTCCAGCAGCAGTACACCGTGAATGTCACGGCCGCGACGGCGAGGGCGACTCATTAAGCCTCCTCTTCATCGCCTGATGCATTGCGACGTTCGGCATCGTTCTTCACTACGTTGGTCACCAGGTTGGACATACGCATGCCTTCAACCAGTGAGTTGTCGTAGGAGAAGGTCAGTTCCGGCACGACGCGCAGGCGCATCGCTTTGCCCAGCAGCGTACGGATATAGCCAGAGGCATCCTGCAACGCTTTAATGCCGTTGGTCACCAGATCCGGATCGTGGTTTTCGGTCAGCACGTTCAGGAAGGTGACGTAAACTTTGGCGTAAGCCAGATCGCGAGACACTTCAACACCTGAAACGGTAGCCATGCCGACACGCGGATCTTTGACTTCACGCTGCAAGATCATCGCAATCTCTTTTTGCATTTCTTGTGCCACGCGTTGACCGCGGCTGAATTCTTTTGCCATTTGGAAACCCTCCAGACAAATCGGGGGGCACAAGGCCCCCCTAAAAACAGATTTAAGCGTTTTTCGAGGCTTAAGCGATAGTACGCTGGATCTCGATGATTTCGAACACTTCGATCATGTCGCCAACGCGCACGTCGTTGTAGTTCTTAACGCCGATACCACATTCCATACCGTTACGGACTTCGTTAACGTCATCTTTGAAGCGGCGCAGGGATTCCAGCTCGCCTTCATAGATAACCACGTTGTCACGCAGCACGCGGATTGGGTTGTGACGCTTGATGTTGCCTTCGGTCACCATACAGCCGGCTACAGCACCGAACTTAGGTGATTTGAACACATCACGTACTTCAGCCAGACCGATGATCTGCTGTTTGTACTCAGGCGCCAACATACCGCTCATCGCCTGCTTCACTTCGTCGATCAGGTTATAGATCACGGAGTAGTAACGCAGATCCAGGCTTTCTGACTCGATCACGCGGCGGGCAGAAGCATCCGCACGCACGTTGAAGCCCAGGATGATGGCGTTGGATGCCGCAGCCAGGGTCGCGTCGGTTTCGGTGATACCACCTACGCCAGAACCCACAATCTTCACCTTCACTTCGTCGGTGGAGAGTTTCTGCAGTGAATCGGAAATCGCTTCACAGGTACCCTGTACGTCGGTTTTCAGCACGATGTTCAGTTCAGAAACTTCACCTTCGGTCATGTTCGCGAACATGTTCTCCAGTTTAGATTTCTGCTGGCGAGCCAGTTTGACTTCGCGGAACTTGCCTTGACGGTACAGCGCAACTTCACGGGCTTTCTTCTCGTCACGCACTACGGTCGCTTCGTCACCCGCAGCAGGAACGCTGGACAGACCCAGGATCTCAACTGGGATAGAAGGACCTGCTGAGGTCACTTCACGGCCCAATTCGTCACGCATCGCACGAACACGGCCATACTCGAAGCCACACAGGACGATATCGCCCTTGTTCAGCGTCCCTTCCTGTACCAGTACGGTAGCCACTGGGCCACGGCCTTTATCCAGGAAGGATTCGATTACCACACCGCTCGCCATGCCGCTACGAACCGCTTTCAGTTCGAGAACTTCGGCCTGCAGCAGGATAGCGTTCAACAGTTCGTCGATACCGGTACCGGCTTTCGCAGATACGTGGACGAACTGAGCTTCACCGCCCCACTCTTCTGGCATAACGCCATACTGAGACAGCTCTTGCTTAACGCGATCTGGATCGGCTTCTGGCTTGTCAATTTTGTTAACCGCAACCACCAATGGCACTTTAGCCGCCTGAGCATGCTGAATGGCTTCGATGGTTTGTGGCATCACGCCGTCGTCTGCTGCTACTACCAGAACCACGATATCGGTCGCCTGAGCACCACGAGCACGCATTGAGGTAAACGCTGCGTGACCTGGGGTATCCAGGAAGGTGATCATGCCGTTTTCGGTTTCTACGTGGTAAGCACCGATGTGCTGGGTAATACCACCGGCTTCGCCAACTGCCACCTTGGTGGAGCGGATGTAGTCGAGCAGAGAGGTTTTACCATGGTCAACGTGGCCCATGATGGTCACGACTGGTGCACGAGACTCGGCACCGGCGCCGGTATCACGGTCGCTCATCAGCGCTTCTTCCAGCTCGTTCTCACGACGCAGGATAACTTTGTGGCCCATCTCTTCGGCAACCAGCTGTGCGGTTTCCTGGTCGATGACCTGGTTGATGGTGGCCATGGCGCCCAGCTTCATCATCGCTTTGATGACCTGAGACCCTTTTACCGCCATCTTGTTAGCCAGTTCGGCAACGGTGATGGTCTCGCCGATCACCACGTCACGGTTCACTACCTGAGCTGGCTTGTTAAAGCCCTGCTGCAGGGTGCTTGGCTTACGCTTGCCTTTACCGCCACGGGTCATGGTGCGAGCTTCTTCGCGGTCTGCTTTAGACTCGGAGAGCTTGTTGCCTTTCTTCTGTTTGGTCGCTTTGCCACCGCGAGTACGGCTACGGCGCTCACCTTCAACTTTGGCGTCGTTTTCGTCTTCGGCAGCACGAGCGTGCTCGGAGGTGGTTACGTGGTAGTCGGCTGTTTCAACCGCAGCACTTGCTGCTTCGGCTTCGGCCCACTTCTCACCGTTTTCTTCGGCCATACGGCGCGCTTCTTCCGCTACGCGTTTGGCGTCTTCTTCCACCTTACGGCGTACTTCTTCTTCCGCTTTACGTTTCAGTTCGGCGGCTTCGGCTTCACGGCGTGCTTTTTCTGCCTGAGCTGGCTTGGTCATTTCGTCGGTATGTTGATTGGTCACTTTTTCTTTTTCCGCTGAATTACGCTTAGCAATCTCCGCGGCCTCACGTTTGGCTTGCTCTTCGGCTGCGCGCTTAGCTTCTGCTTCGCGTTTCGCTAGCTCTTCCGCTTCGCGCCTTGCCTGCTCTTCCGCTTCACGCTGTGCCTGCTCAGCCGCTTCAGCCTGTTGGGCTTCCTGCGGATCGCGATTTACATAAGTGCGTTTCTTGCGGACCTCAATTTGCACCGATTTACTCTTACCGCCGGTGCTCGGAATATTCAAGGTGCTGCGCGTTTTGCGCTGCAACGTGAGTTTGCTTGGCGCACTACCGTGTTCACGGTTCAGGTGCGCCAATAAGGTTTCTTTCTCGTGCTGTGTCACAGAGTCGGTCTCAGACTTGTTGATCCCTGCATCAGCAAACTGCTGTACCAGGCGATCAACCGGTGTCTGTATCTCTGCTGCCAGCGATTTTACGGTTACATCTGTCGTCATGCTGTTCCTTCCTGCTACAGTTATTACGCGTTGTCGCCAAACCAACAGATATTACGTGCGGCCATAATCAGCTCGCCGGCTTGCTCATCGCTAAGCCCTTCAATATCAGCCAGATCGTCAACACCCTGCTCGGCAAGATCTTCCAGCGTACAAACCCCACGCGCGGCCAGTTTAAAGGCCATGCTGCGCTCAAGACCTGGAAGGTTGAGCAAATCATCAGCAGGTTTTTGGTCGCCCAGGCTTTCTTCCTGTGCCAGGGCCAGCGTGGTCAATGCAGCTTTGGCGCGATCGCGCAACGCTTCAACCATATCTTCATCCAGACCGTCGATTTCCAGCAGCTCTTTGATTGGCACGTAAGCCAGTTCTTCCAGAGTAGAGAAGCCTTCTTCGACCAGAACGGTGGCGAAATCTTCGTCGATATCAAGATACTTGGTGAAGGTATCAATGGCGGCATGAGCCTCGGCCTGATGCTTGGCCTGCAGATCGTCCGCCGTCATCACGTTCAGTTCCCAGCGATCATCATCACGATGCTGTTTCAACAGTTGGGAAGCTAAACGCACGTTTTGGCCATTACGGCCGATCGCCTGTGCCAGGTTGCTGGCTTCAACGGCGATATCCATCGTGCACCGATCTTCATCCACCACGATCGAGGCAACATCTGCCGGGGCCATGGCGTTAATGACGAACTGTGCAGGGTTATCATCCCACAGAATGATATCAATACGTTCCCCGCCAAGCTCGCTCGAAACGGCCTGGACGCGGGCACCGCGCATACCGACACAGGCACCGACCGGGTCGATACGCTTGTCGTTGGTTTTCACGGCAATTTTTGCACGGGAGCCAGGATCGCGGGCTGCCGCTTTAATCTCAATCACTTCTTCGCCAATTTCCGGCACTTCGATGCGGAACAGCTCTTTGAGCATATCCGGGCTGGAACGGCTGACGAACAGTTGCGCACCGCGCGCTTCCGGACGTACTGCGTACAGTACACCGCGGATACGGTCACCTGGGCGGAAGTTTTCGCGTGGCAGCATGTCTTCACGGCCAATGACCGCTTCGGCGTTGCTACCCAGATCCAGCGCAATGCTGTCACGGTTAACTTTTTTCACCACGCCGGTGACGATCTCACCTTCGTGTTGGCGGAAGGCGTCAACCACCATCGCGCGCTCGGCTTCACGCACTTTCTGTACGATAACCTGCTTAGCGGTCTGAGTGGTGATACGGTCGAAGGTCACAGATTCGATCTGATCTTCGATATAACCGCCCAGTTCTATGGACGGATCTTCATACTGTGCAGCTTCCAGCGTGATCTCACGCGTTGGCTGGGTCACTTCATCAACGGCAACCCAACGGCGGAAGGTATCGAAATCGCCAGTCTTACGGTCAATGCTGACACGGACCTCGATTTCCTGCTCATATTTTTTCTTGGTGGCGGTGGCTAAAGCGGTTTCCAGGGCTTCGAAAATCTTCTCACGTGGTAGGGATTTTTCATTGGAAACTGCTTCAACAACAGCCAGAATCTCTTTGTTCATCCTAGTTGCCTCATCCAAACTTTAAAAGTGGGGTACCAGGTTCGCTTTCTGAATATTGCTCAGCGCGAACACTTCATCTTTCCCATCCACAGTAACCGTGATCATCTCGCCTTCTACAGACTTGATGATGCCCTGCCATTTGCGGCGGTTTTGTATCGCCATACGCAGAACAACGCTGACTTCTTCACCGAGAAAACGTTGATAGTGTTCCGCGGTGAACATAGGGCGCTCAAGGCCAGGAGAGGAAACTTCCAGGTTGTAAGCGACCGTAATCGGATCTTCGACGTCCAGCACAGCGCTGACCTGGTGGCTGACATCAGCGCAATCATCAACATTGATTCCGTTGTCACTATCAATATAGATGCGTAGTGTCGATTGGCGCGCCCGAATAAATTCGATGCCTACGAGCTCAAAGCCCAACGCCTCTACCGGTGCGGAAAGCATCTCTGTTAATTTTTGCTCTAATGTGGACAAGCCCACCCCCAAGACATAAAAAAAGGGCCTAATAGCCCAGTGATTCTGTTGCCAAATAACAAAAAACCCCGAAAATTCGGGGCTTTATGCAACTGGACCCTGTTTGCCGCAAAGCGGCTTCGGTGCAACTTTCTAGCAAGTGTCATTTTCAAATGTTGATCGAGAAAAGCGGAATTCAATCGAAAAGTGTATTTGAAAATAGACACTTAAAGGAAAGTGGTTGCGGGGGCCGGATTTGAACCGACGACCTTCGGGTTATGAGCCCGACGAGCTACCAGGCTGCTCCACCCCGCGTCCGAAAACGTGGCAAATATTACGCTGATAATTGCAAAAACGCAAGTTATCTCTGGGATTTGGTACCGAGGATGGGACTCGAACCCACAAGCCCGTTAGGGCACTACCACCTCAAGGTAGCGTGTCTACCAATTCCACCACCTCGGTACTGATTTTTACTGCTAACGGCTGTTTCTATTGAGGTCGAAAACAACCGTGTTCAAACTTTTCAGCGGCTTATTGCGGGATATCACTGACCGGTTTAGCGGGTGCTGCCGGAGTGCTGGTCTGCTCAGTTTGCGCTGGCTGACCCAGGTTTTCCCACTCGCTGCCTTTCTTGCCCTGATTGGTGCTCAGGTTGCCCAGGATCAGACTGATGACGAAGAACAGCGTCGCCAGAACAGCCGTCATGCGGGTCATAAAGTTGCCTGAACCGGTCGATCCGAAGAATGTGCCAGAAGCACCTGCTCCGAATGAGGCTCCCATATCAGCGCCTTTACCTTGCTGTAGCATGATCAGAGCGACTAGCCCGATCGATATCAGCAAGAAAATTACCAGAAGAGCTTCGTACATAGTGGTACCTGTATCCTTGCGGGTTCACCGCGTGCCAAATGCTTCTCACCCCAGATGCTTCCAAACTAAAGAAGGCGTGGCGTGTCACTAAAACAGCCCACTGAAGCGGGTGTGAATACTAACCAAAGCCATCAAAACGCGCAAGGGCAATTTGCAACCGCCGATGCGTTTGCGGAAAAAAACAGCAAAAACAGGGCTGTTTGGGAAATTACGCAGGCACTGACAGCGTACCTGCGTAAAAACAGCGTGTTAACCTGCCAGCTTGACCGCATCGGCGATACGGTGCGCCAGCGCGATTACCTGCTGTTCATCTTCACCTTCCACCATCACGCGGATCAGTGGCTCAGTGCCCGATTTACGCAGCAGCACGCGGCCACGACCGGCCAACTCGGCTTCGACCTGCTCTGCAACCTTCAACACCGCCTCTGACTCCAGCGGGTTATGCTCACCGACAAAGCGCACGTTGACCAGGATCTGTGGCAATAATTTCATCCCGCTGCACAGATCGTGCAGGCTCATGTTATTACGCACGATTGCCGTCAACACTTGCAGGCCTGCGACGATACCATCCCCGGTGGTGGTTTTGTCCAGCAGGATCACGTGGCCGGAGTTTTCCGCCCCAATGCGCCAGCCCAGCTCTTGCAGTTTTTCCAGTACGTAGCGATCACCCACCTTGGCACGGGCAAACGGGATGCCGAGCTGCTTCAGTGCCAGCTCTAGGCCCATGTTGCTCATCAGGGTGCCCACGGCACCGCCGCGCAGTTGCCCTTGGCGCAGGCCTTCACGAGCGATAATGTAGAGGATCTGATCGCCGTCGACCTTGTTACCCAGGTGATCCACCATCATCACGCGATCGCCATCGCCATCAAAGGCCAGGCCAACGTGTGCCTGTTCTTCCAGCACGCGCGCCTGCAGTTGGCGTACATCGGTAGCGCCACACTCTTCGTTGATGTTCATGCCATCCGGCTCACAGCCGATAGCGATCACCGTGGCGCCCAGCTCACGCAAAACGCTTGGAGCAATGTGATAGGTAGCGCCGTTGGCGCAGTCCACCACGATCTTCAGCCCGTTCAGGCTCAGTTCGCTCGGGAAGGTGCCTTTACAGAATTCGATATAGCGCCCTGCGGCATCGACAATGCGGCTGGCTTTACCCAACTCGGCAGATTCGACGCAGGTCAGCGGTTTTTCCATTTCCGCTTCAATCGCTTCTTCCACATCGTCTGGCAGTTTGGCGCCATCGATGGAGAAGAACTTGATGCCGTTATCGTAAAACGGGTTATGTGAGGCAGAAATCACGATCCCGGCTTCCGCACGGAAAGTTCGGGTCAGATAAGCCACCGCAGGGGTTGGCATCGGGCCGGTAAACGAAGCAGACAGCCCCGCCGCCGCTAAACCGGCCTCCAGCGCTGACTCCAGCATATAGCCTGAGATACGGGTATCTTTACCGATGATGATTTTACGGGAACCATGGCGCGCCAATACCTTACCAGCCGCCCAGCCCAACTTGAGGACGAACTCTGGGGTTATCGGGCTGTCACCCACCTTGCCACGAATGCCGTCGGTACCAAAGTATTTGCGTTCGCTCATGTTTCTACTATCCCTTAGCTGAAAGTGTTGCCTCGACGACACGCATCGCCTCGACGGTTTCTTTGACATCATGCACTCTGACTATCTGCGCCCCCTGCATCGCGGCAATCACCGCACAGGCCACGCTGCCGATAACCCGCTGTTCGGGTGGGACATTCAATAGCTGCCCAATCATCGACTTACGCGACATCCCCACCAACAGTGGCAAGCCAAAGTGATGAAATTCCGCCAATCGGGCCAGAAGCTGATAATTATGCGCTAAATTCTTACCGAAACCGAAGCCTGGGTCGAGCAACAATTTCTGTTTTGCTATGCCACCAGCAATACAGCGGTCGATATGCTGCTGGAAAAACGCATTTACGTCCGCCATCAGGTCATCGTAATGCGGTGCCTGTTGCATGGTACGCGGCTCGCCTTGCATGTGCATCAGGCAGACTGGCAGACCGCTTTCGGCGGCTGCCTGCAGCGCGCCAGGCTCCTGCAATGAGCGAACGTCGTTGATCAGGTGAGCGCCCGCTTTGGCGGATTCGCGGATCACTCCGGCTTTTGAAGTATCCACCGAGATAAAAATCTCAAACCGCTGCGCCAAGGCTTCCACTACCGGCACAACGCGCTCTATCTCTTCCTCTTCACTGACCTCGGCAGCACCCGGGCGCGTGGACTCGCCCCCCACGTCGATCATCGTTGCCCCCGCCGAAATCAGCGCATGTGCATGCAGCAGGGCATCATTCAGCGAATTATGCCGCCCGCCGTCAGAGAAGGAGTCTGGGGTAACGTTGAGGATCCCCATCACCCGAGGATGGTTGAGATCGAGGATTTGGTCGCGCACGGTTAACTGCATGATTAATCTACCTTGGAGTCAATACAACTGTGTTGCCTGGAGTGGATCCCGCCCCTCTCATCCAAGGAGAGGCAGCAATTTTCAGCCAGCAATAAAAAACCCCGGCTGGCCGGGGTTTTATTTTACGCTACAGCCGATGTTACTTGTCGAGCTGTTCAGACATGGTGTTGCCTGGGTTTGGCGTACGCGGCTCATCTACCGGCGTTGGCGCTTGTGGTTTGCCACCGTTGTCAGAGTTGTTGCTTTTCGCCACGTCGTCCCAACCGGCTGGCGGACGCACATCTTTACGGTTCATCAGGTCGTCGATCTGCGGTGCATCGATGGTTTCATATTTCATCAGTGCATCTTTCATCGAATGCAGGATGTCCATGTTTTCCATCAGCAACGAACGAGCGCGAATGTAGTTGCGCTCAATCAGGGATTTGACTTCCTGGTCGATGATACGCGCGGTTTCGTCCGACATGTGTTTCGCCTTGGCCACAGAACGGCCCAGGAACACCTCGCCCTCTTCTTCCGCATACAGCAATGGCCCCAGCTTCTCAGAGAAGCCCCATTGGGTCACCATGTTGCGGGCGATCGAGGTAGCAACTTTAATGTCGTTCGATGCACCGGTAGAGACTTTTTCCGGCCCGTAAATAATTTCTTCTGCCAGACGGCCACCGTACAGGGTAGAGATTTGACTTTCTAGCTTCTGACGGCTGGCGCTGATCGCATCCCCTTCCGGCAGGAAGAAGGTCACGCCGAGCGCACGGCCACGAGGAATAATCGTGACTTTATGCACCGGGTCATGCTCAGGAACCAGGCGGCCAATGATGGCGTGGCCCGCTTCGTGATAGGCGGTCGATTCTTTCTGTGCTTCCGTCATCACCATGGAGCGACGTTCCGCCCCCATCATGATCTTGTCTTTGGCCTTTTCGAACTCCACCATCGACACCACGCGCTTGTTGCCACGTGCTGCGAACAAGGCCGCTTCGTTGACCAGGTTGGCCAAGTCCGCACCGGAGAAGCCCGGAGTACCACGTGCAAGCACAGAAGCATCAACATCTGGCGCCAACGGCACACGACGTGAGTGCACCTTCAGGATTTGCTCACGGCCACGCACGTCTGGCAGCCCAACCACCACTTGGCGGTCGAAACGGCCTGGACGCAGTAACGCAGGGTCGAGTACGTCAGGACGGTTGGTTGCCGCGATGACGATAATACCTTCGTTGCCTTCAAAGCCGTCCATCTCAACCAGCATCTGGTTCAGCGTTTGCTCACGTTCATCGTGACCACCGCCCAGACCTGCGCCACGTTGGCGACCTACGGCGTCGATTTCATCGATAAAGATGATGCACGGTGCCGCTTTCTTGGCCTGTTCGAACATGTCACGGACACGGGATGCACCCACACCGACGAACATTTCGACGAAGTCAGAACCGGAAATGGTGAAGAACGGGACTTTCGCCTCGCCGGCAATCGCTTTCGCCAGCAGGGTTTTACCGGTACCCGGAGGGCCAACCATCAGCACGCCTTTCGGGATCTTACCGCCCAGCTTCTGGAAACGGCTCGGTTCGCGCAGGTAGTCTACCAGTTCACTCACTTCTTCTTTTGCTTCGTCACAGCCTGCAACGTCGGCAAAAGTGGTTTTAATCTGGTCTTCCGTCAGCATACGCGCCTTGCTCTTGCCGAAGGACATCGCGCCCTTGCCGCCGCCGCCCTGCATTTGCCGCATGAAGAAGATCCAGACCCCAATCAACAACAGCATTGGGAACCAGGAAATAAAGATGGAAGCCAGCAAACTTGGCTCTTCCGGTGGCTCACCAACAACTTTCACGTTTTTGGTTAACAACGTATCCAGTAACTTCGGATCGTTGACCGGGATGTAAGTGGTGTACTTGTTGCTGTCTTTACGGACAACGTTGATTTCACGCCCATTAATGCGCGCTTCACGGATCTGATCTTGGGTCAGTTCGGTCATGAAGGTAGAGTAATCTACCCTTCGGCCATTAGACTCGCTGGGCCCAAAGCTCTGGAATACCGACATCAAAACGACCGCGATGACTAGCCAGAGAATTAGGTTTTTCGCCATGTCACTCAAGGGATTAACCTCATATTACAACTGTGTTAACAAACAGCGTTAGGGTACTACAGTTTCCGCCCTGTCGCTACAATGTACACTTCACGCGAACGTGCGCGAGAAGCGTCTGGCTTACGAATCTTAACCTTCGTAAACAGGGAGCGAATTTCCCGTAGGTACTCGTCAAAACCATCTCCCTGGAACACCTTCACCAGGAAACTACCGCCTGGTGCGAGAACATCACGACACATTTCCAGTGCTAATTCCACCAGATACATCGATTTTGGGATATCGACCGCCGGGGTGCCGCTCATATTCGGGGCCATGTCAGACATGACTACCTGAACCTTACTATCACCTACACGTTCCAACAGTGCCTTGAGGACCAGTTCATCACGAAAATCGCCCTGAAGGAAATCGACGCCAACGATAGGATCCATTGGCAAAATATCACAGGCAATGATACGCCCGTTACCACCAATCTGGGTTACCACATATTGCGACCAACCGCCCGGCGCAGCCCCCAAATCAACGACCGTCATACCCGGTTTGAACAGTTTGTCACTTTGCTGTATTTCATCAAGTTTAAACCAGGCGCGCGAGCGCAGCCCTTTTTTCTGCGCCTGCAGTACATATTTATCGCTAAAGTGTTCTTGGAGCCAGCGACTGGAACTGGCCGAACGCTTTTTATTTGCCATCGAGTATTCCAACTATCCTAAAAAGAGTCTCATGCCAGGTTCGCTTCTCACGTAAACTCAATTCGGTGCAGACCGATTTGGTGATACACATGAGATGGCGGTAGAATGTACCGTTTTCAATCCCAACTTAAGCAAAAAAGACAATGAATCTGAATAATAAACAAAAACAACACCTGAAAGGCCTGGCACATCCGTTAAAACCGGTGGTCATGCTGGGTAATAACGGTCTCACCGAAGGGGTGTTGGCTGAAATTGAGCTGGCTCTGGAGCATCACGAGCTGATCAAAGTAAAAATTGCAGCTGAAGATCGCGAAACCAAAACCCTGATCGCCGACGCTATTGTGCGTGAAACGGGTGCCTGCAATGTGCAAGTGATCGGCAGTACGCTTATTCTTTACCGCCCGTCGAAAGAGCGCAAGATCACTTTGCCGCGCTAATCCGCAATCTGTTTGCTGAGACGGTGCCATGCGCCGGGCTCAGATAAAAGGCCGCTTGCGGCCTTTTTCCTTTCTTTACAAAACCCTGCTGAACTTTTAACCAACTCGGGCGAAATTAAAGATATTCCACTTTCAGGATTTCGTATTCTACATCACCACCCGGGGTTTTGATGACAACAACATCATCCTGCTCTTTGCCAATCAGGCCACGAGCCATCGGTGAGTTGACAGAAATAAGATTTTTCTTAAAGTCTGCTTCATCATCACCCACGATGCGGTAAGTCACCTGATCTTCGCTATCCAGGTTCATCACCGAGACGGTTGCGCCAAAAATCACGCGGCCAGTCTGAGGCATTTTGGTGATGTCGATCACCTGCGCATTGGACAGTTTGGCCTCGATTTCCTGGATACGCCCTTCACAGAAACCCTGCTGTTCACGAGCGGCATGGTACTCGGCGTTTTCTTTCAGGTCACCGTGTTCGCGTGCGGTGGCGATGTCGGCAATGATTTTCGGGCGACGCACACCTTTCAAATATTCTAGTTCTTCACGCAGCTGTTCTGCGCCAAACAAGGTCATCGGGATCTGTTTCATCGTTAAATACCTCTAAATCTATCCTGTTCAAATATACCCGTGGTGTTGCAAGCTAACCGCAGCTCGACATCCCCAGGGCATTAGCGTCATCCTGACGTGTTCGTATGAAATTACGGCAAGCGTTGCGCCTTCCGTCTCCAGGCGATAAACAAAAGAAACCGAGCTCGGAGGTTTGCTCCAAGTCAGCGTCGATTTTGCATTTTGATACGCATTTTAGCCTAGAGTTCCTTAAGGGTCATCGTTTACTTTATCCCTTGATGCACCGTAGTATGACAGCACGTTATCCAGCTGTTACCCCGAGATTATGCGTTTTTCACGAATTGTCAGTGTATTGGCCTGCGCATTTGCTGTTAATGCCCATGCGGCCCCGGTTGAAGATTACACCCAATATTTGCCTGATGGGGCGAACCTGGCCCTGATAGTTCAGAAGATTGGCGCGACCACGCCAACCATCGACTATCACTCACAGCAAATGGCACTCCCGGCCAGCACCCAGAAGGTGCTTACCGCGCTGGCGGCTTTGTTGCAGCTCGGGCCGGACTATCGCTTCACCACGACACTGGAAAGTCAGGGCAACATCACGGATGGCGTGTTGCGTGGCAACCTTATCGCCCGTTTCAGCGGAGATCCCACCTTCAAGCGGCAGAATCTGCGCAATATGGTGGCGGAATTGAAAAAACAGGGAGTGCGCGAAATCAGCGGCGATGTGCTGGTCGATACCTCGGTATTTGCCAGCCATGACAAAGCGCCCGGCTGGCCCTGGAACGATATGACCCAATGTTTCAGCGCCCCGCCAGCAGCGGCGATTGTCGATCGCAACTGTTTCTCGGTTTCCCTTTACAGCGCCCCTAACCCCGGTGAGATGGCGTTTATTCGCGTGGCCTCATTCTACCCGGTCAATATGTTCAGCCAGGTAAGAACGCTGGCGAAAGGCTCTGCGGATGCCCAATATTGTGAACTGGATGTGGTGCCGGGCGAATTGAACCGCTTTACACTGACCGGATGCCTGACCCAGCGCAGTGAACCACTGCCGTTGGCATTCGCCATTCAAGACGGAGCCAGCTATGCCGGTGCCATCCTGAAAGATGAGCTGGTCAAGTCAGGGATCCAGATTGGCGGCCATTTGAAACGCCAAACCCAGCCAGGCATGACGGGCACGGTGATTGCCCAGACGCAGTCTGCACCGTTGCATGACCTGCTGAAAATCATGCTGAAGAAGTCGGACAACATGATTGCCGATACCGTGTTTCGCACTATCGGCCATGAACGCTTTGGCGTACCGGGCACCTGGCGCGCGGGGGCAGATGCAGTACGCCAGGTTCTGCGCCAGAAGGCAGGGGTAGATCTGGGTAACAGCATCGTGGTGGACGGCTCTGGCCTGTCGCGCCACAACCTGCTGGCGCCCGCAACCATGATGCAGGCGTTGCAATATATTGCTCAGCACGACAGCGAGCTCAACTTTATCTCGATGTTGCCGCTATCCGGTTATGACGGCACGTTGCGCTATCGCGGTGGCCTGCACGAAGCCGGGGTCGACGGTAAGGTTTCTGCCAAAACCGGGGCGCTGCAAGGGGTCTATAACCTGGCAGGCTTTATCACTACGGCCAGCGGTCAGCGCCTTGCCTTCGTTCAATATCTATCAGGTTACGCAGTGCCGCCAGAAGATCAGAAACAGCGCCGAGCGCCGCTGGTGCGGTTCGAAAGCCGGTTGTATCGGGATATCTATCAGAACAATTGAGGCCCAAGGGCATGAAGCTACTGATTGTTGAGGATGATGAGTTATTGCAGCAAGGCGTGGCGTTGGCAATGTCCAACGAAGGCTACGCCTGCGATTGTGCGGCCAGTGCTGCGCAGGCCAATAGCCTGATCGTCACCAGCCAGTACAGTATGGTGATCCTCGACCTCGGCCTGCCAGATATCGACGGTGCCACCCTGCTGCGGCAGTGGCGCCGTCAACACATCAGCATCCCGGTGTTGATCCTCACCGCACGCGACGCGTTGCAAGACCGTGTCGATGGCCTGGACGCCGGTGCCGATGACTATCTGGTCAAACCCTTTGCGCTGATTGAGCTGCAAGCCCGGGTTCGGGCGTTAATCCGCCGCTATCAGGGCCACAGCGATAACCTGCTGCAACAGGACGATCTGACACTCAACCTGTCCAGCCAGCAGGTGTATCTGCAACAGCAGGCGATAGACGTCACGCCGAAAGAGTTTGCCATTCTGTCGCGTCTGATGATGCGGGCCGGGCAAACCGTCAACCGTGAGCTGTTGCAACAGGATCTCTATACCTGGAACGACGATCTGGGCTCGAATACCCTCGAAGTCCATATGCACAACTTGCGCCGTAAACTGGGCAAAGATCGTATCCGTACCGTTCGTGGCATCGGTTACCGACTGGAGCCAGCATCTTGATCAGCATGCGCCGTCGTTTGCTGCTGATGTTGGCCCTGATCCTGCTGGTCACTCAACTCATCAGCGCGTTTTGGTTATGGCACGAAAGCCAGGAGCAAATCAGTTTCCTGGTGGATGAAACCCTGTCGGCCAAGGTCCGCAACGAACGGGTCGATACCGAGATTGCCGAAGCGATCGCTTCCCTGCTAGCCCCTTCGTTGATCATGATGGTGGTGACCCTTCTGGCCTCCTTCTGGGCCATCAGCTGGATTATCCGGCCACTGAATCAACTGCAGGAAAAGCTGGAGAAACGTTCGGCAGATAATCTGACCCCTTTGCCAGTATCTAACGACAGCCTAGAGGTGGTGGCGGTCACCAAGGCATTGAATCAGTTATTGTCACGCCTTGACCATACCATCCAGCAGGAACGCCTGTTTACTGCCGATGCGGCCCATGAATTACGCACGCCGCTGGCGGGGATCCGTTTGCATCTGGAACTGATGGAGCAACAGGGGATCACGGGTAGTAAGCAACTGATCGCCCGCATTGACCAACTAATGCACGTGGTTGAGCAATTGCTGATGCTATCGCGCGCCGGGCAGGATTTCGCCAGCGGCCATTACCAGCAGTTTGACTGGGTAACTAACGTCATCAAGCCATTGCAGGGTGAGCTGGAGGAGCTTGCCGCTCTACGCGGGCAAAAGATTGTCTGGCAACTGCCAGCCAGTGCCCCAACCCATGGCGATCCGGTGCTGCTACGCCTGATGCTGCGTAATCTGGTTGAAAATGCGCACCGCTATGGCCCTGAGAAGAGTGTCATTCGTGTTCAGCTCACCCCCGAGAATAATGGGCAACGCTTACAGGTGCTCGACGAGGGACCGGGTATCAAGCAAGAGATGGCGGGAGAGTTGACTCAGGCCTTCCGCCGGATGGATCAGCGTTATGGCGGTAGCGGGCTGGGATTGAATATCGTGATCCGTATCGTTCAGTTGCACCGCGGCTGCCTACGTCTGGAAAACCGCACCGATGCCAGCGGCCTGGATGCACAGTGCTGGTTACCCGATCATATTTTGAATCACTAGCGTCGCATCATCGATTGAGGTTTCAGCAACCTCAATAAACAGCAAGGGCCCGGTTCATCGAACCGAGCCCTTACTTTATTACGCAGAATTACTTCTGGTAGACGATTTCGACGCCTTCGTCGTCATCTTCATCCCAGTCATCATCCCAATCGTCATCCGCTTCAGCTTCCACTTCAGCGATTTGCTCACGGTGGTAATCATCCCACATGAACTCGACTTTTTCTGGCGCGCTTTCTTCGATCGCCATGGCTTTAGGTTGCGTATTGATGAAGTTCATCACGTCCCAGCACAGCGCGTTAACGCCTTCGCGGTTCGCGGCGGAGATCATGTAGTACTTACCTTCCCAACCCATGCCTTCTACGATCGTCTTGGCGCGCTCGGCGGCCTCTTCCTCGTCCAGCAGGTCAACTTTGTTGAACACCAGCCAGCGTGGCTTGTGCGACAGATTCTCGCTGTACTGGTTGAGCTCGTTAATGATGACCTTGGCGTTCTCTACCGGATCGGACTCGTCGATCGGAGCAATGTCCACTAGGTGCAGCAACACGCGACAGCGCTCCAGGTGTTTCAGGAAACGGATCCCCAGGCCAGCACCTTCATGTGCGCCTTCGATCAGGCCAGGAATGTCCGCCACCACGAAGCTTTGTTCATGGTCCATACGTACCACGCCCAGGCTCGGTACCAGCGTGGTGAACGGGTAGTCCGCCACTTTTGGCTTGGCGGCAGAAACCGCGCGAATGAAGGTCGACTTACCGGCGTTCGGCAGGCCCAACATGCCCACATCCGCCAGCAGCAGCAGCTCCAGCAGGATATCGCGCATCTCGCCTTTGGTACCCAGCGTTTTTTGGCGCGGGGCACGGTTTACCGAGGATTTGAAACGGGTGTTGCCCAGGCCGTGCCAACCGCCCTTCGCCACCATCAGACGTTGCTGATGACGGGTCATATCACCGAGGATCTCACCGGTGCCCTGATCCTGCACACGGGTACCGACCGGTACCTTGATTTCAACGTCTTTACCGCGTTTACCGGTACAGTCACGGCTCTGACCATTCTGGCCACGTTCGGCCCGGAAAGATTTTTCAAAGCGGTAATCGATCAGGGTATTCAGGTTTTCGTCTGCCACCAGGTAAACGTCACCGCCGTCACCGCCGTCACCGCCATCTGGCCCACCGTTCGGGATGTATTTTTCGCGGCGGAAGCTGACGCAACCATTACCGCCATCACCTGCCACGACCAGGATCGCTGCTTCATCTACAAACTTCATTTACCGTCTCCGTAACTCATTCACCGGGCCGCTTCAAAGAAGCAACCAGGTTGGTTTCTGCCCGTCGCGGCCACCAACGGTGACCAATTGCGGAAAACATGGCGCCTGCAACCACCACAAAAGCACCTACATAGCCAACGACATTCAATGCCGGGGCGGTAAATACCTGTGGCCAGGCCAGCGCCAATAAATCTGAAAACAGCAGGGTAAACAGGGGAGTCAGCGTGATTAACGCACTCACCTGGGCCGCCTGCCAGCGCGCCATCGCTTCCGCCAGCGCACCATAACCAATCAGCGTGTTAGCACCACAGAACAGCAGACAGGCCAACTGCCAGCCGCTGAGCTGGAAAATCACCGCTGGCTTCGCAAGCGGGAATAACGCGATCGCACATAAAGTGTACAACAAGACCAGGATCTGCGGTGAGGCCAATCGACGCAGTAATACTTTCTGCGCCACGCCATAGGTCACCCAAACCATGGCTGCACACACGCCCAACAATACACCGAGCGTGTAGTCTGTGAACTGAGTGAAGATCTCGATCAGGCTGACGTTGAAAAACAACATCAGCCCGCAGATCAGCATCAGAGCGCCAATCACCTGAGTGATACGCATCCTTTCTTTCAGGATCAATACGCTGGCGAACATCATGCCCACCGGCGAGAGTTGGCCGATAACCTGCGAGGCCGTCGGACTCAAATATTGCAGCGAAGAGCTGAAGAAGACAAAGTTGCCCAACAACCCGGCAGTGGCGATCGCCAGCAACAGCAACCAGCGGGGTTGGCGGAACATTTTCACCGGAGGTAAACGCCCGCGCACTGCCAGGATCATCCCCAGGCCGATGGCGGCAATCGTAAAGCGATACCAGACGATGGTAAACGGCTCCATCACTTCCAGCACTTCTTTCATTGCGATAGGCAGTGCGCCCCAGCAAACCGCTGTGGTGACCGCCAGAAAAATACCAACGCCAGCCTGCTGTTTTTTTTCCATCTTCTCACTGTCTGTGCGTTGTGCCGTCTGGCACAAGCAATCTATAAATGTAAAAAGCCCCGCAACGAATTGCGGGGCTTAACATCTATTTCGTAAGGCTCGAAAAATTATTCAGCTTCGATGCTGATAAATTTACGATTGCTCGGGCCTTTAACTTCGAATTTGACTTTACCGTCTTTCAAAGCAAACAGAGTGTGGTCTTTGCCGCAACCCACGTTGGTACCAGCGTGGAATTTGGTGCCGCGCTGACGAACGATGATGCTGCCTGCCAGTACTGCTTCGCCGCCAAAGCGTTTTACGCCCAGACGTTTAGCTTCTGAATCGCGACCGTTACGAGTCGAGCCGCCAGCCTTTTTGTGTGCCATTAATCCGCTCTCCTAACTTAAGCGCTGATGCCGGTGATTTTAACATCAGTGAACCACTGACGGTGACCTTGCTGCTTACGATAGTGCTTACGACGACGAAACTTAACAATCTTGATCTTTTCGCCACGACCGTGAGCAACCACTTCAGCTTTGATCTTACCGCCATCGACGAAAGGAACGCCGATTTTGATATCTTCGCCATTAGCGATCATCAGAATCTGGTCAAACTCAACCGCTTCACCAGTTGCGATGTCCAGCTTTTCCAAGCGAACGGTCTGACCTTCGCTTACTCGGTGTTGTTTACCACCACTTTGGAAAACCGCGTACATATAAAACTCCGCTTTCCGCGTGCCCAACTGTTCAGTACAGAGCGCGCTATAAATATTCACAATAGGGCGCGAATTCTACGCAATAATCCCGCATATGACAAGAGCAGATTAGGGCCAGAAGGTGAAAAAAGAAGAAAAAAAACACAGTTTCTCTCACAACGTTTATCTGGGCCGATTTTCAAGTACAATCAACAGGACAGTTACCGCCATGTACCGATGTGAGCAGCGTTCTCATCGCGGTCAACAGAAACACAGCTGAAAAAAATACAATGAACCTAGAACAAATTACTGAGTTAACCGCGCAAGATATGGCGGCCGTGAACGCAACAATTCTCGAACAGTTGAATTCCGATGTCACGCTCATCAATCAACTTGGCTATTACATTATCAGCGGTGGCGGTAAGCGCATTCGCCCGATGATCGCCGTTCTGGCGGCACGGGCCTTGCACTATCAAGGCAATAAACACATTGCCGTCGCTGCTCTGATAGAGTTCATCCATACCGCTACCCTGTTGCATGATGACGTGGTGGATGAGTCCGACATGCGCCGTGGCAAGGCGACCGCCAACGCGGCGTTTGGCAATGCCGCCAGCGTGTTGGTGGGTGATTTCATTTATACGCGTGCTTTCCAGATGATGACCAGCCTGGAATCGCTGCGCGTGCTGGCAGTGATGTCCGAAGCGGTCAACGTCATCGCCGAAGGTGAAGTGCTGCAGTTGATGAACGTCAACGATCCGAATATCAGTGAAGAAAACTATATGCGGGTCATCTACAGCAAAACCGCTCGTCTGTTTGAAGCGGCAGCCCAGTCATCAGCCATCCTCTCCGAGGCTAACCCGGCCGAAGAGCAGGCGCTGCAAGACTATGGCCGCTATCTTGGCACCGCATTCCAGCTGATCGACGATCTGCTGGACTACAGTGCAGACGGCGTGACCCTGGGTAAAAATACCGGCGATGACTTGAACGAGGGCAAGCCGACGCTGCCGTTGTTGCATGCGATGCATAATGGCAATGCCGAGCAGTCTGCGATGATCCGTGGCGCGATTGAACAGGGGAATGGCCGCCATCTGCTAGAGCCGGTTCTGGCTACCATGCAGGAGTGTGGCTCACTCACCTATACACGTCAGCGCGCAGAAGAAGAAGCGGACAAGGCGATCGCCGCATTGCAGATTTTGCCCGACTCGCCTTATCGAACCGCCCTGGAAGGATTAGCGCATCTGGCGGTTCAACGAGACTTTTAAGAAATTTAAGTTTCTTAATATTCAAATAGGCCTGCAATGCGGGCCTATTTATTTGCCCTGCTAATGAGATCCAGTAGCCCCGCAGCCCCATTCTCCGCCAGAAAACTCAATAAAACCGCGTATTCGTCAGGTTTCATACCTGCCAGATAGCTCTGCAAACGTACCCAAGGATCGCTATCACAGGAGACGGTATAAGCCGCCGATTCCTCTGCGGCAAGGAGATACCGCTGGGGATACAACTCGTTTTGAGTCGAGAGGGGCAGGCTGCTGATATGATACTCCTTGGTCACCCCCTGCTTGCCAAAACGCCGCTGCCAGCGCCAGTTTTGCTCACGTGCCCGCTTATTGATCCCTTGCGGGGAGCTGCCCAATTCGCCCTTCTCTTTCAGTTCGTTGGCGGTAAACCACTCCTTGTCCATTCCCTCTCCTTGATCTCGGCGTTGCCCCTAACTGACTTATCAGATCTTCCAGTTGCATGAACCACTAATGCCAAAAAGTTAGTTATAACATTAACCAGGCCATTGCCAATAACCAAAAAACTGGCGAAATACTCAAGAAATACTTACCAAACAAGGAGAGGGAAACACAGAGGCGACGCAGAAAGGAGCCTGGTGGGAGCAGCATGCGGCCCCCTTACTAAGTGCAATTCAGCCGAGGAGATTTACTGTTTGTTCTTTTCAGCAATCCAGGCCAGCAGGCTATCCATACCTTCACGCATCAAAAACGCCATCACTTGGCCACGCTCACTGTCTGAAAGCTGGTAATAGTATTCGACCCACACCGCAAGCGGGTCCTGACGCCCGGCCTCATAGATCGCAGGCTCTTCGCGCAATACCAGCAGGTTTTTGACGCCGGTAGGCAAGCTGTCGATATGGTATTCCAGCGCCTTGCCTTGTACGCCTTTGCGGCGACGGCTGAGCCAATTTTCGCGCCGGGCCATTAGGTTGATTCCCTGTGTAGAGGACGGTAATCCTGCGATGCCTATCAGCTCCTTGGCAGCAAACCACTCGTTTTTCATAGCCATGATCTCGGGACAATAGTGTGGCAAGACAAATTTTTCAGAAACCATAAGGTATTTTTGGGAAACTTGGTGGTATCCTAGTTTCTGAATAAACGCTTCACGTTGTTCAAACGATTAATACTGACCTGTTAGTTATACCACTAACAGAACTTTCTCTAATCAAAAAAGGAATGAAAATATGAATCCACGGGACCCAGATTGGCATCCAGCAGACGTCATCGCGGCTTTGAAGAAGAGAGGTACCACTCTGGCAGCGGTTTCACGGGGGGCAGGGCTAAGTTCATCGACGTTGGCCAACGCGTTGTTACGGCCTTGGCCCAAGGGAGAGTGGTTGATTGCTGATGCACTAAACGTACATCCAGCAGAGATCTGGCCGAGCCGGTATTTTGATCCGCTTACCCATCATCTGCGAGATCGGAAAAGTCGAATCAAATCATGATAAACATAAGAAAGCCGCCGGATTCGGCCCGGCGGCTTATCAAAACATCACATTCTGAGGGATCAGTTGTTGATAAACTTCTCGCCCAGTTCGATATCTTTGTGCAGCACGTCCAGCATTTCGCTCAGCGCTTTTTGCTCGAAGGCACTCAGGGTACCGATGTCTTTACGCTCTTCGATACCGTTTTTACCCAGTAGCAGCGGCTGTGCAAAGAAGCGGGCATATTTGCCATCCCCTTCAACATAGGCACATTCCACTACGCCTTTCTCACCGCTCAGCGCACGCACCAGAGACAGACCAAAACGTGCAGCAGCCTGGCCCATAGACAGGGTTGCAGAACCGCCACCGGCTTTGGCTTCAACCACTTCGGTACCCGCATTCTGGATGCGTTTGGTCAAATCAGCCACTTCCTGATCGCTAAAGCTTACGCCTGGGATCTGCGACAGCAGAGGCAAGATGGTCACGCCTGAATGGCCGCCAATCACCGGTACGTTCAGTTCTTCCGGTTGTTTGCCTTTCAGTTCTGCGACGAAGGTGTTGGAACGGATGATATCCAGCGATGTGATGCCAAACAGTTTGTTTTTGTCATACACACCCGCTTTCTTCAACACTTCTGCCGCAATGGCTACCGTGGTATTCACCGGGTTGGTGATGATACCGATGCAGGCTTTCGGGCAGGTTTTGGCCACTTGCTCAATCAGGTTGCGTACGATGCCAGCGTTAACGTTGAACAGATCGGAACGATCCATCCCTGGTTTACGCGCAACGCCAGCAGAAATCAGCACCACGTCCGCACCGTGCAGCGCAGGGGTTGCATCTTCGCCACTGAAGCCTTTGATTTTAACTGCGGTTGGGATGTGGCTTAAGTCAACGGCAACGCCTGGGGTAACAGGGGCAATGTCGTAGAGGGAGAGTTCAGAACCTGAAGGAAGCTGGGTCTTGAGTAGAAGGGCGAGGGCCTGGCCGATACCGCCAGCAGCACCGAGAACTGCAACTTTCATCCTATACTCCTTTATTGTCTTAAATATAAAAGCGCCGTGAATTCTTTGGTCACGGACCTTAATTTATCACGCCTTTAAAAACAACCTCTTAACAGTCGGTTTTAGATCTGGCGCAATAAAATGGCCGATGTTGCGAGCATTTTAAAGTAAATCGCTTATGCATTAAGGGCATAGCGCACACTAATCGAAAATAGTGCCAAGCTTTTCACGATCGCGTTAACCGGCGGTTACATTACACCCTTACGTAACATCAGAACAACATCATTTTAATAACATTTTCGTTACCGGAGAGCTGACTCGCTTCCCGCACCGAAAGGGCATATTCATGAGCAACGGATTTTGTTAAAATTGCGCTCTTGCCTTTCTGTCTGGGCATTTTTGATTTTCCAGACGGCCCCCATATTGCATAAAAATGCATTTATATGCATAATAATCAGCTCTATTACCAACATTCCACGGTGCAAAATGCGTAATCCCGCAAAGCAAGAAGATCTGATCAAGGCGTTTAAGGCGTTATTGAAAGAAGAAAAATTCAGTTCTCAAGGCGAGATCGTTTTGGCGCTGCAAGAAGAAGGCTTCGAGAACATTAACCAGTCCAAGGTATCACGCATGCTGACCAAGTTCGGGGCGGTACGCACGCGTAATGCAAAAATGGAGATGGTGTACTGCCTCCCGGCCGAACTCGGTGTCCCAACCACCACCAGCCCGCTCAAGAATCTGGTGCTGGACGTGGACCATAACGATGCGGTGGTGGTGATCCATACCAGCCCAGGTGCGGCGCAGCTGATTGCCCGTCTGTTGGACTCACTGGGTAAATCCGAAGGGATCCTGGGCACCATTGCCGGTGACGACACGATTTTTGTCACTCCGGCCAGCTCCTTTACCGCACGCCAACTGTTTGAAGCCATTCTCTCCTTGTTCGAACAGGAACTTTGATGCATTCAGCACAGCCTGCGGCTTTCCGTCGCGGGCAGTGCACCCTTTATTAACCCCTCGTTTACTTCTCCAGCGCTGCCTACCACGTTTAAAACTGCCAATAAGCCGACCTGCAGCACATTTCAATGACATTTCTTGGTGACTAGTGTTAGTGACTGGAAGCTTCCGCACTTTTAGTCAAAAGCACTTAGCTCATTGAAATTACATAAATTTAACATCGGAAGTGCATTTTATCGCCGTTTTTTATTCCATTAGGTTATTAAAAGTAACGGCCACCCCAATAAAGTTTCACTAGAAACTGTTAGTCAGCTATTAATTTTTGCCGTTACTAGATGTATACTCATTTTCGTGACGTAAATCACAGTTCACTGGAACTGATAAAAGAATACGAAGAGGATAAATCATGAAAATTAAAACTACTGTAGCGACAATTAGCCTGCTGTCCATGCTGTCTTTCGGTGCATTCGCAGCACAATCCATTGATGCTTCGCAGGCTGAAAAACTGCAGTCTGCCGGTACCATCACCGTGAGCGGCGTCGGTGCAGCGCCTTCTGATATCCGTCAGGCACTGTCTGCTAAAGCCGATGCCCAAGGCGCGACCGCTTACCGCGTGATCGAAGCTCGTAATGAAGGCAACTACCACGCTACCGCCGAGATTTACAAATAAGTACAAGATGTTATCTGAGCATTGCACGACAACTCTCTGGTAAAAACCAAGTAGATAACCGCCTTCAAGTATAAGAAACGCTGTAAAGCCCTTCCAGGCCGTTATCTCTGAACGATTAAGGATCCAAGTATCATGAACATGAAAACTACTCTCGTTGCACTTAGCCTGCTGTCTGCCGTTTCTTTCGGTGCTTCTGCGGCTAACCTGGTCACTGATGCCCAAGCCAGCAATCTGCAGTCTGTCGGCACCATTACCGCTAGCGGCGTGGGTGGTGCACCTTCTGATATCCGTCAGGCGCTGTCTGATAAAGCGGACCAGCAAGGGGCCAAAGCCTACCGTGTGATCGAAGCCTATGAAAATGGCAACTGGCACGCAACGGCTGAAATCTACAAGTAAAAATCCAAGGTCGCGCTTACTGAACTGACTACCCTCGTCACTGCCACTGCCGAGTTCTCAGGTAAACGCCAGTATCTTGGAAATTATCGTCGTCCTATCCGACGAACCCCATTGCCCTCGCTCGCGAGGGCTTTTTTATTGGGGCAAAAAAGGCCGCATCAGCGGCCTCATAGTGGTAGGGTCGCCGCATGCGGCACCCGTTTAACTAAACGTCAGTAGGTTTCTTTCGGTTCGGCCTTGTTAGCCAGCCCTGCCAGCAGTTTGTCATGAATGCCGCCAAACCCGCCGTTGCTCATCACCAGAATATGGTCACCCGGCTGCGCGGTTTTCACAATCATCTCCACCAGCGTATCCAGATCGGCACTCCAGTGCGCGGGCTGAACGCAAGCTTCGGCAACTTCCGCTACCTGCCACGGGATGTGGTGAGGCTGGAACAGGAACACTTCGTCGGCACGCCCCAGTGAGGGGGCCAGATCGTTTTTGCTGATCCCCATTTTCATGGTGTTTGAGCGCGGCTCCAGCACGGCCAGGATGCGTGCGGTGCCGCCCACTTTGCCACGCAGCGCCGCCAAGGTAGCCAGAATGGCGGTCGGATGATGGGCAAAGTCGTCATACACCGTGACGCCGTTGGCTTCACCACGCAATTCCAGACGGCGGCGGGCATTGATAAAGTCACCCAGCGCACGGCATGCATCGGCTGGCTGTACGCCAACATGGCGGGTGGCGGCGATCGCCATCAGGCCGTTATGCATGTTGTGTTCGCCCACCAGCGCCCAGTTAACCTCGCCCACCTTCTCGCCGTTGAGGAACACTTCGTAATGGCTGGCATCTATCGTCAGTTTGTGTGCACGCCACGCGCCCCCTTCCCCGACCCATTCCTGTTCGCTCCAGCATCCCATTGCCATCACCTGTTTCAGATGGGTGTCGTTTTCCGGCAGGATAATCTTGCCTTGGCCCGGCACCAGACGCACCAGGTGATGGAACTGTTTCTGGATGGCTTTCAGATCGTCAAAAATATCGGCGTGATCGAACTCGAGGTTGTTCATGATCAACGTGCGCGGGCAGTAATGAACAAACTTGGAACGTTTGTCGAAGAAGGCACAGTCATACTCATCGGCTTCGATGACAAAGAACGGGCTGCCGCCAAGACGGGCCGAGACATCAAAATTGCCCGGTACGCCGCCGATCACAAAGCCCGGCTGATAGCCGCAGGCTTCCAAGATCCAGGTCGCCATCCCGGCGGTGGTGGTTTTACCGTGTGTTCCCGCTACCGCCAGTACCCAGCGATCGCGCAGGACATAATCATGCAGCCACTGAGGGCCAGACATGTAAGGAATGCTCTGTTCAAGCACCGCTTCTACGCAAGGATTACCACGGCTCATGGCATTGCCGATAATCACCAGATCCGGAGCCGGATCCAACTGGGCAGGATCGTAACCCTGGATCAGATCGATCCCCTGCTTTTCCAGTAAGGTACTCATCGGAGGATAGACGTTGGCATCTGAACCGGTGACCTCATGCCCCAGTGAACGAGCCAACATGGCTAGCCCACCCATAAAGGTGCCGCAGATCCCAAGAATATGTATGCGCATTAGGTCTCTCATTTTAGTGCATCGATTTACTGCCTATTCTAGCGCTCAGAATCGCTCAGAAGAAATGGATTTGCCTATGAATCGCAAGTTGCTTTGGGCTACACTGCTGACGAAAACGTTGGCGGTATGTTAACAAGCCGCTATCCATCCGTAGATTCAGGGATTGTGTCATGAAAACGTTAGGCGAATTTATCGTCGAGAAACAACACGACTTCTCTCACGCCACCGGTGAGCTGACCTCATTACTTTCTGCCATCAAACTGGGTGCCAAGATCATTCACCGTGATATCAACAAGGCGGGTTTAGTTGATATCTTGGGGACTAACGGCATTTCCAACGTTCAGGGCGAAGTTCAGATGAAGCTGGACCTGTTCGCGAACGAAAAGCTGAAAGCAGCTTTGAAGGCTCGTGGTGAAGTTGCAGGCATCGCGTCGGAAGAAGAAGACGAGATCGTGATTTTCGACGGCGAGCGAGCTGAGAATGGTAAGTATGTGGTGCTAATGGATCCGTTGGACGGCTCGTCCAACATTGATGTGAACGTCTCTGTCGGGACGATCTTCTCTATCTATCGCCGCATCACCCCGATTGGCACGCCAGTCACCGAAGAAGATTTCCTGCAGCCTGGCCATGCCCAGGTAGCGGCCGGTTATGTAGTTTATGGCTCCTCCACCATGCTGGTATACACCACCGGTTATGGCGTACATGCCTTCACCTACGATCCGTCTCTGGGGGTGTTCTGCCTCTCGCACGAGAAAGTGCGCTTCCCGGAAAAAGCCAATATGTATTCCATCAACGAAGGTAACTACATCAAGTTCCCGCTCGGGGTGAAGAAATACATCAAATACTGCCAAGAGCAGGATGAAGCCACCCAGCGCCCTTATACCTCACGCTATATAGGTTCACTGGTTGCCGACTTCCACCGTAACCTGCTCAAAGGCGGCATCTATATCTACCCAAGCACCGCCAGCCACCCGCAGGGCAAGCTGCGTCTGCTGTATGAATGCAACCCGATGGCGTTCCTGGCTGAACAGGCCGGAGGTAAAGCCAGCGATGGCAAAAACCGCATTCTGGATATCGTGCCACAACAACTGCACCAGCGTGCGCCATTCTTCGTCGGAACCAAATCGATGGTAGAAGACGCCGAACGCTTTATTGCTGAGTTCCCGGACCAGTAACGAGTTAAAAGGGGCGGCATGCCGCCCCTCCACATCACAGTTTGAACACAGCCATACTCTGTGCCAATAGCTGCGCCTGCTCTTCCAAAGAGCGCGTTGCCGCCGCAGACTCTTCCACCAGCGCCGCATTCTGCTGTGCCACCTGATCCATTTGCACTACCGCCAGGTTAACCTGCTCGATACCACTGCTTTGTTCGCGAGTGGCCGCCGAGATTTCACGCATCAGCGCCGTGACACGCCCTACTTCCCCGGTTATTCCGTTCATGGTCTTCGCCGCCGTAGCCGCCATCTGTTCACCCTCCCGCACGCGGTGTTGTGAAACCTCGATCAGCCCTTTGATCTCTTTGGCCGATTGCGCACTGCGTTGGGCCAGGCTGCGTACCTCACCGGCCACCACGGCAAAACCACGGCCTTGCTCACCGGCGCGTGCTGCCTCTACTGCCGCGTTGAGCGCCAGAATATTGGTCTGGAAGGAGATACCGTCCATTACGCTGATAATGTCGGCGATGCGTCGTGAGCTGTCGGTAATGGCCTGCATCTTGCTCATCACCTGGCTGACCACGTCACTGCCCTGCTCGGCAATATCAGAGACGCTCAGTGCCAACTGGTTGGCCTGTTCGCAGTTTTCAGCATTCATTTTCACCGTAGAGGTCAACTGCTCCATACTGGCGGCGGTTTGCTCCAGCGAAGCGGCCGATTCCTCCGTACGCTGCGCCAGATGAACATTACCCGCAGCCAACTCGCGGGAGCCGGTATCGATCTGGCTGCTGGCATCGCGGACTTTACTGACTGACATCACCAGCGATTGCTGCATACGCTGCATGGCGTGCACCAAGCGCCCCATTTCGGTATCACCTTCACCGCTAATTTCGTGGGTCAGATCCCCTGCGGCGATATGTTCCAATTGGACGATCGACTCATCTAACGGGCGCAGCAAGATCACACGCATAGCAAACCAGGCCAGCACCGCCAGTAACACGCTGAGCAGCCCAGCCGCAACGATCAGGATAATCTTGGTGCTGGCATTACTTTCTGCCTCATGCGCATGCTGCTGGCCAATCTCCATGGCAAACGCGCGGAACTCACTGAGGTCGGCTTCAAAAGCAATGCTCAGCTTAGAGATATGATTTTCTTGAATGGCGTAATAATCATCCAACTTCCCCGCCTTTATCGCCGCCGCCATGGGCGCAATGCCTTGTTCCAGATAGGCGCGATAGCTCGCCTGCATGCGCATTGAGAATTCGCGACCCCGTTCGGTCACCGTTCCCACGTCGACAAAGCGCGCCATTTCCTTTTTCGACTGTTCCAGATAGCCATAAATGCGCCCCACCGAGGCGTCAGCAACCTCAATCTGACCAATCTCGCGCTGGCGTACTGCAAGCGAGGCCGCCGTTCTGGCCCGTAGCGCCAGGTTCGAGCTATTGGCCAATGAACCCAGCTCTTCTCCCAGGATCTGGTTCAGAGTCTGTAGCGAACGTGTTCCGTCGTTAATGGCTTTAACCCCGATGATGCTGACAACAATCAACAGCAACGTCATCAGGCTCAACAAGGCAATCAGCCCGGCCTTAACGGTGATCTTCTTTAACATGAGTGTTTCCCGGCTTTAGAAAAAAGTAGCTTCAGATGTAGAGGAGGCAAGAAGGCAGGGCCAGCTAGCGGCTGGACCATTATTATTTGAGGAAGTTATCGGCAGCCGGGGAGTAAACTTCAATCAATAGAGGATTAATCTGGAAAAGTTGCTGTTACAGGCCAGGCAGCAGCTCAATGATGAAAAGGACGGGAAATCGCAAAAGACTCCGCTATAATAGCCGCCACTCCATTTCTGGTTTGATTAAAGGAAACCGACATGAGCTTGAACCTGGTCCCTGCTGGCAAAGACCTGCCAGAAGACATCTACGTAGTTATCGAAATCCCGGCTAACGCCGATCCAATCAAATACGAAATCGACAAGGAAACCGGCTCGCTGTTCGTTGACCGTTTCATGTCTACGGCGATGTTCTATCCGTGCAACTACGGTTACATCAACCACACCCTGTCACTGGATGGTGACCCGGTAGACGTGTTGGTGCCAACTCCATACCCACTGCAACCAGGCTCAGTGATCCGCTGCCGCCCAGTTGGCGTGCTGAAAATGACCGACGAAGCCGGTGAAGACGCAAAACTGATTGCCGTACCGCACAGCAAACTGACCAAAGAGTACGATCACATCAAAGATGTGAACGACCTGCCAGAACTGCTGAAAGCGCAGATCAGCCACTTCTTTGAACACTACAAAGATCTGGAAAAAGGCAAATGGGTGAAAGTGGAAGGTTGGGCAGACGCTGCCGCAGCCAAAGCTGAGATCGTTGCCTCTTTCGAGCGCGCCAAGAAGTAATTCTCGCCCGAACTGATAAAAAAACACCGCCCAGATGAGCGGTGTTTTTTTTACTGCTTTTCGTCAAGACGCTTGAGCCAGTCACCGCTTTCAATCCGCGGGAAACCGTCCACGCTGTGTCTATACAGGTAGATCCACGCACTGCCATAAGGCGTGCGGATCAGCTCGCGCTTGTAGTCTTTGGTATTGCTTTTCAACTCGTCCAGCTCGGCCAGAATCGATGAGTTAATACGATACACTTCGCAGTGTACCGTGCCCTCTCCAGGGATCGCCGCCGGGTAGTGCCCCAGATTATAAAGCTGGTAGCCTTCTAACTCATGTTCACCCAACCATTGGGCGTTGGTCATCCAATGGCTGTTTCCCTGTTTGCGTCGTAAACTGCCGTAGACAATTATTCGCATAGCTAAAACTCAAACTGATAGAGCACATCCAGTGCCTGGTCGAGACCAGACACCGCTTCCAGATACAACCTAGGCATCAGGCGGTATCGCAACGTCAGCGTGGCCAATGAGTCGAAGATCCCCACCCCATATTTTACTTGTAAGCCAGGGAGGACATAGCCGCTCACCACTACCTGAGAGCTGTCGCCAACTCCCTCGGTATCAAGGGCCAGATTACTTACGCCAAACGCCTCGCCGATTTTACCCACAAGTTGACCACTTTGTGCAACCCCCATACCAATTAACATTGAGGTCATGGCGTTGCCATCGGCACCGCCAGCCCCTAATCCCTGGCCGCGCAGCAGGTAGGACAGCGCTTCTTGCTGAGACTTGGCCGGATCGGAGAACACTTCCAGCCTTGGAGCATCGGCCATGCCGGTCACGCGAACACCTGCAACCACGTCATCTTCCGTCGCATCCGGATTACGGATCGCTTCGATATTCAGCAACGGTTGATCCGGTGGCCCAGAGAAGATCAGTTGGCCTTTGCGCACGAGCAGATCCTGGCCATAAGCATGGAAACGCCCCGATGGAATATTAATCTGACCATGCACCCCCAGACCATTCTGGTCCTGTGCCACACGCAGATCGCCACGCAGTCTGGCTTTCAGGCCGAACGCATCCAGACGAACGTCGTTGCCCACGCGGATCGTCAGATTGCTGTTGATTGGGATCCCTGCCGTCGCCGGTTGGATCGGCTTGAGCTGGTTATTCAACATCACTTCATCAGGAGAAACCCCGACGGCGCTTTCTGGTAGCTCTTGCACCGTGATACGAGCCCAAGGGATACCTACGCTACCGTTGAGTGAGAACAGTTGCGGTGTGGCTTCAAACACCACATCTGGTGAAACATCAATACGGACCATTGGCGGCAGGGTCACCCGCAGCCGATCGCCCTTGGCTGCAATACGTGCACGCCAGGCATTGATATCCCGCCAGTCGGCATCCCCAGACAGATTGAGCTGCCCATGCGTGGTCGCCAGCAATCCTTCCAGGGTCGAGGTCATCCCGTTGAAGTTCAGCGCCAGGCGGCCTTCGGTCATATCAAACGGCATCCAGTGGCCAACGATCGCCACCTTATCCAACGCCAGACGGCCAAATACCAGCGGGTTCTGCGCGTTGCCGCCTAATTGCAGGTTGGCATTCAACATCCCCGCGGCTTTCTCGCCCTGCGTCAGTATTGGGTTAAGCAGCGCCAGCGACACATTGGTGATATTGACGTTGCCGCTGATGGTACGACGTACCTGCGGATCGGCGATCTGAACGTTACCGTTAAACTGGCCGTTATTGGTCAGCTTGATCAGCCAGTCTGCCTGTGCCCGTCCATTGTTCAGGCCCGCATTGAGGTTTAGCGTGTCAAAGGCGATCGGCAATGCGGCACCCTGCACCTGCTGCACCACTTTCACCCCCTTGCCCACCAGGGAAACCTTCGCCTGTGGCAATGCCCCACCCGGTTGCCAACTTACGTCAGCCCGGCCAGTAAAGACCCCGTTCATGGCGGTATCCGGCCCCAGGAACGGTTTGATCATTGCCAGGTCAAAGCGGTTGAGTACTACGCTAGCCTGGCCGCTGGCCCCTGCCTCGATGGTTCTAGGTACGCACAGCTCGGCATTCGGGTTCACCCAGCAATGCGGTCCTACGCTGATCTTCTGTTGCGTATTCAGGTAATCCAACGCGATGGCACGGCTAAGACGCCATTCACCCACCGGTGTATCAAAACGAGTGTTGTTCAGGTTGCCTCGCCAGCGCTGTTGCTGACGATCAAAGCTTCCCTCCAGGGCCAATTGCCCGGAAACCGGCTTACCGTCGATATTCACTTGCAGCCGATGTTGGCGCTCGCTGCCTCTGGCATCCAGCGTCAACAGATTGACCTGCAGCGCATCCTGTTTGAGCTGTTCAACCCGTACCGCCAGTTGCCCCTGGATCTGATCGCTGGAACGGACATCGCCGTTGACCTTCACCCGATTGATGTGCAGCGCCTGCCATTGCAAGCCCGTCGCGGTCAGGTCTGCCAACAGCTGCGGTGCCTGCAAATTCCCGCGCAGCTTCAACTGCCCGCGGACATTGCCTGCAAGCCCCGGTAAAGCACCGTCGAGATGCGCTGCATCAACATTGGCATCCAGCACCCAGCTTTTCTCATCCAACTGTCCTTTAACGTTGAGCGTATTGCGCCCCAACGCCAGATCGATACCCGGGATCGTCCATTGCCCGGCCGCATTGCCACGCAGGGAACCGCGCGCCGATACCTTATTTTGTTTCACATTGCCGTCGAGCTGCAACACCGGCACCTGTAATTGCCAACTGCCGCCGTGCAGGCTGCCACGGGTGGTGATTTTCCCTTCCAAGCGCGCTGGCCATTCCGGCCATTGCTTGGCAGTATTAATGCCCGACAGTGTCAGTTGTGACGTCCAACTGATCGCTTTGCTCCAGTCCACCAGCGCCGTCAGATCGGTATTCCCCTCCAGCGCAACCAACCGCAGGCGCTCGAGTCTGAACTGTTCAAGATTACCTTTACCATCCAGCTGTAGCACTGCCGGTGGCAGATCCTGGCCTTTGAAATTGGCGCGGGTAGAGAGCGCATAATCTGCGGCCTTGCCGTTAAAGCGCAGGCGGAAATCATTAACCTGATACTGTGCCTCGCCGGTCAGCGGCCATTTCAGCTGTTTGCTTTGCAGCGTCAGCGCCAAGGGTAAACCCGCCTCTGCCAACTGGGTTTGCACATCCAGTTGCGCACCAACGGGGCCAGACAGGTTAAGCGCTACTTTCAGCTCTTCACGCAGCCCACCAGACACATTCAGCTTCACCTTCTCGCCTTTCAGCGGATCGATATTCAGCGTGCTGTTGGCCACCATTTCCACCGGCCAATTGCCGGTCAGCGTTGCCTGCCCTTTGGCGAAAAGCATGCCCTGCGGCGATCTCACGTCAAAGCGATCCAGCTGAATATGCTGATCTTTGGTGCTGGCCTGCAGCTGCAAGCGGGTGATCGACACCTCAGTGTCCCCGGTCAGATGTAGCTGCTCACCGTTGATTTCCTCAACGGTAATATCCAACGGCAGGCGAATTTCTGGCAGGTCCGGCAGCAGCGGTTTGGCAAACAGCGCTTTCAGGGTTTCGCCCAACGGTTTCTCTTCCGCTGGCGGTGGTACCAATGCTGGCGCAACCGTCGTTTTCTCTGCTACCTTGTCCGCCACCTTCTCCGCTGCGGGCTGCAGCGCTTCCGGTAAAGGATTCACCGGCGTTTTTGGCAGCGCGATCAGCAAAGCGCGCACCGTAGTTGGCATCAACGTCAATGCACGTTCTTGCCACTGTGCGCCAGTGCTGAATTCTCCCAGCGAGATCGCCGTATCGTCCACGGTAACCTTGACGTTATTCAACGCCAGCTTACGCAGGGTAATCGGATAAGGTGTGCTGAGATCGCCGATCGGCTCGTTGCTTTCCTCAACTGGCGCAGAAGGCGTCATTTCGGCGGTTTTCACCACCACATCAACATCCTGAGCGGTCAGCGCATTGACGCACAATGAACTGCGTTTAAAACAGGAGAGATCGAGCGAGAGATGGAACTGCCCGGCGTTAACTGCCACACCCGGCATCTGATACTTCACGCCTTTCAGGGTCAGATCGCGCCAGCCACCGCTGACCGCCGCAATTTCCAACCCGGGTACCCAGCGGGCGGCCCCGTTGATCACCATATGCAAGCCGGTCGTGGTGCCAAGCAGAAACGCCAACGTGCCGATCAGCAGTAACAGCAGGATCAAAAATCCCAGACAAATCTTTTTTATCAGGCTCATAGTTCAGGCCCCAAACCGATATAAAACTGTAGGCCGTGGGTTTCTTGATCCCCAACCGGCGCGGCGATATCCAGTTTCACCGGCCCTACCGGCGATTGCCAGCGCACGCCAACGCCCGCACCGGTCTTGAAATTGCTGTCTGAGAATTTATTGACCGCCTGCCCGGAATCCACAAACATCGCCCCCCACCAGCGGCCAGTGACGTTATATTGGTACTCCAGCGACCCCGTCACCATTTTAGAGGCACCGGTCAGCTTGCCATCATCGCCACGCGGGGAAATGCCCTGGAATTTATAACCACGGATACTGCGATCGCCACCGGCGAAGAAGCGCAAATCCGGCGGCACCTTGTCAAAATCGTTGGTTTCGATCCAGCCAACCTGACCACGGATCACAAAGCGGTTTTTCTCCCCCAAGCTACGGATCCAGACGTTTTGTGCCTGCAATAGCGCAAAGTCCACCCCGGAGCCCCAGGTAGTGTCCGACACGTCGATGGAATAGCGCTGGCTGTCGCCCCACACGGGCATCAGGCCTCCCCGTGAACGAGTTCGATTCACGGTCACCCCAGGATAAAGCAGCATGGTGGTATTGGTGACGGAACCCTGGGTAAAGTGGTCCAGACGCCAACTGAGGTTCACCGCATGCTGCCAGCCGCTGGAGAGATCCCAGTTACGCGAAGCCACGACCTTGGTACTGTCAGATTGAGTGTCGTTCAGATCGGTACGTTTGAAACCGCCCTGTAACAGGTAATACTGTTCTAGTGGGTTGCGTAGCAATGGGATTCTATAGGTCAGATCCAGCTGCTGCTGCGGCTGAGAGATACTGGCGGCGGTTACCAGGCTGTGGCCGCGATCGTTCAGCCAGGGTTTTCTCCAGGTTCCTAGCACACGTGGACCAATGTCGGTAGAAAAACCACCGCCTAGCTCCACGATATTGCTGCTACGCGGCGTCAACACCGCATCTAGCGGCAGGATCTTGCTCTCTTTGGAGTCGGTAAAGTCTGGGGACACCACCACAGAGTTGAACCAGTTGGTGGCAGATAAACGGCGGTTCAGCTCGGCAAGATCGTTCGAACTGTAATAATCACCCTGATGGAAGGGAAGCAGATTTTGCAAATAGTCCTCGCGGATTTGCGAGCCCTTGAAAATCACTTTGCCGAAGTGATAACGCTCACCACTGTCGAAATCAATGTCCCAGAATGCCTTATGCAACTCTTCCGCCACGCCAAGCTGGCTCTTGAGCATTTGAGCGTCAAAATAGCCTTTACGCAGTGCCAGGTTGGTCAGCGAACTTTTAAAACTGTCGAACTGACCATGGTTGAGGATCTCACCTATCGTTGGCCGATCGGTTCGGACCAGATTCAGGTAATCTTCGTCGGTTCTGGCCCCGCCTTGCAGTTGGATATCCACACCTGCAATACGCACCGGCTCACCCGGATCGACCTTGGCGGTCAATACCGGCCGCGAAAGCTTCGGGTTATCATCAAAGGTGAATTCAATCGTAGGCTGATAATAGCCCAACGGCCGCAGCCCCAGGCGGATGGCAGCGTCCACCCGAGCGCGAAAACGCCCCTCGGCATTGACCTCTTCCGGCGTGATCGCTGAAAGGCGCACACGAACGTTGCGCTCCAAATCCCCACTCAGGCCGTCAACCTGCAGCCGCACATTCGCCGCTAACACCGACGGCATAACGAATAGCGCACATAACACGCAAAGGACACGATATCGTGGCACTGGTGCTCCTTAATTGATTTTTCTGTCCTGTCAGTACCTTTGCTCTGGTGCTGGGGCAGCGCTATCAGACTGCCCCCCTTACCTTTAGATCCCGGACGTTGCCCATACGGCATCAACCGTTACCGAAAACAAGACGCATTCTTAGCTTTTGGCGCTCAAAATACTGCGTTAAGCTGATACATAAACCTTAGATAGGGCTTATTGTGGGCAAAGAAGCGGCCAGTTACAACTGACACGCGTTCCTATTAGGCTAATTCTTATTATGGCAACAGGAGTCAAACGTGGTGCAATCTTTTGATAAGTCTCAAAACATCGATAAGGCGAGTGCGCTTCCTGGCCGTACTACGCCGATGCCCGTCGCTACGCTTAACGAGGTGACCGGCCATTCCATGACCTTCGTGCCCGAGGGGATGGCAACGGCCATCTTTGGCATGGGCTGTTTTTGGGGCGTTGAACGCCTGTTTTGGCAGCAGCCGGGGATTTATAGCACTGCCGCAGGCTATAGCGGTGGCTATACGCCAAATCCAACCTATCGCGAGGTATGCAGCGGCCAGACTGGTCATGCCGAAGTGGTACGCGTAGTGTTTGACCCGCAGGTCATCAGCTACCGCAAGCTGTTACAGATCTTCTGGGAAAACCACGATCCTGCGCAGGGCATGCGTCAGGGCGGAGATATCGGCACCCAATACCGCTCTGCTATTTACTACCTGGATGCAGAGCAACAGGCCGAAGCGGAGCAAAGCCTGCAAGCTTTCCAGCAGGCAATGAATAAAGCGGGCGATCAGCGCACCATCACCACCGAAATCGCACCGGCACTGCCTTTCTACTATGCAGAAGATGACCACCAGCAATACCTGCATAAGAATCCGGGCGGCTATTGTGGCCTGGGCGGCATTGGGGTATGTCTGCCTCCACAGGGTTAAGCTGTTAATTTTTAACCACTGGCGGCCCTCACGGGGCAACTGCTATACTGTGTTGGGCCGCGTTTGCGGCCCGCTTTTGTGGGCGCGTGATATAACGGCCCTTGGATCCACCTTTTTTTACGGTATTACCCCTCCGAAAGATCGCCGACATCCCGTCGGTACGAATGGATAGACTATGTTAAACAGTATTTTACTGATTCTTTTTCTGATCGCAGTGAGTGCGTTTTTCTCGCTTTCAGAAATCTCTCTGGCCGCGTCACGCAAGATCAAACTCAAACTGATGGCTGACGAAGGCAACATCAATGCCGCCAGGGTCCTTAAGCTGCAGGAAACCCCAGGCCTCTTCTTTACCGTGGTGCAAATCGGCCTCAACGCCGTGGCCATCCTCGGCGGTATCGTCGGCGATGCTGCCTTCTCCCCCAGTTTCAAATTGATTTTCGACCGTTTCCTGTCACCCGAGATTTCCGAGCAGGTAAGCTTTATGTGCTCGTTCGTGATGGTGACCAGCATGTTCATCCTGTTCGCGGATTTAACCCCGAAGCGCATCGGTATGATTGCACCAGAGACGGTTGCCGTCCGGATCATCAACCCGATGCGTTTCTCTATCATGCTGTTCCGCCCGCTAGTCTGGTTCTTCAACGGCATGGCTAACCTGATTTTCCGCATGTTCAAGCTGCCGATGATGCGTAAAGACGACATCACCTCCGAAGATATTTACGCGGTGGTGGAAGCCGGCGCGCTAGCCGGGGTACTGCGCAAACAGGAACATGAGCTGATTGAAAACGTCTTCGAGTTGGAATCGCGCACCGTGCCCTCATCGATGACGTCCCGCGAAAGCGTGATTTACTTCGACCTGCGGGAAAGTGAAGACAGTATTAAAGAAAAGATTTCCACTCATCCGCATTCCAAGTTCCTGGTGTGCGACGGCCATATCGATCAGGTCGTTGGCTATGTTGATTCCAAAGACCTGCTGAACCGCGTTTTGGGCAACCAGAGCCTGGTACTGAGCAGCGGCGTGCAAATCCGCTCGGCGCTGATCGTGCCAGATACCTTGACCCTGTCAGAAGCGCTGGAAAGCTTTAAAACCGCCGGTGAAGACTTTGCGGTGATCCTCAATGAATATGCTTTGGTGGTCGGGATTATTACGCTGAACGATGTGATGACCACGCTGATGGGTGACCTGGTAGGCCAAGGTCAGGAAGAGCAGATCGTGACGCGTGATGAGAACTCGTGGCTGATTGAAGGTGGGACGCCAATCGAAGACGTGATGCGTGTACTGCATATCGATGAGTTCCCACAGGCTGGAAACTATGAAACCATCGGCGGTTTCATGATGTACATGCTGCGCAAAATCCCGAAACGTACCGACTTTGTGAAATATGCCGGCTACAAGTTTGAAGTGGTCGATATCGACAGCTACAAAATTGATCAGCTATTGGTCACCAGGCTGGTCGACAAACCGATCACGGTGCTACCAAAAGCCCCGGACGAAACACCTCAGGCATAAACATTAGCGGCCCCTTCGGGGGCCGCAATTACTTTTCTTTGCAGGTGGCTCTACAATTACCCTAAGAATTTCAAGTCGCAGCTAGGCGACAAGCTTGTTCATCCCCAGGAGCTTACTATTGTAAGTGACTGGGGTTAACAAGTGCAGGTAACAACGCTGCGGCTTGAAAGGCGACGGGTATCGCGCTTTAGCCCATTTCGGCCTGTAGCAACAACACCTGCCGGTTGACCTCGGACATCACGTTGAAGTGGCGCTTGTCACGAACCTTCGGCAACAGGATTTTCCCCTTGTCGAATTCGAACGCCCCCACATCCTTGATGTACAGCCGCCCCCGGAACAGGGTTTTTACATACGTAGCTACTTTCAGTGGGTTATAACGCTGGAAGATTCTCATAGTTGTTACTCTCCTCCCGTTGGATCCATGCGCTCAGCGAGCGGCCAAAGTGGCCACATCGACATTCGGAGCGCAACTTGATTGCTTTCTAGTAGACTGAGTAAAGACCATTTCGTTCGACTCCGCCTGGATTTCTATCCTGGATTTACACTTACTGACAGAATTGTGTATACCTATTTATAACCTTTGCAGTATATCCATTCAAAAACCGCGTGATTGCCCCCAGAAGGAAAAACTGCGATCCGGTTAACAGGACAGACCTCGGATGAGCACCTATGCTTTAATCACCTTGAGTCATATTGAGACTTATTTCCCTCTGCAGGAGAACGCATGAAAAATAGCATGCTGATAATATCGCTGCTGTTGGCCCCGATGTTGGCCTCTGCTCACAACCTTCAACTCCACCAGCGCGTGGCACCGATCGGCGTCAGCGATAAAGGCGAGTTGGACTATGTTGATAATAAGTTTAGCTACAAAGGTTGGAATAGCGCGCAGCTTGGTGGAAAAGTGCGAGTGGTGCAGCATATTGCTGGCCGCACTGCGGCCAAAGAGCTCAACGATCCGCTGATTGAAGCCATCAAGACCGCCAAGCTACCGCACGATCGTTACCAAACGACGACCATCGTCAATACCGACGATGCCATCATCGGTACCGCCATCTTTGTGCGTAACAGTATTGAAGACAGCAAGAAAGAGTTCCCTTGGTCGCAGTTCATTGTCGACAGTAATGGCAACGTCAAAAAAGCTTGGGACCTGCAACCAAAAGGTTCGGCAATTGTGGTGCTCGATAAAGAAGGCAAGATCCAGTTTGCCAAAGATGGCGCACTGACGCCGCAAGAGGTGCAGCAGGTGATGGAGATGCTGCACCAGTTGCTGAAATAGCGCTTAAACGACGTCCCGCACGGCGATGAGCGGGACGCTACCTAAAACAGAGAAACCCTAAAGCCAGGGTTCAGGAAAGACTCACGCGGGGTATATAACAGCGGCTTGCCTTGCCAATCGTGGATCTGAGCCCCGGCTGCTACCGCAACCGCGTGCCCTGCCGCCGTATCCCAGATATTGGTTGGCCCAAACCGTGGGTAAAGCTGCGCCCGCCCTTCCGCCACCAGGCAGAACTTCAGTGATGATCCTACCGAGATGGTTTGGTGTTCGCCCAACTGTTGCAGGTAATCCTGTAATTCCTCATCGCTATGAGAGCGGCTGACCACCACCAACGGTAGCTCGGCATTACTGACGCTAATCTCACGACGTCGGCCCCCTTCTTCCTTCCAGGCCTTGCCGCGTTCGGCCAGATACAGCACGTCCATCGCCGGCGCATAGACCACGCCCATTACCGCCTCACCCTCTTCGATCAACGCGATATTGACCGTGAACTCACCGTTACGGTTTAAAAACTCTTTGGTACCGTCCAGCGGGTCGACCAGCCAGTAACGCGTCCAGTTACGGCGGACTTCCCAGGCGGGAGGGTCTTCCTCTGACAGCAGTGGGATCTCCGGCGTCAGTGCCGCCAGACCTCGTTTGATAATATGGTGCGCGGCCAAATCCGCGGCTGTCACCGGTGAGTCATCTTTTTTCTGTGCCACATCAAGCGGTTGTTCACCATGATATACCGCCATGATCGCCGTACCCGCCTCGCGGGACAGCTGGCAAATCTGCTCCAACATAGTGCACCTCAGACATTCAGTTGCGTGGGAAATTTCCCCTTTCTATAGCTTGCAGCCTAGTTTTTTTTGGGCGGAATATCCATCTCAACTCGCTAAGCTGTGGTAATTATTCAAGTCTTCTCCGTCACAACTTTGCATAACGATAGGTTATATTCGGCCAGTTTATGCCAGACTTCACAGTTTGCTGAGAGAGGTAGTGGTAATTACATACCCCCTTGAGATGCCCCTCTAAGATTAATCGAATGGAGATAACCATGATCAAGCGCCCTTTGGGACTATCTGCCCTGGCCCTGCTGGTCTGCGCCTCAACGCAGGCAGCCACGGTTGACCTGCGCGTGCTGGAAACCAGCGACCTGCACGGCAATATGATGGACTTCGACTATTACAAGGATAAGCCCACCGATAAATTCGGCTTGGTGCGTACCGCCAGCCTGATACAACACGCTCGCCAGCAGGTGACCAACAGCGTACTGGTCGATAACGGTGACATCATCCAGGGTAGCCCAATGGCCGACTATATGGCTGCCAAGGGCTTGAAACCCGGCGACATGCACCCGGTTTACAAGGCGATGAATACCCTGGATTATGTGGTGGGCAATATCGGTAATCACGAGTTCAACTACGGGCTCGACTATCTGAAGAATGCCCTGGCGGGGGCCAAATTCCCCTACGTCAACGCCAACGTTATTGATGCTACCACGCAAAAACCGTTGTTCACTCCCTACATTATTGTCGATACCCCGGTAAAAGACCGTGATGGTAAAGCTCATACTTTACGTATCGGCTATATCGGCTTTGTGCCGCCGCAGATCCTGGTGTGGGACAAAGCCAATCTGCAGGGGAAAGTAACCGTAAACGACATCACCGAAACCGCCAAACGCTACGTACCGGAAATGCGCAAACAAGGGGCCGACCTAGTCGTCGCGATCCCCCACTCTGGCCTTTCCAGCGACCCCTATAAGGCTATGGCTGAAAACTCGGTGTACTACCTCAGCCAGGTTCCAGGCATCGACGCCATCATGTTCGGCCATGCGCACGCGGTGTTCCCCAGCAAGGACTTCGCCAATATCAAAGGCGCGGATATCGATAAAGGCCTGCTGAACGGGGTGCCTGCGGTGATGCCCGGCCAATGGGGAGATCATCTCGGCATCGTGGATCTGCAGTTGAATAACGATGGGGGAAATTGGAAGGTTACCGCAGCGAAGGCGCAGGCCAGACCGGTTTATGACAAAGAGAACAAACGTTCGTTGGCAGTGGAAGATCCCGCGCTGGTCAAGGTGTTAGAGGAAGATCATAACGGAACGCGTGAGTTCGTCAGCAAGCCTATCGGCAAGTCGGACGGCAATATGTACAGCTATCTGGCCCTGATCCAGGACGATCCTACCGTGCAGATCGTCAACAATGCGCAAAGAGCCTACGTTGAGCGCTATATTCAAGGCGATCCGGATCTGGCCGATCTGCCGGTATTGGCCGCTGCTGCACCGTTCAAAGTGGGTGGCCGCAAGAACGATCCCGCCAGCTTTGTCGAGGTGGAAAAAGGCCAGCTCACCTTCCGCAATGCCGCCGATCTCTATCTCTATCCCAATACTTTGGTGGTGGTCAAAGCCAGCGGTAAGGAAGTAAAAGAGTGGCTGGAATGCTCCGCCGGGCAATTCAACCAAATTGACGTTAACAGCAGCAAACCGCAGGGGCTGATCAATTGGGACGGTTTCCGCACCTATAATTTCGACGTGATCGACGGCGTCAATTATCAGATCGACATCAGCCAACCGGCACGTTACGACGGAGAGTGTACGCTGATCAATGACCAGGCGGAGCGTATCAAGCAGTTGACCTTCAAGGGCAAGCCGATCGATCCTGACGCCCAGTTCCTGGTGGCGACCAACAACTACCGCGCCTACGGCGGCAAGTTTGCCGGAACGGGCGATAAGCATATTGCCTTTGCTTCACCGGATGAGAACCGCGCGGTATTGGCGGCCTACATCAGCGAAGAAACCCAGAAGCACGGCGCGGTACATCCACAGGCGGACAATAACTGGCGTTTGGCCAGCTTCCACAGCGCGCAGCCGTTGGATATCCGCTTTGAGACCTCCCCTAGCGAGAAGGCTGCCGCGTTTATTAAAGATAACGCGCAGTATCCGATGAAGTCTGTAGGTAACGACAGCATCGGCTTTGAGCTGTATAAGATCGACCTACAAGCAAAATAATTGTGCGTTAGGCCGCGTTAAGGCGCGCCTTTTCGCCTCTACCCCTTTTTAACCATGGTGCGCCCTTTAAATTGCATTTAAAATGCATGTTATAGTTTTCTTCCTTTAAAGGGGCATCATCATGGATTACCGTAACCAATCCCTAGGCGCACTCGCCATCGCAATCCCACGTGCCAGCAAGCTGTTCCGCGACTACGATCTGGACTTCTGCTGCGGGGGTAAACAAACCCTGGAGCGTGCTGCCAGCCGCAAAGAACTGGATCTGGATAAGTTGGAAAGTGAGCTGGCCGCGCTGGCGGCAGACCCCGTGGATACCCGCGATTGGCGCCTGGCTCCGCTGGCTGAGATCATCGATTACATCCTGCCACGCTTCCACCAACGCCATCGTGAACAGCTGTCAGAACTGGTATTGATGGCGGAAAAGGTTGAACGCGTCCACGGCGATAAGCCCACCTGCCCACGCGGGCTGGCCAAGCAGCTAAACCTGATCCGGCTCGATCTGGAAAATCACATGATGAAGGAAGAACAGATCCTGTTTCCGCTGATTAAACAGGGCATGGGGCAACAGGCGGCAGGGCCGATTTCGGTGATGGAGCATGAACATGATGAGGCTGGCGAACAGTTGGAAGTGGTGAAATTCCTCACCAACAACGTCACGCCACCGGAAGGGGCCTGCAATACCTGGCAGGCGCTGTATAACGGTATCAATACGTTTATCAGCGATCTGATGGAGCATATCCATCTGGAGAATAACCTGCTGTTCCCACGCGCACTGAGCGGCAAATAGCCCCCTCACCCTAACCCTCTCCCAAAGGGAGAGGGAACATAACGCGGATTACAGAATTTCGAGCAACTCAACGTCAAACACCAGCGCGCTGAATGGCGGGATGGATGCGCCTGCACCACGCTCGCCATAGGCCAGGTTGTGTGGGATATACAGCTGCCACTTGGAGCCAACCGGCATCAGCGTCAGAGCTTCTATCCAGCCAGGGATCACACCGCTGACCGGGAACTCGGCAGGTTGACCACGTTCAACGGAGCTATCGAACACATCACCGTTGATCAGGCGGCCGGTGTAATGCACACGCACGCGATCCTGACGAGATGGGATTGGACCATTGCCCTGCTCCAGCACGGAGAACTGCAGGCCAGACTCGGTCAGCGTCACTTCATCACGCTTGGCGTTATCTTCCAGGAACTTCTGGCCTTCAACGGCCATCGCCTGCTGGCGCTCAAGGCGTACAGCATCCGCACGTTCGTGGATTTCGCGCAGCGCACGATGAACCACATCTACCGGAACCGCCGGGGCATTCCCTTCCAGCGCGTCACGCAGGCCAGCCAGCAGAGCTTCTGGTTGTAAACCTTGCAGGCCGGACTCTTGCAGTTGCTGACCGACCTGTAAACCAATCCCGTAACTTGCTTGCGCTTCAACGCTATCAAAAGAAGGGGTTGTCATGGGGTTTTCCTTTAGTCTGTAAAAAGTCGAAAGCGCAGCATAACAGCGCGGCAAAGCCGGGTAAAATCTTGTGTGGAGAATGATGACTTTTGTCGTAGAAAAAGAAACAATAACCTGCTGTTAACGTTTGGTGTCATTATTCTCTCGGCTACCAATCGTTTCAAACAGTTAGCGATTAGACCCAGTACGGTTCAAGGCCGGCACCGAAGTGGCGCAGTACGGAGACTATTCGGCCCTCAAGGTGCACAAGTGCACTGCGGCTTGAAACCATAGGGTATACTGGGGTCAGCGATACACTTTTTGTAAAGTGACAAATTTACGCAGTTGAAGAGAGGTCACCATGGGCAGAATCGCGCCCAGGAGAAGGAAAACCACCCGTGTCTACCAGCCATTGCTGCGCACCTGGCTGAACCTGAGCCAACGCCTGAAGCCTGGCCCGGCACCGGAAACGCCAGCAACCACCGATGAGCCGGACTCACCACCGCCACAACAGAGCGGTAAGGGGCAAAGGCTCAAAGCATTGCTGCTGAAAATATGGCACCTGCCGGACAGCCTCCACTGGATGGAACCGCTGCCCTATTTTCACCGCCGTTGGGTGATTATTTTTGGTGCTATCCTGCTGCTGTCGCTGCTTTGGCCGTATTCCGACGATAACGCGCGCCCGTTCCCGGTCACCAGCCAGGAAAACCAGATCCCTTTGCAGGCTCAATTGCAAAACGATAGCCAGCAAACGGCAGGCGAAAGCGATAGCTGGCAGCGTTATCAGATCCAGGCTGGCCAAACTCTGGCGCAGCTGTTCCGTGACAACAACCTGCCGGTGAACGAGGTGTTTGCCATGGCGCGGGTTGAGGGGAACGATAAGCCGCTCAGCAATCTGAAGGCCGGGCAGGAAGTGCGTATCGAACGTAATGCTAACGGCGTGATCACCGCGCTCTCAGTCACCACCGTGGATAACAGTGAAGCCCTGTTCCGCCGCCAGAGCGATGGCAGCTACCTGCGCGTTCGCTAATCTTTGAGCTGATCCAGCAGAAAATCACGCAGTACAACCCCCTGGTTGTGCTGTGTGTCCTTGCTGCCATACAGCAGCGTCAACGGCTCACCTTGCTTTAACAACGCCACCAGCGGCTGCCAGGCCTCATTGGCGACCAGTTGTTGGCGATAAAGCGCAACAAACTCATCCCACTGGTCGGTATGCTGATGAAACCACTGGCGTAACGCCGTATCCGGTGCCACCTGCTTAAGCCAGATGACGCCCTGCAATCTCTCCTTACTCACACCGCGCGGCCATAGCCGGTCAGTCAGATAGCAGTGCTCCGGTGCCGGGCCACTGAAATCGTAGACTCGCTGTAAGATAATTTCTGCCATTTTCGCCTCTCCTTGCCAACAGATGGCCTCAGAGTAGCGCGTTTTACCCGGCGCTGAAAAGCAAAACGCCAGCACTAGGCTGGCGTTTTAACTTGGTGTACTAAAGCCGATTAAGCTTCAGCAACCACAACTACATTCAGCTGTGCGAACACGTCGCTGTGTACCTGGAAGTGCACTTCGTGCTCACCAGTGGTACGCAGAACGCCGTTCGGCAGACGAACTTCGCTCTTGGCAACTTCAACGCCTGCCGCAGTCACTGCGTCAGCGATGTCGCGGGTGCCGATAGAGCCGAACAGTTTACCTTCGTCGCCTGATTTAGACGCGATGGTGACTGAACCCAGTTCGTTGATCTTGGTTGCGCGAGCTTCAGCAGCAGCCAGAACGTCAGCCAGTTTGGCTTCCAGTTCAGCACGGCGTGCTTCGAAGAACTCTACGTTTTTCTTGGTAGCAGGAACAGCTTTGCCCTGTGGTACCAGGAAGTTACGGGCATAACCCGCTTTAACGTTAACCTGATCACCCAGGCTGCCCAGGTTTGCTACTTTATCAAGCAGAATAACTTGCATTACCTTATCCTCTCAAAGTCGTTAATGGACAGTGGCCGATTACTGATGACGATCAGTGTACGGCAACAAAGACAGGTAGCGCGCGCGCTTGATAGCACGGGCCAGCTGGCGCTGATATTTTGCACGAGTACCGGTGATACGGCTCGGGACAATTTTACCACTTTCAGTGATGTAGTTTTTCAGCGTAGCGATGTCTTTATAGTCAATCTCTTGAACGCCTTCCGCGGTGAAACGGCAGAACTTGCGACGACGGAAATAACGTGCCATTTGGCTAGTCTCCAGAATCTATCAATTCAATCTGCTCGGCATGCAGGACCAATTTGTTCAGCCCGTTGCGCCCTTGATGGCAGCTAACGAAGCCTTGAACGGTAACCTGACTGCCGACCGTTAATCTTTGAGTTAAAGCTTGTGACTGTTGTCCGCTGACAACCACGGGCATTCGGCACCATGCTTGCCTGCTGAATCCGGCTTCCATCTGCGACGATCGGTGCTCAAGCACAAACTGGCAGTGGGGTATCCCGGAAGGACTCACCTTTCGCACCGGCGTCTTGCACACTGTGCCAGACAACACCAGACGATTAGCCGTCACGACAGCAATTACTCTTCAGAATCCCCAGCATCTGCATCATCTGCGGTTTCGTTAGCGAAGTCTTCGCGGCGATCGCCACGACGTTCGTCTTTCGCTTTAACCATCGGAGATGCTTCAGTTACCGCGTGCTTAACGCGCATAACCATGCTACGGATAACGGCGTCGTTGAAGCGGAAGTTAGTTTCCAGCTCATCGATCGCTTCCTGCGGAGCTTCAACGTTCAGCAGAACGTAGTGGGCTTTGTGCAGTTTATTGATCGGGTAAGCCAGTTGACGGCGGCCCCAGTCTTCCAGACGGTGAATCTGACCTTGCGCGTTAGTGATGGTAGCACTGTAACGCTCGATCATGCCCGGAACCTGTTCGCTTTGGTCAGGATGGACCATAAAAACGATTTCGTAATGACGCATCGAATTGCTCCTTACGGATTATTCAGCCTCCTGTCAGGGTCAACCGCGGCCCATGGAAGCAAGGAACGTGTGTATGTGTGCGGCTGAAAAATGACGCGTAATCATACCGGCGCAAGGGGGGGAACTCAAGGACTGAGTAGGATTTATTGAGGTTTATGCGTAAGGCCACGAGAAATAGCACGATTTGCTGGCAGAAAAAGCGATGTATGCCGATCCATAGGTTTTAAAAATCCTTCAACAAAATCATCAGCCCACTGGAAATCATTATCATTTTTTTTGAATAAGGCCATCAAAATCTCCCCCTTTTTAATCCTGACTATCGGACTAAAGTTAAATTATCCGCCGCAGAAAGCGCAGCGATAAAGGGTTGCAGTTATTCAATACTGATAAATAACTTTTTGCTTAATGGGCAGTATATCGGAGGCGGACACAGCGACACGCCGCTGTAGCAAAGAGTTAAGAGAGGTGCCTATGAAACGTATCACCATCGCTACCGCTATCGCGTTGCTGTTTTCCGCCAACGCCATGGCCGCCACTGAAATCACCGCACACCAGGCCGCGGAACGCCAAAGCATTGGCTTCGTCAGCCTGACTCAGGAAGTGGTTTCACCCGACGATGCGACGTCACAAATCAACAAGATTGCCGATCAACGCGGTGCCACAGCTTACCGGATTGTTGCGCTACATGAGCCAGGCAGTACCGCGTCTATCCACGTCAGCGCAGAGCTTTATCGCTAACCGAAAATGCGGCGCCAGGGAGCCCAGCCGCACCAAGAGGCGGTCAATCAGTAACAGCCATGCCTTGCCCCCTCCCTCGGGGGCTTTTTACAGTGAATCCCTGAAGAAAGCGGCGGTAGCGTTCAACGCGCCAGGAGTAATGCGATGGCGTACTTCCGCTTCAGTGAGGTAGGTCAACCTCCGATCCAGGCCGCGCTGGCGTAACTCACCGGCCAAGCGCTCACTCTGATCCGCTGGCACCACATCATCGGTTTCACCATGCCATAACAGCAGTGGCCGCCCGGCAAAACTCTCCCAATGCTGTTCAACCTCATAAGAGGCCAAGGGCGCAAGGCGTGCCTTGAGCGCGGACTGCTCCAGCGGCTGGCCCTGCGCATCCAATGGCGGATACAGCGTCTGCGCCAGCGAGGTAAAGTAGCCCGACCCCATCAGGCTGGCGGCCGCTTTCACCCAAGGGTAACGGATAAAGGCCCCCAAAGTGGTCATGCCCCCCATAGAAGCGCCCGCCACGCCAATGCGATCCCCGGCAATTAGCCCACGCTGCTCAAAGTGCGTTTTGAGTGCGGGTAACTCATCGACGTTACTTTTGAGGATTTCCCAGAAATGCGCCAGCCGCCGTGCTTCATCACCATCAAACCGCTCTCCGTGCATCGCACAGTCGGGCAGCACCACACGGAAACCGACCTTGGCCAGCGCATAGGCAAAATAGGCGTACACCTCTTTCGATGAGGTAAAGCCGTGATAGAAAAAGATCGTGGGTAACGGCTGTTCATAGCGCCCGGCCGGTACCGCATGGATCACCGCAACGTCATCCACCCGCTCATCATGGATCTCGATCATGTATTCCCCCTGTGGCTAATCTTCACTATGATGGCAAAAATCGGACCGAAACCTTAGTCCAACCTATTCTACTCTATGCGAAAGAGTAATGAGGCCAGCATGGATCTTTCCCGTACGTTGATCACCCTATTGCTGTTTGGCTTGCTGTCTGGATGCAGCGTATTTAAAACCACGCCCAAGCCCCCGCCGCCGCCTACCACTCAGGCACAGGAGATCTCCCGCGCCCAAACCACCGAGCTGGAGAAAATGGGAACGATCAGCGCGCTGGTGCATGGCAGCCCGATGAACGTGGAAGCCGAGATCCAGCGCAAAGCTAACGCCAGCGGGGCACGCTATTACATGATCATCATGAACAGCGAAACCATCGTGCCGGGCCAGTGGTATTCACAGGCGATACTTTATCGGTAGCGCTGGCTCTGAGAGATAAGTAAAAACGGGTGCCTGAATAGGCACCCCTAGAAGAGATTTTCGCGATTACTCTTTGATTACCGGCCCTGTTACATCACCGTTATTGGTGTATCTGCCCGTCGGGTTCAGTTTCACACCTTCCAGGCCGCCGATCACCGCGCCACGCCGGTTAGTAAGATTCTGGCTGTTGATCGTGGTGACCTTGTCGGACCATAATTGACCGCTGTTGGTCAATGCCCCGTTGACGCGAATACCCAGCCCCTCTTTACCGTGGACCAAGCCGCTGTTGGTAAAGGCTGAAGTTACTTCTACGCTACTGCTCCCTGTAGAAGAAATCGTGCTATTGCCGTTATCCAGGCGGTTAGCCAACAGCGACAGAGAAGCCACACTTGAAAGGGTGCCGCGGTTGTTATCCACGTTGCCAGCATACTGCATGTTCAAGTTGCCGCCGCTGGCAGCAATCAGACCCCGGCTGTTGTACACCCGGTTACCGGCCATGCTCAGATCGCCCATGCTGATAATGCCCCCCTGGGTATCTTCCGGCATATCGATATGCACGCCCATCACCCGACCAAAATTCTCACCATTACGGTTATAGAGAGTCACCGCCTTTATTTCTGCCGTCTTATCGGCATAAATCAGACCCTCGTCATTGCGCAATGTGTCGGTATGCACATGAACTTCCTGCCCCGCCAACAAGCCCGCATTGTTGTTGACCGTGCTGGCGTAGAGCTCCGTGCTACCCAGCGCGCTACGGATCACGCCATAGTTGTTATTAAGGGCATTGTTGACGCGAACGTCATTGCCCTTGTCCAGGGTTAACCCACCCGTGCGGTTATCCAGGCTATTTGCTCGCAGCACCAGCTTACCCTCACCGCTAACACTACCATCCCGGTTGTCCATGGCGTTGATATTGGCGAGCTGGATATCCCCCATTGCAGAGATCTGCCCACTCTCGTTAAGCAGGTTACTGCCATTGGTGTTTACGTTCAGCATCTTGGTCGCTTGCAGACTACCGGTTCTATTGGTCAGTAGCCCACTGTTGATATCCAACACCCCAGCCGACTCAATCAAGCCGTTGGTGTTATTGAGCGCAGCTTTGTTTGTCGTCAGCTTAAAATCGTCACCCGCGCTCATTTTGCCGTTAGCGCTATTGTTCAAAGTACTGCTGGTAGACAGATTGACATGATGTTGAGCCGCTATTTCGCCGCCACGGTTATCAAGCGTGCCGCCAACGGTCATCGACAGATCGGACAACGAAGAGCCAAAGGCAAAAATCTGCCCATTACGGTTATCCAGCGCACCGCTGATGATAGTGGAGTGACCACTGGTAGCGATCAGGCCATTGTTATTGTTCAACTGACCCGTTTTCAGGGTCATACCCAAGGTGCTGTAAATGCCGGTATCGTTATTGCGGCCAGTATTGGTCAGCAACTGCCCATGCGTATCGATAGTGACCTGTGAACTGGATTGCACCCTACCGTTGGTATTGTTCAATTGCCCACTATTGATGCTCACAGAGCCGATAGCGGCTATGTTGCCGTTGGTATTGGTAAGGCGGTTTTTATGAGTATCGATAGTGATACCGCCGTTCCCTCCGGTGATTTTCCCCCTGGTATTATTAATAGTGCCTGCGGTGTTCAGTTTGTTGGCGTGTGCGGCGGATAGGGTCCCTGAACGGTTATCCAGCACACCATTAACGTCCATCACCAGGTCTGAGGTGGAAGCCGCGATGGTACCGGCATTACGAACGCCCACTCCGCTTTCTGTCCCCACCAGGGTGATCTTGCCGGCATACATCCCCCCCAAAGCAGCAACGTCAATCCCGACACCAGGTCTGCCCAACGCCGAGGCCAGCGCAGTCGCCTGGGTATTGTCCGCATTGACGTTATTACGGCCAGTGGTCACTTTCAAATCCTTGGCCCAGACACCGGCATTAATCGCCACCGAGCGGGCAATCAGATCGGTATAATTACTGTCGCCGCTGTTCAGGCCATTGCCATTAATAACAATGCTGCCCTTCTCCGTTTTATATCCCTGTATGGCACCATCGACAATCTGGGCACTACCGGTGGTCAGCGTTGCTCTGCCAGCATTAATAAACCCGCATCCGCTACAGGTAATACCTGCCGGGTTGGCAATAATGACCTGAGCCTGCTGGCCTGCAACCTCCACCATGCCATTTAACACGCTGGCCCGATTAGAGTTGACCTCATTAAGGATCACCGAGGCTGCCCCACCGCTTAAATTCGCATTACCCACAAGACTCCCCGCCAGTTGGCTATTCGCCCCGTCGACGCTGTTATTCAGTACAACGCCGTTTTTATCAAAATTGAACTGGTTGAAGATATTATGTGCCCCCCCCCTTTACCCGCAGCGTTGATATTCACCATGGTCGAACCATTCGCACCGGCATTAACCGCAGGGCTAGAGGCCTGCCCGGCATCGGCAACGATTGCCGCATTAGCCACGGAAACGCAGCCAAAAGCCAGCAGCCCGGCAAAGTAGAGTGGCGAAAGGGTCATCCGCAAAGATGAATTGCTCTTTTCTTTACGTGCCGATAAATCGGTTGTGGATGAATGATAACTATATGTCATGCTGTTAATTCCTTTTAAACAATAGGAAAGCCAGTGGATTGACCTGAACAAGCCGCCATAAAAAAAGACTTTCCCAAATAAATAATTAGCGCAGATTGGCACTCACGAGCCGTGCTTAATCTCCATTACATTAAAAATGTAACATACAACCCGTTACCCACTCAGCCAATTAGTTAAGCATAACCCAAAAAAGGGTATATCCCATGCATTAACGAGAATCGTCCTTAAAATTACAGCAGAATACATCTTGGGCGCTTACACGAAATTAATATCACGCGGGATATTTCTATAATTGATCATTCGAGCTGAAATCAGGCAGGAAATTATACATCCAATGCCATCAGCCTATTATCTGATGGCATTTCCCTCTAGACTATAAGCCCCGAGTTCCTGTTTATCCCCCCATAGCCCGCTGGAGCAGCGTATCGCACACCTCCGCGGGCAGCACTCTATCTCCACGATAATCCAGCGTTAAGTGGCACCAGGCTTCCCCAATGGGCGGGCTGGCATGCTGCAGCAGTTGGGCGGCACAGCACAGATCGAATAACTGCTGGGTTAACAAGCGCCCCATTTCTTCACGCGGCTGGCGCATACGCTGTTGCCATTGCCGCCAGGCGCGATCGAACAACCGGTTCTGCCCGCGTACCGGTAGCAACTCCTGTTGCAGCAACTCCAACGCACCAGGCAACTTATGCAGGCTGCGCATCACATCCAGGCACATGATGTTGCCCGACCCTTCCCAAATGCTGTTTACCGGTGCTTCTCGATACAGACGCGGCAGCTCGCTGTCTTCGCAATAGCCGATCCCTCCCAGTACTTCCATGGCCTCCCCGATAAATGCCGCGCCTTGATGACAGATACTGTATTTTGCCGCCGGGGTCAGTAAGCGGCTGTAGACCACTTCGCCTTCATCCCCCCGGCTTTCCCAGGCTCGCGCCAAACGGAGCAGCAAAGCGGTATGCCCCTCAAGCCGTAATGCCATACGGGCCAACACCTGCCGCATCAACGGCTGTTCAATAAGACATTTACCAAACGCCTGCCGTTGCAGAGCATGGTACAGCGCCACCGAAAGGCCGCGGCGCATCAGCCCATGGCTACCCAAAGCGCAATCGAAACGGGTCATCCCCCCCATCTTGAGGATTTGCCTGACGCCATCCCCTTCATCGCCCAATAACCAGGCCGTTGCGTCCTGAAACTCGGCTTCGCTACTGGCATTGGAACGGTTGCCCAACTTGTCTTTAAGCCGCTCCAAACGGATGGCGTTACGGGTGCCGTCTGGCAGGAGCCGGGGTAGGAAGAAACAGGAAAGCCCTCCCTCCGCCTGTGCCAATATCAAATGGGCATCGCTTTGCGGCACAGAAAAGAACCATTTATGGCCCACCAGGCGATAAGCCTCTCCATTGCCACGACTAGCGAGCGGTACGGCGGTGGTGGTATTACTCAGCACGTCCGAGCCGCCCTGCTTTTCCGTCATCCCCATACCGATCAACAGCCCACGCTTTTGCGCACCGGGCAGCAGATGAGGATCATAACGATCGGAAAGTAACGGGGATAACCAGGATTGATACTCTTTTGGCAGGGAACGCTGTAGCAGTGGGATAGCACCAAAGGTCATGGTGATTGGGCAGAGCGTGCCGGCCTCCACCTGAGCATGCAACACAAAGCGGGCGGCACGGGCCACCAAGGAGCCAATACGGGCATCTTCCTGCCACGGCAGGTTATGCACCCGGTTAGCGACCAGCCCCTGCATCAGGATGTGCCAGGCTGGATGAAAGCGCACGTCGTCCAGGCGTTGCCCGGTGGCGTCATAGCGCAGCAACTCCGGTGGGTTGGTATTGGCCAGCCGCCCCAACTCCAGTGACTCCTGTGTGCCTAACTGTTGCCCAAGCGAGGCCAGAACATCGCTATCCCAACCCGCCAACTCGCGCTGCAACGCTTCACGCAGCGGCGTATCGGACAGGAAAAGGTTGCTGTTCCCCAAGGGCTTGGGTTGGTTAAAGACGGTATGCGTAGTCCAGACCATGAGCTTGCTCCCTGATTAACGCTTCAGGGGTAATTATGGTCATTAGCCGGATTTCTGCCGCTGGCGGGATCACAAGATAGGAGATTAGAGGTAGGGGTGACAGGTTTCACCCCTATTAAATCATCAGCTGCGCTGACGCACCGCTTCAAACAGACAGACACCGGTCGCGACCGAGACGTTCAACGAGGAAACCGTACCGGCCATCGGAATGCTGATCAGTTCGTCGCAATGTTCACGGGTCAAACGACGCATACCTTCACCTTCCGCGCCCATCACCAGCGCCATCGGGCCGGTCATTTTGCTTTGATACAGCGTGTGGTCGGCTTCACCCGCCGTGCCCACGATCCAGATATTCATCTCTTGCAGCAAACGCAGGGTACGAGCCAGGTTGGTGACGGTGATCAGTGGGACGTTCTCGGCCGCACCACAGGCCACTTTCTTCGCCGTTGCGTTCAGTTGAGCTGAGCGATCGCGTGGGACGATCACCGCATGGACACCGGCAGCATCGGCACTACGCAGACAAGCCCCCAGGTTATGGGGATCGGTAACGCCGTCCAGCACCAGCAGGAATGGTGTTTCAACGCTTTCCAGCAGCCCAGGCAGATCGTTCTCCTGATATTTCCGCCCTTCACGCACCCGCGCAATAATGCCCTGGTGGACGGCCCCTTCGACCTTCTCATCCAGCCATTGGCGGTTAGCCACCTGGATCACAATACCGGTCGCTTCCAGCTCGGCAATCAAAGGCTGTAAGCGACGATCGTCACGCCCCTTGAGAATAAACACTTCCAGGAAACGTTGTGGATCGTTGTCTAGCAGGGCTTTGACAGCGTGAATACCGTAGATAATTTCGCTCATGATGCTCTTTTAACTGTGCGGCCGGGGGTGCCCGGCCGGGGATAATAACGTGCGGCAGGTTAACCCTGCTCGGCACCTTTCTTCTTGCTGGCACGCTTGGCTTTGGTCGCGGCCGCTATCTTTTTGGTTTTGTCAGACGCTTTTTTGGCTTTCGCCTTCGGAGCGGTTTTCGCTTTCGCCTTCGGGTCTGGCTTCACCTTGTCTGCGGGTTTGGCCTTGGCCCCCTCTTTTTTACGGAAGGCGCTGTCTGGCTCAAAGTTGGCAGGCGTCTTGCCGCCACGGCGTTTACGTTGAGCCTGACTACGGCCCGCTCCGGCACCGTCGCGCAGCGTACGCTGGCCGCCATTCTTGGCACGTTCGCGCTCGGTTTTGCCTTCACCACGCGGTTTGCGGGTGCTGGAAACCAGAGCGAAGTCGATCTTGCGTTCGTCCATATGCACGGCCTCAACGCGGATCTCCACCGTATCCCCCAGGCGATAGACCATGCCGGAAGATTCGCCGATCAGACGCTGGCCGATGTTATCAAAACGATAGTAATCGTTATCCAGCGTCGACACGTGTACCAGACCATCGATAAACAGATCGCTCAGGCGGACGAAGAAACCAAAGCCGGTGACGCTGGCAATAACGCCGCTAAACACTTCACCGACGTGATCCTGCATAAAGTCGCACTTCAGCCAGTCCGCCACGTTACGCGTAGCTTCATCGGCACGGCGCTCGGTCATCGAGCAGTGCATACCCAGTTGCAGCATCTCTTCCAGATCGCTGTGCCAGCCTCCGGTTGGCGTCCAGCGCTCTTTCTGTTCACCTTGCTCCTTCGCCAACACGTACTTGATGGCGCGGTGCAGCGACAGGTCCGGGTAACGACGGATAGGCGACGTAAAGTGGCCATAAGATGCCAACGCCAGGCCGAAGTGGCCACGGTTTTCCGGATCGTAGATCGCCTGTTTCATCGAACGCAGCAGCATGGTTTGCAGCATTTCACGGTCCGGACGTTCCGATACTTCGTCCATCAAAGTGGCGTAATCTTTTGGCTGCGGCTTCAGGCCTCCACCCAGGGTCAGGCCCAGTTCGCTCAACACGCTGCGCAATGCGGAAATGTGATCGTCGCTTGGGCGATCGTGCACGCGGAACAGCGCAGGTTCGTTATGCTTCTCAACAAAGCGTGCCGCAGCAACGTTCGCCATGATCATGCACTCTTCGATCAGTTTGTGCGCGTCATTACGTACCGTTGGCTCTACGCGCTCAATACGGCGCTCGGCGTTGAAGATAAACTTGGCTTCTTCGGTTTCGAAGGCGATACCACCGCGTTCGGCACGAGCCTGATCCAGCACTTTATACAGCGCATGCAGCTCCTGCAGGTGTTTGACCAACGGATGATACTGCTCGCGCAGCTCCTGATCGCCCTGCAAGATATGCCAGACCTTGGTGTAGGTTAAGCGCGCATGGGAGCTCATTACCGCTTCGTAGAATTTAAACGAAGACAGACGGCCCGATGCGGAGATCGTCATCTCACTCACCATACACAGGCGGTCGACCTGCGGGTTGAGCGAGCACAGGCCGTTGGAAAGCACTTCCGGCAGCATTGGTACCACTTCCGACGGGAAGTAGACTGAGGTGCCACGGCTACGGGCTTCGTCATCCAACGCCGTGCGAGGGCGCACATAGTAGCTGACATCTGCAATCGCGACCCACAGGCGCCAGCCGCCACCGCGTTTCTTCTCGCAGTACACGGCATCATCGAAATCGCGCGCATCTTCGCCATCAATGGTGACCAGCGGCAGGTGACGCAGATCCACACGCCCTTTCTTGGCGACTTCCGGCACCTGCTCACTTAGGTCGGCAACCTGCTTCTCCACCTGAGGTGGCCAGGTATGCGGGATCTCATGGGTACGCAATGCGATATCCACCGCCATGCTGGTGCCCATTTTATCGCCCAGGATCTCGACGATTTTGCCCACGGCTTTGGTGCGGCGCGTTGGGCGCTGGGTCAGCTCGACCACCACCATAAAGCCCATCCGCGCCCCGCTGACCGAGTCGGCAGGGATCAGAATATCGAAGCTCAGGCGGCCGTCATCCGGCACCACGAAGCCGGTACCGGCATCGGTGAAGTAGCGACCAACAATCTGGCTGGTTTTAGGCACCAGGACGCGCACGATACGCGCTTCGCGGCGGCCTTTGCGGTCTTCGCCCAGCGGTTGAGCCAACACCACATCACCGTGGATGGCCATTTTCATTTGCTCGGCGGAGAGATAAAGGTCGTCTTTACGCCCTTCAACCCGCAAGAAGCCGAAGCCATCGCGGTGGCCGATCACCGTGCCACGCAGCAGGTCCAGACGCTCCGGCAGGGCATAGCACTGGCGGCGGGTAAAGACCAACTGGCCATCACGTTCCATCGCACGCAGGCGACGGCGCAGGGCTTCCAGCGCTTCTTCGCCGGATAAATTCAGTTCATTGCCCAACTCTTCGCGGCTGGCCGGCGTTTCACGTTTCGCCAAATGGGCCAGAATAAATTCGCGGCTAGGAATTGGGGATTCATATTTTTCTGCTTCTCGTTCCAGGAATGGATCTTGTGACATTGAGGTTCCTCCGTTGTCATCAGCAGGGTGTCGCTGAGCCTTGTCTTCTCAGTAACGCTTTATTCGACAAGCAAAAGCTTGTAGAGCGGTGAATTGTCTTCGACCATGTCGGCCAATGTGTGACTATCCAGCTCCTCAAGGAAATTCTTTACCGCCTGCTGGAGCACTTGCTTCAAACGGCAGGCTGGGGTGATATGGCAGAAATCGCCGCTGCAGTTAACCAACGAAAGCGGCTCCAGCGCCCGCACCACGTCGCCAATACGGATGCTTTCAGCCGGTTTACCCAACCGTATACCGCCGTTTTTACCCCGCACGGCGGTGACAAAGCCTTCACGGCTCAGCTGATTGATAATTTTTACCATATGGTTACGGGAAACTCCGTACACCTCCGTAACTTCAGAGATGCTGGTCATTTTGTCCGCAGGCAATGATGCCATGTAGATCAATGCCCGTAGGCCATAGTCAGTAAAACTTGTTAACTGCACGTTTACCTCTGGGTATCTGCCGATTTTCGGCGATTTTCTTTACTATCTTATTGGATGATAAACCAGCCGGAGAGTTCGCAGCTAATTATTTAGCGCATAGGTGACTCTCAACCGGAGCAACGAAGGGATTTTGTGAGGTGAAAACGCCATCGGGGAGGATACATGAGGCAAACAAACCGGGACTTGGCCCGGTTTGTTTGATGACAGTAGGCAAACAGATTATGCGTCGAACGGATCGCGCAGGATCATGGTTTCGCTACGGTCTGGGCCAGTAGAGATGATATCTACCGGTACATCGGTCAGCTCTTCGATGCGTTTGATGTAGTTCAGCGCTGCCTGTGGCAGTTTGCTGTAGTCTTTCACACCAAAGGTCGTTTCGCTCCAGCCCGGCATGGTTTCGTAGATTGGCTCGATACCTTCCCAACCTTCTGCAGCCAGCGGCGTGGTGGTCATTTCGCGGCCGTCCGGCATGCGATAGCCCACACAGATCTTCACTTCTTTCAGGCCGTCCAGCACGTCCAGCTTGGTCAGGCAGAAGCCAGACAGGGAGTTGATCTGCACGGCACGGCGAACGGCAACCGCATCCAGCCAGCCGGTACGACGGCGACGGCCAGTGGTAGCACCAAACTCATTACCCTGTTTGCACAGGTATTCGCCGGTTTCGTCGAACAGTTCGGTTGGGAACGGGCCTGCACCTACACGGGTAGAATAGGCTTTCACGATGCCCAGCACGTAGTCCACGTAACGTGGGCCAATGCCAGAACCGGTTGCTACGCCACCCGCGGTGGTGTTGGAAGAAGTCACGTACGGATAGGTACCGTGATCGATATCCAGCAGCGTACCCTGTGCACCTTCGAACATGATCAGATCGCCACGCTTGCGCGCACCGTCCAGCAGTTCGGAGACGTCTACTACCATCCCGGTCAGGATATCCGCAATCGACAGCACATAATCAAGGGTGGTCTGGTAATCGACGGCTTCTACTTTGTAGTAGTTAACCAGTTGGAAGTTATGGTAATCGATGATGTCTTTCAGCTTGGTCGCGAAGGTGGCTTTATCGAACAGGTCACCCACGCGCAGACCGCGACGGGCAACTTTGTCTTCGTAAGCCGGGCCGATACCACGGCCGGTGGTGCCGATGGCTTTGGCACCACGCGCTTTCTCACGCGCATTATCCAGAGCGACGTGATAAGGCAGGATCAGCGGGCAGGCTTCAGACAGTAACAGACGTTCGCGTACCGGGATGCCGCGCGCTTCGAGTTCACCCATTTCCTTCATCAACGCGTCTGGGGCCAGAACCACACCGTTGCCGATGACGCTGGTCACGTTTTCACGCAGGATACCTGAAGGAATTAAATGAAGAACGGTTTTTTCACCGTTGATAACCAGAGTGTGGCCAGCGTTATGGCCACCTTGGTAGCGCACAACATATTGAGCCCGTTCAGTCAGCAGGTCTACGACCTTACCCTTACCTTCGTCACCCCATTGGGTGCCCAGTACGACGACGTTCTTACCCATTTTAAAATCACCAGGTTGCTTAAAAATGGATTCTACCACCCTAATTCTTCAGTTTCAGCACTTTTAGCATACGATTGCGTACTTTTTCGGCTAAACTTTAAACCCCCGTGTGTGCACGCAACATGTAGTAGATCACACAGCCTGCAACCACTAATCCCCCACCAAAACGCCGCAGCGTAGCATCGGGTAGTTGCGACATTGTCTGAACCATTTTACGCCAAGCCTGTGGGAACAACATCGGCCCCAGCCCTTCCAGCACCAAAACCAACCCAAGCGCCAGCCAGATTGTCGAATTCATCCTTCCCCCAAAAAAAGAAAGGCCCGCGTTTAAACGGGCCTTGGTTCTACCCCTGTTGTTTCAAACCATGGCCTGAAAGCTATCGGGGATCGCCATCATGCTGACGTTATCTGTTGCGCGTAGCAACCGGCGACTTCATGTAGCGGAAGAAATCGCTGTCCGGGCTCAGCACCAACACGTCCTGGTTGCCAGGGCCGAAGCTGGTTTCATAAGCACGCAGGCTACGGATGAAAGCATAGAAATCCGGATCCTGACTAAAGGCATCGGCAAACAGTTTAGCTGCTTCCGCATCGCCCGCACCGCGGGTGATACGCGCCTGACGCTCGGCTTCCGCGATGGTACGGGTCACTTCGTAGTCGGCGGTGGCTTTGAGCTTCTCAGCCTCTTCCTTACCTTGTGAACGGTGACGACGGGCTACCGCCTCACGCTCTGCACGCATACGCTGGAAGATCGCATCGGACACTTCCGCAGGCAGGTTGATCTGCTTGATACGCACGTCCACTACTTCAATACCCAGTGCCGCCATGCTGTTCGGGTTAACCGCTGGCTGTTTGCCATTGGTTTCACGCTCAACACGGGCTGCAGCAGAAGCAATAGCGTCATCGGCTTCGGTAGCGGCGGCTTCTTCGCCGTCACCCACGGTACCGGTGTTCAACGCATCACGCACGTCTGCCATCAGACGGCCACGGGAGTCGGTCACGATATCACGCACGTCCAAACGGCCAATCTCGGAACGCAGACGGTCGTTGAACTTGCGTTTCAGCAGCAGTTCCGCCTGAGAAACGTCACCACCACCGGTGGCCAGGTAGTAGCGGCTGAAATCACTGATACGCCATTTCAGATAGGAGTCGACGATCAGGTCTTTCTTCTCGCTGGTCACGAAGCGATCGGCCTGGTTGTCCATGGTCTGGATACGAGCATCCAGCATTTTCACGGTTTCAATAAACGGGATCTTGAAGTGCAGACCCGGTGCATAAACCAGCGGTTTGTTTTCGCTGTCGCGCAGGACTTTACTGAAACGCAGCACGATGCCGCGCTCGCCTTCCTGAACCACAAACATTGAGGCGTAAAGGGCTACCAACACCACCGCGAGGATAACTATGAAAGACTTACGCATTGATTATTCTCTCCCTACGCGTGTGTTGTCGCTACGCTGCGCATTAGCCCGGCGTTGGTCCATGATGGAACCACTGCTGGAACTGCTGGTGCTCGCCTCCGATGAAGGAGCCGAGGCTGGCGCAGGGGCGAGAAGGTTCTGCCCGGCATCTTTGCTGCCTTCGGTAGCCGACTTACCGGCACCGCGCAGCATCTGATCCAGTGGCAGCACCATCAGATTGTTATTGCCTTTATTGTCTGCCACCAACACCTTACGGGTGTGGCTCAGCACTTTTTCCATGGTTTCGAGGTACAGACGCTCACGGGTAATTTCCGGTGCGGCTTTGTACTCCGGCAACAGCTTGGCGAAACGAGCAACCTCACCCTGGGCTTCCAGAACGGTCTGGGCCTGGTAGGCGCGCGCATTTTCCAGCAGGCGCTGTGCAGCACCGTTGGCACGCGGCTGGACTTCGTTGGCGTAAGCTTCTGCTTCACGAATGGATTGCTGCTCGTTCTCACGTGCGGCGATCGCATCATCAAACGCGGCTTTCACCTCTTCCGGCGGACGTGCAGCCTGGAAGTTGACGTCCAGCAGAGTGATACCCATTTTGTACGGACGGATGGTATCTTCCAGTACACGCTGAGTGTCGCTACGGACGATGGTACGGCCTTCGGTCAGGATCTTGTCCATGGTGTATTTACCGATAACACCACGCAATGCGCTGTCTGTCGCCTGTCTCAGGCTGTCGTTGGCATCGGTTACGCTGAACAGATAGGCTGCCGGATCGGAAACGCGGTACTGCACGTTCATCTCGACACGCACCACGTTCTCATCGGAAGTCAGCATCACACCGGACGCGGACAGGTCACGGACCGACTCCACGTTAACCGGGCGAACCTGATCGATAAACGTCGGTTTCCAGTTCAGACCTGGCTGCACCAGATGGCTGAATTTACCAAAGCGAGTGACTACACCACGCTCGGCTTCTTTGATGGTATAGAAACCGCTGGCGGCCCAGATCACCACCACCGCAACCGCAGCGATGCCGACAATCTTGCCACTGAATCCCGGCCCGATTGACCCCGTGCCACCGCCGTTATTACCGTTGGAGCCTTTGCCACCGCCGGTCAGGCTGCTCAATTTCTTGCTCAGCTTGCGGAAGATATCGTCTAAATCCGGTGGCCCTTGATCGCGACCGCCTTTATTGTTACCGCCAGAGTTGCCGCCATTATTATTGCTGCTCCCCCACGGGTCGCGGTCCTGTCCGTTATTACCGGGCTGATTCCACGCCATGTTTTAGCTCCATTATTCTGTGATTGGGTACTTCAGGCTAATGCTTAGCCCACTCTTCTATTGAGCGGGCACACAAATGTAACAGGATATGATCATACGATAAAGTTAATCAGTTCCTGTTCCTGCTTGCAGAGGCGACGCCACTCCACGATCGGCATACGCACCACCACGCCGATACTGCCGTCCTCTTCATTCCACTCTTTTTCGATCGCCTGAAGCTTGTAGAAACGGCTACGAAGACGGCCTGCCTGTGGCGGTAAGCGCAGCTCAAAATGCGCGATTTCCCCCGATAAGCGCTCCGTCAACGCCTGAAATAGCAACGGGATACCTTCACCGCTGGCGGCGGACAGCCACACTCGGATCGGTAAATTTTCCTCGTTGCGATCGATACGCGGGACAAAATCATCCAGCATATCTATTTTGTTCATCACTAACAGTGTAGGGATCTCATCCGACTCAATCTCTGCCAACACGGAGTTCACCGCTTCAATGTTTTCATCCACCCGGGTATCCGCAGCGTCGATCACATGTAACAACAGAGAGGCCTGGCGCGTCTCTTGCAGTGTCGCTTTGAACGCGGCAACAAGATCGTGCGGCAAGTGCCGGATAAAGCCTACGGTATCCGCCAACACGGTATCGCCTACGTCCGCCACGTCAATACGCCGCAGGGTAGGATCCAGGGTGGCAAATAGCTGGTCCGCCACATACACTCCGGCAGACGTAATTCGGTTAAACAGGGTTGATTTGCCGGCGTTGGTGTAACCCACCAGCGATACGGTTGGCACATCGGCACGGGTACGCGCTCGTCGCCCTTGATCGCGCTGCTTCTCTACGCGCTCAAGGCGGCGCAAGATCAGGCTGATGCGATCGCGTAGCAGACGACGGTCAGTTTCTAACTGAGTCTCCCCCGGCCCGCGTAGGCCAATCCCCCCTTTCTGACGTTCAAGGTGAGTCCAACCACGAACCAGACGAGTGGCAATATGACGCAATTGCGCCAACTCTACCTGCAGCTTACCTTCATGGGTACGGGCACGCTGGGCAAAGATGTCGAGAATCAACCCGGTGCGATCGATCACCCGGCATTCACACAGGCGTTCGAGATTTCTCTCCTGCGCTGCGGAAAGGGCGTGATCAAACAGGACAACAGACGCGCCGCTGGCTTTCACCGCATCTGCAATTTCTTCGGCCTTTCCTTCACCGACAAAGTATTTTGGGTGAGGTGCTTTGCGGCTACCAGTAACCACTTGCAAAGCCTCAACGCCCGCAGAGGACACCAGCGATTCGAACTCACTGAGATCTTCTGTATCTTTGTCTTGCGAGAAATAGATATGAACCAGGACGGCCTGCTCACCGGCTTCATAACGGTCAAACAAGCGTGCAACCTCTCAAACGGAACAAAACCGCGAGTTTGGGGGACATAAACAGCACTGCGCTGCTTATGCTCCCCGTCATGGTTGACTCGCAACGCGCTTTATTCAGCGTCATCGCTTTCCTGCTGCGGCTGTTGCGGCGCAGACGGGTTGTTACCATGGTGATAATTGCTGGTGCCGCCGCTGCTCGGGGTGTTGCTGTGGTGCGATACCGGGCGCGATGGAACAACGGTAGAGATAGCGTGCTTATAAACCATCTGGCTCACCGTGTTCTTCAACAGGATGACAAACTGGTCAAAAGACTCAATCTGGCCTTGCAGCTTAATACCATTCACCAAATAAATAGAAACCGGAACACGTTCACGACGCAATGCGTTCAGGAACGGATCTTGCAAAGATTGCCCCTTAGCCATTCTATCTTTTCCTTATTTGTTTGTTGTTTTTAACCAAGAACCTGTCGGCTCAAAATAAACGACCTAAAAAATTTGCGCGCTGAATACTCATCAATTGTACACAATCACTCAACCTATGCACTAACAACCTGTGTTACCGAGTCTAAAGCCTCTCCCGGCTTTTCACTGTCCAACCACCGAACCGACTCCCAACCCCGTAACCAGGTCATCTGGCGTTTGGCCAACTGACGTGTTGCGCAAATACCTCGAAAAACCATCTCATCGTAACTAATCTCGCCAGAAAAATATGACCACATCTGGCGATAACCGACACAGCGAATGGAAGGCAAATCCGTATGCAAATCACCCCGTGCAAAAAGTGCACGCGCTTCCGCCTCAAAACCCGCCGCCAACATCTGATTGAACCGCAGCTCGATACGTTGATGCAACAACTCCCGGCTGACTGGCGCTATCGCAAATTGGTGAACATGATACGGCAACGATTCACCCGAAATTTTAGTCAGTTCAGTTAAAGTTTTACCCGAAATCAAAAAAACTTCCAGTGCTCTGGAGAGTCTCTGTGGATCATTCGGATGAATACGTAAGGCGGCAACCGGGTCTATCGCCTGCAATTGGCGGTGCAAAGCCTCCCAACCAAGCTCCGCCGCCTGCTGCTCAATCCGCTCGCGTACTGCGGGATCGGCAGAGGGTAACGGCGATAACCCTTCCAGTAACGCCTTAAAATAAAGCATTGTGCCCCCCACCAACAGCGGAATACGTCCGGCGGCAGTAATATCAGCCATTTCCCGCAACGCATCGGCACGAAAATCGGCCGCCGAGTACGCCTGCGCAGGATCGCGGATATCAATCAAACGGTGTGGTGCCAGGGCAAGCTCTTCCGCCGAGGGCTTGGCGGTACCAATATCCATACCGCGATAAATCAGGGCGGAATCGACACTGATCAGTTCGACGGGCAAGCGCTCACGCAGCGCCATCGCCAAGGCGGTTTTGCCTGAGGCCGTTGGCCCCATGATAAAAATGGCTGGGGGACGAGGGTTCATTTCAATTTCAGTCATGCTTAAGCGCTGCCAATGCAGCCTGCAAATCAACGGGTTGTAAAAGAGCGGCAGGAGGGGATTTGACCAGTTGCGGGCAAAGTCGTTCAACTTCTGTCAACAATTGTATCGCTTGCGAGCTGTTCCACACTTCGTGTTCGCTGCCTAATTGGCTGGCGATCCAGATGGATAGCACCGTTGGCGACATCTCCTGATGTTCGGCCAGATAGCCTAACAGCTCGGGTATCAACTTTTGTAAATTTTGTTGGCGTAATGGTAAAGGTACTGCGCGCAACGTCACACGACCGTGATCGGATTGCAGCTCCAACCCCATTTTGACCAGCAGTGCCTGATGTTGCACACAGGCGGCCGCTTCATTTTTATTCAACGTCAGCTTGATCGGGATCAGCAGCGGCTGCGGCCGTAATCCCTCTTCCGGCGGGCAAAGCTGCGCCTGACGCAGCCAACGTTCGGCCATGGTCAGATTCAGTAACGCCAACTGCTGACGCTGTTCAACCAGCGCATAGCTCGGCGGGCAAATCATCAGAACGCGGCCAAAACTGTGCTGACTACCAGCGAGCGGGGTTTCCTGCACGGCGTTAACCGGCGGGAACAGCGGCTGTTTTACCGTATCTGCTGGCGGAGTAGCCTGCAACAGCTTGCCATACAGCTCGCCTTCACGCTTTTGGTAACCCGCACCGGCCTGATAGGCTGGCTGCGGGGCACGTTCACGGGCAACGGAGGGTTGAGCAGGCTGACGTTCACGCTGTGGCGCAGGCTGGGAGAAGTGGTTGCCACCGGCAGCAACGCGATTCTCGGGCTGCCAGATGGGCGCCTCCTGCTCTGAGGACTCTTCAGCCAATGGCAGCGTGACATTACCCGCCTGCTGCAACACCGTGGTAACCGCCTGGTAGATAAAATCATGTACCAGCCGAGCCTGATGAAAACGCACCTCATGCTTGGCCGGATGAACGTTGACATCCACCTGATGCGGATCCACTTCCAGATACAGCACATAGGCAGGCAGTTGATCGTCTTTCAACTGATCCTGATACGCCTGACGAATGGCATGATTAATCAGCCGATCGCGCATCATCCGGCTGTTGACATAGCAATACTGAATTTCGCCAAGCTGACGCGCTCCCTGCGGGTCCGCCACCCAGCCGCGGATGCTGAGATCGCCATGCTGCCAGGAAATCGCCAACGCATGCTGCAAGAAGGCCGGGCCACAAATGCTGGCCAGACGCCGCTCATGCTGGCTTTCTTCTTTTGCCGCGCGGTACTGACGCATCAGCTTGCCGTTATGGCTGAGGTTGATCGCCACATCGAAACGCGCCAGCGCAATGCGCCGCACTACTTCGTCGATATGGCCAAATTCGGTTTTTTCGGTGCGCATGAATTTGCGCCGTGCGGGGGTGTTGTAAAACAGATCGAGTACTTCGAGCGTGCTGCCCACCGGATGAGCTGCCGGTTTGACGGTGACCGCCTGATCGCGCCCTTCCGCGTAGGCTTGCCAGGCTTCGCTCTGTTCCGCCGTGCGTGAAGTCAATATCAGGCGTGACACCGAGCTGATACTGGCCAACGCTTCGCCGCGAAAGCCCAGGCTGACTATGGCCTCCAGATCGTCAAGCGTACTGATTTTACTGGTGGCATGGCGCGCCAGGGCCAAGGCCAGGTCGGCTTTGGCAATGCCGCAACCGTTATCACGGATTCGGATCAGTTTGGCCCCGCCGCGTTCGATATCAATATCAATCCGCGTTGCCCCGGCATCCAGGCTGTTTTCTACCAGCTCTTTGACTACCGACGCAGGCCGTTCGACCACTTCTCCGGCGGCAATCTGGTTGGCTAGCTGTGGCGGTAACACCTGGATAGGCATGGGGCTCCCTCTGTTGTTGGCATCAAGCCTACGGAATGATCAGCGTCCGATCCAGCGGCGCAACATCCGACTTTAATTTGTTAACCCGTTTAAGCTCGCTGACGCTGACGCCATATTTCGCGGCGATGGATGACAGCGTATCACCGCGAGTCACCTTATGTTTGCTCGGTTTAGCGCTTTTTGCCTTGGCCTTGGCCTGAACCGGTGCTGCCGCCTTTTTCCCGGCGGGGACCTTCAGACGCTGGCCAACCCAGACGCCATCTTTTTTCAGTTTGTTCAGCTCACGTAGCGCCGCCATACTGGTGCCATAACTATCGGCAATGCCGGAAAGCGTTTCCGCCCGCTTCACCACATGGATCTGCGTTTTTCCTACGCTGGCGCTGCTTCTGGCCCGGCTGGTCACCGGCTCAGGCTGTCTGAGATCGTCTGTCGTGGAGTTAACCGCCGCTGCGACGTCCAGCGGGCGGTTTTCCACCTTTGGGTCGGCTTGTAGCGGATGCGCCAGGAAATAACTGCGCAGGCCGTTGTGGATCGCCCGTGCAATTTTATCCTGATATGCGCTACTGCCCAGCAGTCGCTCCTCCGTGCTATTACTGATAAACCCGGTTTCCACCAGTAAAGATGGAATATCCGGTGAACGCAGCACTCCCAGGCTGGCGTGTTCCGGACGGCGTTTGTGCAATGAACCTACGACCTGTAACTGCTGTAATACCTTAACGGCCACGTCATAACCGACGCGCTGCGAATGACCGAACTGCAGATCCAACACCGCCTGGCTCAGATAAGGGTCGGCCTGGCTGTTAGCCAACAGATCGCCCGCACCGCCCAGCAGTTCGGACTGTTTCTCGTGCTGTTCCAACCAACCAGCCATCTCGCTGTTAGCCCGGCGATTGGACAATACCCAAACCGAAGCCCCTTTGGCGCTACGATTCGGCGCGGCATCCGCATGGATGGACACCAACACGTTGGCCCCCTGCTTGCGCGCCACATCAGAACGGCCCATCACCGAAATAAAGTAATCCCCGTTACGCGTCATCACCGCTTTGAACATCGGATCGGCATCCAACAACGCACGCAGACGATGCGCGATAGCAATGGTGACGTTTTTCTCTTTCAGACCGTTTGGCCCGATGGCGCCAGGATCCTGTCCACCATGGCCGGCGTCGATCGCCACCACCACCCGATCGCCAGAACCGGCGGACACCCGGCTGCTACGTGGGGTAATGCTGGTAGCCGTGCCTGATACCGCAGCCGACTTCGGAGTAAATGGATTGGCGCTACTTGACGTGACAGGCGCTTTACGTACTGGCTCATTCACCACCGGCACAGGCACAGGAACCGGCGCCTTACGGACGGTGTTAGTCGTCGTCTTGGCTTCTGAGGTGATGGTGAAGACGACGATGTAACTGTTGCCCTCTTGGCGCGTCGCCACACGGGTTTTGGCACGTTGGGTTAAATCAAACACCAAGCGGACGCTTTGCGCATCTTTCGGCTTGCTGGAACGAATACTTTTTACCAGGTTTTGGCCGCTGAAGTTCAACGGTAGGCCGCCCACTTTACCCGTTTGGTTCACATCCAGGACCACCCGTTCTGGACCATGTATGGTTGAGAAGCTATACGAGGGAGGGCCAGTAAAGCTCACTGACACCGTGGCTTCACGCTGAGCATTGGTCACTTTGACGTCGGAGAGGGACGATGCCGCCCAGGCACCAAACGGCCCCAGCAACGCAAGCAAGGCAATTACAGCAAATCTTCTTAACCCATACATCATTGCTGCGTCATCCTTGTTGCCTCTGGATACTTTCTAATAAGTGTTCGCCGTAGGCGGAAACCGCCTGGAGCTTCGCCTGACGACCTTCGTCTTGGTAACTGAGATGCAGTTCCAGATCGGGATCGGGCAGCACGCCGGTGCCCTGCTGCGGCCACTCCACCAGGCAAATCGAGTCCTGGGCAAAATAGTCGCGAATACCCATAAATTCGAGTTCTTCCGGGTCGGCCAAGCGATAAAGATCAAAGTGATAGACCGCCAGCGGTTGCAGCGCATAAGGTTCCACCAGCGTATAGGTTGGGCTTTTCACATTGCCCTGATGGCCTAACGCCTGCAGAAAGCCGCGGCTGAAGGTGGTTTTACCGGCACCCAAATCCCCATAAAGATAAATCACGCTGGCACGATCGCACGCTTGGGCCAAGACGGCCCCCAGTGCGACTGTGGCTGCCTCATCCGGCAGCGGTAAAACGAGTTCTTTCATTCGATAATGTCTATTTTGCCAACTCAGGGTTAACGTAATGAGGGATCACCGCCAGCAGATCGGTGGCCAGTAATCCCCTTGTTCCTTGTTTTGCAGCAACCTGATCTGCCGCTGCACCGTGCACTACGCAGCCCGCGCAGGCAGCATCATACAGCGGTAGCTTTTGCGCCAGCAAACCGCCAATGATACCCGACAGCACATCTCCCATGCCACCGGATGCCATGCCAGCATTACCAACGTCGGCGATCGCCATCTGTCCATGCTCATCGGCGATCAAGGTACCTGCGCCTTTCAGCACCACAACGCCGCCGTATTGCGCGACCAACCTGCGGGTTGCAAGTAAGCGATCACTCTCAATATCAGCGGTGCGGCAGCTCAATAATCGCGCGGCTTCACCAGGATGCGGGGTAATAATACGATTCTGACGCTTCTCGGGGTGTAATGCCAGTAAGTTAAGCGCATCAGCGTCCCATAATGTTGGTTTATCACTGGCTTGCAGCTGTTGCAACGCGTTGCGGCCCCAATCGCCCTGGCCAAGCCCCGGGCCAATCACGACCACATCGGCCCAGTCCAGCGCCTGTTGCAGGATATCATTACTCAGGCGTTGCACCATCAACTCAGGCCGGGCGGTCAGCAGCGGCCCAATGTTCTCACTGTGAGTAAGCACTCGCACTAGTCCAGCCCCGGTACGCAGTGCGGCTTCCGCTGCCATGCGGATGGCTCCGCCAAAACCGTGATCGCCACCCATCAGCAGTAAACGACCATGCTCCCCTTTATGAGAACAAGGGCGGCGAGGCTTCAGCCATCTGCCCAAATCGTCAGCCGTAATACGCTCGATCTGCGGGGACTGTGTTGTCAGCCAATCCGCTAATCCTAGCGTACTGTAATGCAGTTGCCCCACCCAATCACGCGCCTGCCCGGTCAGCAACCCTGGTTTGAGTGCAATAAAAGTCAGCGTATGGGCCGCACGGATCGAGACTACCGGCACGGCTCCGCTTTCAGCCAGCAGGCCAGAAGGGATATCCAGAGCAACCACTGGCGCCTCGGCTCGGTTGGCCGCTTCGATCAGGGCATCATAGGGCGCTCTGGGGGCCGCCCCCAATCCGGTGCCTAATAAACCATCAATGATGAGATCGACATCCTCTGGCCAACGGCTGGTCGCGGGCAGGACTTCTCCGCCACTTGCCAACCAGGCTTGCCGGGCGTTGGCAGCCTCTGGTGGCAATGGACGAACGCCTTCGCAGGCAATGAGCGTCACCTTGATACCCGCCGCACGGGCCAGACGAGCAACCACATAACCATCGCCACCGTTATTGCCATGCCCACACAGCACCAGCCAATGCCTGCTGGCCGGATACCGGTCGCACGTCAGCTCATAAGCCGCCGCACCGGCACGCTGCATTAACGAATACAAGGAGAGGCCCAGCGATGCGGCAGCAGCAGGTTCTGCCTGGCGGATCCAGTCTGCAGACCAAACAGAGTGTGGTAAACTGGAACAGTATTGTTTCTCACTATGGCCCGTCATGACACACCCCCTCGATCTCGATCAACTAGCCCAACATATCAAGCAATGGGGGCAATCGCTAGGATTCCAGCAGGTGGGGATCTGCGATACCGATCTCAGCGCGGAAGAACCCCGATTGCAGGCGTGGCTGGATAAGCAATACCACGGCGAGATGGAGTGGATGGCACGTCACGGCATGATGCGCGCGCGGCCACATGAATTATTGCCCGGCACACTGCGGGTGATCAGCGTGCGCATGAACTATCTCCCCGCGAAAGCCGCGTTCGCCAGTACGTTAAAAAACCCGCAGTTGGGCTACGTTAGCCGTTATGCGCTGGGGCGTGACTATCATAAGCTGCTACGCCAGCGGCTAAAAAAACTCGGCGATCAAATCCAGGCTTACTGCGGTGAACTGAATTTCCGGCCCTTTGTGGACTCGGCCCCCATCATGGAGCGAGCCTTGGCCTCAAAAGCCGGCATTGGCTGGGTTGGTAAACACTCACTGATCCTCAACCGCGACGCCGGTTCCTGGTTTTTCCTGGGCGAGTTGTTAATCGATCTGCCCCTGCCGGTGGATAAGCCGCAGGAAGAGCAGTGTGGCCGCTGTGTCGCCTGCATCACCACTTGCCCCACCGGTGCGATAGTTGCCCCTTACACCGTCGATGCCCGGCGCTGCATCTCCTATCTGACCATCGAGCTGGAAGGTGCTATTCCAGAAGAATTCCGCCCTCTGATGGGCAATAGAATCTACGGCTGCGACGATTGCCAGCTCATTTGCCCGTGGAACCGCTTCTCGCAGTTGACGGATGAAGACGATTTCAGCCCTCGCGCTGCGCTGCATGCCCCGCAACTGATCGAGCTGTTTGGCTGGAATGAGGAGAAGTTTCTCCGTATCACCGAAGGCTCTGCCATCCGGCGTATCGGCCATTTGCGCTGGTTACGCAATATCGCGGTAGCACTCGGCAACGCCCCTTATCTGGATCAGATCGTTATCAGCTTGCAGACCCGGCAGGGTCAGGATCCGATGCTGGACGAGCACATCAGTTGGGCACTGGCTCAACAGCTTGCACGCCGTGAAGCCCTGGCAGTTGAGGTGCAGACGATGCAGAAAAAACGTTTAATTCGGGCGGTCGAGAAAGGATTACCGAGGGATGCCTAGAAACCCCTCAGACTCTCCCTGTGGATTTGTGCATAAAAATAAAAATGCGTTGTCTTTCAAGCGTCACAAAAAGAGCAAGTGATCGAGATAACGTTTTATAAGAAATAAATATTGATTATTATCAATAAGATATAAATTTCATTTGTGAGGCGTTGCAATTTTGCACAGAAGGTATTATGTACAGAATCTGTGGATAACTCTGTTCACAACCTATTTTCTGAGTATGTATAACTGAGCGAAAGTCACACCGGAAGCGGCGTAGGATTGAATGTAAACTGGAGATAAATTTGGAGCGGGAAACGAGACTCGAACTCGCGACCCCGACCTTGGCAAGGTCGTGCTCTACCAACTGAGCTATTCCCGCATTGATATGCTTGAAGCATGCGGCCAACAATGAACAACATGGCCTTTGAAATTTTTGGAGCGGGAAACGAGACTCGAACTCGCGACCCCGACCTTGGCAAGGTCGTGCTCTACCAACTGAGCTATTCCCGCGTCGCATGGGTGTTACTTTAACTACTTTTTCTTCATCATGCTACATCAGCAGCATTTTTGAAGTTGGAGCGGGAAACGAGACTCGAACTCGCGACCCCGACCTTGGCAAGGTCGTGCTCTACCAACTGAGCTATTCCCGCCCGGCGTAACGATGGTGAATGAAACGAAATTCTTCATCGGTACGGGGTGCGCATTATACGAGAAATCCTTTTCGCCGCAAGCCCCTGAAAGCAAAAAAACGCTAATTTTGTCTGATTGCTGCTTTAAGCACCGAAATGGTGAATTAAGCGACAGCAAGGCTTTCAGGGGCACTGCATGCGTTACAGCTGAATAAAATGCTCGCGGTAGTACGCCAGTTCCGCAACGGATTCGCGGATATCATCCAACGCCTGGTGAGTGCCCTGCTTCTTGAAGCCTGGCAGGATCTCCGGTTTCCAGCGGCGCGCCAGCTCTTTCAGGGTGCTGACATCCAGATAACGGTAATGGAAGTAGGCCTCCAGCAGCGGCATATAACGGAACAGGAAACGGCGATCCTGGCCAACGCTGTTGCCACAGATAGGTGATTTACCTGCTGGCACCCACGCTTGCAGGAAAGCGATAGTCGCCAACTCGGCGGCACGATCGTCATGTTTGCTGGCTTTAACGCGCTCCACCAGCCCACTGCCGGTATGCGTGCGCACATTCCAGTCATCCATTCGCGCCAGTTGCTCATCTGATTGATGCACCGCGATCACCGGTCCTTCGGCAAGGATATTCAAATTGGCATCGGTCACCAATGTCGCGATCTCGATAATACGATCGCGTTCAGGGTCCAACCCGGTCATCTCCAGATCGATCCAAATCAGGTTGTTTTCGTTTCCTGTCATGATTTTTCCTGCGTAAAAGCCGAAAGATAAACAAACCACGGGCAAACCCGCGGCTAATGCCAGCGTGCGTGGCGGTCAAGAACGGTTATTTAATATAAAATAGCGTGTATCATAGCCTTTTTGCTCGCCCCGAGCGATAAATGCCGATTCAAGTGAGGCTCAGTGAGTAAGAACAAACTGTCCAAAGGTCAAGAACGCCGCGTACAGGCCAACCATCAGCGTCGCCTGAAGCGTACTGACAACAAGCCGGAGCTGGATGATTCCCAATTGGGCGAACCGCAAGACGGGATCGTCATCAGCCGCTTTGGCATGCATGCCGACGTGGAAGCCGCAGACGGCGTCCAGCATCGCTGCAACATTCGCCGCACCCTACGTTCGCTGGTTACCGGCGATCGCGTGGTCTGGCGCCCTGGAGTAGGCACTCATGCGGGGGTCAAAGGCATCGTAGAAGCGGTGCATGAACGCACCTCGGTGCTGAACCGCCCTGATTTCTATGACGGCGTTAAACCCATCGCCGCCAATATCGATCAGATCGTCATCGTGTCGGCCATTTTGCCCGAACTTTCACTCAATATGATCGATCGCTATCTGGTCGCCTGCGAAACGCTGCAAGTCGAGCCGCTGATCGTGCTCAACAAAATCGACCTGCTGGACGCCGCAGCGCGTAAGGTAGTCGACGGAATGATGGACATCTATCGCCATATTGGTTACCGCGTTCTCGAAGTGTCCAGCCAGACCCGCGAAGGGATGGAAGCCTTTGAGCAGGCGCTGGTCGACCGCATCAGTATCTTTGCCGGGCAGTCCGGCGTGGGCAAATCCAGCCTGTTGAACGCCCTGCTGCCGCAGACGGAAAAGCAAATCCTGGTAAATCAGGTTTCCGACGTCTCCGGCCTGGGGCAACATACCACCACGGCGGCGAGGTTGTATCACTTCCAACATGGCGGTGATGTTATTGACTCCCCCGGCGTGCGTGAATTTGGTCTGTGGCATCTGGAGCCAGAGCAGGTCACCCAGGCCTATGTCGAATTCCGCGACTATTTGGGCGGTTGTAAATTCCGTGACTGCCGCCACGACACCGATCCGGGCTGCGCCATTCGCGCCGCGATGGAAAGTGGCGCGATAGCCAAAGAGCGTTTCGACAACTATCACCGCATCCTGGAAAGCATGGCGCAGGTTAAAACCCGCAAAAACTTCCCGGACGCAGATAACTGATCCACAGTGCGGGGGTTGCGCTAATCGCCACCCTCGCCCTTATATCCCCTTTCAAGAGGTTAATGTGCTGGATAGCATCAAGATTAAATTACAGTATTGGCTGCCAAAGCTGGCGTTAACCCGCCTGGCGGGCTGGGGCGCAGATAAAAAGGCCGGTTGGCTGACTAAGCTGGTGGTAAAAGCGTTTGCCCGCTATTACCGCGTGCAGATGCAGGAAGCACAGAACCCGGATTTAGCCTCCTATGCCACGTTCAATGAATTCTTCGTTCGTCCATTACGTGATGGCGCACGCCCGATCGTAACGGAGCCTCACGTACTGGCACTGCCGGCAGATGGTGCCATCAGCCAGCTCGGTGCGATCCGTGACGATCAGATTTTCCAGGCCAAAGGCCATAACTACACGCTGGAAGCCTTGTTGGCCGGTAACTATCTGTTGGCGGAGCCTTTCCGTAACGGCCTGTTCGCCACCACCTATTTGGCCCCAAGCGACTATCACCGTGTCCATATGCCTTGTGACGGCGTACTGCGCGAAATGATCTACGTGCCGGGCGATCTGTTCTCGGTCAATCCGCTAACTGCCGCCAACGTGCCGAATCTGTTTGCGCGCAATGAGCGTGTGATCTGCGTATTCGATACCGCCTTTGGGCCGATGGTGCAGATCCTGGTCGGCGCGACTATTGTGGGCAGCATCGAAACCGTCTGGGCCGGTACTGTAACGCCCCCCCGCGAAGGCATCATCCGCCGCTGGACCTATCCAGCCGAAGGCATGGAAGGCGCGATCCAACTGGTTAAAGGTGAAGAGATGGGCCGCTTCAAACTCGGTTCCACGGTCATCAACCTGTTCACACCTGGCAGCGTACAGTTCGCTCCGCACCTGAACAACGGCACCGTAACCCGGATGGGCCAGGCTTTTGCTGAAGCCGCAGCCGCGCCAGAAGCCACCTTCGAAGGGAATTGATGCTGTGCGCCTGATTATCGCTTTATTGCTCAGCCTGCTACTGATCCAGCCGGCTCTCGCCGCCGCGATCCCCAACGAGTCCCAGTTACGGCAAGAACTGAAGCTGGCCGAGGGCAATAAAAACGCGCCTAATCAGGCGGAAACGGTTGAGGCGCTGCAAAGCGCCATCAACTGGCTCACCGAACGTAAAGAGTCGCAGAACAATTCCCAGCAGTATCAGCGGGTGATCGACGATTTCCCGAAGATGACGCAGGAACTGCGCCGCCAGCTCACCCTTGAAGAAACCAAAATCCTGCCCAACGGCGAAAATCTTCCCGCCAGCGATCTGGAACAGTTAATCCTGCAAACCAGCAGCCAACTGCTGGAACAGGCCCGCCTGTTGCAACAGGAGCAGGACCGGACACGCGAGATCAGCGACTCTCTCAGCCAACTGCCACAGCAACAAACCGAAGCTCGGCGCGCATTAACGGAAGTTCAGCGCCGCCTACAGGCTCAGGGCAATAACCAAACCACGCCATTGGCACTGGCACAGCTTGCTCTGTTACAAGCAGAAGCGGCGGCACGTAAAGCGAAAGTGGATGAGCTGGATCTGGCTCAACTCTCGGCCAATAACCGCCAGGAACTGGCGCGGATGCGTGCCGATGTCTACAAAACGCGGCATGAAAAAATTGATGTCCAGTTACAGGCGCTGCGTAACAACCTCAACAGCCAACGCCAACGTGAAGCGGAACGGGCGCTGGAAAAAACCGAGCAATTGGCCGAACAGAATGGCGATTTACCCGCCAGCCTGCGCAAGCAGCTGCAAATCAACCGTGAACTTTCTGCTGCGCTGAACGATCAGGCGCAACAGATGGATCTGATCTCTTCCCAACAGCGCCAGGCCGCCGCACAAACGCTGCAGGTACGCCAGGCATTGAGCACCATCATTGAGCAGTCCCAATGGTTGAGCGCCTCTACTGCACTGGGGGAAACCCTGCGCGCCCAGGTCGCCATCTTGCCTGAAATGCCAAAACCCCGGCAGTTGGACAGCGCCATGGCCGATCTGCGTGTTCAACGCCTGAATTTTGAAAACCAGCTGGAAAGCCTGCCTCAGCGAGCCAAAGAGCTTAAACAAGACGACGGTAGCCCCCTGACCAGCGCCCAGCAGCGTATCGTCGATGCCCAGCTACGCACCCAGCGTGAGCTACTGAATTCGCTGCTTTCCGGCTGCGATACCCAGATCCTTGAGCTGACCAAGCTGAAGGTGGCCAACACCCAGTTGGTCGATGCGCTGAACGAAATTCAGGATGCAGCGCACCGTTACCTGTTCTGGGTACCAGACGTCAGCCCCATCACCCTGTCGTATCCGCTCAATGTGGCACAGGATCTGACCCGTGTACTGTCACTGGATACCCTGACGCAGCTCAGCGGCGCTTTCGTGATGATGGTCACTAGCCGGGAAACCTTGATCCCGCTGTTTGGTGCGGTGCTGTTGGTGATTTTCAGCATCAGTTCGCGCAAGCATTACCATGCGTTCCTGGCACGGGCCAGCAGTAGAGTAGGCAAGGTCACGCAAGATGAATTCCTGCTGACGCTGCGTACCGTATTTTGGTCAATCCTGGTGGCCTTGCCGCTGCCGGTCTTGTGGGCAGCGCTGGGCTTCGGCTTGCAGAATGCCTGGCCGTATCCGGTTGCTGTCGCAATTGGTGAGGGCGTCACCGCCACGCTGCCAGTGTTGTGGATCTGTATGATCAGCGCCGCCTTCGCCCATCCGCAGGGGTTGTTCATCGTGCATTTCGGCTGGCCGGTGAAGCAGGTTTCCCGCGCCATGCGTTATTACCAGATGTCGATCTGGCTGATCGTGCCGTTGATTATGGCGCTGATCACCTTCGACAATCTCAACGATCGCGAATTCGCCAATACCCTTGGCCGCCTGTGCTTCATTCTGCTCTGTCTGGCGCTGGCTCTGGTCACCAACAGCTTGAAGCGGGCCGGTATTCCACTGTATCTGGATAACAAAGGCTCCGGCGAAAACCTGATTAACACCGCGTTGTGGGGGCTGTTGCTTTCCGCACCGCTAATTGCTGCGCTGGCTTCCACCGTCGGCTATCTGACCACCGCACAGAAGCTGCTGGCACGCCTGGAGACCTCGGTTGCCATCTGGTTCCTGCTGTTGGTGATTTACCACATTATCCGCCGCTGGATGCTGATCCAACGGCGTCGCATCGCCTTTGATCGTGCCAAGCAACGCCGTGCCGATATCCTGGCGCAGCGTGCCAAAGGCGAAGAAGAATCCACACATACCCCTAACAGCATCGAAGGTGCGATTGAGGTAGATGAAACGGAAATCGATCTGGATGCCATCAGCGCCCAGTCGCTGAGGTTGGTGCGTTCGATCCTGACGATGGTGGCACTGGTCTCGGTGATCGTCCTGTGGTCAGAGATCCACTCGGCCTTCGGCTTCCTGGAAAATATCAAGCTCTGGGATGTCAATTCCACGGTGAATGGCATCGATATCGCTCAGCCGATCACCTTGGGGGCACTGCTGATCGCCATCCTGGTGCTGATCGTCACCATGCAACTGGTGCGTAACCTGCCAGCGTTGCTCGAGTTGGCGGTGTTGCAGCACCTGGATCTGACGCCTGGCACCGGCTACGCCATTACCACCATCACCAAGTATCTGTTGCTGCTGTTCGGGGCGATCCTCAGCTTTTCCTGGATCGGTATCGAGTGGTCGAAACTGCAATGGGTGGTCACCGCGCTCAGCGTGGGCTTGGGCTTTGGTATGCAGGAGATCTTCTCCAACTTTATTTCAGGCCTGATCATTCTGTTTGAAAAGCCGATCCGCATCGGCGATACGGTGACAATCCGTAACCTGACGGGCACGGTTACCAAGATCAATACCCGTGCCACTACCATTTCAGACTGGGACCGCAAAGAGATTATCGTGCCTAACAAGGCCTTTATCACCGAGCAGTTTATCAACTGGTCGCTGTCCGACACGCTGACCCGTGTGGTGTTGACCGTACCGGCACCGGCAGAGGCGAATACGGAAGAGGTGACCAAGATCCTGATCAACTCAGCCGAACGTTGCTCACTGGTGCTGGATAACCCAACACCGGAAGCCTATCTGGTCGATCTGCAACAGGGTATTCAGATCTTCGAACTGCGTATCTACGCCGCCGAAATGGGCCACCGCATGCCGTTACGCCATGAGATCCACCAGTTGATCCTGGCGGGTTACCGTGAACACGGCATCACGCTGCCATACCCACCGTTCCAGGTTCGCACCGAGACGCTGTCGCGCATGACCAGTAATGGCCGCACACCGCCTTCAACTCCACCGCGCAACACGCGCCGCGAGTCGGGCGGGCTATAAAAGCAAAAAGGGTTCGGCAAGCCGAACCCTTTTTCATTGAGGCAAAAACGTTATGCCCGGCTGACCGGAAACGCGATCACTTCGCTCAGGCTTTCGGCTCCCAACGCCAACATCACCAAACGATCGACGCCCAATGCCACGCCCGCACACTCCGGCATACCATGCTTCAGGGCATCCAGCAGGTTGTTATCAATCGGGTGCTCCGGCAAGCCACGCGCCACGCGTTTACGATTGTCCTGCGTAAAGCGCTGGCGCTGCTCATCGCCGTCAGTCAACTCGCGGAAACCATTCGCCAACTCAAGACCTTTGAAATAGACCTCGAACCGCTCTGCGACACGGTGATCTTCGGTGCTGATTTCTGCCAACGAGGCCTGTGAGGCCGGGAAGTGGTAAACGAATGCCGGTTTATCACGGCCGATATGGGGTTCGACGCCCACGGTAAACAGCAGTTGCAGCAGGGTATCGCGGTCTTCTTCCGTATCGGCAATGTTGCTCAGATCGAGCTTGGCCGCAGCCTCACGCAGCTGTGCCTTCTCCGCCGACAGCGGATCGAGATCCAGATGGCGCAGGAACGCCTGCTGATAGGACAGGGTTTCGGCGCTGTCGCAATCCAGTACCTGTTGCAGCAGATCGTCCACCTCGTTCATCAGGCGGTACATATCATAGTGCGGGCGATACCATTCCAGCATGGTGAATTCAGGGTTGTGATGCCGCCCCGCTTCTTCATTACGGAAGCTGCGCCCCAGCTGATAGATCGGGCCGCTCCCTGCCGCCAGCAGGCGCTTCATGTGGTATTCCGGGCTGGTCATCATGTACAGCGTCAGGCCATCTGCCGCGCCCGGGCCGACGAAACGCGTCTGGAACGGGACCAGGTGGATGTCGGTGACTGTCGCCTGGCTCATCGCCGGGGTCTCCACCTCCAATACGCCACGATCGGCAAAGAAACGCCGGATCTCAGCCAGTATCGCTGCGCGCTTCAACAAATTGGCGATGGGTGCACTTGGCTGCCAGCTTGCCGTTTCGCTCATGGTAATTACTCCGAAATCAAACAGGGGGTGCAGTCTACTCGCATCCTCTCAAGCAAACAAATTCTTGGCTATTGTGTGCGCTGGTCTACATTAAAATCATAAAAAACATATAAGCCATATAAACCACCGACAATCGCGCTAATCAAAGACAAAGGCGAGGCAACACCTTATTTTTGCAGGAATGCCTCTTGCGTAACGGTTAAAAGGCAAAACAATCGATCACATCAAATTTCTACTACTTAACTTTAGGTATAGTGATAACCCTATATTCGGTAGCGGTAATCTATCCTTAGTGTTTAGTTTAAAAAGTCACTGAATTTAGCTTAGCACCCGAAGCACCTTTATAAATATTAAGCATAGATTAATTAAATTGTCGTTTTAACGAGAACATTGGAGGAGTGCAGTGCAAACCTTTAACGCCGACCTAGCCATCATTGGTGCCGGGGGAGCTGGTTTACGGGCCGCTATAGCCGCCGCGGAAGCCAATCCCCAACTGAAAATCGCGCTGATATCTAAAGTATACCCAATGCGTAGCCACACGGTAGCCGCCGAAGGGGGCTCCGCCGCAGTCACTCAGGATCACGACAGCTACGACTATCACTTCCAGGACACCGTAGCCGGTGGCGACTGGCTGTGTGAGCAGGACGTGGTCGACCACTTTGTTCACAGCTGCCCACGTGAAATGGCCCAGTTGGAGCAATGGGGTTGCCCGTGGAGCCGTAAGCCAGACGGTTCGGTCAACGTGCGCCGCTTTGGTGGCATGAAGATTGAACGTACCTGGTTTGCCGCCGATAAAACCGGCTTCCACATGCTGCACACTCTGTTCCAGACTTCGCTGAAGTACCCACAAATCCAACGTTTCGACGAGCACTTCGTGCTGGACGTACTGGTGGATGATGGCCAGGCGCGCGGCGTGGTTGCCATGAACATGATGGAAGGCACCCGCGTGCAGATCCGTGCCAACGCGGTCATCATGGCCACCGGCGGTGCGGGCCGTGTTTATCGCTATAACACCAACGGCGGCATCGTCACCGGCGACGGTATGGGGATGGCGTTCCACCACGGCGTGCCACTGCGCGATATGGAGTTTGTGCAATATCACCCAACCGGCCTGCCAGGTTCAGGCATCCTGATGACCGAAGGCTGCCGCGGTGAAGGCGGTATTCTGGTTAACAAAGACGGCTACCGCTACCTGCAAGACTACGGTATGGGCCCGGAAACCCCGCTGGGTGAGCCAAGAAACAAATATATGGAGCTGGGCCCGCGTGACAAAGTGTCGCAGGCTTTCTGGCATGAATGGCGTGCTGGCCGCACCATCGCCACCCCGCGCGGCGACGTGGTCTATCTGGATCTGCGCCACCTGGGCGAGAAGAAACTGCTGGAGCGTCTGCCGTTCATCTGTGAACTGTCGAAAGCCTACGTGGGTGTCGACCCCGTTAAGGATCCAATCCCGGTCCGTCCAACCGCGCACTACACCATGGGCGGTATCGAAACCGATCAAAACTGTGAAACCCGCATCAAAGGCCTGTTCGCCGTCGGCGAATGTTCCTCGGTTGGCCTGCACGGCGCGAACCGCCTGGGTTCCAACTCGCTGGCTGAGCTGGTGGTGTTTGGGCGTGTGGCAGGTGAACACGCAGCCCGCCGCGCGCTGGAAAGTGGTCCGGCCAACGGCAGCGCTTTGGAAGCACAAGGCCGCGACGTGGAAACCCGCCTCAGCAATCTGATGAAGCAAGAAGGTAGCGAGAACTGGTCGAAGATCCGCGATGAAATGGGCCTGTCGATGGAAGAAGGCTGTGGTATCTACCGTACGCCGGAGCTGATGCAGAAAACCATCGATAAGCTGGCGGAGCTGAAAGAGCGCTTCAAGCGCGTCAAAATTACCGACAACTCCAGCGTGTTCAACACCGATCTGCTGTACACCATCGAGCTGGGCTATGGCCTGGACGTTGCCGAATGTATGGCGCACTCGGCCTTCAACCGTAAAGAATCGCGCGGCGCACACCAGCGTCTCGACGAAGGTTGCACCGAGCGTGACGACGTGAACTTCCTGAAACATACGCTGGCGTTCCATAACCCGAACGGTGCACCACGCCTGGAGTACAGCGACGTGAAAATTACCAAACTGCCACCGGCCCAGCGTGTTTATGGCGCCGCAGCCGAAGCGCAGGACAAAGAGAGAAAGGATAAGGAGCAGGCGAATGGCTGAGCTGAAAACCCTGAAAATCGAGGTCATGCGCTATAACCCGGAACGCGACGCCGAGCCGCATTTCGAGACCTTCAGCGTACCTTACGATGAGCAGACTTCGCTGCTGGACGCACTGGGCTATATCAAAGATAACCTGGCGCCAGACCTGTCCTACCGCTGGTCGTGCCGTATGGCCATCTGTGGCTCTTGCGGCATGATGGTCAACCGTGTGCCTAAGCTGGCCTGTAAAACCTTCCTGCGTGAATATACCGATGGCATGAAGGTTGAGGCGTTGGGCAACTTCCCGATCGAGCGCGATCTGGTGGTGGATATGACCCACTTTATCGAGAGCCTGGAAGCGATTAAGCCTTACATCATCGGCAACGATCGCAAGCCGGAAGATGGCCCGAACGTGCAGACCCCGGCGCAAATGGCGAAGTATCACCAGTTCTCCGGCTGCATCAACTGTGGCCTGTGCTATGCCGCTTGCCCACAGTTCGGCCTGAATCCGGAATTCATCGGCCCGGCAGCGATTACGCTGGCGCACCGTTATAACCTGGATAACCGCGACCACGGCAAGAAACAGCGTATGCCGCTGCTTAACGGCCAGAACGGTGTCTGGTCCTGTACGTTTGTTGGCTACTGCTCTGAAGTCTGTCCAAAACACGTCGACCCGGCCGCTGCGATCCAGCAGGGCAAGGTAGAGAGTGCCAAAGACTTCATGATCGCAATGCTGAAACCGCAATAAGGGAGGGGAGACAGCAATGACAACACAACGTAAGCCCTATGTGCGTACCATGACGCCAACCTGGTGGCAAAAGCTGGGTTTCTATCGTTTCTACATGCTGCGTGAAGGCACTTCGGTGCTGGCGGTGTGGTTCAGCATCGTGCTGATCTACGGCGTCTTTGCCCTGAAGGGTGGCCCTGAAAGCTGGGCCGGGTTTGTCGGCTTCCTGCAAAACCCGCTGGTGCTGCTGATTAACATCATCGCCCTGCTGGCCGCCGCACTGCATACTAAAACCTGGTTCGATCTGGCACCGAAAGCCGCCAACATCGTCGTCAACAGCGAGAAAATGGGGCCGGAGCCAATCGTTAAGGCGCTGTGGGCAGTGACGATCGTCGTCACCGTGATCATTCTCGCCGTAGCGTTACTGTAATCCGGAGGAAACATGATAAATCAATCACCTAAACGCTCTGACGAGCCGGTTTTCTGGGGATTATTTGGCGCTGGCGGTATGTGGGGAGCGATCGTTGCTCCGGCTATCGTGCTGCTGGTCGGCATCCTATTGCCACTCGGCCTGTTCCCCGGTGAAGCTCTAGGTTATGAGCGCGTCCTGGCGTTTTGCCAAAGCTGGATCGGCCGCCTGTTCCTGCTGCTAATGATCATTTTGCCATTATGGTGCGGGCTACACCGTATCCACCATGCCATGCACGATCTGAAAATCCACGTGCCTGCAGGTAAATGGGTGTTCTACGGCCTGGCTGCAATCCTGAGCGTCGTTACCCTGATCGGGGTCGTCACGCTGTAAGACCTCTGGCGGCCAACTCCCGTTGGCCGCCTATTCCGCTACTCCCACTCTTTCGACTACACTGTTTATCTGTAACTGAAAAACAGGAGTCACTCATGCGTTTTTGGTCAAAGCTTTGCGTCATTTTATCCGCCCTCGCTTCCGTTGCCTGTAGCGTGACACCCCCGAAGAACGTCAAGGTCATAGATAACTTCGATAGCAAACGCTATCTGGGCACCTGGTATGAAATCGCGCGTCTGGATCATCGCTTTGAACGAGGTCTGGAGCAGGTTACGGCCAATTACAGCCCGCGCACAGACGGCGGTCTGAAGGTGATTAACCGGGGTTTCGATAGCAAAAAACAGCAGTGGCAGGAGAGCGAAGGCAAGGCGTACTTTATCGGTTCGCCGCAGACGGCCTCGCTGAAAGTCTCATTCTTCGGCCCTTTCTATGGCGGCTATAACGTCATCGAACTCGATCCGGAGTACCGCTATGCGCTGGTTAGTGGCCCAAACCGCGACTATCTGTGGATATTGTCGCGCACGCCGACGTTGGAAGCCGCCACGCGCGACAGACTGGTGCAGATTGCCAAGGGCTACGGCTTTGATACCGAAGCGTTAATCTGGGTCAATCAGCAGCCCACTCATTGACTGCTGAATTTTAGCCCCAGGATGCCAGCCACGATCAGGCACAGGCTGAGAATACGCATGATGTTGGTCGACTCACCGAGCAGCACCATGCCCATTACCGCCGCGCCCACCGCCCCAATCCCGGTCCACACGGCGTAAGCCGTGCCCGCAGGCAACGTTTTCATGGCGTGCGCCAGCAACACCATGCTCACCACCATCGCAGCGACGGTAATCAAACTGGGGGTCAAACGGGTAAAACCGTGGGTATATTTCAGGCCAATAGCCCAGACGACCTCTAACAGGCCCGCAAAAAGCAAAATGATCCATGCCATGACACTGGCTCCAGAACTTATGGGGTCGTCCCCAAACAACAGAAGCGCAGGCGGGTCGTCCCACTTGGCTGATTGAAGACGTGGATTATAGCAAACAAGAGAATTAAATGGGTATTCCACGGAAGGGAAAATCAAGCGCTGCCGTGGAATACCGTTGAACCCAAAGGAATTTACTGTGCGCTACGCTGGATCGCCTGACCACCAGCTTCAACATCTTTGCCCACACCTTCGGTAGTATTACAGCCCACCAGCGATGACAGGATCAACAAGGAAAAAATGGCGAAAATAGTTTTCTTCAGCATAAGATTACCCTTATTCGTTATTAGAGAAAAAGTGTAGCTCTCTAAGCGTAGTAAAAATCAGGAGGGTTGCCGGAATAAACGGATTTTTCTGCATTATCCGATTAATGGCGCTAATCGGTATCAGCTGGCACTGCGGGAAATCGCGCCGCCTAGGTGTTGAACGTCTTCACCAAAACCACGGAAGGTATTACAGCCGCTGAGGGACATCAGCAACAACAGAGAGACCACGGCCAACAGCGTTTTCTTCATCATGCGGTTCTGCCAACGTGTGACGGGAAGGGATAACACAGAGGAACCACGGGGGTTCCTCTGTGTTGATACTTATTTAACGCGGGAGACGTATTCGCCAGAGCGGGTGTCAACCTTGATCACTTCGCCAATCTGCACGAACAATGGCACTTTAACTACGGCGCCGGTGCTCAGGGTAGCTGGCTTGCCGCCGGTACCTGCGGTGTCGCCTTTCAGGCCTGGATCGGTATCAGTGATTTCTGCTTCGATAAAGTTCGGTGGCAGAACAGCGATAGGACGGCCATCCCACAGGGTGACGATACATTCCGCGTTGTCCTGCAGCCATTTCGCTACGTCAGAAACGGTTTTCTCTTCAACCTGATGCTGTTCAAAAGTCTCAGGGTGCATGAAGTGGTAGAACTCACCGTCGTTGTACAGGTAGTTCATGTTGGTATCTACCACATCCGCGCCTTCGCAAGAGTCGGTAGACTTAAAGGTTTTCTCAACGCGGGTGCCGGTCAGCAGGCGACGCATTTTTACACGCGCAAAAGCCTGGCCTTTACCTGGTTTGACGAACTCGCTGGATTCAACAGCGTAAGGTTCGCCTTCGAACATGATTTTAAGACCCGGACGGAAATCGTTGCTAGAATAAGTCGCCATGATGGCCCTCTGAAAATTTAAACTGGTAGCTTAGCCAAAAAAATGGCACACATTATAACCCAAAACACGGCGCATAGAGAAGATTGGTTGCATCAACTCGCCGATGTTATTACCGACCCAGATGAATTACTGCAGCTTCTGTCACTAAATACGCACCCGGAACTGCCACAGGGGCGCGATGCACGCCGCCTGTTTGCGCTACGCGTGCCGCGAGCCTTTGCCGCGCGTATGCAACCCGGTGATGCCAATGACCCGCTGCTGCGCCAGGTACTCACCGCCAGCGCAGAATTCATCGATGCCCCAGGCTTCACCACCGATCCGCTGGATGAACAGCGCAGCGTGGTGCCGGGGTTGCTGCACAAGTATCGCAACCGTGCCCTGCTGTTGGTAAAAGGCGGCTGTGCGGTTAACTGCCGCTACTGTTTCCGCCGTCATTTCCCCTATCAGGAGAACCAGGGCAACAAGGCAAACTGGCTTCAAGCGTTGGAGTATATCCGTCAACACCTGGAACTGGATGAAATTATTTTCTCCGGGGGCGATCCGCTGATGGCCAAAGACCATGAACTGGATTGGCTGATCGGGGAACTGGAGGCCATCCCACACCTCAAACGCCTGCGTATTCATACCCGCTTGCCTGTGGTGATCCCTGCCCGCATCACCGCCACGCTATGCCAACGCTTCTCGGCATCGCGCCTGCAGGTGCTGATGGTCACCCATATCAATCATGCCAACGAGATTGACTCGCCGCTGCGCGCCAGTATGGCACAGTTGCGTAGCGCAGGAGTGACGCTGCTGAACCAGAGCGTGCTGCTACGGGGGATCAATGATAACGCGGATACGTTGGCAACGCTGAGTAACGCCCTGTTTGATGCGGGGATCCTGCCCTACTATCTCCACGTGTTGGATAAGGTGCAGGGCGCGGCCCACTTTATGGTCAGCGACGACGAGGCTCGTGCGATCGTGAAAAGTTTGCTGAGCAAGGTTTCCGGCTACCTGGTACCCCGCCTGACCCGTGAAGTCGGCGGCGAACCCAGCAAAACGCCGTTGGATCTGCGCCTCACGCAAAGCTAAGTGGCCTACATGAATGCAAAAAGAGGAATGCCTAGGCATTCCTCTCAGATTGATGACAAAGTCCTGGTCGTGAGGCCAGGACTTTGATCTAATAAGGTCAGTGCAAAAAACGGACTGACTGCCATGCTCAAAGAACCTTCTCC
>NZ_BAAKUJ010000011.1:0-70821 GCF_059697885.1 Serratia sp. NCCP-200
TTTTATTGATCTTGTTCGAGTGGAGTCCGCCGTGTCACTTTCGCTTTGGCAGCAGTGTCTTGCCCGATTGCAGGATGAGTTACCTGCCACAGAATTTAGTATGTGGATACGCCCATTGCAGGCGGAACTGAGTGACAATACCCTGGCGCTGTATGCGCCCAATCGCTTTGTGCTGGATTGGGTTCGCGATAAGTACTTAAACAATATCAATGGCCTGTTGAATGATTTCTGCGGTACGGATGCGCCGCTGTTGCGTTTTGAGGTGGGCAGCAAGCCACTGACACAAACCCTCAGCCAGCCCGTGATGGCCAGCGTCAACAGCGCTCCGGTAGCCCCGGTGGTGCGCACGGCTGCACCGTCCCGCCCAAGCTGGGACAACGCGGCACCGCCGCCTGAGCTGTCCTATCGTTCCAACGTCAACCCCAAACACACCTTCGATAACTTCGTTGAGGGTAAGTCTAACCAGCTGGCTCGTGCTGCGGCGCGGCAGGTGGCAGACAATCCGGGGGGCGCTTATAACCCCCTGTTCCTGTATGGCGGTACCGGCCTGGGTAAAACGCACCTGTTGCATGCGGTAGGCAACGGCATCATGGCGCGTAAGGCCAATGCCAAAGTGGTCTATATGCACTCGGAACGCTTTGTGCAGGACATGGTCAAGGCGTTGCAAAATAACGCCATTGAAGAATTCAAACGCTACTACCGCTCGGTGGATGCGTTGCTAATCGATGATATTCAATTCTTTGCCAACAAAGAGCGTTCACAGGAAGAGTTCTTCCACACCTTTAACGCCCTGTTGGAAGGTAATCAACAGATCATCCTGACCTCGGATCGCTATCCAAAAGAGATCAACGGGGTGGAAGATCGTTTGAAATCCCGCTTCGGCTGGGGCCTGACGGTGGCGATCGAGCCGCCGGAGCTGGAAACCCGTGTAGCGATCCTGATGAAAAAGGCCGACGAGAACGATATCCGTCTGCCGGGCGAAGTGGCGTTCTTTATCGCCAAACGCCTGCGTTCCAACGTGCGTGAGCTCGAAGGGGCGCTGAACCGGGTGATCGCCAACGCCAACTTTACCGGCCGCGCCATCACCATCGATTTCGTGCGTGAAGCGCTGCGGGATCTGCTGGCGTTGCAGGAAAAGCTGGTCACCATCGACAATATCCAGAAGACGGTGGCCGAATACTACAAAATCAAAATCGCGGACCTGCTGTCTAAACGGCGTTCGCGCTCGGTTGCCCGCCCGCGCCAGATGGCGATGGCATTGGCAAAAGAGCTCACCAACCACAGCCTGCCAGAAATCGGCGATGCGTTTGGTGGCCGCGACCATACTACGGTGTTGCACGCCTGCCGGAAGATCGAGCAGCTGCGTGAGGAAAGTCACGACATCAAAGAAGATTTCTCCAATTTAATCAGAACATTGTCGTCATAGCCCATATGAAATTTATCGTTGAACGTGAGCATCTGCTAAAACCGCTGCAACAGGTGAGCAGCCCACTGGGTGGCCGCCCGACGCTGCCAATTCTGGGTAACCTGCTGCTGCAGGTGACGGAAGGTTCCCTGTTGCTGACAGGGACCGATCTGGAGATGGAGATGGTGGCCCGCGTTGCCCTGTCTCAGCCCCATGAAGCGGGCGCGACGACCGTCCCCGCGCGTAAATTCTTTGATATCTGCCGTGGCCTGCCGGAAGGTGCGGAGATTACGGTGATCCTCGAAGGCGACCGTATGCTGGTGCGTTCTGGCCGCAGCCGCTTCTCACTGTCCACGCTGCCGGCGATAGACTTCCCGAATCTGGATGATTGGCAGAGCGAGGTGGAGTTCACCTTGCCGCAGGCGACGCTAAAGCGCCTGATTGAAGCCACCCAATTTTCGATGGCTCATCAGGATGTGCGCTATTACCTGAACGGTATGCTGTTTGAAACCGAAGGGGAAGAACTGCGCACCGTCGCCACCGATGGCCACCGCCTGGCGGTGTGTTCAATGCCGATTGGCCAACAGTTGCCTACCCATTCGGTGATCGTGCCGCGTAAAGGGGTGATGGAGCTGGTCCGCTTGCTTGACGGTGGCGATACGCCGCTACGGGTGCAGATTGGTAGCAACAACATCCGCGCCCACGTCGGTGACTTTATCTTCACTTCCAAGCTGGTTGACGGCCGTTTCCCTGATTATCGCCGCGTATTGCCGAAGAACCCGGATAAAACGCTGGAAGCGGGCTGTGATCTGCTCAAGCAGGCGTTTGCTCGTGCGGCCATTCTGTCGAACGAAAAGTTCCGCGGTGTGCGCCTGTACGTCAGCCAGAACCAGCTCAAGATCACCGCCAACAACCCGGAACAGGAAGAGGCGGAAGAGATCCTCGATGTCAGCTATGATGGCACCGAGATGGAAATTGGTTTCAACGTCAGCTATGTGCTGGACGTGCTGAACGCGCTCAAGTGTGAAGATGTGCGCCTGCTGCTGACCGATTCCGTCTCCAGCGTGCAGATCGAGGACGGTGCCAGCAAGTCCGCCGCCTACGTGGTTATGCCAATGCGACTGTAGAATTATCGGGCTATCTTACTTGCCCCTTTGCGATTGGGCAGTGCTCGCAATCCTCACGTACTTTAAGTACGCTGCGGTTGCTGTGCGCTGGCCGCACGCAAATGACCTGCGACGATAACGCCCTGGATTGTTAGATGATTAAGACAACTACAGTATGGCTCTGACGCGTTTACTGATTAAAGATTTCCGCAATATCGAATCTGCCGATCTGGCGCCTGCACCGGGGTTTAACTTCCTTGTGGGGGCCAACGGCAGCGGCAAGACCAGCGTGCTGGAGGCGGTTTATACCCTTGGTCATGGGCGCGCGTTTCGCAGCCTGCAGGCCGGGCGAGTGATCCGCCACGATCAGCCGGAGTTTGTGTTGCATGGCCGGATCGAAGGCAGCGGGCGCGAATTATCGGTAGGACTGAGTAAAAGCCGTCAGGGTGACAGCAAAGTGCGCATCGATGGCAGCGATGGCCATAAGGTGGCAGAACTGGCACAGCTATTGCCCATGCAGTTGATCACCCCCGAAGGTTTTACCCTGCTTAATGGCGGGCCGAAGTATCGGCGTGCCTTCCTGGACTGGGGTTGTTTTCATAATGAACCCGGTTTTTTCACCGCCTGGAGCAACCTGAAAAGGTTACTGAAGCAGCGCAATGCCGCGCTGCGCCAGGTCAATCGCTATGCGCAGATCCGCGCCTGGGATCAGGAACTGATCCCGTTGGCCGAGCGTATCAGCGAGTGGCGGGCAGCCTACAGCGATGCAATTGCCGCGGATATCACCGCGACCTGCGCGCAGTTTTTGCCCGAATTTGCCCTGAGTTTCTCTTTCCAGCGCGGCTGGGACAAAGAGAGTGACTACGGAGAGCTGCTGGAGCGCCAGTTTGAGCGCGACAGGGCGTTAACCTATACCGCGGTGGGGCCGCATAAAGCGGACTTCCGCATTCGTGCCGAAGGTACGCCGGTAGAGGATTTGTTATCGCGCGGTCAGCTTAAACTGCTGATGTGCGCATTGCGCTTGGCGCAGGGTGAGTTTCTCACCCGCCAGAGCGGGCGGCGTTGCCTGTATCTGATTGATGATTTTGCCTCCGAGCTGGACACCGGCCGTCGCCGGTTGCTGGCCGATCGCCTGAAAGCCACCCAGGCACAGGTTTTTGTCAGTGCGGTAAGCGCTGAACAAGTAACCGACATGATGGGTGAAAAGGGCAAGATGTTCCGCGTGGAACAAGGTAAAATAGAGGTTCAACCACAGGACTAAAATGAGCGAGAAACGTTGATGTCGAATTCTTATGACTCCTCAAGTATCAAGGTATTAAAAGGGCTGGATGCGGTACGTAAGCGTCCGGGCATGTATATCGGTGATACTGATGACGGCACCGGTCTGCACCACATGGTATTCGAGGTCGTGGACAACGCTATCGACGAAGCACTCGCTGGCCACTGTAGCGACATTCAGGTGACGATCCACGCCGACAACTCCGTCTCGGTGCAGGATGATGGCCGTGGTATCCCAACCGGTATCCACGAAGAGGAAGGGGTGTCTGCGGCACAGGTCATCATGACCGTACTGCACGCCGGCGGTAAGTTTGACGACAACTCCTATAAGGTTTCCGGCGGTCTGCACGGCGTGGGCGTTTCTGTTGTTAACGCCCTGTCAGAAAAGCTGGAACTGGTGATCCGCCGCGAAGGCAAGGTCCATGAGCAAACCTACAAGCATGGCGAACCACAGGCCCCGCTGAAAGTCGTCGGTGAAACCGATCAGACCGGTACCACCCTGCGCTTCTGGCCGAGCTTCCAGACCTTCACCAATAACATCGAGTTTGAGTACGACATCCTGGCCAAGCGCCTGCGTGAACTGTCGTTCCTCAACTCGGGCGTTTCTATTCGCCTGAAAGACAAGCGCAACGACAGAGAAGACCACTTCCATTACGAAGGCGGTATCCGTGCGTTTGTGGAATACCTGAACAAGAACAAGACGCCGATCCACCCAACGGTGTTCTACTTCTCAACCGTGAAAGACGATATCGGTGTGGAAGTGGCGCTGCAGTGGAACGATGGTTTCCAGGAAAACATCTACTGCTTCACCAACAACATCCCGCAGCGTGATGGGGGGACTCACCTGGCTGGCTTCCGTGCCGCGATGACCCGTACCCTGAACACCTACATGGATAAAGAAGGCTACAGCAAGAAGTCCAAAATCAGCGCCACCGGTGACGATGCGCGTGAAGGTCTGATTGCCGTGGTTTCGGTGAAAGTGCCCGATCCTAAATTCTCTTCCCAGACCAAAGACAAGCTGGTGTCTTCGGAAGTGAAAACGGCGGTCGAATCGCTGATGAACGAGAAGCTGGTGGATTACCTGATGGAAAACCCAGCGGACGCCAAGATCGTGGTTGGTAAAATTATCGATGCGGCCCGTGCTCGTGAAGCGGCGCGTAAAGCGCGTGAAATGACCCGCCGTAAAGGCGCGCTGGATTTGGCTGGCTTGCCAGGCAAACTGGCGGACTGCCAGGAACGTGACCCGGCGTTGTCCGAACTCTACCTGGTGGAAGGGGACTCCGCGGGCGGCTCAGCCAAGCAGGGCCGTAACCGTAAGAACCAGGCGATCTTGCCGCTGAAAGGGAAAATCCTCAACGTTGAGAAAGCCCGCTTCGACAAGATGCTGTCCTCACAGGAAGTTGCCACGCTGATCACCGCGCTGGGCTGCGGCATTGGCCGTGACGAATACAACCCGGACAAACTGCGTTATCACAGCATCATTATCATGACCGATGCCGACGTCGACGGCTCGCACATCCGTACGCTGCTGTTGACCTTCTTCTATCGTCAGATGCCGGAAATCATCGAGCGTGGCCATGTGTATATTGCCCAGCCGCCGTTGTACAAGGTGAAAAAAGGCAAGCAGGAGCAGTACATCAAAGACGACGAAGCGATGGATCAGTATCAGATCTCCATCGCCCTCGACGGCGCGACCCTGCACACCAACGGTTCTGCACCAGCCTTGGCGGGTGAGCCGTTAGAGAAGCTGGTGGCTGAGCATTACGCCGTGCAGAAGCAGATTGGCCGGATGGAACGCCGTTACCCACGTGCGTTACTGAACAACCTGATCTACCAGCCAACCTTGAACGAAGACGATCTGAGCGACCGTGCCAAGGTGGAAAGCTGGATCGAATCGCTGGTGAAATTGCTCAACGATAACGAGCAGCACGGTAGCAGCTACAGTTCTGTGCTGGTTGAAAACCGTGAACGCCAGATGTTCGAACCGGTGCTGCGTATCCGTACCCATGGTGTTGATACAGACTACCCGCTGGACTTTGAATTTATCCGCGGTGGTGAATACCGCAGGATCTGTGCGTTGGGCGAAAAACTGCGCGGCCTGCTGGAAGAAGATGCCTATATCGAACGTGGCGAACGTCGCCAGCCGGTAGACAGCTTCGAACAGGCGTTGGAGTGGCTGGTGAAAGAGTCGCGCCGTGGCCTGTCGGTCCAGCGCTATAAAGGGCTGGGCGAAATGAACCCAGACCAGCTGTGGGAAACCACCATGGATCCCGATCAGCGGCGTATGCTGCGCGTAGCGGTGAAAGACGCTATTGCGGCCGATCAGCTGTTCACCACCCTGATGGGCGATGCGGTTGAACCACGCCGTGCCTTTATCGAAGAAAACGCCCTGAAAGCGGCGAATATCGATATCTAACGCCTTATCTGGCTATTAACAATCCGCGCCGGTTCGCCCGCGCGGATTTTTTTATGCCGTTTTTAGCACTAACAAGGCAAGCTGAAACGCGTTAGCATGAGAAAAAACCACTGGGAGACGCTCGAATGGCTATTGAACTGATTGCAATTGATATGGACGGTACGCTGCTCAATCCGCAGCACCAGATTACGCCAGCGGTAAAGCAGGCGCTGACCGCCGCGCGCGCTAAAGGCGTGCATGTGGTACTGGCTACCGGGCGGCCATATGTCGGCGTGCAGGACTATCTGCGTCAGTTGGATATTCAGGGGGAGGGCGATTTCTGCATCACCTATAACGGTGCTCTGGTGCTGAAGGCGACGGACGGGGCCTGCGTGCTGCAAGAAACGCTCGGCTTTGACGATTACCTCTATTTTGAGCAGTTGGCACGGGAGTTTGGCGTACATTTCCACGCCTTTGATTTCGATACCCTCTACACGCCAAATAAAGACATTGGCAAATATACCGTCCATGAATCGCAGATGACCGGTATCCCGCTGAAATACCGCAGCGTGGAAGAGATGGATCGCACCATGCGCTTCCCGAAGGTGATGATGATTGATGAGCCAGAGTTGCTGGATAGCGCGATAGCCCGCTTGCCCGCAGAGGCCTGGGATCGCTACACCATTATGAAAAGCGCCCCTTACTTCCTGGAGATCCTGCATAAGAATGTTGATAAGGGTGCGGGCGTCAGAATGCTGGCCGAGCATTTGGGCGTCAAGCAGGAAAACGTGATGGCGTTAGGCGATCAGGCTAATGATATTGCGATGATCGGGTATGCTGGGCTTGGCGTGGCGATGGGCAATGCTATTCCAGAATTAAAGGAAATTGCCCAGCACGTGACCGGCACTAATACCGAAGACGGCGTCGCACAGGCAATTGAGAAGTTTGTGCTGAACGTTTAATGCCTGCCAGCCCCCTTCCCTGGGGGCTTAGATGCTTCCACGTAAATCAGGTATTAACGCCTCATGGCTGATGGCCTGCTGGTGTTATTTCTTTACTGAAATAACTAAGTCGCTCCTAAAAGAAAATTTCTAGTGAGTTCATATTTTATTAATATAAATATTCTCGTTAATTAATCGCGTTAATTTAAATGGTATAAATAAAAATTATTTTTGCGATCTGTATTTTTTATTGTATTTTAAATGACGAAATAGCTATTTATCACTTCATCTTTCATTTTAGCTTGTTCGCTATATTGTAAAACAACTAATAAAGTTCGTTAGGAGATAATATGAAAAAAATCATAATTTCATCATTGGCTTATATTGCCTTGACGCAAATATCCTTTGCCGCCAGAGACGTGACGACGGTACCGGACTTCTTCTATCTTAAGGAAGCGCAGTCTATTGATAGCCTCTCTTTATTGCCCCCGCCACCGGCCGTTGACAGTATCGATTTCCTCAATGACAAAGCTCAGTATGACGCCGGTAAGTTGCTGAGGAATACGCCAAGAGGCAAGCAGGCCTATAACGATGCGCAGATTTACGGCGATGGCATACCACTGGCATTTTTCAACGCCTTCGGCATGGAAATAACACGCAAGAAAACGCCAGAGTTATATCGCCTGGTAACCAAAATGCGTGAGGATACCGGTGATTTGGCGACCCGCAGCGCCAAGGAGCATTATATGCGGACCCGGCCTTTTGCTTTTTATCATCAGGCGACCTGCCGCCCGGAAGAAGAAAGTGTGCTATCAACCAACGGCTCCTACCCTTCTGGCCATACGAGCATCGGTTGGGCTACCGCACTCGTGCTGGCGGAGATCAATCCTGCTCGCCAAGGGGAGATCCTCAAACGGGGTTATGAGATGGGACAAAGCCGCGTGATTTGCGGCTATCATTGGCAGAGTGACGTCAGCGCCGGGCGCCTGGTTGGGGCGGCTATCGTGGCACGTTTACACGCCGAGCCAACGTTTGTTGACCAGTTACAAAAAGCCAAGGCTGAATACCTGCGATTAGCAAAAGCGCCTTAAACCTGGGTGGTGTGAAACAGCCAGGCCGATCGGGTACTATGGCGGTTCTATGCCAGCCGGTATACAGGAGCCGCCATGAGCCATCAGGAACGACAGCTGACTTTTGATCCGCGAGGTCATCAACTCACCAACATTAACGTCTGGACGCCGTGCGGCCAATGGCTGGCATATGATGTACGGCCAAGCGGTGCATCCTTTACCGGGCTGAGTATTGAACGGGTGAACGTTGCCAGCGGTCAGGTAGAGGTGGTTTATCGGGCGCAGCATGGAGCCCATGTCGGCGTGGTAACGGTGAGCCCGGATGAGCCAGCGCGCTACGCGTTTATCCATGGGCCGGAACACCCAGATAGCTTCTGGCATTATGACTTCCACCATCGCCGTGGCGTGATCGTCAGCGAGCCGGATCGTGAATTGGCGATCACCCTGGACGCATTGGACATTACCGCCCCCTATACTCCAGGAGCGCTGCGTGGCGGCACCCACGTGCATGTCTTCAGCCCAGATGGTAGCCGTCTGAGCTTCACCTATAACGACCATGTGATGCATGAACTCGATCCGGCACTGGATTTGCGCAACGTTGGCGTAGCTGTGCCGCTGCAAGGGGTGAATCCGCCCAAGCAGCACCCACGTGAATACGACGGTAGCCATTACTGCGTACTGGTCAGCGCAACCACGCCAATCCCGCAGCCGGGCAGCGATCAAATCAATCGGGCTTACGAAGAGGGCTGGGTGGGTGAGCAAGGCTACAGCAAACCCGATGGCAGCCGCCAGCGTTGGGCGTTGGCGTTTATCGGCGATACCCTCTCGCCGCAGGGGGAAAAGCTGCCGGAAGTGTTTGTGGTGGATTTACCTGAAAACGATGCCGACTATGCCAAAGCCGGGGAGGCTCCCTTGCAGGGAACGGCAACGACCTTACCTGCCCCACCGTTAGGCGTTCGACAACGGCGGTTAACCTATACCGGCCAACGCAACTATCCTGGGGTTGCCACCACGCCACGCCATTGGTTGCGGAGTTCGCCAGACGGCAGTGCCATCGCCTTCCTGATGCAAGACGATCGGGGCATAGTGCAACTGTGGACTGTTTCCCCCAATGGCGGGGAGGCGAATCAGGTGACACAATCGGATCACAGCATCCAGTCGGCCTTCAGTTGGCATCCGCAGGGGGGCAAGATTGCGCTGGTGTGTGATAACAGCGTGATGCTGTGCGATATCGCCAACGGCAATATGCAGCGCCTGACCAAACGGACTGCGCAGCCACCACTGGGGGACGCCGTGGTGTTCTCACCAGATGGCATACAGGTGGCCTTTATGCGTGAAGTCGCCGGGTTTAACCAGATTTTTGTGGTGGCGGTTTAACTACAACCCGGCCGGTGCTGGCGAGGTTGCCATGCCCTGGCCTGGATTGCCGCTGACAGCCAGATTTCGTTCTTCATCATGCTGGATACGGGCTTTGGGTGAGGCTGCCGCTTTATCGCTGCCAGAACGCAGGTAGTCGTAAGGCAGCAAAATGGTGTCCATCGCCGCCGACAGGGGCAGGTCGATCGCCAGCAGGGGCATCATGGCCCAACTGGTATCTTCGCTCTTCATCATATCGACATTGGCGCGCGTACCGGAGTAATAACCCTGGTCGGCCCCGGTGTGGCTGGCTACGCTGGAGCAACCGTTAGTGGTCAGCAGCAGGCAACCGGTCGCTATCATTTTTTTTATTGGTTTCATTCGTCCATCCTGAGGGGAGACATCCCCTGAAATTTGCTGATTTATAACATCCAGCCAAAGCATTGAAAGATGCAACATTCCGCACTGTGGCGGCTATCTCACTTTGAGTGTATGTGATAAACAAATTTTCGCCGTTTCCATTGGCAATTATTTAATCATCACCAGTTGAAATGTGGAAAGCAAACCCCATCTTCTTTACAAGGCCAAATTAAGAATTTGCCGTAAGGGAATTCAAGCCTTATAGCCTGTCCATGATGGAAGGCTTCATTATCAACCTCGCTGAAGTGCCTTAGGAGGCTGTTTTATGCGCAACTTTGATCTTTCCCCGCTGTACCGTTCCGCGATCGGTTTTGATCGTCTGTTCAACGCCCTTGAGGCTGGCCAAAGCCAGGGTAACGGTGGCTATCCGCCGTATAACGTTGAGCTGGTTGATGAAAATCATTACCGCATTGCCATCGCGGTGGCCGGGTTTGCCGAGCAGGAACTGGAGATCACCACGCAAGACAATCTGTTGATTGTGCGCGGGGCTCACACCAACGAACCTGCTGAGAGAACCTATTTATATCAAGGTATTGCCGAGCGTAACTTTGAACGCAAATTCCAGCTTGCCGAGCATATTCAAATTAGAGGCGCCAAACTGGAAAACGGCCTGCTGTATATCGATCTGGAACGTATCGTGCCGGAAACGTTAAAGCCGCGTCGGATCGAAATTAAGTAATTGTTGTTGTATCACCGTGCCTGCCGTTAGGGGGCAAACTTTAAACCTCGCTTCTTGGAAGGAGAGTATTATGCGTAACTACGATTTATCCCCACTTCTGCGTCAATGGATCGGTTTTGACAAGCTGGCCAGTTCAATGGGAGGCCAGGAGCCACAAGGGTTCCCGCCCTATAACATTGAGAAAAGCGACGATAACCACTATCGCATTTCCCTGGCGTTAGCCGGGTTCAAACAAAGCGAACTGGATATTGAAGTGGAAGGCCCGCGCCTGACCGTGCGTGGCAACCCCACACCGCCGGAAAAACAGGTGGAGTATCTGCATCAGGGGCTGGTGTGCAAAGAGTTCAGCCTGACCTTTACCCTGGCAGAGCACCTGCAGGTGTCCGAAGCCAAATTTGAAAACGGCCTGCTGCACATCGATCTGGTACGCCACGTGCCGGAAGCCTTGCAGCCACAACGCATCAGCATCGGCAGCACTCCGGAGCTGGAAGCAAAATAACCGGCTGAAAAAACACAAAAACTTGCGGGGGAGGTCCATTCGGGCCTCCCCCGTCGCATTCTGTGGCATACCCCACATTACCCCCCTACGCCTTATGTCAGAATCCCTATTAATTGCAGGCATTTAATCGCATACCGATTGTTAAACTTTGGGTAAGGATGTGACGTATGAGTGATATCGCCCTGACCGTCAGCATGTTGGCGTTGGTGGCTATTCTCGGGTTATGGATTGGCAACTGGAAAGTGTATGGCGTGGGTTTAGGGATAGGCGGCGTCTTGTTCGGCGGCATCATCGTCGGACACTTTGCACAGACTTACCAGATCACTCTCAACGGCGACATGCTGCACTTTATTCAGGAGTTCGGTCTGATCCTGTTTGTTTACACCATCGGTATTCAGGTTGGCCCTGGTTTCTTCTCGTCCCTGCGCGTTTCCGGCCTCAAGCTCAATGGCTTTGCCATTCTGTTGGTGCTGGTGGGCGGCGTGGTGGCGGCGATTGTCCATAAGCTGTTTGCCGTGCCGTTACCGATCATTCTCGGCGTGTTCTCCGGCGCGGTTACCAACACTCCGGCGCTCGGTGCCGGGCAGCAGATACTCACCGATCTGGGTTCCGATCCGGCGCTGGTTAACCGCATGGGGATGGGCTATGCGATGGCCTATCCGTTCGGTATCTGCGGCATTCTGCTGGTGATGTGGCTGATCCGGCTGTTCTTTCGCATCAATATCGATAAGGAAGCGCAGGAATTTGAAGACAGTCTGGGGAGCAATCGCGAACTGTTGCAGACCATGAACGTGGCGGTGCGTAACCCCAATCTACAAGGCATGGCCATCAAGAACGTACCGTTGCTCAACAGTGATGAGATCATTTGTTCGCGCCTCAAGCGCGGTGATTTACTGATGGTGCCCGCCCCGCATGAGACGCTGGAACTGGGGGATTTCCTGCACCTGGTCGGCAAGCGCGAAAAGCTGGAAAATGCCCGGCTGGTGATTGGCGAGGAAGTCGACGTATCGCTCTCCACCCGGGGGACTTCACTGCAAGTGGTTCGTGCGGTAGTGACCAACGAAAAGGTGTTGGGTAAAAAAATCCGCGATCTGGAGCTGAAGCAAAAATATGAGGTGGTGGTCTCTCGCCTCAACCGTGCCGGGGTCGAGCTGGTGGCGGGTAGCAATGTTACGCTGCAGTTCGGGGATATCCTCAACCTGGTGGGGCGGCCAGAATCCATTGAGGCGGTGGCCGCGATTGTCGGCAACGCCCAGCAGAAGCTGCAACAGGTGCAGATGCTGCCGGTATTTATCGGCATTGGCCTTGGGGTGCTGTTGGGTTCTATCCCGCTGTTTATTCCCGGCTTCCCGGCAGCATTGCGGTTGGGGTTAGCTGGTGGTCCGCTGGTGGTGGCACTGATCCTGGGGCGTATCGGCAGCATCGGCAAGCTGTACTGGTTTATGCCGCCCAGTGCCAACCTGGCGCTGCGCGAACTGGGAATCGTACTGTTTCTGGCTGTGGTTGGCCTGAAGTCGGGTGGCAACTTTGTCGATACCCTGCTGCATGGCGATGGGCTGGCGTGGGTCGGTTACGGGGCACTCATCACCTTCATACCGCTGATAAGCGTAGGTATTCTGGCTCGGGTAGTGGGTAAGATGAACTACCTGACGCTCTCCGGTATGCTGGCGGGCTCAATGACCGATCCCCCGGCGTTGGCCTTTGCCAATGGCCTGCACCCTACCAGCGGCGCTGCAGCGCTCTCTTATGCCACGGTCTATCCGTTGGCGATGTTCCTACGCATTATGTCACCGCAGCTGTTGGCGGTGCTGTTCTGGGCAATGTAACCTGCAAAAAGGGGCTCCGCTTGCGGAGCCCCACAGATTGCTGACTAACCCCACTTTTTCAGGTGGGGTTAGTCTTTTTTAGCGACCGCAGGTCGCGATCGCGATATTTTTCCATAACCCCATCATTTGACCTATATTTTTTTGCTGCCGAAGCAGCTGGATATCGTCTTGTGAGTGCCCACACAGATTGTCTGATAAATTGTTAAAGAGCAGTGAGTTACGCGCTTTCGCTTACTAACTCGAGGAGGCGTATACTACGCGATTCCTCTGAAGAGTCAACCTTTATTTCGGTGTTTTCACCGGCTTGACACTTCCTGGCTGGGCGACTGGTTCTCGTTAGAGGAGTCGTTGTTCCCGGTCAGTGGAGGCGCATTATAGGGAGTTCTCAGAACGCCGCAACCCCTAAATGCAAAAAACTTTTCAAGCGCGGCTTTTTTCGGCAAAACGCTGTCTTGTTCGTCGTTTTTGACACTTTTTCCCGAAAACAGCCGTAAAAGCTGGCGCTCCCTGGCGTAAAATGAAAGATAACAATGCAGTTAAAGGAACCGCAGCCATGCAATTCGATGCTCAACAACAGGCCGCACAGCGTAATCTTTCTTATCTGCTGGCAGAAAAGCTCGGCCAACAGATCCTGGCCGGTGAATATCAAGCCGGCAGCATCCTGCCAGGCGAGATGGATTTGGCAGAACAGTTTGGCGTCAGCCGCACTGCGGTACGTGAAGCGGTAAAAATGCTGGCGGCCAAAGGCATGCTGCTACCGCGCCCCCGCATCGGCACCAGGGTCATGCCCCAAAGCCAATGGAACTTCCTCGATCAGGATCTGCTGACCTGGTGGATGACCAGGGAGAACTTCGACCAGGTCATGCAGCACTTCCTTATCCTACGCACGTCGCTGGAACCTCAGGCCTGTTCATTGGCAGCCATCAACGCCACCTCGGAGCAAAAGACGCGATTGGTCACGCTGATGGCAGAAATGCAGGCGCTACACGTGGATTTTGACCGCGAACGCTGGATTGAAGTCGATACCCAGTACCACCAGCTGATCTATGAAGCCAGCGCCAATCCGTTTCTCACCTCGTTTGCCAACCTGTTCAGCTCGGTGTATCAAAGCTATTTCCGGGCGATCACCGGTAATGAAGTGATTAAGCTGCAACACCATCAGGCCATTGTGGATGCCATAGTCGCCAGTGACAGCACCGCAGCCCTCACAGCATGCCAAACATTGTTGCAGGGAAATGCGTAAACTCCGCAGCTATATATAGAAGGAAAATGGGATCACGATGACAAAATCTGCACGCAGCATGGCAGGGTTGCCTTGGATCGCCGCGATGGCGTTCTTTATGCAGGCGTTGGATGCCACTATTCTCAATACCGCCTTACCGGCGATAGCCCACAGCCTCGACCGTTCCCCCTTGGCGATGCAGTCTGCGGTGATCAGTTACACCCTGACGGTTGCGATGCTAATCCCGGTGAGCGGCTGGCTGGCCGATCGCTTCGGTACTCGGCGAGTATTTATTATCGCCGTATCCCTGTTTACCTTTGGCTCGCTATTGTGTGCCTTGTCCCCAACGCTGAGTTTCCTGGTTGCCTCACGTATTTTACAGGGGATTGGCGGCGCGATGATGATGCCGGTAGCACGCCTTGCCCTGTTGCGGGCCTATCCGCGTAGTGAGCTGTTGCCGGTACTGAACTTTGTCACCATGCCTGGCCTGGTTGGACCAATAATGGGGCCACTGCTTGGCGGCTGGCTGGTTACTTACGCCACCTGGCATTGGATCTTCCTGATTAACATCCCGATAGGCTTGCTCGGCATCGTCTACGCCCGTAAATATATGCCAGACTTCACCACGCCAAAGCGGCCGTTTGATTTCATCGGTTTTATACTGTTTGGCCTTAGCCTGGTACTTATCTCCACCGGCCTGGAGCTGTTCGGCGAGCAGGTACTGGCCAATTACATTTCTCTGGGGGTGTTCCTGAGCGGCTTTGTGATGCTGTTTGGCTATATCATTCACGCCCGCCGCCACGCTCAGCCACTGATTGGGCTGGATCTGTTCAAGACCCGTACCTTTTCCGTCGGCATTGCCGGTAACGTGGCCTCGCGGCTAGGGACTGGCTGCGTTCCCTTCCTGATGCCGTTGATGCTGCAGGTGGCCTTTGGCTATTCGGCGATTGTCGCCGGTTGCATGATGGCCCCGACGGCGGTGGGTTCCCTGATGGCCAAGTCTACCGTTACCCAGGTGTTGCGCTGGTTCGGCTATCGTAAGACGTTGGTAGGTATCACTATCATTATCGGCGTATTGATTGCGCAGTTCTCTCTGCAAAGCCCAGGTATGCCGCTGTGGCTGATGATTTTGCCGCTGTTTGTTCTAGGGATGGCGATGTCGACGCAGTTTACCGCCATGAATACCATCAGCCTGGCAGACCTGAACGATGGCAACGCCAGTTCAGGCAATAGCGTATTGGCAGTGACGCAACAACTGTCTATCAGCTTTGGCGTGGCGATCAGCGCCGCCGTATTGCGCTTCTATGGTTCAATGGGGATTGGCACCATGATCGATCAGTTCCACTACACCTTTATTACCATGGGGATAGTGACCGTTGCTTCGGCCTTCGTCTTTATGCTGTTAAGAAGAAAAGACGGCAATAACCTGATCACCGGCAAAGAGAAATCACGCAAAGAAGCGAAGGCTACCAGTTAGCGGCAACCGACGGAGTCTCTCTCCACCAGCTCTGGCGTCAGCACCAGGATCTGGGCATCCCGTTCAGGGTTTTGCAGGCGATTGATGAGTGCATCGATCGCCAGTTCCCCTAGCGAATCTTTGGGCTGATGAATGGTGCTGAGCGGTGGAGCCAGATATTTGGCCAGTTCGATATCGTCGTACCCCATCACGGCCATATCTTGTGGTACCACCAGCCCGGCCTGATACAACGCCTGATAAACGCCGACGGCGACAGCATCGTTGCCAGCAAACACCGCATGAGGAGGTTCGGCTAACGCCAGCAACTGCTTCATGGCATGCACGCCCCCTTCAAACTCAAAGTCGCAATACACCTCATAGCCCGGCAGGATTTCAAGGCCGGCACGCTTCATGGCGCGGCGATAACCTTCCAAGCGATGGCGCGCGGTCGTTTTATCCAGCGGCCCGGCGATACAGGCGATTTGGCGATAGCCGCGAGCGATCAGATGATCGGTAGCCATTTCGCCCCCCAGCAACGAGTTATCCTGAATGATATCGTTGGCCCCTTCGAACGGCGACCAGTCCATCATCACAATCGGCAAAGAGGGGTAGCGGCTCAGCGCATCCTGCGAAGGGCGGTGGTTTTCGGTACACATCACCAGCAGGCCATCCACCCGCTTTTGCAACAGCGTTTCCATGCTGCTGTTCATACGCGCCACATCTTCCTCTGTGTTGCACAGGATCAGGCTGTAGCCACGCTCGTAGCAGCTGCGTTCCACGCCGCGCACCACTTCGGCATAAAACGGGTTATTGCTGGAGGTCACCAGCATACCAATGGTGCGCGTCGTATTGAGTTTCAGGCTACGCGCCAGTGCGGAAGGGGCATAGTTTAGCTGTTCCACGGCCACCATGACTTTGTCACGCACGCTGTCGCTGACAAAGCGATTGTTATTGATCACGTGCGAGACCGTCGAGGTTGAAACACCCGCCAGGCGGGCAACATCTTTCATGGTAGCCAAAGCGTTATCCCTGTTGCTGCAAGAAGGCGTCAATCTCTTCACGCCATGGCACGGAAGGCTGTGCACCCGGCCGTGTAACAGCAATGGCCGCCGCCGCATGGGCGAAACGCACTGCATCGCTCATCACTTTACCTTCGAGCAAAGCAGTAACCAGAGCACCGTTGAACGTATCACCGGCCGCGATGGTATCCACCGCTTTGACCTTAAAGCCCGGAACCAGTTTGCCTTTACCGTTTTCGCTCAACCATACGCCACGACTACCGAGTGTGATAATCACGCAGCCGATGCCTTTATCATGCAGGATGTTGGCGGCACGTTCGGCGTCAGCGTCATTATTCACCGCGATACCGGTCAGCCGCTGGGCTTCGGTTTCGTTCGGGGTGATCATGTCAACCATGGCTAGCAGTTCGTCAGGCAGCTCACAGGCCGGAGCCGGGTTGAGGATCACCTGGGTTTGGTGCTGCTTGGCCAGTTTGGCGGCGGCAATCACCGTCTCCAGCGGTGACTCAAGCTGCATCAATAGCGCATCGGCATCGATAACCCGTTGCCGATAGCGGTTGAGATATTCGGGAGTGACCGCCGCGTTGGCACCGGCATCGATACCAATCACATTTTCGCCTTCGGCATTGACGAAAATCAGCGCTACGCCGGTAGTACTGTCGGCAATAGATTCAATCGGTTGGGTATCAATGCGATCGGTTGCCAGCTGTTGGCGAATACGTTCACCAATATCGTCTGCACCTACGCAGGCAATAAAGGCGATATCCGCACCGCTGCGCCCGGCAGCCACCGCCTGGTTAGCCCCTTTGCCACCAAAGGCGACCTTATACTGCTGGCCGATCACCGTTTCGCCCGGCTGGGGAAAGTGGTTGATATTGAGGATATGGTCGGCATTGATGCTGCCCAAAACCACCAGCTTTGCTGTTTCCATCACAGGGATCCCTTAAATTGCGCGCCATCGTCACGCCCCGTTCCGATGGCGCTGGAGATGACTTACTTGGTAACCAGTTTCAAATCAACCGGGATAGTCGCCGGTACTTTCTCACCTTTCAAGATCTTATCTGCCGTTTCTACGCCAATCACACCGATTTGATCCGGACGCTGTGCCACGGTGGCAGCCAGTTTACCGCCTTCAACCGCTTTCACGCCGTCTGCGGTGCCGTCAAAGCCAACGACGATGACATCCGTTTTACCAGCGGTTTGCAATGCACGCAGCGCGCCCAGTGCCATTTCATCGTTCTGTGCAAACACCGCCTGCACGTCTGGATGCGCGGTCAGCAGGTTCTGCATCACGTTCAGACCCTTGGTGCGATCGAAATCCGCCGGCTGGCTGGCCAGCAGTTTAAACTTGTTCTGCTCCAGTGACTGTTGGAAGCCTTCGCCACGTTCACGGGCAGCAGATGTCCCGGCAATGCCTTCCAACTGGATCACTTTGGCATCGGCCCCTACTTTGTTGGCGATAAAGTCACCGGCCATTTTACCGCCCACGCGGTTGTCGGAAGCGATATGGCTGACCACTTCGCCTTTCGCTGCCATACGGTCAAGCGTAATGACCGGGATCTTGGCCTGGTTGGCCATCTTGATGGCGTTACCTACCGCGTCAGAATCGGTTGGGTTAATCAGCAGCAGTTTCGGGTTCTGCACCATCAGATCCTGCACGTTGGCCAACTCTTTCGCCGGGTTGTTCTGGGAATCCAGCACCACCAGGTTGTAACCCAGTTTGTTGGCTTCCAACTGCGCCCCTTCTTTCATCGAAACAAAGAACGGGTTGTTGAGCGTAGAAACCACCAGCGCGATGGTGTCTTTTGCCAGGGCGTTAGCACTCAGGGTGGCGGTTAACGCGATGGCCGAAACTAAGGTTGCCAGTTTTTTCATTTTCATGGTCGTGATTCCTGTAGGGGAGAGGTTACTTGTTACTTTTGTTGTCTACCAGAACCGCCAGCAGAATAACGGCTGCTTTCACGATCATTTGGTAGTAGGAAGAAACACCCAGTAAATTCAAACCGTTGTTCAGGAAGCCAAGGATCAGCGCCCCGATCAGGGTACCGACGATGCGCCCTTTACCTCCCGCCAGGCTGGTACCACCCAGCACCACCGCGGCGATAGCATCCAGCTCATAGCCGGTACCCGCAGTAGGTTGCGCAGAGGACAGGCGCGCCACTTCAATGACCCCAGCCAGTGCCGCCAACAGGCCGCACAGGGAGTAAACGATGATTTTAACTCTATCGACGCTGATACCGGAAAGGCGGGTAGCCGCTTCGTTGCCACCCAGCGCATAAATATAGCGGCCAAGACGGGTGTGATGCAGCATATACCAGGCGGCGATAAACACGATGGCCATGATCCAGATCGGGGTCGGAACGCCCAACGGGCGGCCAATCCCGAACCAGCCGAAGGTGTCGGCAACGTCGGTAAAACCGGTATTGATCGGGCTACCGTTGGTATACACCATGGTTACGCCGCGCAGTAACAGCATCATCACCAGGGTGGCGATAAATGCCTGAACCTTGCCTTTGGCCACGATTATGCCGGTGCAGGCCCCTACCGCAGCCCCCAATGCCAGCGCAGCTGCAACAGCCACCACCGCATTGACTTCAAATCCGACAATCGAAGCGGCTACCGCCCCGGTCAGCGCCAACAGCGATCCGACCGACAGATCGATGCCGGAAGTCAGGATCACCAAGGTCATGCCGACCGCCATAATGGCGTTCACCGAGGTTTGCTGCAGGATATTGAACAGGTTATTAACGGTGAAGAAATTCGGGCTCATCGAAGACACCACGGCAATCAGCACCAGTAGGGCAATCAGCGATTTCTGCTCCAACAGCCACTCTTTACTGAACCAGCGCTTAGCTGCAACACTTTGTGAACTCATATCTGATTACTCCTGCTTTACGCCGTATTGCTTGCCAACGGCTGCTGCCATCAGCACTTCCTGGGTGGCCTGTTCAATCGGGAATTCGCCGCTGAGGTGACCTTCATGCATCACCAGAATGCGGTCGCTCATGCCCAGCACCTCCGGCATTTCCGAAGACACCAATATGATGCTCAGCCCTTCCTGCTTGAACTGGTTGATTAACTGGTAGATCTCTTTTTTGGCCCCGACGTCGACGCCGCGTGTCGGTTCGTCGAGGATCAGTACCTTTGGCCGGGTCATCAAGCCACGGGCAATCGCCACTTTTTGCTGATTGCCGCCGGAAAGCAAACCAATCGGCTGCTCCATCGACGGCGTTTTGATATTGAACAGGCGGATAAAATCGCTGACGGCGATCTGCTCGTCGGCATGTTTCAGGCCACCACCGGCGCGGCTGAAGTAGCGCAGCGCGGTCAGCGACATGTTTTCCTTCACCGACATCCCCAACACCAGGCCATCGCGCTTACGGTCTTCGGAGATATAGACAATGCCGTTGGCCAGGCCGTCCTGAGGAGTACGAGTCACCACCTCATGGCCGTCCAGATTCACGGTGCCGCTTTTACGTGGCGCCGCTCCGTACAGGATCTTCATCAGTTCGGTACGCCCAGCCCCCATCAGGCCAGCCACACCCAAAATCTCACCGCGGTATAAAGTAAAGCTGACGTCATGCACGCCAGGGCCGGAAACGTGGCTCACCTGCAGGCGTTTTTCACCGCGCGGCAGATTCAGACGTGGATACTGCTCTTCCAGCTTGCGACCCACCATCATTTCAATCAGCGAATCTTCATTCAATTCGGCAACCGGCCGCTCGGCAATAAATTGCCCGTCACGGAATACGGTCACATCGTCGCAGATTTCGAAGATCTCTTTCAGGCGGTGGGAGATATAAACAATGCCGCGGCCTTCGGCTTTCAGCTCGTTGATCACTTTAAACAGCGAGGCGGTTTCGGTATCGGTCAGGGCATCGGTCGGCTCATCCATGATGATCACTTTGGATTCAAAGCTCAGCACCTTGGCGATTTCCACCATTTGCTGATCGCCAATCGACAATTCCCCCACCAGCCGGTGGCTGCTGTAGCGCAGGTTCAAACGCGCCAGCAGTTTGTCCGCTTCGGCATACATGCGTTTCCAGTCGATGCGGCCAAAGCGGTTAACGAACTCGCGGCCAAGAAAGATGTTCTCGGCAATGGTCAGCTGCGGGATCAGGTTCAGTTCCTGATGAATGATGCCGATACCCGCTTCCTGCGAATCCTTCGGTCCGTTGAAGGCCACTTCTTTGCCAAGGAAATATTGGCTGCCCGCATCTTTGTTGTAGATACCGGTCAGCACTTTCATCATGGTGGACTTTCCGGCACCGTTTTCCCCCACCAGCGCCATCACCCTGCCGGGATAAACGCTCAGGGCGGCCCCAGAAAGCGCCTTCACGCCGGGAAAGGCCTTATCGATCCCTTTCAGTTGCAGTAAAGGTTGCATAGGCGCCTCAGAAAGTTACGCCGGAGCACAGGATCACGTTCGCGTAGGGCGAACATTCTCCGCTGCGGATCACGGCCCGGCTATGTTCGGTTTGCGCTTTAAACGCGCTGTGGCTGATATAGCTGATGCTGATGGTATTGCCCTGGTGTTGGCCAAGCTGAGTCAGTTGAGCCAGTAATGCCTCGTGGAGCGACGGGTTATGCTTGACGATCTCTTCCGCCAGGATGGCGCTCTCTACCTGCATTTCCTGCGTCACCACGCCTACAACCTGTAAGAATGTCGGCACCCCTTGGGTCAGCGCCAGATCGATACGCGGCGTCACGGCCGGGATCGGCAAGCCTGCATCGCAAATCGCGATCTGATCGGTGTGGCCGAGACGAGAGACCACCGCAGAAACGTCAGAATTCAGTAGTACGCCTTTTTTCATGAGTAAACTCCAGCAGCGAAACGTTTCGCTATTGAGTCAGTGTAGAAAATCAGCAGAGGAAGACAACCCTGTCATAGCGGAAATGTGATCGCCATCGAAACGTTTCGCTCACGTTTGATAAAGCGTAGCTTAAAAGAAGGGCCCAGCAAATGCTGAGCCCTCTCTTTTAGATTTCGACCTGGGTTCCCAGTTCGATGACCCGGTTGGGCGGGATCTCAAACTGGTCGGCCGCCCGCAATGCGTTGCGGCTCAGGGCGATAAACAGCTTGCCGCGCAGGAACAGATACCACGGCCGTTTGGTGAGAATCAGCGATTCATGGGACATAAAGAACGACGTCTCCATCATCCGGCATGGCAGCCCTTCCAACCCACAGCGGTGGAAGACTTCCTCAACGTTCGGCGTTTCACGCCAGCCGTAGCTGGCTACCACTCGCCAGAAGGTCGGTGACAATTGCTCAATCGTCACACGCCGGACGTTATGCACATAAGGAGCATCTTCGGTACGCAAGGTCAGAAGCACTACCCGCTCATGCAGCACTTTGTTGTGCTTGAGGTTATGCAACAGGGCAAACGGGATCACGTTAATCGCCCGCGACATAAACACTGCGGTACCCGGCACGCGAACCGGCGGTGATTTTTCCAGTGAGGCAATCAGCGCTTCAAGGGAGTTGCCGTGCTCATGCATCCGGCGCAACAGGCGGAAACGTTCGCTCTTCCAGGTGATCATGATCAGGAACATCACCAGGGCCAACATCAGTGGCAACCAACCGCCAGAGAACAGTTTCAGGGCATTAGCCGAGAACATCGGCACATCGATAATCAGCAGCATCGCCAGAATGCCTCCCACCAGGAAGCGATTCCAATGCCAATTCTTGATGGCGACGGAGGTGATCAGGATGCTGGTCAATACCATGGTGCCGGTCACCGCAATACCATAGGCCGCGGCCAGGTTACTGGAGTGTTCGAAGCCCACAATCACCAACACCACGGCGATATACAGGGTCCAGTTGATCACCGGGATATAGATCTGGCCGGACTCCATTTCCGAGGTATGAATGATGCGCATCGGTGACAGATAGCCCAGACGAACGGCCTGGCGGGTCAACGAGAAAACGCCGGAAATGACCGCCTGCGAGGCAATAACCGTAGCCAGCGTAGCCAATATCAGCAGTGGGATCAGCGCCCAATCCGGGGCCAACAGGAAGAACGGGTTCTTGATCGCTTCCGGGTTTTTCAGCAGCAATGCGCCTTGGCCGAAGTAGTTAAGCACCAGCGAAGGCAGCACCACGGTGAACCAGGCCAGGCGGATCGGGAATTTGCCAAAGTGGCCCATATCGGCATACAGCGCTTCCACACCGGTAATCGACAGTACCACCGCACCGAGCGCGAAGAACGACACCTTCTTATATTCAACAAAGAAGTTGAAGGCCCATTTAGGGTTCAGCGCCTGCAACACTTCCGGGTTGGCGATAATGCTGCGCGCGCCCAGGACCGCCAACACGATAAACCACAGCAGCATCACTGGGGCAAACAGTTTGCCCACGCTACCGGTGCCATGTTTTTGGATTGCGAACAGTAAGGTCAGTACCAGAATGGAGAGCGGGACGATATAGGGATCCAGCGACGGGGCGGCAATCTCCAGCCCTTCGATCGCCGACATCACCGAGATCGCCGGGGTGATCACCACCTCACCATAGAAGAAGCTGCCACCAATCAGGCCCAGGATCACCAGAAAAGACGTGGTCCGCGCCGAGGTATGGCGCCCAGCCAAAGACATCAACGTCAGTATCCCGCCTTCACCGGCGTTATCCGCACGCATGACGTAGGTGAGATACTTCAAGGAAACGATGACGATCAACATCCAGAAGATTAAGGAAAGAAAACCAAACACCACGTCGGGACGGACATCAAAACCGTAATGACCTGAAAAACATTCTCGCAAGGTATAGAGCGGGCTGGTGCCGATATCACCGTAAACGACCCCAATAGCCGCCAGGGTAACCGCCGATAAAGACTGTTTATGTTCTGTGCTCATAGTTTGCTTCTTTTGCTAGATCATCCGTCAACCGACGCATCCGCATCAGGCTTAAGATATGGGCTCTAAGATCCGTCACACCCGGTAAAAGGCGCACAGTATGCATCATTTATACTACTTGCCTACTCTTATATCGGGTCCCAAAAATAAACAAAATGTGAATCACCCCCCTTGTTGAGCATAGAAAAATTTTACTAATCAACCAGCTATAGGGCTAAAAATAATGATGGTTTATCATCGGATTCTCTAGCAAGATTGGCTGTCGGCCTGGGTGGCAGGCTCTAACCTCCGGACAACGCGAACTATTTTATGGCGTCATCAACACTTCTGGCAGAACGGATCTCCCGCCTCAGCAGTGCGCTGGAGAGCGGCCTTTATGAACGGCAAGAGGCTATCAGGCTTTGCTTACTGGCAGCCTTGTGCGGCGAAAGCGTGTTCCTGCTGGGCCCGCCGGGGATCGCCAAGAGCCTGATCGCCCGCCGGCTGAAATTTGCCTTTCGCAGCGCTCGCTCCTTTGAATACCTGATGACGCGCTTTTCCACACCGGAAGAGGTGTTTGGCCCGCTGTCGATCCAGGCTCTGAAAGATGAAGGCCGCTATCAGCGCCTGACTGCGGGATATCTACCCGAAGCGGAGATCGTCTTTCTTGATGAAATCTGGAAGGCTGGCCCGGCTATCCTCAATACCCTGCTGACCGCGATCAACGAGCGCCGCTTCCGTAATGGTAATAGTGAAGAGCCCATCCCACTACGCCTGCTGGTCACTGCCTCCAATGAATTACCCGAGGCCGATAGCAGCCTTGAAGCGTTGTATGACCGTATGTTGATCCGGCTGTGGCTCGATAAGGTGCAGGATAAGCAGAATTTCCGCTCGCTGTTGGTGGCCCGCCAGAATGAAAACGACAACCCGGTGCCCGAGGCACTGAGCATCAGCGATGAAGAGTTTCACCAATGGCAACCGCTGATCGATAAGGTCAAACTGCCGGAAAACTGCTTTGAACTGATCTTTCTGCTGCGCCAACGGTTAGACGCCTTGGAACAGGCGCCTTATGTTTCCGACCGGCGTTGGAAGAAATCCCTGCGCTTACTGCAAGCCTGCGCCTTTTTCAGCGGCCGCGACACCATTGTGCCGTTGGATTTAATGCTGTTGAAGGATTGCCTGTGGCACGATCAGACATCATTAAAGTTGTTACAGCAACAAATCGATCAGTTGCTGACCGAACAGGCCTATCAGCAGCAAACCTTGTTGATCCAGCTACAGCAGATCCACACCCGCTGGATGCAGCATCAACAGCAGCAGAGCCATCGTCAGGCCATCCAACTGGTGAAAAAAGGCGGCATGTTCAGCCGCAAGCCACAATACGTGCTGGAGCATCCGCTCACTGGCACCACTTTGACGCTGCTGCTGCAAAAGCCGTTACAACTGCACGACATCCAGGTTAACCACCTGAGTATCGAAAGCAGTATGCTGGAAAACTGGCTGCAAAAAGGGGGCGAGGTACGCGCCAAGCTTAACGGCATTGGTTTTGCCCAGCAGATCGATCTGGAAGTCGATGAGCAACTGCATCTGACCGTGCTGGACGTCAGCCGCCAGCCCTCCCTGCTGGCCCTGCCGGGTAAACCGACCGGAGGAACCCCGCCAGAATTCCTGGACGAAATAGAAACGCTAAGCCAGCGCCAGGCAGAGCAGCGGCGGTTATTCAGCCAGCATCAGCCTTGCCTGTTCACCCCTGCCGCCGGGTTGGCGAAAATTGAAGCCAGCTTGTTGCAGGTGGCCGAGCAGATCAAACAGCTGTCCCAGCAAATGCGCGGCCAGTAACCATGCTGAGCCTCGAAACGCTCGATATGCTGTTGTCGATCTCCGAAGGCGAGCTGATCGAAGAGCTGATCATTGGCCTGTTGGCCACGCCGCAGTTGGCGGTGTTTTTCAATAAATTCCCGGCGATACGCCGGGCGATCAACCGCGATCTGCCTCAATGGAAGCTGCAACTGAAGGATCGCATTCAGCAAGCCGTGGTGCCTCCGGTGCTGGCGCAAGAGTTTTACCGTTATCAGCAATGCCAGTTGGAAAGCCACGGCCAGTTCTCGCAAAACCTTGACGATACGCTCGATCTGCTACACCAATACGCATCGCCGTTTTACGCCCAGGCACGGAGCATGGTGGACGCCGCGGGCCTCCCCGCTCATCCGCTCGATGGAAGCTTCCAGACCCTGTTTCTGCAACGCTGGCGCATTAGCCTGACGCTGCAGGCCACGATGCTGCACCATAAGTTACTGGAGCAGGAGCGTGAACAACTGATGGCCGAGCTGCAAGAACGGCTGGCACTGAGCGGCGCACTGGAACCTGTGCTGGCAGAGAACGACACGGCCGCAGGCAGATTGTGGGATATGAGCAAAGGCCAGTTACAACGCGGTGACTACCAACGGCTGGTGGAGTACAGAGACTTCCTGCAACAGCAGCCAGAGCTACAAAAGCTGGCACAGCAACTGGGCCGCAGCTATGAAGCCAAAGCTGTGCAGCAACAAGATGCGCAACCTGAACCGTACCGGGTAATGGTGCAGGTACCCGCCATTCAGCCGGAAGAGGTCAGCGGTATACACCAAAGTGACGACATCCTGCGGCTAATGCCACCCGAACTGGCGGCGCTGGGCATTGAAGAGTTGGAGTTTGAGTTTTACCGGCGGCTGCTGGAAAAACGCTTGCTGACCTATCGCCTGCAAGGAGATGCCTGGCAGGAACAGATCATGATGCGCCAGGTCACTCATCAGCAGCAGGACCGGCAGCCACGCGGGCCATTTATTGTCTGCGTAGATACTTCCGGCTCAATGGGCGGCTTTAATGAACAATGCGCCAAGGCCTTTTGCCTGGCACTGCTGCGCATCGCACTGGCAGATAATCGCCGCTGCTACATCATGCTGTTTGCCAGCCAGATTGTGCACTATGAACTGACGGCCGCCAGCGGTATCGAACAGGCGGTGCGGTTCCTGGGCCAGCATTTTCGTGGCGGGACGGATTTGGCCGCCTGCCTGAACGCCACCGTCGGCAAAATGGCGGAAAGCGACTGGTTTGACGCCGATGCGGTGATTATTTCCGATTTTATTGCCCAGCGGTTGCCGGAAGAAGTGATCAAGAAGGTAAAGTCACAGCAGCACAGCCACCAACAACGCTTTCATGCGGTGGCTATGTCAGCCTATGGCAAACCCGGCATCATGCGCATCTTCGATCATATCTGGCGCTTTGATACCGGGTTAAAAAGCCGTTTACTGCGGCGTTGGAGTCGCTAGCTGTTACAGCAGCCCAGCAACGCTCTCGCGTACTTCAGGTCCCCACACGCCACACTGTACCTGCCCAATATGCGACAGTTGCAGCAGCAGCATCACCAGGCGTGATTGGCCAATACCGCCACCAATCGTCTGAGGCATTTCACCACGCAGCAGGGACTGGTGCCATTCCAGCTTCAGGCGATCCAGATCGTCGGTTAACGTCAGCTGATGTTGCAGCGCCGCCGCATCAACACGGATACCCATTGAGGAAAGTTCAAACGCATCCTGCAGCACCGGGTTCCACACCACGATGTCACCGTTCAACCCTTTCAGCCCTTCGATACCTGGCGTGGTCCAGTCATCATAATCCGGTGCACGTACGTCATGGGATTTGCCATGTGAGAGTTTGCCACCAATACCAATCAGGAATACTGCTCCCAATTCTTTGGCGATCGCACGTTCACGGCCTTTGGCATCCAGCTCAGGGTAGCGTTGCAGCAGCGTTTCGCTGTGAACAAAGTGGATCTGTTCTGGCAGGAACGGTGCCAGACCAAATTCACGGCTCACCGCGGCTTCCGTTTCTTTTATAGAGGCATAGATCCGCTTAACGGTATCTTGCAGGTAAGCCGGGCTACGTTCGCCATCTCCCATTACACGTTCCCAATCCCACTGATCGACATACACCGAGTGGATCGGCGTCAGGCGATCTTCATCTGGGCGCAGCGCTTTCATATGGGTATACACACCTTCACCCGCGCTGAAATCGTGCTCGCCCAGGGTTTTACGCTTCCATTTAGCCAGCGAGTGCACCACTTCAAACGTCGAGTCCGGTAGGCTTTTGACCTTCACCTGAACGGCTTTTTCACTGCCCGAAAGGTTATCTTGAGTACCGTCACCCAGTCGGCTGAGGATCGGAGCCTGCACTTCAATCAGGCCAAGCTGCTGTTCCAACTGGCGGGAGAAGAAGGATTTCACGAAGCTGATTTGTTGTTGTTTTTGGATAAACTGCTTTTTCATTGCCGTATCTCTTGAATAACCTGTCTAGTTGCCAATGATTAAGCAACAGAATGGCACCTAAATTCAATATCCATCAATCAATATTGCCTTTTCGCTTTTAATCAGTCATTTTTAAGCGGTGATAATTCAACAAACGGCAATTAAAGGGGCATTTAATGGCAGAAATTTATCAGATCGATAATCTCGATCGCGGCATCCTCAACGCGTTAATGGAGAATGCCCGCATGCCTTACGCCGAACTGGCGAAGAATTTTGCCGTCAGCCCGGGCACTATTCATGTGCGGGTGGAGAAGATGAAGCAGGCCGGGATCATCACCGGAACGCGGGTTGATGTGAACCCAAAACAGCTGGGTTACGACGTCTGCTGCTTTATCGGCATCATATTGAAGAGTGCCAAGGACTACCCTTCGGCGCTGAAAAAGCTCGAAAGCCTGGAAGAAGTGGTGGAAGCCTATTACACCACCGGCCACTACAGCGTGTTTATCAAGGTGATGTGCCGTTCGATCGATGCGTTGCAACAGGTTCTGATCAACAAGATCCAGACCATCGACGAGATCCAGTCAACGGAGACGCTGATCTCCCTGCAGAATCCTATCATGCGTACCATTACGCCTTAATAAGCGATTCTTCACAGCCCACAAGCCTCAATGATAGGCCCGTGGTGCTGTGCATGGCAGCCCGAAACCTGATTGAGTAAAATAATTTTGTTAGAAAGTAAAAGATAGAACGGTTAAAAAAGATTGAAAATCGAGTCTACGGAGGTCACGTTTTCATCAATAGGATGTTGCTGCAATATGTGAATTATTTGTTACCTTATTTAATCATACATGTCTATATCACTAATCTGTTAATCAATATAAATGCAGGTCTTACATATGTAGGAATCATACGACATCTGTCGTTATATGCTCTTATATACCTAACGAGTCGTTTAAAATATTATTCTCTCACTTTATAGAACTACACTTTGATCATGCGCTGATAACAGGCGTGGCAAGCAAGGGAGAGATCATGGTTTATATTGACAGTAATACCATTAACAAACTCAGTCTCCGGATATTGAGTAAATATAAAAAAACAGCTTTGTTTTTAGCCGTATTATTTTTACTGTGCGGCACTTTATGTTTACTGATCCCTGTCTATTCTGGCATTGCTTTGAGCTATCTTATAGGAAGCTTATTTGTTATTTCAGGGATATACTCCTTCGTCAGCGCATTCGCTTTCATAAAAAACACTTCGAGTTTTTTTTCATTGCTTCTGTTCGGTATTATCTATGTTTTTCTTGGAGTGAGTTTTTTATCAAGCCCCATGATAGGAATGAATATTCTTTCAATGCTCATTTGCATTCTATTTTTGTTAGGGGGATTGAGTCGTCTGACCACAGCATTTAACAATAGTGAAATGATTGGGCGTTACTGGTGTATTTTTATCGGCATCCTGGATTTTGCTATTGCATTCCTGTGGCTGAGTGCTGGTGAAAACACATCATATCTATTAACCGTAATGTTAATCGGTCTTGAAATGGTGTTAACTTCATGGTTTTTCTTCATGCTTAGCTATGGTTTTAACCATCATAAGGACAGTTACTCCGGCGCATAATTTCGACACATTTTTCAATATTTTCATTATTAACAGGAGATAATTATCATGACTAAATTTACCAAAAATATCCTTATCGCTTCCACTTTGGTTGTAGCTGGCATTAATGTTGCCAACGCAGAAACCACGGTTAAAACAACCCCGCAGGATATGACTTGCAAAGAATTTATCGATCTGAATCCCAAGGCAATGACCCCCGTAGCATTCTGGGTGGTCAATAAAGATAATGTTTTTCAGCAAGGCGATTATGTTGACTGGAATGAAGTAGAAACCACCTACGTTCCATTGGTCATCAAAGCCTGCAAGCAAAAACCTGAAAGCAAGCTGGAAGAATTTAAGCAGTGGATTAACGACATTAAATAATGTCTATCAGATAAAGTCAGCTATCTACGATAACTGACTTTATCTGTATAAAAAATTAACTCCACACTAATACCCTTCAAAATTAGTTAGTACTCTCAGCATTAATTTCGGGAATTCTACCTTAAAAGGAAAAAGGATTTACACTAAAAAAATAACAATCTATACCGTTATTTTTTATAAGAGGAAGCTAAATTATGCCTACAGGCATAGCAGGAAAAGATAGCAATCAAAAATTAGGTCTTTTGGCATTAGTTGCTATCGTCGTCAGTTCGATGATTGGCAGCGGCGTTGATGGGCTACCCCAGAATATGTCCGCCAGTTCAGCAGTGGGTTCTGTGGCTATAGCTTGGCTAATCTGCGGTTTCGGAATGTTTTTCATTTCTCGTACATTTATTATTCTTTCGGATATTCGTCCAGACCTACAGGCTGGCATCTACATGTATGCTCAGGAAGGTTTTGGTACCTTCTGCGCATTTATTGTCGTATGGGGCTATTGGCTGATGACTATTTTCAGCAACGTCGCCTTTGGTATCATGGTGATGGATACCCTGAATTACTTTATCCCGGGCGGATTTAGCGGCGGGAACAATATTCCTTCAATTATTGGCATATCTATTCTTATCTGGGGATTCAATTTTTTAGTGTTGTCTGGGACAAGACTGGCAGGTGCGGTAAATATTATAGGGACGTTAGCAAAACTAATACCTCTAGTGATATTTGTATTCGTTCTGGTTTATTTCCTTAACGTTAACGAACTCACCAGTAACATCTGGGCAAACAATCCTTTATTTCCTAAGGAGTATCTAGGTTCGGTATTCTCCCAGATAAAGTCGCCACTCGATGTTGCTCTATGGTGTTTTATTGGTGTTGAAGGCGCCGTTGCGTTGTCTGGAAGAGTAAAAAACAAAAAAGATGTCGGCAGGGCAACCTTAATTGGTTTTATCATTTCACTTATCATATGTATCTTGATTTCTATCCTGCCTTTCGGGGTCCTGACTCAAAAACAGCTGAGCGTGATCGCCACGCCATCAACGGCAGGGATCCTGAAGATTGTTGTCGGCGAGTGGGGCGAAAGACTGATTAATATTGGTGTGCTGATATCGGTGTTAACCAGTTGGTTAGCCTGGACCATGATTTGTGCAGAAATTCCTATGGTTGCAGCTCAAAATTCAGCCTTCCCAGAGAAGTTTGCTAAACGAAACCATCAAGGAGCGGCATCGGTTTCGCTATGGGTCAGCAGCGCTTTAATGCAGCTTGTGGTTTTGATGGTTTACTTTTCAAGTAACGCCTGGATAGCCATGCTCTCGATTTCAGCCTTGACAGTTTTACCCGTCTATCTGCTGTCCACCGCTTACTTATGCAAGTTATGTATCAATGGTGAATATAATAATTATGCTCGTAATGGCCGTATCAGTGCACTAATCAGTGGTGTGATAGGACTGTTATTTTGTTTGTTTATGTTTTACGCCAGCGAACCGAAATATCTTGCCATGGTGCCAATGCTATTAACGCTGGGCCTACCGTTATTCTTTTGGGCACGAATTCATGAGGGAGGCATTAAAAACATATTTAAAGATAATGAAATGAAATTTTTCTTATCATTAATCGCTCTTGATGCATTTACAGGGTTTCTCTTTATGAATGGTACGATAAAGCTGTAACCGATTATTTTCAGTCATCATTTTTTGTCACCGATTAATCGGTGGCTACTGATTTGTTTATTAAAAAAGGTAATTAATCATGAAGTTTAATCACAACATTTTGTTTGTATCCTCTCAAGGGTTAAAACAAGATAACCCCGCGATACAAGCTCTTGAAGAGCTCAACGCGGCGGTTAAAGCCAGAGGATTTACCACCTTCATTGTGGATCAGATTAGCGATGCCGTGAAGGTTATTAATGAAAGCCAAAAGTACAGTGCAGTAGCGATTTACTGGGACCCAAGCAATCCTAAAATAGGTATTGAATGTCAGGAGTTCATTGAGGATTTCCGTAAGCGAAATGCCACTGCACCTCTTTTCTTATTATCTGAAGACAATGTCACTGACAGGGTACCCCTTGCTATACTCAAAGAAGTAAATGAGTATATTTATTTATTTTCTGAAACCCCGACCTTCACAGCCAATCGTATTTATACGCTTATTCACCGATATGCTGAAAACCTGCTGCCGCCTTACTTTAAAACGCTAAAAAACTTTACCGAAGACGGCGACTATTACTGGGACTGTCCAGGACACATGGGCGGCATGGCCTATTTAAAGCATCCTGTCGGTACTGAATTTATCAACTTCTTCGGCGAAAACATGATGCGGGCCGATATCGGAGTCGCTACAGCTGAAATGGGGGATTACCTCATTCATGCTGGGCCGTCCAAAAAATCAGAAGACATCGCCGCAGAGCTTTTTGGCGCTGATTGGACGTTCTATGGCGTTTCCGGCTCATCCGGTTCCAATCGTATCGTGGCTCAAGGTGCGGTCGCAGCGGATGAAATTGCCATTGTCGACCGTAACTGCCATAAATCGCTAAATCATGGTCTTACCCTTTCCCAGGCACGTCCAGTTTATCTTAAGCCCACGCGTAATGCCTATGGGCTGATTGGCCCAATACCGACTCAACGTCTGAAAAAAGAAAGTATTGATGAGTTGATCGCCAAAAGCTCGCTGACTTCAGATGCGGTAGACACCTCGCCTACTTATGCGGTTGTCACTAACTGTACCTATGATGGTTTCTGTTACAACGTTAATGACGTGGTGAAATATCTGGGAGCCAGCGTACCACGTATTCATTTTGACGAAGCCTGGTATGCATATGCCCGTTTCCATCCGATGTATAAGAACCGTTTCGCCATGGACGTTGAAGACACTCCCGATCGTCCGACCATTTTTGCCGTGCAGTCGACCCATAAAATGCTGCCTTCTCTATCAATGGCCTCAATGATCCATGTGAAAAAAAGCCACCGCGCGCCGCTGGATTTTGATGATTTTAACGATTCCTTCATGATGCACGGCACCACATCTCCCTTTTATCCGATCATTGCTTCAATTGATGTAGCGGTAAGTATGATGCAGGGAGATTCCGGTCGTTCCTTGGTACAGGAGTCGATCGATGAAGCCATCGCGTTCCGTAAAGCCGTCGTTTCCGTTAAACGCCAGATTCGTGAGCAAGAGGGCGAATCAGCCTGGTTTTTTGACGTTCTACAACCGACGGAGGTTCATGATAAGGCAACGGGTAAACAGTACAGCTTTGAAGAGGCTCCGCTTGAGCTACTCAACCAGGGCCCTGAATGTTGGGAATTGTGTGCGGGCGATAGCTGGCACGGCTTTCACGATGAAGATCTGGTTGATACCAATAGCATGCTTGATCCGGTAAAAGTCACCATTACCTGCCCAGGCATTAATCTGGACGGTAGTTACCAAGAACAGGGGATCCCTGGCTATTTGATTACCAAATTCCTCGATGACAAAAGGATTGAAATTGCCCGCACAGGCGATTACACGATCCTCATTCTGTTTTCTGTTGGTATCACCAAAGGAAAATGGGGCACGTTAATTGAAAGCCTGCTGACCTTTAAAAAACTCTATGACTCTGATGCGCTTGCCGTTGACGCTATTGCGTCCTTGAAAGGCCAATCACCGCATTACGATAACTTGACCCTGAAACAACTCTGCCAGCAGATGCATGAAAAAATGCGCGAGCTGGATCTGATGAACCACATTAATGAGGCGGTTAATACCGACCCTGAACCGGTGATGACTCCGTCTGCGGCCTATCAGAAAGTGCTGCGCTATAAGGCGGAACACATCCGCCTGGATGATTTTTCTGGCCGTATTGCCGCCAGCATGTTGGTTCCTTACCCACCAGGTATCCCAGTCTTAATGCCGGGTGAACGTCTGCCAGTGGGCGACAAAGGCATTATGGGCTATCTGCGTGCTTTACAGGACTTTGATAAGCACTTCCCAGGTTTTGAACATGAGATCCAGGGTATCAACGTTGATGAAAATGGTGATTTTTGGGTAAGAGCCATCATTGAAGATGAACGCAAAGCTGTGAAGCGGCCGGAACAGATCCGTTTCAAACGCCGGGTTTCTCCAACAATTAAAAAAGGTCGCTAATAATCAGCTAGTTATCTCATCACTCCGACCCGCCAGGGCCGGGGTGATGTCTATTCCGATGCAAGGGTTTTATTTATGTCAAATCAATCTTCAACATCAGCAACGAGTGCTACTGACGCAGCAAAGACGGACGGCGAGCACAAGCTCGGGCTAATTGCATTAATCGCCATTGTTGTAGGTTCTATGCTGGGCGGTGGGGTATTTAGCCTGCCCCAAAACACAGCTGCTACCTCGGCAGTAGGGCCGATCATTATCGCGTGGCTTATCGCAGGTATTGGTATCTACTTTATCGCGAACTCATTCCGCCTGTTGTCCGACCTGCGCCCAGACCTACAGGCGGGCGTCTATATGTATGCCCAGGAGGGCTTCGGCTCATTTATTGCTTTCAACGTCGCCTGGGGATACTGGCTGATGACTGCCTTTGGCAACGTCGCCTTCGCCGTAATCTTGATGGATGCGTTAAACCAGTTTTTCCCCGGTGTATTCACCGATGGGAATAACCTCAATTCTATTATCTGCGGTTCGGTTTTGATTTGGGGTTACAACTTCCTGGTCTTGTCCGGGACAAAAGTTGCAGGTTTTGTGAACACTCTCGGTACTATCGCCAAACTTGTACCACTGGTGCTGTTTGTTGTCATACTGGGCTTCTTAATCAACTATTCTCAGCTGTTTAGCAACTTTTGGGGAACTGCACCACAAATCGTTGAAGGGGTCGGCAACCACGCTAAGCCCGTATCACTGATGTCGCAAATTCTGGCCCCAATGACGGTGACTCTATGGGCATTTATTGGCGTAGAGGGCGCAGTCGTTCTTTCTGGACGAGCCAAAAACAAGAAAGATGTCGGTAAGGCCACGCTACTGGGTTTTCTGTTGGCGCTTATCATCTACATACTGATGTCAATATTGCCGTTTGGCGTTATGCCGCAGGCTGAACTTGCTCAGGTCAGTAATCCATCGACCGCAGGCGTCCTGGCGAAAGTAGTCGGTCACTGGGGCGGTTGGTTAATGAACGTGGGGCTGATTATTTCAGTACTGGCTGGCTGGTTAGCCTGGACGATGCTTTGCGCTGAAATTCCCATGGTTGCCGGGCAAAAAGGCGCTTTCCCACGCGCTTTTGCGCGCACCAATAGCAAACAGGCCGCCAATGTTTCCCTTTGGGTCAGCAGTTTTGTGATGCAGGCTGCGATGTTATTAGTCTATTTTTCTAATGACGCCTGGAACACGATGTACAACATTAGTGCATTGATGGTGGTGCCTGCATATATCACTACGACCTTGTATATGGCGAAAATTTGCCTCAATCGTGAGTACGATCAGTATGCCAAAAAGGGGCGTAAATTTGCCCTTGTCAGCGGCATTCTTGGCGTCATATTCTGCCTGTTTATCCTTTATGCCAGCCAAATCCAGTATGTGGCGCTGGTTCCCATTCTGCTGACCTGCGGGCTACCGGTGTTCATATGGTCTCGTAAAGAGAAGGGCGACAATCAGCCGCTGTTCCAGAATAAAGAAATTTTTTATCTGGCGATCCTGTTGCTGCTTGATGCCATCGTCATCTGGTTGCTAATGATGGGGCGCATCACGCTATAACCGATCTTTTGCCCCCTAGCCCGGAAGAAGCTAGGGGAGCAAAGCTGCTATTTGATGACCTTAGGCTTCATTGAAAGAGCCAGTGTTTAAGGAATTGGTGACATGGTTAACCATAGCCGCGGTTAATCATGTCATCATACCGCCAGTAACCCCCTGCTTCTGCGCTCATGCACAGGGCTTTCGCCCGACCCTCTGTCTTATCCACCAGTTGAAAAATAAAACTTATCCTCACATAGCAACCACCACGGCAAGGTTGGCAAGATGGCTTCAGACCACGTCCAATGATTTCCTAGCTAATTAAATCAATAAATTATGAAAAAATAGCGCCATAATTGTGTCTGATGAACCGTTGATGTTGTCGATGGATCCAGGTTCCCCCGATCGTTATACCCATATTATCCACAGGTAGATCCCAGCTGATTCACAGAGTACAATACGGCCTCTTGAGTTTAAGGTTGGGATCATTCATTCATGGCAGACATCACTCTGATCAGTGGCAGCACGCTTGGCAGCGCAGAATACGTGGCTGAACATTTGGCCGAGAAACTCGAAGAAGCAGGTTTCTCAACAGAAATGCTGCATGGCCCTGAATTGGATGAATTGACGCTGTCAGGCCGCTGGTTGGTGGTTTCCTCCACTCACGGTGCCGGTGATTTACCAGATAACTTGCAGCCGCTGCTGGAACAACTGGCAGAGCAGCAGCCTGATTTATCTCAGGTGCAGTTTGGTGCCGTCGGTTTGGGCAGTTCCGAGTACGATACCTTCTGTGGTGCGATCAAACAGATCGACGATCTTTTCCAGGCTCGTGGAGCGAAAAGGATCGGCGATCGTCTCGAGATCGACGTGACCCAACATGAAATTCCCGAGGATCCTGCCGAAGAATGGCTGAAGAATTGGATTATTTTACTCTAATTAGGTTAAAGATCGCGCGAACGATTGTGTATAACTAGGCTTGAAAGCAGGGTATAAGCGGTAGTTATCCCAATAACAACCGTCGTATGCTTTCTGTCCTGTGGATAACATGCCATTTAGATCCCAGCTTATACTGGCCAGGATCACCGATCATTCACAGCAAACGATCCTGCTTAATCGGCTGATCTTTATGTGGAATAATCACTTATCCACAGAGGATCGCGATCCTAATAAGAGATCTAATAAAGAGATCTTTAAATAAAAAAGATCTTCTTTTAATTACCTAAGATCCTGACCGCTTGGTCGATCGACTAAACTTGAGTAGAATCCTCCCCCCAGGGCAAACAACGATCGTTCGCAAGTACTCCGAGGTGCTGTTCCATGTTTTATCCAGAGCAATTTGACGTCATTATCATCGGTGGTGGCCATGCCGGAACCGAAGCCGCCATGGCTGCGGCACGTATGGGACGTCAGACTTTATTACTGACCCACAATATCGACACGCTGGGACAAATGTCCTGTAATCCGGCGATCGGTGGTATCGGGAAAGGGCATCTGGTCAAGGAAATCGACGCACTCGGCGGGCTGATGGCCAAGGCGATCGACCATGCAGGCATTCAGTTTAGGATACTAAACGCCAGCAAAGGCCCGGCAGTGCGAGCCACTCGAGCTCAGGCAGATCGCGTCCTGTATCGCCAAGCCGTTCATACCGCATTGGAGAACCAGCCAAACCTGATGATCTTCCAACAACCGGTTGAGGATCTGATCGTCGAGAACGATCGCGTGGTGGGTGCAGTGACCCAGATGGGGCTGAAATTCCGTGCCAAAGCGGTAGTACTGACCGTGGGCACCTTCCTGGATGGCAAGATCCACATCGGCCTGGAAAACTACAGCGGTGGCCGTGCCGGGGATCCTCCGTCGATCTCTTTGTCACAGCGTCTGCGTGAACTACCTCTGCGTGTCAATCGCCTGAAAACGGGTACACCTCCCCGTATCGATGCACGTACCATAGACTTCAGCGTTCTGGCTGAGCAGCATGGCGATACGCCAATCCCAGTGTTTTCTTTCCTGGGCAACGCTAGCCAGCATCCGCAACAGGTGCCGTGCTACATCACGCACACCAATGAAAAAACACATGACGTGATCCGCAATAACCTCGATCGTAGCCCGATGTATGCCGGGATCATCGAAGGGATCGGCCCACGCTACTGCCCATCGATCGAAGACAAAGTGATGCGCTTTGCCGATCGTAATGCACACCAGATTTTCCTGGAACCTGAAGGGTTAACCAGCAACGAGATCTATCCGAACGGAATTTCCACCAGTTTGCCGTTTGACGTTCAGATGCAAATCGTGCGTTCGATGGAAGGGATGCAAAATGCTCGTATCGTTCGCCCTGGCTATGCCATCGAGTACGATTTCTTCGATCCACGCGATCTGAAACCGACGTTGGAAAGCAAATTTATCCAGGGGCTATTCTTCGCAGGCCAGATCAACGGCACTACCGGTTACGAAGAAGCTGCCGCACAGGGTCTGTTGGCCGGGTTGAACGCCGGACGTTATGCCGTTGAAGACGAAGGCTGGTCACCACGCCGCGATCAGGCTTACCTGGGGGTACTGGTGGACGATCTCAGTACGCTGGGCACCAAAGAGCCGTACCGCATGTTTACCTCACGTGCCGAATACCGCCTGATGTTGCGTGAAGACAACGCCGATCTACGCCTGACGGAAAAAGGCCGTGAACTGGGGCTAGTTGACGATGAGCGCTGGCAGCGCTACTGCGAAAAGCTTGAGCACATCGAACAGGAACGCCAGCGTCTGCGTGATATCTGGGTGCACCCACATTCAGAGAACGTCGAACAGGTTAACGTCCTGCTGAAAGCGCCTCTGTCACGCGAAGCCAACGGCGAAGAACTGCTGCGCCGCCCGGAAATGGATTATGGTCAACTGACTGCGGTGGCAGCTTTTGCTCCTGCACTGGCAGACACCGAAGCCGCTGAGCAAGTGGAAATTCAGGTGAAATACGAAGGCTACATCGCTCGCCAGCAAGATGAGATCGACAAACAGCAACGCAACGAGAATACCGTGCTGCCGCTGGATCTTGATTATCGTCAGGTCTCCGGATTGTCCAATGAGGTGATCGCCAAATTGAACGATCACAAACCTAACTCGATCGGCCAGGCTTCGCGCATTTCCGGTATCACCCCAGCAGCGATCTCCATTTTGCTTATCTGGCTGAAAAAGCAGGGCTTACTGCGCCGCAGCGCATAAATACGCTTACCGAGTGGCCGTTTGCCTATCTGCTGAGCAAACGGTCGCTGACATCACCTCAAGCCTGAATTATCATAGACTGCCTAAGAGAGCAGTTGCAGATTGGCCTGCTGTTCCACGCCTGTCAGAGGACTCTGTTGTGCAAAAAAAATTGGATTCGTTGCTTTCGGCGGCTGGAATTTCGCTTCCCGATCAACAAAAACAGCAATTGCTGGGCTATGTCGCTATGCTCGACAAGTGGAACAAGGCTTACAACCTCACTTCCGTTCGCGATCCGCAGCAAATGCTGGTGCGTCATATCATGGACAGCATCGTGGTGAATGCCCATCTGACAGGTTCACGCTTTATCGACGTTGGCACCGGCCCTGGTTTGCCTGGCATTCCGTTGGCAATAGTGCGGCCAGATGCCCATTTCACCCTGTTAGACAGCCTGGGCAAGCGCGTACGCTTCCTGCGGCAGGTTCAGCATGAGCTGGGGTTGAACAATATCGAGCCGGTACAGAGCCGCGTAGAAGAGTTTGTGGCAGAACCGCCGTTTGATGGTGTGATCAGCCGTGCTTTTGCTTCACTGCAAGACATGTTGGCCTGGTGTCACCATCTGCCAGCCAAAGGGCAGGGGCGTTTTTATGCGCTGAAAGGGGTTTGCCCGCAAGACGAGTTGGCTCAGTTGCCAGAAGGGATTGCTTTGGAGTCGGTGGTGCGTTTGCAAGTGCCGGAGCTGGAGGGCGAGCGCCATTTGATCGTCCTGAAAGCTCACTAAAGCCAAATCAGAATTGTTTAGCATCAAATAATCAGCGATTGGTGTAGGGTACAGAAGGTAAATAGCAAGCAGGCTAATCAGATAGGCCTCCCGTAGTTTGTTTACCTTTAATTAACATTGTTATGCTAAAAACGCATCATTGCAGTGGGTGATAGTCACGTTAGCAACAATGTGTGAAAGATTCCGATTTGCTGTCAGTGTTAATTGAGTGTTGCTTTATTATTCCTGTGAATGTCAATAAAAGGTTTTTATGGGGTATAAGGATTGTTTTTGAACGGTTACGTTGTAATGATTTGATTTATAATATTTTTTGATCGCCCAAAAAGCTAAAGACCTAGCTCGTGAACCTGGGCTATAACTCATTAATAGTCAGTATTGTGATCGGTTGCACGTTTCTTACCGCAACTGTGGAATAGTCAGACAAATAAATACGAGCGATTATTCCGGCCATTTTCTTGTGAAAATAGCCCGAAAAGGGGAAATTTAAATAATTGTTCACCTTTTCGCTACTTATCGATTGAATTCGTTGGAGTGGCCCGTATAATTTGCACGTTTTTTGCTGCTTGACTCAGAACCGCAAAGGCAGTTTTATACGTCGGCATACCCCCTCAGGGGTACGGAGAGAACAAACGTCATGTCTGTGTCCCTGTACAGCGGAAAAGTTGCACGCAAGTTGCTGTTGCTGCAGTTAATGACTTTTGTTTTGATCAGCGCTGCTTTCGGCCTGAAAAGTCTGGAGTGGAGCGGTTCGGCACTGGCAGGTGGCCTGGCTGCCTGGTTACCCAATGCCATGTTTATGCTGTTTGCCTTGCGTCATCAGGCACAGACGCCGGCACCCGGACGGGTTGCCTGGTCGTTCGCCATTGGTGAAGGGCTAAAGGTCGTGATCACCATCGTTTTGCTGATCGTGGCGCTTGGGGTGTTCAAAGCGGCGTTTGTACCGCTTGGCCTGACCTATTTAGCGGTGTTGATTGTGCAGATAGTGGCACCAGCCGTGATTAACAGTTACCGAACTTAACTAAATAAGGGTAAGAGGCATCATGTCTGCAGGAGAAGTCTTGACTCCACAGGAGTATATCGGTCACCACCTGACGCAGCTTCAGGTCGGGACGGGGTTCTGGTCGATTAACGTCGACTCGATGTTTTTCTCCATTGTCCTCGGGGTGGTCTTTCTGGCGGTTTTCCGCAAGGTAGCCAAAAACGCCACCAGCGGCGTGCCCGGAAAGTTGCAAACCGCCGTTGAGCTGATCGTTGGCTTTGTCGATAACAGCGTTAAAGATATGTACCACGGCAAGAGCAAGGTGATTGCTCCGCTGGCGCTGACGGTATTCGTCTGGGTGTTCCTGATGAACCTGATGGACCTTATCCCGGTCGACTTCCTGCCGTTTATCGCTGAGAATTATCTCGGTCTGCCAGCACTGCGTGCGGTGCCTACCGCCGACGTGAATATCACGCTGTCGATGGCGTTGGCCGTATTTGTCCTGATCCTGTTCTATAGCATTAAAATGAAAGGCATTGGTGGGTTCGTCAAAGAGTTAACCATGCAGCCGTTCAACCACCCGGTATTTATTCCCATTAACCTGATCCTTGAAGGTGTCAGCCTGCTGTCCAAACCTGTTTCACTGGGTCTGCGACTGTTCGGCAACATGTATGCGGGTGAGTTGATCTTCATCCTGATTGCTGGTCTGTTGCCGTGGTGGTCACAGTGGATGCTGAGTTTGCCTTGGGCAATCTTCCACATCCTGATCATTACGCTTCAAGCCTTTATTTTCATGGTTCTGACGATCGTCTATCTGTCGATGGCGTCTGAAGAGCACTGATTTTCTTAAAACACTTGCACTATTAAACTGAAACAAACTGGAGACTGTCATGGAAAACCTGAATATGGATCTGCTGTACATGGCTGCCGCTATTATGATGGGGTTAGCGGCAATCGGTGCTGCGATCGGTATCGGCATCCTGGGTGGTAAATTCTTGGAAGGCGCTGCACGTCAACCTGATCTGATCCCGCTGTTGCGTACACAGTTCTTTATCGTTATGGGCCTGGTTGACGCCATCCCGATGATCGCTGTTGGTCTGGGTCTTTACGTGATGTTTGCTGTCGCGTAAGTAGGGGTAACCCTCTACAAACAACCATTAATTAACTTTTAAAGAGGCATTGTGCTGTGAATATTAACGCAACAATCCTCGGCCAGGCTATCGCGTTCATCCTGTTTGTCTGGTTCTGCATGAAGTATGTATGGCCGCCGATTATGGCAGCCATCGAGAAGCGTCAGAAAGAAATTGCTGATGGCCTCGCTTCTGCAGAACGTGGCAAAAAAGATTTGGACTTAGCGCAGGCCACTGCGACCGACCAGCTGAAAACTGCCAAAGCGGAAGCCCAGGCGATTATTGAGCAAGCAAACAAACGCAAAGCTCAGATCGTGGACGAAGCGAAAGCAGAAGCCGAGCAGGAGCGTAACAAAATCGTCGCGCAGGCTCAGGCTGAGATCGAAGCCGAACGTAAGCGCGCTCGTGAAGAGTTGCGTAAGCAAGTCGCGATGCTGGCAATTGCCGGTGCCGAGAAGATCATCGAACGTTCCGTGGATGAAGCTGCTAACAGCGACATCGTTGATAAACTGGTCGCTGAACTGTAAGGAGGGAGGGGCTGATGTCTGAATTTATCACCGTAGCTCGCCCCTACGCCAAAGCAGCTTTTGACTTTGCCGTTGAGAACCAAAGCGTAGAACGCTGGCAGCAAATGCTGGCGTTTACTGCTGTTGTCACGCGTAATGAACAGATGGCGGAACTGCTTTCCGGTGCGGTAGCACCTGAAACCTTGTCCAACACGTTTATTGCGGTTTGTGGCGATGAGCTCGACGAACATGGCCAGAACTTTATCCGTGTAATGGCCGAAAATGGGCGTTTACTGGTCCTTCCTGCGGTGCTGCAACAGTTCATTGAACTGCGCGCCGCGCTGGAATCCACCGTCGAAGTCGAGGTGCTCTCATCGAGCGCACTGAACGACACACAGCAAGCCAAGATTGTCGCTGCGATGGAAAAACGTCTGTCACGCAAAGTTAAGCTGAATTGCAAAATTGACAAGTCTGTACTGGCCGGTGTCATTATCCGTGCCGGTGATCTGGTGATCGATGGCAGCGTACGTGGCCGTCTCGAGCGCCTGGCAGACGTCTTGCAGTCTTAAGGGGACTGGAGCATGCAACTGAATTCCACCGAAATCAGCGAACTGATCAAGCAGCGCATTGCTCAGTTCAATGTAGTGAGCGAAGCTCACAATGAAGGTACCATCGTTTCCGTCAGCGACGGGATCATCCGCGTACACGGTTTGGCCGAGGTTATGCAGGGCGAAATGATCGCACTGCCAGGCAACCGTTACGCAATTGCATTGAACCTGGAGCGTGACTCTGTAGGTGCCGTGGTAATGGGTCCGTATTCGGATCTGGCCGAAGGCATGAAGGTAAAATGTACCGGCCGTATTCTGGAAGTTCCGGTTGGCCGTGGCCTGCTGGGCCGCGTAGTCAACACCCTGGGCGCACCTATCGATGGTAAAGGCCCGGTTGACAACGACGGTTTCTCTCCGGTTGAAACTATCGCACCTGGCGTTATCGAACGTCAGTCTGTTGATCAGCCTGTACAGACCGGCTACAAATCGGTCGACGCCATGATCCCAATCGGTCGTGGCCAGCGTGAGCTGGTGATCGGCGACCGTCAAACCGGTAAAACCGCCCTGGCGATCGATGCGATCATCAACCAGCGCGATTCCGGTATCAAATGCGTTTACGTGGCTATCGGCCAGAAAGCGTCCACCATCGCTAACGTGGTGCGCAAGCTGGAAGAGCACGGCGCACTGGCCAACACCATCGTGGTTGTGGCTACCGCGTCAGAATCCGCTGCACTGCAATACCTGGCGCCATATGCCGGTTGCGCAATGGGTGAATACTTCCGTGACCGTGGTGAAGATGCGCTGATCGTATACGATGACCTGTCCAAACAGGCCGTTGCTTACCGTCAGATCTCCCTGCTGCTTCGCCGTCCACCAGGTCGTGAAGCTTACCCAGGCGACGTATTCTACCTCCACTCCCGTTTGCTGGAGCGTGCTGCGCGTGTTAACGCCGAATACGTTGAAGCCTTCACCAAAGGTGAAGTCAAAGGCAAAACCGGTTCACTGACCGCTCTGCCGATCATTGAAACCCAGGCGGGTGACGTTTCCGCGTTCGTTCCGACCAACGTAATCTCGATTACCGATGGTCAGATCTTCCTGGAATCAAACCTGTTTAACTCCGGTATTCGTCCGGCGGTTAACCCGGGTATTTCCGTATCCCGTGTGGGTGGTGCAGCACAGACCAAGATCATGAAAAAACTGTCCGGTGGTATTCGTACCGCTCTGGCACAGTATCGTGAACTGGCTGCGTTCTCTCAGTTCGCTTCCGATCTGGACGATGCAACGCGTAAACAGCTGAGCCACGGTCAGAAAGTGACCGAGCTGCTGAAACAGAAACAGTATGCGCCGATGTCCGTCGCACAACAGTCTCTGGTGCTGTTTGCCGCCGAGCGTGGCTACCTGAACGACGTAGAAGTGGCGAAAGTCGTCAGCTTCGAAGCCGCTCTGGTTGCTTTTGCGGACCGCGAGCATGCCGAACTGCTGAACCACATCAACCAAACTGGTGCTTATAACGATGAGATCGAAGGCAAGCTGAAAGGCATCCTCGATACCTTCAAGGCAACCCAGTCCTGGTAACGCATAGTGGCCTGCCGTTGTAAGACGGCAGGCCACTGGCAATGAGGAGAAGCAGAGATGGCCGGCGCAAAAGAGATACGTAGTAAGATCGCCAGCGTGCAAAACACGCAGAAGATCACTAAAGCGATGGAAATGGTCGCCGCCTCCAAAATGCGTAAATCGCAGGAACGCATGGCGGCCAGCCGTCCTTATGCAGAGACCATGCGCGAGGTGATTGGTCACCTGGCTTTAGGGAATCTGGAATATAAGCACCCGTACCTGGATGAGCGTGACGTTAAGCGCGTCGGGTATCTGGTGGTGTCTACTGACCGTGGTCTCTGCGGCGGCTTGAACATCAACCTGTTCAAGAAGCTGTTGGCAGAGATGAAACGCTGGTCTGAAAAAGGCGTTGAAGCTGATTTAGCGCTGATTGGCTCAAAAGCGGCCTCTTTCTTTGGTTCCGTGGGCGGCAACGTGGTTGCCCAGGTGACCGGCATGGGGGATAACCCTTCCCTGTCGGATCTGATCGGTCCAGTGAAAGTGATGTTGCAAGCCTACGACGAAGGTCGTTTAGACAAGCTGTACGTTGTCAGCAACAAATTTGTTAATACGATGTCCCAGGAACCGCAGTTACTGCAACTTCTGCCATTGCCACCTTCTGATGACAGTGAACTGAAGAAAAAATCTTGGGATTACCTGTATGAGCCCGATCCAAAAGTGCTGCTTGATACCTTGCTGCGCCGTTATGTGGAATCGCAAGTTTATCAGGGCGTCGTGGAAAACCTGGCCAGCGAGCAGGCCGCACGAATGGTCGCGATGAAAGCCGCAACCGATAACGGCGGTAGCCTGATCAAAGAGCTGCAGTTGGTATACAACAAGGCGCGTCAGGCCAGCATCACTCAGGAACTCACCGAGATCGTTTCGGGAGCCTCCGCGGTTTAAGCTAGGTTTACGAATTACGTAGAGGATTCAAGATGGCTACTGGAAAGATTATCCAGGTAATCGGCGCCGTGGTGGACGTCGAGTTCCCTCAGGATGCCGTACCGAAAGTGTACAACGCTCTTGAGGTTGCAAACGGCACCGAGAAATTGGTGCTGGAAGTTCAGCAACAGCTGGGTGGCGGCGTGGTTCGCTGTATCGCAATGGGGACCTCAGACGGTCTGCGTCGTGGTCTGGCCGTAACCGACCTGCAGCACCCAATTGAAGTACCGGTAGGTAAAGCTACCCTGGGCCGTATCATGAACGTATTGGGTGAACCAATCGACATGAAGGGCGACATCGGCGAAGAAGAACGTTGGGCTATTCACCGCCCGGCGCCAAGCTACGAAGAGCTGTCCAGTTCCCAGGATCTGCTGGAAACCGGTATCAAGGTAATGGACCTGATCTGCCCGTTCGCCAAGGGTGGTAAAGTCGGTCTGTTCGGCGGTGCTGGTGTAGGTAAAACCGTAAACATGATGGAGCTGATCCGTAACATCGCGATCGAGCACTCCGGTTATTCTGTGTTTGCGGGCGTGGGTGAACGTACTCGTGAGGGTAACGACTTCTACCACGAAATGACCGACTCCAACGTACTGGACAAAGTTTCCCTGGTTTACGGCCAGATGAACGAGCCACCAGGTAACCGTCTGCGCGTTGCGCTGACCGGCCTGACCATGGCTGAGAAGTTCCGTGACGAAGGTCGTGACGTACTGCTGTTCGTCGATAACATCTACCGTTATACCCTGGCCGGTACCGAAGTGTCCGCACTTCTGGGCCGTATGCCATCGGCGGTAGGTTATCAGCCAACGCTGGCGGAAGAGATGGGTGTTCTGCAAGAACGTATCACCTCTACCAAGACTGGTTCAATCACCTCTGTGCAGGCCGTTTACGTTCCTGCGGATGACTTGACTGACCCATCACCAGCCACCACCTTTGCTCACTTGGATGCAACCGTGGTACTGAGCCGTAACATCGCTTCTCTGGGTATCTACCCGGCCGTTGACCCGCTGGATTCCACCAGCCGTCAGCTGGATCCGCTGGTAGTTGGCCAGGAGCACTACGACGTAGCGCGTGGCGTGCAGTCTATTCTGCAACGCTACCAGGAACTGAAAGATATCATCGCCATCCTGGGTATGGACGAGCTGTCAGAAGATGACAAGCTGGTTGTATCCCGTGCGCGTAAAATCCAACGTTTCCTGTCTCAGCCGTTCTTCGTGGCAGAAGTCTTTACCGGTTCTCCGGGCAAGTTCGTATCGCTGAAAGACACCATCCGTGGTTTCAAAGGCATTATGGACGGCGACTATGACCACCTGCCGGAGCAGGCGTTCTACATGGTTGGCACCATTGAAGAAGCAGTGGAAAAAGCCAAGAAACTGTAACGCCTTGAGAGGAGGGTGATATGGCTATGACTTACCATCTGGATGTCGTCAGCGCGGAAAAACAGATGTTTTCCGGCCTGGTGCAGAAGATCCAGGTGACAGGCAGCGAAGGCGAACTGGGGATCTTCCCTGGCCATGCGCCGCTGCTGACTGCCATCAAGCCTGGCATGGTGCGTATTGTTAAACAGCACGGTGAAGAAGAGTTCATCTACCTGTCCGGCGGTATCCTTGAGGTACAGCCGAGCGTGGTAACCGTGTTGGCGGACACTGCCATCCGTGGAACGGACCTCGACGAAGCGAGAGCGCTGGAAGCTAAGCGTAAAGCTGAAGAGCACATCCGTAGCTCTCATGGCGATGTCGACTATGCTCAGGCATCTGCTGAACTGGCGAAAGCGATCGCGAAACTGCGCGTTATCGAGCTCACCAGAAAAGCGATGTAAACTCCCGCGTTGCCTGCAGCGTGTGGAAATAAGAAAGCGGCCCCTGTGGGTCGCTTTTTTTTTGTTTTAAAATAAGCGTTTCAACCGGCCAGGCATTGTGCTGTATTAGCGCTGACGGCGCCGTGAAGCGTCGCCGATCGCCGACAGTTTTTTTTCGGTTGAATAAGAATACTCCGGATAATGGCAGGCCTAGAGCCACAGGGGTTGCGCCGGATTCGTGTAGAGAAATATGTAGTAATTCCGCCATCAAACGGTTTTACTTTCGTCCATCAAAATGGAGTTATCAGGTTGCTTATGTCTAACAGCGCAATGAGCGTGGTTATCCTCGCCGCGGGCAAGGGAACACGCATGTATTCCGACCTTCCCAAGGTGTTACATCCGCTGGCGGGTAAGCCAATGGTGCAGCACGTCATTGATGCGGCCATGAAGCTGGGTGCCAAAAACGTCCATCTGGTTTACGGCCACGGCGGCGAACTGCTGAAAAGCACCCTGCGTAATGATGCACTAAACTGGGTGTTGCAGGCCGAGCAGTTGGGAACCGGCCATGCAATGCAGCAGGCGGCCCCGCATTTTGCCGATGATGAAGACGTGCTGATGCTGTATGGCGATGTGCCCTTGATCGCCGTCGAAACGCTGACGCGTCTGCTGGCAGCCAAACCTCAGGGTGGCATTGGCCTGCTGACGGTGAAGCTGCAAGACCCGAGCGGTTATGGCCGCATCGTACGTGAAAACGGCACCGTGGTGGGCATTGTCGAACATAAAGATGCCAACGATGAGCAGCGCCAGATTAATGAGATCAACACCGGCATTCTGGTGGCCAATGGCCGCGATCTAAAGCGCTGGCTGGGCAAGTTGAATAATAATAACGCGCAGGGTGAATTCTATATCACCGACATCATTGCCTTGGCGCATGCCGAGGGTAACAAGATTGAGGCGGTACACCCGGCGCGCCTGAGCGAAGTTGAAGGCGTGAATAACCGCCTGCAACTGTCGCAGCTTGAACGCGTGTATCAGGCCGAGCAGGCAGAGAAGCTGCTGCTGGCTGGTGTGATGCTGCTGGATCCGGCACGCTTCGATCTGCGTGGCGTGCTGGATCATGGCCGTGATATCTCCATTGATGCCAACGTGATTATCGAAGGTATGGTCAAGCTGGGTAACCGCGTGAAGATCGGTGCTGGCTGCGTACTGAGAGACTGCGTGATTGGCGATGACTGCGAGATCAGCCCTTACAGCGTGCTGGAAAATGCGCAGCTGGAAGCGGCCTGTACCGTTGGCCCATTTGCCCGTCTGCGCCCTGGTGCCGAACTGGCAGAAGGTGCCCACGTTGGTAATTTCGTGGAAATCAAAAAGGCCCGCCTGGGCAAAGGCTCCAAAGCCGGCCACCTGAGCTATCTGGGCGATGCCGAAATTGGCGACGATGTGAATATCGGTGCCGGTACCATTACCTGTAACTACGACGGTGCCAACAAGCACAAAACCATTATCGGCGACGGCGTGTTTGTCGGTTCGGACACTCAGTTGGTGGCTCCGGTCACCGTAGGCAAAGGGGTGACGATCGCTGCCGGTACCACGGTGACCCGTGATATTGCGGATAATGAGCTGGTGTTGAGCCGGGTCAAGCAGGTGCACATTCAAGGCTGGCAGCGTCCAACCAAGAAAAAGTAATATTTTTACCTCCCTCTCCTTTGGGAGAGGGGTGGTGATAGGGTTTTGCTCTGTACTTTCGCTAAAGAGTACAGAGAAAAACATAATAATCCCCATTCTCTACAGGCTCGGGGAAGCACGGTAAAACCGGCAAAAATCAGGTCGAGACATCGAAAGCGCCCGCAAGGCGTTTAATTAGGAATACAACAGATGTGTGGAATTGTAGGTGCAGTAGCGCAACGTGATATCGCTGAGATCCTGCTGGAAGGTTTACGCCGCCTGGAATATCGGGGCTATGACTCAGCGGGTCTGGCCGTGGTGGATAGCGAGGGGAACGTCAGCCGTCTACGTCGTGTCGGTAAAGTACAAAAACTGGCTGAAGCGGCAGAGCAACAGGATCTGCATGGTGGTACCGGGATTGCCCATACCCGTTGGGCGACGCATGGTGAACCTTCAGAAGCGAACGCGCATCCTCATGTTTCAGATTACATCGCGGTGGTGCATAACGGCATCATCGAAAACTACGAACCGCTGCGCGAACAACTGATTGAGCGTGGCTATCACTTCAGTTCTGAAACTGATACCGAGGTGATTGCTCACCTGGTGCATTGGGAACAGAAGCAGGGCGGTACGCTGCTGGAAGTGGTTCAGCGTGTGATCCCGCAGTTGCGTGGCGCTTATGGCACCGTGGTGATGGATAGCCGTGATCCGAGCGTATTGGTGGCTGCCCGTTCAGGTAGCCCGCTGGTGATTGGCCGTGGCGTAGGCGAAAACTTCATTGCCTCCGACCAACTGGCCCTGCTGCCGGTAACCCGCCGCTTTATCTTCCTGGAAGAAGGCGACGTGGTAGAAGTGACCCGCCGCACCGTCAGCATTTTTGACAAGCAGGGTAATGCGATTGAGCGCCCGGAGATCGAATCTCAGGTGCAATACGACGCCGGTGACAAAGGCGCGTACCGTCATTACATGCAAAAAGAGATTTTTGAGCAGCCAATGGCGCTGAAAAACACCCTTGAGGGGCGTTTCAGCCATGGCAAGATCGACCTGAGTGAGCTTGGCCCGCACGCCGACGAGCTGCTGTCAAAAGTGCAGCACGTGCAGATCATCGCCTGTGGGACTTCCTACCACTCCGGGATGGTGGCGCGTTACTGGTTCGAGGCGTTGGCCGGTGTGCCTTGTGACGTCGAGATCGCCTCTGAATTCCGTTATCGCAAGTCAGCGGTACGCCCAGGCAGCCTGATCATCACCCTGTCTCAATCCGGTGAGACAGCCGATACGCTGGCAGCGCTGCGCCTGTCCAAAGAGCTGGGCTATTTGGGTTCTCTGGCGGTGTGCAACGTGGCGGGTTCTTCGCTGGTGCGTGAATCCGATCTGGCGCTGATGACCAAGGCCGGTACCGAAATTGGTGTTGCTTCAACCAAAGCCTTTACCACCCAGCTTGCTGTATTGCTGATGCTGGTGGCGCGTTTGGGCCGCCTGAAAGGGATGGCGGAAAGCGTAGAGCATGACATTGTGCACGGTCTGCAAGCGCTGCCTGCGCGTATCGAGCAGATGCTGTCACTGGATAAGAGCATCGAAGCGCTGGCGGAAGGTTTCTCTGATAAACATCATGCTCTGTTCCTTGGCCGCGGCGATCAATACCCGATCGCGATGGAAGGGGCGCTGAAGCTCAAAGAGATTTCCTATATCCACGCAGAGGCATACGCCGCCGGTGAGCTTAAGCACGGCCCGCTGGCGTTGATCGATGCCGACATGCCGGTGATCGTGGTTGCGCCTAACAACGAGCTGTTGGAGAAGCTTAAATCCAATATCGAAGAGGTACGTGCTCGTGGTGGCCAGCTGTATGTGTTCGCCGATCAGGATGCCGGCTTCGTCAGCAGCGAAGGGATGACCATCATCCCACTGCCGCACGTGGAAGAAATCGTTGCACCGATCTTCTACACCGTGCCGTTGCAGCTTTTGTCCTATTACGTCGCCCTGATCAAAGGTACCGATGTGGATCAGCCACGTAACCTGGCGAAGTCGGTTACCGTGGAATAATCATTAACCTTCCTGCTATGAATACCGTGTTGGGTGACTCAACACGGTATTTTTTTCGCCCCAGTTTTACCATTAACGCTATGATTGGCGGGTGATGCTACAGGGAAGGGTATACGTAGATAATGAATATTTTGATTACTGGAGCACGGGCTCCGGTCGCAATAGAGTGGGCACGTATTGCGTTGCGCAGCGGGCACCGCGTCTGGTTGGCGGACAGCCTTAAATGGCCGCTGGGCCGCTTTTTACAAGGGATTGAAGGTTATCTACGGCTTCCCTCCCCGCGCCAGGACCTTGCCGGTTATCAACAGCAGCTGCAAGGTTATCTCGATCAACATGACATTGGGCTGCTTATCCCCACCTGTGAAGAGATCTTCTACCTCTCTCAGGCGTTTGCTGCGTATATCGGGCCTACCGAGTGGCTGATGCCTGAACGGCGGTTGCTATTTGAACTGCATCATAAGTACCAAAGCCTGAGCCTGTTAACGGGATTGGGTGAGGTGCGGACTCCCGCGACCCGATTACTGAACTCTTGCTCGCAAATTGCCGACAATCCCCAGACCATTTTGAAACCGGTTTATTCACGCTTTGGTCGCCAAGTGATCCGTACGCCAAAACCGGGTGTATTGAACGATCGGCAGCTCAACGAGCATATCCCCTGGGTGCAGCAGCAGAAATTAAACGGCGTGGCATTGTGCAACTATGCCGTTTTTGAGCACGGCAGGCTGATCGTGCATCAGGCTTATCAACCCAAATATTGCTTCAATCAGGCTGCAGGCAGCTACTTTGTTCCCCATCAGGATCGGCGGCTGGACGACTTTGTGCTCCAGTTTGGGGAAAAAACCGGCTTTCATGGCCAGGTGGCGTTCGATTTTATCGAACAGGACGGGGTGATTTTTGTTATTGAGTGTAATCCCAGGGCCACCAGCGGCCTACATTTGCTGGGGGCTCAAATGTCCATCGCTGCCGATGGGCAATTGCAATACCAGCCAGCGCCGCCCAAGGCAGGACATGTGGGCGTGATCATACTGTTATTCTTTGCCTGGCAGGCTTGGCGCGATAAGCAGTTGGTGACGCTATGGCGGGACTTTCGCCAAGCGCCTAATCTGCTCAACGATCACCGTTGGCCGATAAGTGCCGGAGCCCAGTGGTGTGCATTGTTGGAAATGGGATACCGCAGCTTGCGTTATCGGCGGCCTCTCACCGATGCCAGCACCTTCGACATCGAGTGGGATGGCTAGCATGGAACAGGTTAATCATTGGCAGCGCCTGCAAGTGACCCTGTTGCAACAGCCAGGCATGATTGCCAATCTTCAGACGTCGATGACCGAGTATCAACAGGATGGCTTCTGGATACCGGCGACGGTCAATGATTACGTGCCCGGTAATTGCTATGTGGTTTCCCCGCTGGCGCTGATCGTCGATTACGCGCGGGATGAAATTATCAAAATCGATAACAGCGCGTTGCGGGCGCTGTGCAATGGGCTGACGCTGTTGCTGAAGTGGCCCTTATTGCTGGCACACGTCGATCGGCTCCAGGTGCTGAATAATCAGTGCCTTTCCACCAATATGACCAGCAGCCACTGGCAATCCCTGGATACCGACACGTTGCGGCAACAGGCATTGCAGCGCTATCCCCGGCATACTTTGATGATCCGTTCGCTCAATGGGCAGCAGACCCCCGAGTTGTTGGCGCGGCTTTCCCGGCAAGGTTGGCTGCCTATCGTCAGCCGTCAGGTTTATTGCCTGGACGATCCTTTACGCTGGTGGGGAAAAATCAATGCGCGCCGGGATGACAAACTGCTGCATCAGATGGGATGGGAGTTCAAACGGTTGTCTGTCGATGATCCCGAGCAGATGCAGTGTGCCGAACGCCTTTATAACCAGCTCTACTTGGATAAATACAGCCGCCAGAATGTGCAGTTCACCGCCGGTTATTTATCTCAGGCCTCGCAGCTTGGTGTGTTGCAACTGTACGGCTTGTTCCACCAGCAGCAAATGGTGGGGGTGTTGGGAATGGTTCAGTTGGAACAGACGGTAACGGTGCCGATCGTCGGCTATCGGACGGAATTACCCGCATCATTGGCGCTATATCGTCGTCTGATCGCCTTTGCGTTACGCTACACCATGGATCGTAAGCTGTTTCTCAATTTGAGTTCTGGCGCGCCAGATTTTAAGCGGGTTCGCGGTTGCCAACCGGTGATTGAATACAGCATGGTTTATGTCCGGCACCTGAACGTTTATCAGCGTAGCATTTGGACGGTAATTTCCTGGCTTTCCCGCAAGGTCTATCAGCCGTTATTGGAACGCTATCAGTTATGAATATTACTAAGATATCGCCCTGCAACTTGGGGATAGTGCGCCAACGATTGGCAATATGACAAGCGTGTAAAAAAGAGCGAAAACTGCTCATATTCAGAGAGGTAGTGCAGCAACAGGCAGGTTTTTGCAGATTGGTTTTCGGCTAAGAATGACGTCATCTCACTGATTTTAATCAAATAAATATCAATCACTCTCCACTGTAATATAACTGTCATATTTCGTACATTTTACTGTCACCAAACTGTCCTATTTTCCCTCCTGCAGCAATACTTACTCTGATGAAAACGACTCAACGTCGATTTTTGAAATATCCCATTAGGAGGGATTATGAAACTGATGCGTACCACCGTCGCCAGTATTGTGGCAGCGACTTTCTCTTTGGCCTCTGTGTCCGCCTTCGCTGCTGCTAGCCTGACCGGTGCAGGTGCGACATTCCCCGCTCCGGTGTATGCCAAGTGGGCAGATTCTTATCAGAAAGAAACCGGCAACAAGGTTAACTATCAGGGGATCGGTTCCTCTGGTGGTGTGAAGCAAATCATCGCCAACACCGTTGACTTTGGTGCTTCTGATGCCCCGCTGTCCGATGAAAAACTGGCTGCGGACGGCCTGTTCCAGTTCCCTACCGTGATCGGTGGCGTGGTACTGGCGGTGAATATTCCGGGCATCAAATCCGGTGAGCTGACTCTGGATGGTCAAACCCTGGGTGATATCTACCTGGGCAACATCAAAAAATGGAATGACCCGGCGATCGTTAAGCTGAACCCGGGCGTCAAGCTGCCGGATCAGGCTATCGCCGTGGTGCGTCGTGCTGATGGTTCCGGGACTTCTTTCGTCTTCACCAGCTATCTGGCCAAGGCTAACGCGCAGTGGAAAGAGAAAATTGGTGCAGGCTCAACCGTAAACTGGCCAACCGGCCTGGGTGGCAAGGGCAATGACGGCATCGCCGCGTTCGTTCAGCGTCTGCCTGGCTCTATCGGCTATGTTGAATACGCTTACGCCAAGCAGAACAACCTGGCCTACACTAAATTAGTGTCTGCCGATGGCAAAGCGGTTAGCCCAACCGAAGAGAGCTTCAGCGCCGCAGCCAAAGGCGCGGATTGGAGCAAAACCTTCGCGCAGGACCTGACCAACCAGAAAGGCGACAACGTCTGGCCAATCACCTCCACCACCTTCATCCTGGTGCACAAAGAGCAGAAGAAGCCTGAGCAGGGCGCAGAAGTGCTGAAGTTCTTTGACTGGGCCTACAAGACCGGTGCCAAACAGGCCAGCGAACTGGATTACGCCGCCTTGCCTGCCGAAGTGGTTGAGCAAATCCGTGCTGCCTGGAAGACCAACATCAAAGACAGCTCCGGTAAGGCCTTGTTCTAACAACGTAGGGGGTGCGGAAAACCGCGCCTCAACCTGACTGTCGGGGCCTGGCGTGCCAGGCCCTCCAAGCTTTAAACAGAAGAGTAATCTATGGCTGAGTACAAGCCGACCATGAAAGCACCGGGTAAAAACGGTGACATCATCTTCAGCGCGCTGGTCAGACTGGCGGCGCTGATTACCCTATTGTTGCTGGGCGGCATCATCGTTTCGCTGATTATCGCCTCCTGGCCCAGTATGCAGAAATTCGGTTTTGCCTTCCTGTGGACCAAAGAGTGGGATGCGCCAGCCGAGCAGTTTGGTGCGCTGGTGCCGATCTACGGCACGGTCGTCACCTCGGTGATTGCGCTGATTATCGCCGTTCCGGTCAGTTTTGGTATTGCCCTGTTCCTGACCGAGTTGGCCCCTAACTGGCTCAAGCGCCCATTGGGGATCGCAATAGAACTGTTAGCGGCGATCCCGAGCATCGTTTACGGCATGTGGGGCCTGTTCGTGTTTGCCCCGCTGTTCGCCAAATATTTCCAGACCCCGGTGGGGGAAGTGTTGTCCGGTATCCCGATCGTTGGCGAGCTGTTCTCCGGCCCGGCATTTGGTATCGGTATTCTGGCTGCCGGGGTGATCCTGGCCATTATGATTATTCCTTACATTGCGGCGGTAATGCGCGATGTGTTCGAACAAACGCCGGTGATGATGAAAGAGTCAGCCTATGGCATCGGCTGCACCACCTGGGAAGTGATCTGGCGCATTGTGCTGCCGTTCACCAAAAACGGCGTGATCGGTGGCGTGATGCTTGGCCTGGGGCGCGCCCTGGGGGAAACCATGGCGGTGACCTTTATTATCGGTAACACCTACCAGCTCGACAGTTTCTCGCTGTATATGCCGGGCAACAGCATCACCTCGGCACTGGCCAACGAATTCGCCGAAGCGGAATCCGGGCTACATACCTCTGCATTGATGCAGCTTGGGCTGATCCTGTTTGTGATCACCTTTATCGTCCTGGCGCTGTCGAAGTTGATGGTGATGCGCCTGGCCAAGCGTGAGGGTCGCTAACATGGCAACGATGGATATGCAAAACCCGGCAGCACTGGCGGAAAGCCGCCGTAAAATGCAGGCCTGGCGTCGGCAGAAAAACCGTCTGGCGCTGTTCCTGTCGATGGCGACTATGGCTTTTGGCCTGTTCTGGCTGGTGTGGATCCTGTTCTCGACCATCACCAAGGGCATCGACGGCATGTCGCTGGCGTTGTTTACCGAAATGACGCCGCCGCCGAATACGGCGGGTGGTGGTCTGGCTAACGCTATCGCCGGTAGTGGCTTGCTGATCCTGTGGGCAACCATCTTCGGTACTCCGCTGGGCATCATGGCGGGGATTTATCTGGCGGAATACGGCCGTAAATCCTGGCTGGCGGAAGTGATCCGCTTTATCAACGATATTCTGTTATCCGCACCGTCGATCGTCGTGGGCCTGTTCGTTTACACCGTGGTGGTGGCGAAGATGGAACACTTCTCCGGTTGGGCCGGGATTATTGCGCTGGCTCTGTTACAGATCCCGATCGTGATCCGCACCACCGAGAACATGCTCAAGCTGGTACCAGACACGCTGCGTGAAGCGGCCTATGCGTTGGGCACACCGAAATGGCGCATGATTTCCGCCATTACGCTGAAGGCATCTGTTTCCGGCATTATCACCGGCGTGCTGCTGGCGATTGCGCGTATAGCAGGGGAAACCGCCCCGTTGCTGTTTACCTCGCTGTCGAATCAGTTCTGGAGCACCGACCTGATGCAGCCGATCGCCAACCTGCCGGTCACCATTTTCAAGTTTGCCATGAGCCCGTTTGCCGAATGGCAACAGCTGGCCTGGGCCGGGGTGCTGTTGATCACCCTGTGCGTACTGTTACTGAATATCCTGGCGCGTGTGATTTTCGCCAAGAAAAAGCATTCATAAAAATTTAGGTGCCGCTCAGGCGACACCGTGAAAAGAGAGAAGTCTTGATGAGTATGGTTGACTCCACTTCCAGCAGCAAAATTCAGGTACGCGATCTGAACTTTTACTACGGCAAATTCCATGCGCTGAAAAACATCACGCTGGATATCGCTAAGAACAAGGTGACCGCGTTTATCGGCCCGTCCGGCTGTGGCAAATCGACGCTGCTGCGGACCTTCAACAAGATGTACCAGCTCTACCCCGAGCAGCGTGCCGAAGGCGATATCCTGCTGGACGGGCAAAACATCCTGACGGATAACCAGGACATCGCGCTGCTGCGTGCCAAGGTGGGCATGGTGTTCCAAAAGCCAACGCCGTTCCCGATGTCGATTTACGACAACATCGCCTTTGGCGTGCGCCTGTTCGAGAAGCTGTCCCGTGCGGATATGGACGAGCGTGTCCAATGGGCGTTGACCAAGGCAGCACTGTGGAACGAGACCAAGGACAAGCTGCACCAAAGCGGTTACAGCCTGTCCGGTGGCCAGCAGCAACGTCTGTGCATTGCGCGTGGCATTGCCATTCGCCCGGAAGTGCTGTTGCTGGATGAGCCTTGCTCAGCGCTGGATCCGATTTCTACCGGCAAGATTGAAGAGCTGATCAGCGAGCTGAAGTCTGACTACACCGTGGTGATCGTGACCCACAATATGCAGCAGGCGGCGCGTTGTTCCGACTCCACCGCATTTATGTATCTGGGTGAGTTGATCGAGTTCAGCGATACTGACACTCTGTTTACCGCGCCACAGAAAAAGCAGACCGAAGACTACATTACTGGCCGCTATGGTTGATTAGGATGCATCATGGATAACCTGAATTTAAACAAACACATTTCCGGCCAGTTCAACGCTGAACTCGAGCACATCCGCACCCAGGTGCTGACCATGGGCGGGCTGGTGGAGCAACAGCTGACCGACGCCATTACCGCGATGCATAACCAGGACGGTGAACTGGCCAAGCGGGTGATTGAGGGCGATGCCAAGGTCAATATGATGGAAGTGGCGATCGATGAAGCCTGCGTGCGCATCATTGCCAAACGCCAGCCGACCGCCAGCGACCTGCGCCTGGTGATGGCGATCATCAAGACCATTTCCGAGCTGGAACGCATTGGCGACGTAGCGGATAAGATCTGTCGCACCGCACTGGAGAAATTCTCGCACCAGCATCAGCCGTTGCTGGTCAGCCTGGAGTCATTGGGCCGCCACACCGTGCAGATGCTGCACGACGTGCTGGATGCCTTTGCGCGTATGGATCTGGATGAAGCGATCCGGATTTACCGCGAAGACAAGAAGGTCGATCAGGAATATGAAGGTATCGTGCGTCAGCTGATGACCTATATGATGGAAGATACGCGCACCATTCCGAGCGTGCTGACGGCGCTGTTCTGTGCCCGCTCTATCGAGCGTATCGGCGATCGCTGCCAGAATATTTGCGAATTCATCTTCTACTTCGTCAAAGGCCAGGACTTCCGCCATATCGGTGGCGATGCGCTGGACAAACTGTTGTCAGACGGTAAAGACGAGAAAAAAGCGTAATTCAACCAGTGATTTACTCCAGAAGGCGCTGAAGACGGCGCCTTTATGCCATTTAAAAACCGCAAAGTTAAAAAGGTTATAACTATAGCGTTTAATATTATTTCCTGACCTAAGTGAGGCTTGCTAGCTTATCAGCCAGCGGGACATCAATCACTTGGGAGCCTTTCATGAAACAGCGCGTCTTAGCCTTATCTCTGTTAGCCAGCCTGACCAGCCTTGCCACCGGTGTGGCACATGCCGATAAACTCGATGATATTCAAAAAGCCGGCGTGGTGCGTATTGCGGTATTCGATAGCAACCCACCGTTTGGTTATGTCGATCCGCAGAGCAAAAAGCTGGTGGGTTATGACGTGGACGTGGCCGAAGCCATCGGTAAGGCGCTGGGCGTCAAGGTTGAACTGCGCGCCACCAACCCGGCTAACCGCATTCCTTTGCTGGTGTCCAAAAAGGTTGATCTGATCGCGGCCAATTTCACCATCACCGACGAGCGTGCCAAAGAGGTGAATTTCAGCGTGCCGTATTTTGCTACCGGCCAGAAATTCATTGCTCATAAGGGCGTGCTGAAAACCCCGGAAGACATCAAAAAACTGCGCATCGGCGCGGATAAAGGCACCGTGCAGGAAATTACCCTGCGTGAGCACTACCCAACGGCCAAGGTGATCTCTTACGACGATACCCCACTGGCGTTTGTTGCCCTACGTAACGGCAACGTGCAGGCCATCACCCAGGATGATGCCAAGCTGGTTGGCCTGCTGGGCAACCTGCCCGCCGCGCAAAAAGCCGACTTTGAAATCTCTCCGTTCAGCATCACCAAAGAATATCAGGGCGTTGGTATCCCGAAAGGCGAAGATCGCCTCACGGCTACCGTTAACGATACCTTGATCAAACTGGAAAAAGACGGCGATGCGGTGAAGATTTACGATCGCTGGTTCGGCCCGGAAACCAAAACCGCCCAACCGCGTGGCGATTTCAAGATCGGCCCATTGGATCAGCAACCTAAAGCCTAATCTCCCTTTTCCCTCTCCCCCTGATTTTGTACCGTGGCGGAGAGGGTTGGGGTGAGGGGAAGTACCTCGTATGAATCTGCAACAACTCTCAGACTGGCTGTTGGCGCCGCAGTATCTGAGCTGGCTATGGAATGGCTTCTTGATGACCTTATGGCTGTCGGCCTGTGCCGGGCTTGCGGCAACGCTGCTGGGTTTTGGTCTGGCGGCGATGCGGGACAGCAGCCTGCGCCCCTTAAGCTGGCTGGCGGTGACCTACAGCGCGCTATTTCGCAATACTCCTCTGCTGGTGCAACTGTTCTTCTGGTATTTCGCCGCCGGGCAAATCTTGCCCTCCTTCACCATGCAATGGCTGAATACCCCCCATCAGTTAGGCTTTCTCGACTGGCCCTCGTTTGAATTCCTGGCAGGCTTCTTCGGCCTGACGCTTTATTCCACCGCGTTTATTGCCGAAGAGATCCGTTCCGGCATCCGTGGCGTCGCCAGTGGGCAAAAGCATGCGGCCTACGCGCTAGGGCTGACCGGCTGGCAATCGATGCGCTATGTGGTGTTGCCGCAGGCGCTGAAAATCGCTTTCCCGCCGCTGCTGGGGCAGTACATGAACGTGATTAAGAACTCATCGTTAACCATGGCGATCGGCCTGGCTGAGCTGTCTTACGCATCGCGCCAGGTGGAAACCGAAACCCTGCGAACCTTCCAGGCGTTTGGCGTGGCAACGGTGTTGTATATCGCCATTATTGCCCTGTTGGAAGGTTGGGGCATGTGGCGTCAACAGCGCAAACCGCTGGGGGGGCACTAAGATGGACTTTACCGTTATCCAGGAAAACCTGGGTTACCTGCTGTGGGGCACCTTCCCGGACGGGCCTTTGGGCGGTGCTGCGTTGACGTTGGCGATCAGCCTGATGGCCGGGCTGGCTTCGGCAATTCTGGGCACGTTGCTGGGTGTCGCGCTGGCGATGTCGCGTGGGGGGCTGGCCGGATTGTTGGCGATGGTGCTTGGGTTCTTCCGCGCCATCCCGGTGATCATGCTGATTTTCTGGACTTACTTCCTGCTGCCAATCGTGTTTGGCGTCGATATCCCGGAAATTACCACCGTAGTGTGCGCGCTGGCGTTGATCGCCTCGGCCTATCTGGCCCATGCGGTAAAAGCGGGCATCGTGGCTATCGGTGCCGGACAGTGGCAGGCGGGGCTATCGCTCGGTTTAAACCGCTGGCAGGTGCTGCGGATGATCGTCTTGCCGCAGGCGCTGCGCATGATGGTGCCTTCGTTTATCAATCAGTGGATCTCGCTGATTAAAGACACTTCGCTGGCGTACATCGTCGGCGTGGGTGAGCTGACCTTCCTGGCTACTCAGGTCAATAACCGCAGCATGGTTTACCCGATGGAGGTGTTCCTGTTTGTGGCGTTGGTCTACTTTATTTTCTGCCTGACGCTGGACGTGCTGGCGAACGGGCTGAACAAACGTCTTAGCCCGCAGACCAAAGCGCTGAAACGCAGCTGGCGCTGGTGGCGTAATCGCCCGCCGCTACCGGCTAGTTAATCAGGCTACAGTAGGAATGGTTGCCCCTATCTATACCCTGGCTAATTAATTAGCATGGTTTGGGGGCTTGATGTCTTATGGTTACTAATGATTTCTTATCGCTTTACGTTAAATTTATGATTGTGATCAATGTATTGCGTTTTTGTCATGCAGCTCGAGTGATTTAGAGTATAAATAAGATTGATTTATATATTTTCATTGGATGGTTATCATTATGAAAATTAGTGCGTTATTTATTAGAACGGAACCAAGTCGGCGGCGGTATGGCGTTGCCTTGTTTGTTGGCATTATTGGCGGGATCCTCTCTGCTTTTGTCAAATGGGGGGCTGAGGTTCCGCTACCGCCAAGAACCCTGAGTGATGGCCGGGCTGAATTTAACCCGCCCTACCTTTTTTTAAGAGATTATCTTGGGATAGATCCAACCGGCACGGTATATACCTTTTCTGAGCATATTATTAACCCGGTTATGGTTACACACGTCATATTTTCGCTGGTCTTTGCTATCGGTTACTGCTTGGTTGCTGAAGTTTTTCCAAAGATCAAACTCTGGCAGGGGGTGTTGGCGGGTATCATTGCCACCGTTGCCGTGCATGGCATTAGTTTCCCTCTGCTTGGTTTGACTCCCCCACTTTCAATGCTGCCATTTGATGAGTATCTTTCTGAAATTTTGGGGCATATATTTTGGTTTTGGGTGATTGAGATAGTACGCCGGGACTTACGTAACAGAATTACCCATGAGCCTGACGCCGAAGTTCCGCTGGGATCTTATCGTTAATCGATAAAGTTCAGCGGGGTATTTTCCCCGCTGAATATCAACGTGGTTTAACGGGTAAGTTGCCAACCCCGCTGTTGCCATAGCGCAGGCAGTTGAGCCAGATCGTCAAAGGTCGTCACCAGCGGGTGCTCGATCGGTTGATTATGAGGATCGGCACAGAAGTAGAACACCGGGATGCCAGCCGCGATCCCCGCCTGGGCACCGGCAACGGAATCATCCACCAGAATACAGCGCTCTACGGGCACCTGCATCTGTTGGGCGGCATGGAATACGATGGCCGGATCGGGTTTCCAGCGTTGAATATCGTAGCCGCTGAACAACCGGTCATCAAAATAGGACAGCATGTCGGTTAACCCCAGCGAATGCTGCATTTTGCTCACCGGGCCGTTAGAAACGGTGCACATCGGGGCAGTCATTTGTGCCAGCAACTCCCGTGCACCGGCAATCGGCTGGAGCTCGGCATCAAACAGACGGGCCACTTCCTGGCGAAAAATCGGCTCCAGATCGCTGGCGGGCAAATTGACCCCTTGCTCGGTGTTAACCCGCTCAATGATCTCGTAGAGCTTGATCCCTTTGTACTTTTTAAATACCTCATCCAGCGCCAGCTCGATACCGTAGTGGGCAAACATATGCACATAGGCCTTGCTGCACAGCACTTCGCTGTCTACCAGCGTGCCATCGCAATCAAATAAAACACATTCAACCTGATTCATTGGGGTAAGCGCCCTCGGTTAAGTCATGACTGCTGTTACTTTAACCGGATCGCCGCGTATTGTCCCTCTTTGGCAATCAATCTCAATAAATACAACTTGTTGGCCGTTTTAGCCGTAAAGATGGCGAAAAAAACCTGTGAGCGAGGTCAAAACCCGGACTTTTTGTTATAGGATAGCCAGCGACAGTCCTAATCCCTCTTCGGAATTCTATAATGAGCAAACAAGACCTCAGCCTTGATGCCAATCAGGGCTTGCTTGAGCGCGTGTTTAAACTCAAGCAGCACGGCACCACGGTACGTACGGAAACGATTGCCGGCATCACCACCTTTTTAACCATGGTGTATATCGTGTTCGTTAACCCGCAGATCCTGGGCGCGGCGGGCATGGACACTCAGGCGGTGTTTGTCACCACCTGCCTGGTTGCCGCGTTGGGCAGTATCCTGATGGGCTTGCTGGCTAACCTGCCGGTGGCGCTGGCTCCGGCGATGGGCCTCAACGCGTTCTTCGCGTTTGTGGTGGTCGGCGCGATGGGTATTTCATGGCAGGTCGGCATGGGTGCTATTTTCTGGGGCGCAATCGGTTTCCTGTTGCTGACCATTTTCCGTATCCGCTACTGGATGATTGCCAATATCCCGCTGAGCCTGCGCGTGGGCATCACCAGCGGTATCGGCCTGTTTATCGCCATGATGGGGCTGAAAAACGCCGGTATCGTGGTCGCCAACCCGGATACGCTGGTAGCGGTAGGCAATCTGACCTCCCACAGCGTACTGTTGGGAGCCTTGGGCTTCTTTATTATCGCGGTGCTGGCTTCGCGTAATATTCATGCGGCGGTACTGGTTTCTATCGTGGTAACCACGCTGATCGGCTGGGCATTGGGCGACGTGAAGTATGGCGGCGTATTTTCCCTACCGCCGGACGTCACCTCCGTGGTCGGCCAGGTGGATATCGCCGGGGCGCTAAATATCGGCCTGGCAGGTGTGATCTTCTCCTTTATGCTGGTCAACCTGTTTGACTCCTCGGGTACGCTGATCGGAGTGACCGACAAGGCTGGTCTGACGGATGAAAACGGCAAGTTCCCGCGTATGAAGCAGGCGCTTTACGTGGACAGCATCACCTCGGTAGCCGGTGCATTTGCGGGTACCTCTTCGGTCACCGCCTATATTGAAAGCTCCTCTGGGGTGGCCGTTGGTGGGCGCACGGGCCTGACCGCCGTGGTGGTAGGCATTCTCTTCCTGCTGGTGATTTTCCTGTCACCGCTGGCGGGAATGGTGCCAACTTATGCTGCTGCGGGCGCGCTGATTTATGTGGGGGTGCTGATGACTTCCAGCCTGGCGCGGGTGAAGTGGGAAGATATGACCGAAGCGGTTCCGGCCTTTGTGACCGCCGCCATGATGCCTTTCAGCTTCTCGATCACCGAAGGGATTGCCCTGGGCTTTATCTCTTACTGCATCATGAAGCTGGGCACCGGCCGCTGGCGTGAAATCAGCCCCTGCGTGATCGTGGTGGCGCTGCTGTTCGTGCTGAAAATTGCGTTCGTTGACGGGCATTAATGCCCGCTACGCGGGGCGCAGCATGCTGCGCCCCGTTGTAAGCTCCTGTTACTCTCAAGCGCCGGGTGAGGCATCCTGTTCTCTACCCATTACCCAGCGTAAAGGCCGGTTATACCGCGTCTGCCAGCCACCGATATTATCTTCCCCTTCGGCAAAATTGGCGATCTCGACCTGATTTTTGCCTCTGAACAAGTCAGCAAAATCAAGAGCCAGCGCTCGATCGTTGAAATTCTGTCGATCGTAATAGGCAATCATGATGCGTTTGTTTTCTGCCAGTGAATGCTTCGCTGGTAGGAGGCGGCCCTTCGGGGCAATCAGCAGCGCTCCGGAATAAAACTGCGGGTAATTGGCCATCAGGTTAGCCGCGTGTAGCGCCCCCTGACCACGTGCGGTCAGGTAAACCTGTTGGAGATTAAGCTTCAGCTTGGGGCCCAGGCTTTCCAGGGTACGTTGAATGGCGTTCTGGGTGCTGGTAGAGCTGTAGTTAGACCAGCGAAAGCTCCCCTCCGCCAGCATCTGGGTGCCGTTTATCTCAATGTAGGCCACCCCGGCTTCGGCAAACAGCAACCGATCCTCTGGAATGATGGTGGCGGCTTTCCCGTAGGGATGGAGGTAGACGATGGTTGGCCAGCCTCCGGCCGGGGGCTCGCCACTCGGCACGGCATAGTGAGGTTTACCTTCAAACTTTGCGGCGTGTTGCTGATAGCGCGCTTTGGTGGTGGCCAGAATTGAACGGTAGGTGTCACTTTGCTGAATGCTGCTGAACGAGTCGTCTTCCAGCAGATTGTAGTAATACCACAATCCTCGCTTGGCGCTAAGTTGCAGATAACGTTCGGCTAACTCGGTCTGACCCTGTTCGGCCGAGGAGGCAGCAAGTTGAAAGGGGGCCCAGATATTACGGCCATCTTCACGCATCAGCGTCAGATATAGCGATGTGGCGCCGGCTTTTTTATCCTCATGATTGTAGGCTGAGCGAGGTAATGGCTTACTCAGCGGGCTATGGATAGGCAGTTCTAGCGGCTCTTCTCCCTCAGGATAGAGCATGGGTGCAGCAAACAATGGACTGGTGGCAAAAGCCAAAAAGATGGCTAAAATAAAAAAAGGCATGATTTTATAACTTTGTTTTTCAATAACATTAATGAGAAAACGATGTAAAACGGCGCCTTCGATAGTATTATCTCTGGGCGCCGCCTGGCAGCTTATTTTACACGGCGGATATAGTCGCTGAATGCGGACAACTGGCCGGTCAGGAAATCCCGCGTGCCTTGGTCTACCAGTTCACCCGCCTGCTCATCTACCTTATTCTGTATCACTCCCCCCATAAACTCAGGTTTGTTGATCACCATGGCATCCAGGAACACCAGGATCTGGCGTAGGTGATATTGGCAACGTGCGCCGCCAATCGGCCCCATTGAGCTGGTCTGGATCGCCACCGGTTTGCCAGCCAGCGGTTGGTTAGGCAAACGGGACAGCCAGTCTATGGCATTTTTCAGGCCACCTGGCACAGAGTAGTTATATTCTGGCGTTACGATGATCACGCCGTCAGCCTGACGGATTTGTTCGGCAATGGCTTCAACCGTGGCCGGGAAACCTTCTTCTTGCTGGAGGTCTGCATCGTACAGTGGGATATCGCGGATGGAGGGAAGGGCTTCGATAGTAACACCCTGAGGAGCTAACTGAGGTAAAGCGCGTGCGACGATGGCGTTATAAGAGCCTTTACGAAGGCTCCCCAGTAGCGTGACGATCTTTAGTGCTTGCTCTGACATTTTGATTCTCCCTTTTCTGATGAACAGACTCAGCTTAGAACAACCAGCAGATAATAGGGCAAATAAGGGATGTATCCTAGGTAGAGGCTAAGTCTTTATCTGTTTTTACAATTCAAAGCAGTAAATCATGCGTTAAGGAAAGTTTTGTTTTGTATATTCCCCCGAAGACAGACGTTAAATCGGTGCTTTCAACGTGTAACAGATGCGAGGCTGGTCAATTTCATAAAGTGCGTGGAGGGAGGTGGGTTACGCGATGAAATTTCGCCACATTTCTGTAAGCCCTGGCTATCGTCATATTGCCAGCAAATCAGCCGATCCAAGCCAGGCTGATGGGCGCAGGCCCAGCTGAGATACTCCCCTGCATCACTCATGACGTGCACGTTAGGCAGGGTGTTGCAGCGTAATTGGCCGGAAAAAGGGTGCAAATTCAGCAAACTCTGGCCACTGTTACCCAGGCCGGCCAGTTTCAGCACACATTGGCGGATGCTCCACAGCTGGGTTTCGGCTTCCAAGCGGTCGTTCTGCGCCGCGATCCATGCGTTCTCCGTGGTGCTGGAGTATTGATGCAGCAGGTTGTGGCTCCGCGCGCGCATCACCTCAATATCCAATCCCACCTTGCCTTCCAGGCTCAGTAGCACGCCTACGGTATTGCCAGCATAGGCGAGGCTGAAGTCAGGTAGATGATGATCGGCAAAGCACGGGCGCCCGGTCGGTGCCGTAGCAATGGGGGGAAGTACCGGGATACCATACAAATAAAATATCATTTCGGCCAACAGGATCCGGCCTTGCAAAAAACGCCGGCGGCGCTTGACGGAAAAGCGAGCAGTTCTTTCGATCAGGTCTTCAGGGAGCCGATGAGTATCTAAACGCTCTGCAACCGCATCCCATCGGATAAAATGACAAGCCATTGTTCACTCCATGACCGAGGCTCATAAAAAAACTGGAGTGCTAGAGTAAGCATTACGTTAAGATTTTTCATTAAGAATTCGCATGATCTTTTTCTTAATTATTCTTCTGTTGAATGAAAAAACAGCGGAGTGGCAGGAGTCCGGCGCGGGGCCTCGCGAGGCAGGCTTTGGCGGAGACAAAAATAAAGCCAAGCATCAACAGTGAGTTAATGCGTGGCTTTTGACGCTGAAGAGGTCGTGCATCTGAACGTTGGGTTATTTGCCGATACAGAAGCTGGAGAAGATGCGCCCGAGTAGATCATCGGAGGTAAACTCCCCGGTGATTTCGCTCAACGCCTGCTGTGCCAGGCGCAGCTCTTCGGCCAGCAGTTCCCCTGCGTAAGCGCTTACTAACTGCTCTTTACCCTGCACCAGATGCTGTGCCGCCTGCTCCAGGGCCTGCAAGTGACGGCGGCGGGCCAGGAAGCCGCCTTCCATATTGCTGGTGAAGCCCATGCTCTGTTTCAGATGCTCACGCAGCAGGTCGATCCCCTCACCGGTACGCGCCGACAGGCGAATAAGTGAGTGGCCATTTACTTCGCTCAGGCCCAATGCCTCGCCGGTAATGTCGGCCTTGTTGCGCACGACGGTGATCGGCAAGGTGTTAGGCAGACGTGCCATAAACTCTGGCCAAATCTCGGCGGGCTCGGTGGCGGCGGTGGTGGTGCCATCCACCATAAACAGCACGCGATCCGCCTGTTCGATCTCGTTCCAGGCACGTTCGATGCCGATACGCTCAACTTCGTCGCTGGCTTCCCGCAGCCCGGCGGTATCGATAATGTGCAGTGGCATGCCATCGATATGAATATGTTCGCGCAATACATCGCGCGTGGTGCCTGCTATGTCGGTGACGATGGCCGCTTCACGCCCTGCCAGCTCATTGAGCAGGCTGGATTTCCCGGCGTTGGGCCGCCCGGCGATCACCACCTTCATCCCTTCACGCAGCAGGCTGCCTTGACGCGCCTCGGCCCGCACGCCGTCCAGATCGGCCATTACGCCGTTTAGTTGGGCTTCGATTTTGCCGTCCGAAAGGAAGTCGATCTCCTCATCCGGGAAGTCGATTGCCGCTTCTACATAGATGCGCAGGTGAGTGAGCGCTTCCACAAGCTGATGGATACGCAGGGAAAAAGCACCTTGCAACGAGTTCATGGCTGAACGGGCTGCCTGTTCGGAACTGGCATCGATCAGATCGGCAATGGCTTCGGCCTGGGCCAAATCCAGCTTGTCATTGAGGAAAGCGCGCTCCGAGAACTCACCAGGGCGGGCAATCCGCACGCCTGGCAGCGCCAACACGCGTTTGAGCAACAGATCGAGGATCACCGGCCCACCGTGGCCCTGTAGTTCCAGCACGTCCTCACCGGTAAAGGAATTGGGGCCGGGGAACCACAGTGCGATCCCCTGATCCAGCGTACTGCCTTCGGCGTCACGGAACGGCAGATAATCGGCATAACGCGGCTTAGGCAGTTTACCGAGTACCGCCAGGGCAACGTCCTTGGCTCCGCGGCCAGAAATGCGCAGGATGCCGACACCGCCGCGTCCGGGCGGGGTAGCAAGAGCAGCGATGGTATCGGTGGTGTTCATAGCGGTTTATCTCTCTGACAATATGCAAAAAGGCGGTCTAATGACCGCCTCTACTGGCAACGTGACTGATGTCGTAGGGGCACAGGCCCCTACGGGTGTTGCCTAAAACAATACTAGACTTTCTTCTTGTCGCGGCTGTGCAGACCACGTTTTTCCAGCCCGCGGTAAATCAGCTGCTGCTGGACGATGGTCACCAGGTTACTGACGATATAGTACAGCACCAGACCAGACGGGAACCACAGGAAGAACACTGTGAAGATCACCGGCATAAAGGTCATGATTTTCTGCTGCATCGGGTCAGTCACGGTGGTTGGTGACATCTTCTGGATGAAGTACATGGTCACACCCATCAGCACTGGCAGGATGTAGTACGGGTCTTGCGCCGACAGGTCATGGATCCACCAGATAAACGGCGCATGACGCAGCTCAACCGAGCCCATCAGCATGTAGTACAAGGCCAGGAAGATTGGCATCTGGATAACCAGCGGCAAGCAACCCCCTAACGGGTTCACCTTCTCAGCTTTGTACAGCGCCATCATTTCCTGGCTCATACGCTGCTTGTCATCACCGATACGTTCACGCATCGCCTGCAGTTTTGGCTGCAGCATGCGCATTTTGGCCATCGAGGTGTACTGCGCTTTGGTCAGCGGGTACATGATGCCGCGCACGATGAAGGTGATGATGATGATCGAGAAGCCCCAGTTGCCGATGAAACTGTGAATGAACTTCAGCAGTTTGAACAGCGGTTGGGAGATGAACCACAGCCAGCCGTAATCGACGGTCAGATCCAGATGCGGTGCCAGTTGGGCCATCTGATCTTGCAGCTCCGGGCCAACCCACAGGGTAGCATTCAGCTGCTTCTCAGCGCCGGGTTGCACAATCACTGGCTCAGCTTTAAAGCCGATGGCAGACAGGTTGGTACCTGGTTTAGAGGTATAGAACGTGTTGACGCCCTGAGTCTGCGGCACCCACGCGGTGGCGAAGTACTGTTGCAACATCGCAATCCAGCCGCCCTGGGTGGTGACGTTCAGATTCTCATCCTTGTCGAACGCATACTTTTGGTATTTGTCTTCGCTGGATGAGTAAGCCGCACCACGGAAGGTGTGCAGCGCAAAGTTGTTGCTGCCGGTGTCACGATGCTTAGGCAAGTCGGTGGTCTGCTTCAACTGGCCAAACAGGGTCAGTTCCAGCGGAGTCGCGCTTTTGTTGACGATGGAGTAGTCCACGCCAACGGCATAATGGTTACGCTTGAGCACAAAGGTCTTGGTGAAGACCGAACCGTCTTTGCCGGTAAAGGTCAGCGGAATACGCAGTTCATCCTGGCCATCAGCCAACGTGAAGGTATCCTGCGCCGCCTCAAACAGAGGACGCTCGCCGTTTGCCGGGTTATCCGGGCCGTCTCGGCCCGTCAGGCCGCTTTGTGCCTGGTAGACGAATGACGGGGTGGATTCCAGCAGCGTAAATGGAGTCGATGAACCCAGGGTTTCCGGGTAGGCCAACAGTTTAGCCTGCTCGATATCGCCACCACGGGTATTGATGGTCAGCGACAGCACGTCAGTGTTAACGGTGATCAGTTTACCCTGGCCACTGCCTGGTACAGCTGAACTTGCGGCATCACCGGTTGCTGGGTTCGCAGTCTGTTGCGTGGTCTGGGTGGCTACTGGTTGCGGAGCGTTGTCCACTTGCCAGGCCTGCCAGATCATGAAAGACACGAACAGCAGAGCGATGAGGAGAAGATTGCGTTGCGAATCCATCGTTAGTGTTCTCTGTTATCGTCGGTTTTCGGCGGCACGGGATCATCGCCACCTGGGTTCAAAGGGTGGCATTTTAATACGCGTTTCAATGTCAACCAACTGCCTTTTAACATGCCAAACCTGCGTAATGCCTCAATTGCGTAATGAGAACATGTCGGCTGGAAGCGACAACGTGGCCCAAGCAGCGGGCTGAGTACGAGCTGATACGCCCGAACCAGCCCGATCAGGATGCGGGAGCCTGGCGACAGTGGCGACGCCATAATTTTTCCAAAGCTTCCGTCAGTGCACGATTATCCAAATCCGCTATCCCTTTTTTGGCCACCACCACAAAATCCATCGCCGGTAGCTCGTGCTGACGTAAACGGAAGCTTTCGCGGGTTAGGCGTTTGATCCGGTTGCGTTCATGCGCGCGTTTGACGTGTTTTTTGGCGACGGTAAGACCGATGCGGGGATGCCCCAGCTGGTTCAGGCGGCCGAGGATGGTGATTTGCGGCGTGCCAGCCCGTTGTGGCTGCTGGAAGACGAAAGTGAAATGAGTGGGAGTTAACAAACGTAACTCCCTAGGAAAAGCGAGCTTAACCACTCAGCGGGTTAGCTTTTATTACTTAGAAACAGTCAGACGAGTACGGCCTTTCGCACGACGGCGGGCCAGAACTTGACGACCATTCTTGGTGGCCATACGAGCACGGAAACCGTGGCTACGGTTACGCTTCAGTACGGACGGTTGGAAAGTGCGTTTCATAGCGATTTCTACCTAAACTTAAATGAAATACTGATAAGTCAAATGCGTTTGGCTACTCGGCGTGAAGATGACCGACGCCTCAATCGCAATACATAAAGAGGCGGGATTGTAATAATTGTACAGTCCTGAGTCAATTCACATCGCGCTAGCCTACCTGGTTGTCTGCCAATTCGGAGTAAAATCCGGTGTTGGCCCGTGGTCACCGCAGAATCCTGTCTTGGCTAAATGACTCACCATTAAGGAACCAGGTATCACACGTGGGCGAAGATTATACGGACTCGGGGGTAAATCACAAGGATCTCCGTACGATCCTGCGTGTTTTCTGCAAGGATCTGCGTGGATAACCAGGTATAACCTGTGAAAGGCGCTAAAACCCGGCCCCGCAGGCTCAGATCTCATCGGTGTCGATCCAGCACTGATTAAAAACTGGCCACTCTTCAAGGGCTGTGGATAAAATGGATCTAATCTGTGATGAAGGGGAGGATCTCTTGCGCAGATTGCGCTATGATCCGTCATTCCGATCGCGATCCCAAAACAGGATCGTTAAGGGCATAAACCGTGAAAGGCGGTTCGCATACCCTACAGGTTTTTCAGCCAATACCGGGCGTGTGTCAAAAATCATGAGTTATAAAAAAGTAGCCTGATTCTTTTCT
>NZ_BAAKUJ010000012.1:0-524 GCF_059697885.1 Serratia sp. NCCP-200
ACCTTACAACACCGAAGGTGTTTTGAAGAGATTGAAGTAGATTTTCAGCTGGTTCCGAGATTGGTTCTGGTGGTTACGAAAGTAACGGCCAAGAATGAAAAAGAATTTGCCTGGCGGCAATAGCGCGGTGGTCCCACCTGACCCCATGCCGAACTCAGAAGTGAAACGCCGTAGCGCCGATGGTAGTGTGGGGTCTCCCCATGCGAGAGTAGGACACTGCCAGGCATCAATTAAGCCAAGAGGCCATCCGCAAGGATGGCCTTTTTGCTATGCATCGAAAACGGAAATCCCCCTCACCCCCGCCCTCTCCCAATGCAACGAACGGGAACAACCTGAACCCCTGTGTGAGGGAGAGGGAGCCGTCCGGCGTCGTGGATGAGCCCGTACTGCTTCGGAAAGTGGGGAGAGGTTGGTGAGCCCGTACCGCTTCAGGACGTTGGAAGAAAGCAGAAAGATGAAGTATTACACAGAGAGACCCGCGAGCTCGATCGGTTCCCTCTCCCTGTGGGAGAGGGTTAGGGTGA
>NZ_BAAKUJ010000012.1:534-40932 GCF_059697885.1 Serratia sp. NCCP-200
TAATACTCGATCTGCAAATTAACCTGCCAGAAGACCCAGCAGGCTAACTCTTTAAAGCAGGGCCGAGTCAACCTCAGCCCAAATGAACGCCTTAGTGTGCACTTCCCTGCGAAATCCCCAGCCCGGTTTGTGAACGTACAAACTGGGCGCGGAATTTCACGCGCTCTTGCTGCCCAACCAACGAATTGTCGGTCACAGAGAAGAACCAGGTGCCGATAAACGCGACCAGCATAGAGAACAGCGCAGGATATTCGTAAGGATAAATCGGTTTGGCATGGCCGAGGATCTGTACCCAGATAGTCGGGCCCAGGATCATCAGGATCACTGCGGTTAACAGACCAAGCCATCCGCCGATCATTGCTCCCCGCGTGGTCAGGCGTGACCAGTACATGGAAAGAATGATGATTGGGAAGTTACAGCTGGCCGCAATGGAGAATGCCAGCCCCACCATAAAGGCAATGTTCTGCTTCTCAAACAGGATCCCCAGCGCAATAGCCACCACCCCGAGCAACACCACGGTGATTTTGGAAACTTTCAGCTCATCACGCTCGGTTGCTTTGCCATTTTTGATGACGCAGGCATAGAGATCGTGAGAAACCGCAGAAGCCCCTGCCAAGGTTAGCCCGGCAACCACGGCCAGGATCGTGGCAAATGCCACCGCAGAGATAAAGCCAAGGAAGAAGTTCCCCCCCACCGCGTTAGCCAAATGCACCGCCGCCATGTTGTTACCGCCAAGCAATGCGCCACTGGCATCCTTGAAGGCCGGGTTGGCACTGACCAGCAGGATCGCACCGAAACCGATAATAAAGGTCAGGATATAGAAGTAACCGATAAAACCGGTGGCATAGAACACGCTCTTACGCGCTTCTTTGGCATCGCTAACGGTGAAGAAACGCATCAGGATATGTGGCAAACCGGCGGTACCGAACATCAATGCCAGACCCAGGGAGAGGGCGGATATAGGGTCGGAGACCAGTCCACCCGGGCTCATGATGGCAAGCCCTTTAGGATGCACCTTCACGGCTTCGGCAAACAGGGTATTGAAGTCAAAGTTGACGGATTTCATCACCATCAGCGCCATAAAGCTGGCACCGGCCAACAGCAGCACGGCCTTGATGATTTGCACCCAGGTGGTCGCCAGCATGCCACCGAACAGGACATACAGCACCATCAATATGCCGACCAAGATAACGGCGACGTGGTAATTGAGGCCGAATAACAGCTGGATCAATTTACCCGCGCCCACCATCTGGGCGATCAGGTACAGCGCCACCACCACCAGGGAACCACAGGCTGATAGTGAGCGGATAGGCTTCTGTTGCAGGCGGTAAGAGGCCACGTCGGCGAAGGTATATCGGCCAAGGTTGCGCAGCCGCTCGGCAATCAGGAACAAAATGATTGGCCAGCCAATCAGGAAGCCGATGGAATAAATCAGCCCATCATAGCCGGAGGTATAAACCAGCGCGGAGATACCGAGGAACGATGCCGCAGACATAAAGTCGCCGGCGATAGCCAGGCCGTTTTGCAACCCGGTGATGCGCCCGCCAGCGGTATAGTAATCCTGACGAGAGCGGGTACGTTTGGAAGCCCAGTAGGTGATGTAAAGAGTGGCACCGACGAACAGCAGGAACATGATGATGGCCTGGATGTTCAGAGGTTGGCGCTGTACTGCACCACCAATGGCATCGGCATGGCTTAGGCCTGGCAGGGCCAACAGTGCGGCAGCTGAAAGTAGGCGCTTCATTGCTTCACCTCGCGTAGGATTTCAGCATTCAAGCGATCGAATTCACCGTTGGCACGATAAACATAGATCCCGGTTAACACGAAAGAAATCACGATCAATCCCACGCCAACCGGGATCCCACGGGTAATGGTTAATCCGGGACCGAGTGGAGTCCCCAACCACTGAGGATCGAAGGCGATCAGCAAGATAAAGCCGACGTACAGCGCGAGTGTGATCAGTGACAGGAGCCAGGCGAAACGGCTGCGCTTTTGCACCAGCTCCTGAAAGCGCGGGTTTTCTTCAATCCTTTGATAAATATCTTCATTCATCCGAGTTTCTCCAATAGGTATTGAACAAGTACGCCACGCGATACCCTTCCAGCTGGCAAATTGGCGCTCTGCGGGCCGCCTTGACCCATCCCAGCCAAATGTCTGGGATCGGCTTTACTGCAGTTGAAAGCTTTCAGGTATACAGGCCGTTCAGCTGCGCATGGCAGACGAACGGCCGGAGGCAGCGCGGATTAGGATGGAACTTTCATTAATTGTTTCTCTTCCAACAGTTTTTCGACTACAGCCGGATCCGCCAGCGTTGAGGTATCCCCCAGGTTGCTGGTATCACCGGCGGCAATTTTGCGCAGAATACGCCGCATGATTTTGCCAGACCGCGTTTTTGGCAAAGAGTCGGTCCAATGGAGAATGTCAGGCGTGGCAATCGGCCCGATTTCCTTACGTACCCAGTTACGTACTTCGGCATACAGCTCCGGCGTTGGCTCTTCCCCATGATTCAGGGTGATATAGGCATAAATCGCCTGGCCCTTGATGTTATGCGGAATGCCCACTACCGCGGCCTCGGCAATTTTGGGATGGGATACCAATGCGGATTCAATTTCGGCGGTGCCCAGACGGTGGCCGGAAACGTTCAGCACGTCATCGACACGGCCGGTTATCCAGTAATAGCCATCTTCGTCACGGCGTGCGCCGTCACCGCTGAAGTACATGCCTTTAAAGGTTGAGAAGTAGGTTTGCTCGAAGCGGTCATGGTCACCGTACAGAGTTCGAGCCTGACCCGGCCAAGAATCGGTGATCACCAGGTTGCCTTCACAGGCGCCTTCCTGCGGGGTACCCATATTGTCGACCAATGCAGGTTGCACGCCAAAGAATGGGCGAGTGGCAGAGCCAGCCTTCAGCTCTGTAGCACCTGGTAGCGGGGTGATCATGAAGCCACCGGTTTCGGTCTGCCACCAGGTATCAACGATCGGGCATTTTGCGTTACCAATCTTGTTGTAATACCACTCCCAGGCCTCTGGGTTGATCGGCTCACCCACGGAACCCATAATGCGCAGCGAATCGCGTTTGGTGCCTTCGATTGCTTTATCGCCTTCGGCCATTAGGGCGCGGATTGCCGTTGGTGCGGTATACAGGATATTGACCTGATGCTTATCCACTACCTGCGACAGACGGTTTACCCCTGGATAGTTCGGCACGCCTTCAAACATCAGCGTAATGGCACCGCAGGCCAGTGGGCCATATAACAGGTAGCTATGGCCGGTAACCCAGCCCACGTCGGCGGTGCACCAATAGACGTCGCCATCATGGTAATCAAAGACGTATTTGAAGGTCAGTGCGGCGTAAACCAGATAGCCCCCGGTGGTATGCACCACGCCTTTCGGTTTGCCGGTTGAGCCTGAGGTATAGAGGATAAACAGCGGATCTTCCGCGTTCATCTCTTCCGCTGGGCAGTCGGCAGATACGCCTTCGGTCAGCTCATGCCACCAGAGATCGCGCCCTTCTTGCCAGTAGCCCGGCTTGCCGGTGCGTTGGAAGACCACCACGTTGTTGACGCTTTTCACCCCTGGGTTCTTCAGCGCATCATCGACGTTCTTTTTCAGCGGTACCGCGCGGCCAGCACGCAGCCCTTCATCAGCGGTGATCACCAGTTTGGAGTTGGAGTCGATAATACGGCCCGCTACGGCCTCTGGGGAAAAGCCCCCAAAGATCACCGAGTGCACGGCGCCAATGCGCGCACAGGCCAGCATGGCGACGGCGGCTTCAGGCACCATTGGCATATAGATGGCCACCACATCGCCTTTTTTCACCCCGAGCTTTTTCAGCACGTTGGCGAACTGGCAGACATCGTGATGCAGCTGTTTGTAAGTCACTTTGGCTGATTGGGTAGGATCGTCACCTTCCCAGATGATGGCGGTTTGGTCGCCGCGTTCGGCCAAGTGGCGGTCCAGACAGTTCGCTGACAGGTTAAGGGTACCGTCTTCAAACCAGCGGATGCTGATATGGCCGGGATCGAAAGAGGTATTCTTCACTGAGGTATAGGGCTTGATCCAATCGAGGATCTTGCCGTGCTCACCCCAGAATGCCGCTGGGTCTTGTACAGATTGTTGATAATACTGCTGGTATTGCTCCGGATTGATCAGGGCACGATCTGCAATTGCAGAAGGAATGGCGTGTTTGTGCAGTTGGCTCATGGTTTTTCTCCTTAGAATTGTTAATGATATGTCAACTGATGGTTAAGTATAGTTTGCCATGACGGTTTGTTTCTTTTTTGGGCGGCAGATCACGCAACGAAGATGTTGATTTGTAATAGTTACTGTCGTAATTGTGTTGTGTAACTGTTTGGTTGACGGTGAAAAGACGGGAATGGGCGTATTTCTGTTAAAAAAGTTTTTAGATAACTAAAAATATTAAGCGTGAGGCATCGGCTTGATGGTGCCGGAAACAATAAGGCCGAGGTTATATTTTACAGCGGATCTGATCTTATTAAGGGCTGCTATAAATACTCAACGTCATTGTTAGCCGCAACCCGTCAAAGGCTTATTTTCTTCTGCCTTTATTATGTTGGTTTTTTGAAAATCCAAACCAGATACCTGGTGAATGATTTTGTAGTTATTTATTAGTTTCATGAATCATATTGAGACTTATCTTAGCCGGTTGAAGGTATTCGTTTGAGGGTTTTATTTTCTTTTTCAAAACTTTTCATTAACAATATGGATACATACATTTGGACTAAATATGCAAATGCACTGACAAATCACGCACTTTTATTTGGATTAAAAATCGTCCTATCCAATGGGCTGTTGTTCTGCTCAAGCTAAAATTATGTTTTTTAGAACAAGTAATTATGTTGCAATTCGTTTTTTGTTTGTTGGTTTTTTGCTGGCGAAAATGACAAAAGCGATATGAAACAAGGCTTGCAGAAGCCCGCCTTCAGATGGTACAGATTTATACTGCGTTACACCAAGGGCAGTTGGCGCAGAGGTTCACAAACATAAGCCTGTAATAAATGATTAAGTATTCCTTCCGGAGCCTAGGCGTGTTTAACACGTTGGTACGGAGTCTTTGAGGACTTTTTGGGTATGAAAAATGTAAAAATCAGCCTGGCCTGGCAAATCCTGATCGCGTTGGTATTGGGTATTATCTTGGGCGCAGTGCTGCATAATCAAACGGAATCGCGTGAGTGGATGGTCAGTAATATATTGAGCCCCGCCGGTGATATCTTTATTCGTTTGATCAAGATGATCGTGGTGCCTATTGTTATTTCCACGCTGATCGTCGGTATTGCCGGTATTGGTGATACCAAAAAGCTGGGCCGTATTGGATTGAAAACCATTATCTATTTTGAAGTGATCACCACCATCGCCATCATCGTGGGTGTGACATTGGCTAATGTTTTTCAACCCGGGCACGGCATCGACATGTCGGCGCTGACCGCGGTCGATATCTCACAGTATGAAAAAACGACGGAACAGGTGCAAAGCGGCTCACATAGCCTGGTGGCCACCATCCTTTCGTTAATTCCTTCTAACGTGTTCTCGTCGATGGTCAAAGGCGACATGCTGCCGATCATCTTCTTCTCGGTGCTGTTTGGGCTGGGGCTGTCTTCCTTGCCGAAAGAGACCAAAGAGCCGTTGCTGAAGGTGTTCAAAGCGGTAGCCGAGAGCATGTTCAAGGTGACCCACATGATCATGCGTTACGCTCCTATTGGGGTGTTTGGTCTGATCTCGGTTACGGTTGCCAACTTCGGTTTCGCTTCGCTCTTGCCGTTGGCCAAACTGGTAGTGCTGGTTTACTTCGCCATCGCCTTTTTTGGTTTGGTGGTTCTGGGGGCCGTTGCACGGCTGTGTAACCTGCGTATCTGGACGCTGATCCGCATCTTGAAAGAAGAGCTGATCCTGGCTTACTCAACGGCCAGTTCGGAAACCGTGTTGCCGCGTATTATCGAAAAGATGGAGGCCTACGGCGCGCCAAAGTCCATCACCAGCTTCGTGGTACCTACCGGCTACTCTTTCAATCTGGACGGTTCTACGTTGTACCAGAGTATTGCCGCCATCTTTATTGCACAGCTGTACGGTATTGAGCTGTCGCTGGGGCAAGAGATCATTCTGGTGCTGACGCTGATGGTGACCTCAAAAGGGATTGCCGGTGTGCCGGGTGTCTCCTTTGTCGTGCTGTTGGCGACCTTGGGCAGCGTGGGCATTCCGTTGGAAGGTTTGGCGTTTATCGCCGGCGTTGACCGTATCCTCGATATGGCGCGTACGGCTCTGAACGTGGTGGGCAATGCGCTGGCGGTGTTGGTGATTTCCAAATGGGAACATCAGTTCGACCGTAAAAAGTCGCTGGCCTACGAACAGGAGTTCCTGGCCAGTAAAGTGACCCCTGCCAATCAGGCGTAAGGCGCTCCATTTCTTTCTCTCAAAACCCGCCGTTGGCGGGTTTTTTTAATTGAATGATGGCCAAATTGTTCCAATATTGATGGTCTACTCAGGATGAGATTTGCCTAATCAATCTCTCACTGGCGCTGCATGGCCTTACGCATCGCTATCATGCCGATCATCAAGATGGCACCTGGCAACCAAACCCACAGTAATTCCGACATGATCACCGCATGCCCTGCAGGAGTCAGGTATTTTTCGAGGCTAAACGGCGCTACGCGGATCACCTGCCAAGGCGCAAAGAAACGCTCATCACTCCATGGCCACAGCCAGCCGACGCCTTTGCCACCGGTGGTCACCGAATCCAGCAAACTGTGGGATAACAGCGAGATAAACAGGAATAACCAGGTCTTGACGGGGTTGGCCTTGAACCAGCGGTAGAACAGCATTGCCAAGCTAGGCATCAGGAACGCAAACAGCAGTGAATGCGTGAAACCGCGATGGCCAAACTGATTGCCGTAAGCCACGCCGAACTTAAACGCTAATACGTCGGCATCCGGCAGCATAGACAGTACCACGCCCGCGAACAGCAAGCGGGGCGGTATGATTTTTCGGCCCAGCCCTAAACCAAGGCATAACGGCACTGCGGCGTGGGTAACGATCGTCGGCATAACTCTCTTCCATGATGAGGGGCAACACTGTGCTAATTATGGCATAGCCATATCGGGCCGATCGCCACTTCGCTGCACCATCGAAATAATGATGCCGAATAACTCTTCCTTAGCCTGGGCTGCCGTAATCGCGCCACAACTGGTGGCGTAGGACAACCCTTCCGCAGAGCCGAGCATACCCCATAGTGCGGCGTCCTGAAGCTGATTATCGCAGCAGAAGGGGGCAAAGAGTTGGCGGCATTTCTCGATGAACACCACGGCGTAATCATTCCTGATTTTCTCAAGCTCGGGCGTACCGGCTAGTGCAGCCATGACGCTAGGCATTTCACGGCCTTGCAGCAGCACGCACTCAATGTAGGAAGTGGCAATCACCGAGGCTAAGGCCTCCAGCTCCGGTTGGGTATTTTGGATGGCTTCATCCATCCGCGCGGTTTGACGATAATCAAATTCTTGATATAGCGCGGCAAACAGGCCCGAACGGTTGGTGAAATGGTCATACACGACCGGCTTGGTGACGCCCGAGCGTTCTGCCAGATGGCCGAGCGTCAGTGCTTCGGTGCCTTCTTCATGAATGATTTCCCATGCGGTTGCCAGCAACTGCTGATAACGCTCTTCTCTCGATAGCCGAACTCGCGAATGTGGTTTGGAGACCATAGCCATATTTACCCGTTGACAGTGTTATATACTAAAGGTAACTTACCGATGGTAACTTACTGTTGGTATATAGAGTACGTTTTATACCTCGCCCTGACAATAGGAGCCACCCCAATGCACGCACTCATCGTTGTTTCCCATCCTCTCGATACGTCATTAACCCATGGTGTTGCAGCAGCCATTGCCGAAGGGATAGCGGCCGCCGATCCTGCCAATACGTTTGAAATTGCCGATCTCACTCAGGAAGGTTTCGATCCTGTGTACGGTGCTGCTGATATCGCCGCATTTTTAAAAACGGCCACCGTTCCCGCGGATATTCTGGCAGAACAGAAGCGTATCGATAGCGCGGATGCCCTGGTTCTGGTGTTCCCAATCTACTGGTGGAGTATGCCTGCCTTACTCAAGGGGTGGATAGACCGCGTATTTTCCAATGGCTGGGCTTATGAAGAGACGGCAGATGGGGCGGTGGTCAAGAAATTGGGGCATTTACCGGTGCATTTGGTTGCTCTTGGGGCGGCAAGCAAGGGCGTTTATGACCGTCACGGCTTTACCGATGCCTTTAACGCACAGATAACGCACGGTATTTTTGATTATTGTGGCGCTTCGGTTTACACATCTGAAATGCTACTGCTGCCAGAACTGGGGGAGCCAAAGGCTTACCTCGATGCAGCGTGTAACGTTGGCAACGGCATTTTCCGGCCAGCATAATGGAACTAGCTGGCCCTCAAACTATCGAGGGCCAAACTTGGCAGCGATCATTTAATCCCTAACCGTTTTGCCAGGCGGTGCAGATTTCCACTATCCAGACTAAGTTTACGCGCCGTGGCCGCCCAATTTTTATCGCAGCTTTCCAGCGTTTTCTGAATCACATCGCGTTGAAACTGTTGGGTCATCGTGGCCAGATCGGCTGCTAATACTGGCTCGTAGGGACTGTCATTAATCCTTTCTGCCATGAGTTCCACGTTTAAGTTAAAGTGCGTAGGCAGCAGCTCCAGCTCGGCATGGTTTTGCGTTGCGCGAGCCACTATTGCAGCCCGGTAAATGGCGTGCTCCAGTTCGCGAACGTTACCTGGCCATGGATACAGCTCCAGCGTAGATAACGCCGCTGAGGTCAGAGTTAATCGCGCCAGACCCAGCTTGATACGGCAACGCTCGCAGAAGAAACCAGCAAGCAGGGCTATATCGCCAGTGCGCTCTCGCAAGGGGGGCACGGCGATAGGGAAGACGCTCAGCCGATGATACAAATCAACCCGGAACACCCCGTCAACCGCCGCTTGTTTAAGGTCGCGGTTGGTCGCGGCCAGAATACGCACGTTGACGCGTTTCACCCGGTCATCCCCCACGCGTTGCAGGTCGCCATATTGGATCACCCGCAGCAACTTGGCTTGCAGGGAAAGAGAGAGTTCTCCAATCTCGTCGAGGAACAAGGTTCCCTCATCGGCCAACTCAAACTTACCGATACGATGTTGGATAGCTCCGGTAAACGCGCCTTTGACGTGGCCGAATAGCTCACTCTCTGCGACGTTTTCCGGCAGTGCTGCGCAGTTGAGATACACCATTGGCTTGGCGGTGCGCGATGATTTTCGATGAATGGCTTGCGCCACCAGTTCCTTCCCTACCCCGGTTTCACCCGTAATCAACACGTTGAGATCGGAATTGGCCACGATACTGATTTCTTGCTGCAGTTGGCGGACGAGCGGCGAAAGCCCAATCATCTCATCGCTGTGCTTGGCGCTGTTGATGTGTTGTTCTGCCAACGGTGACAGCGACTGTTTTTCCAACATCTCAACCAGCAGGGCGTTATTGAGTGCACCTGCGGCCAGTGCGCCAATCAACCGGAGCTCTTCGTCACTGAAGCGATCGAACTGCTGCGGGTCCATGCTATCGAAGGTTAAGGCACCGATTAAATCCTGCCCTGCGAACAGGGGTAATCCGATGCAGGCATGCACTTTCAATTGGCCATGGCCGGGGATCAGGCCGTCGTAGGGATCGGGCAAATCGCTGTCTGACGGGAAACGTACCAGGTTGCCGGCACGAGCGATGGCTTCCAGCCTAGGATGGGCGTCAAGGGAGAAACGGCGGCCCAATACATCTGGCGCCAGGCCATCAATGGCTAAGGGGCGGAACTGTTGCCCTTCAAAGCGCAGCAAAGCGGAGGCATCGCAACGTAACAGCGTTCTTAAGCTATTGATTAAAAATTGGAAGCGATCGCGCTGCGTGAGGCCATTTTGTAAGTCTATTGCGATGGTGGCGAGCGACTGGATCGAGAGAGCCATGATTGTCATTCCGACACTGAGTTGTCATAAAGACAATCTTATCCTGATGTCAATTTGACATCAATAATTTAAAAATTCACTAAAAACAATCAGATAATAACTGGCACGCCCTTTGCTCAATACCATTATCTCAAGGTAATGATTAATCAAAAGGTAGCGAGCATGGCAATCCAGGTAAAAAACAACATCCAGTGGGTCGGACAGCGTGATTGGGAAGTGCGTGATTTTCACGGCACGGAATATAAGACCCTGAAGGGCAGCAGTTACAACAGCTATCTGATCCGTGAGGAAAAAACGGTATTGATTGATACGGTGGATCACAAGTTCAGCCGAGAGTTTGTCCAAAATCTGTCGGCGGAGATCGATCTGCAAACGCTGGACTACATCATTATCAACCATGCGGAAGAAGACCATGCCGGTGCGCTCAGCGAACTCATGGCACAGATCCCCAATACGCCGATTTACTGCACCGCAAATGGCATTGATTCAATAAATGGCCATCATCACCATCCCGAGTGGAATTTCCACGTGGTGCATACCGGTGACAGCCTGGATATCGGCAATGGCAAACAGCTCGTCTTTGTCGAAACCCCGATGTTGCATTGGCCAGACAGCATGATGACCTATATCACCGGTGATGCGGTGCTGTTCAGCAACGACGCTTTTGGCCAGCACTATTGCGATGAGCATCTGTTTAACGACGAGGTCGATCAGAATGAACTGTTTGAGCAATGCCAACGCTATTACGCCAATATCCTGACCCCCTTTAGCCGCTTGGTCACGCCAAAAATCACCGAAATTCTCGGGTTTAATCTGCCGGTGGATATGATTGCCACTTCGCATGGCGTGGTGTGGCGCGATAACCCAACGCAAATTGTGCAACGCTATCTGGAATGGGCGGCCGATTATCAGGAAGACCGCATCACCATTTTCTACGACACCATGTCGAATAATACGCGCATGATGGCGGATGCCATTGCTCAGGGGATCAACGAAATTGATGCGCGTGTCGCGGTGAAAATCTTTAACGTGGCGCGCCATGATAAAAACGAGATCCTGACTAACGTCTTCCGCTCCAAAGGGATCCTGGTCGGCTCATCGACCATGAATAACGTGATGATGCCAAAGGTTGCCGGGCTATTGGAAGAGCTTACCGGCCTGCGCTTTCGCAACAAAAAAGCCTCGGCTTTTGGCAGCTATGGTTGGAATGGTGGGGCCGTCGATCGCATCCAGACCCGGTTAATGGACGGTGGTTTTGAAACTACGCTGGCGTTAAAGGCCAAATGGCGGCCCGATAGCGATACGTTGGAAATTTGCCGCCAGCATGGCCGCGATATCGCCCGCCAATGGGCCATTGCTCCTCTGCCAGCAGGGAAAACAATTTCCACAGATACCCCGACCGTTGCATCAACCACTCCGGCCCCCCTAAGTACTGAAAGCGCCGATTTGGGGCCAAGCATGCAGTGCAGCGTATGCCTGTGGGTTTACGATCCGCAGCAAGGTGAGCCGATGCAGGATGTCGCTCCAGGAACGGCCTGGCAAAACGTGCCGGACGATTTCCTCTGCCCGGAATGTGCGATGGGGAAAGAGGTCTTTGACGCATTGAAGCCGGAGGCCAAATGAACCACGGTATCCTGATCGTTGGCTCCGGATTTGCGGCCCGCCAGTTGGTTAAAAGCCTGCGCAAGCAAGACGCTAACGTGCCGATTAGCCTGATTGCTGCGGACAGCTGTGATGAGTACAACAAACCGGAACTGAGCCACGTTGTCAGCCAGAATCAATCAGCGGATGCCTTGACGCGGCAAACGGCGGGCAGCTTTGCGGAACAGTACTGCGTTACGCTGCATCCGAACATCCGCATCACCGCGGTGGATACCCAGCAAAAAACGGTAAGTAGCGATGAGCAGTGCTGGCCCTACGATAAGTTGGTGCTGGCCGTGGGGGCCTCGGCCATCGTGCCGTCAGTGCCGGGCCATCAACATATGCTGACGTTGAACAGCCAGCAGGAATACCGCCGCGGTGAAACGGCGTTGTTACAGGCGCAACAGGTGTTGATCCTGGGCGGAGGGCTGATTGGCTGTGAGCTGGCCATGGATATGTGCCGGGCGGGCAAGCGGGTCACGCTAGTCGACAAGGCCTGTAGTTTGATGTCGACGCTGATGCCGGTTGAGGCCAGCAGTGGCTTACAGCAGCGTTTGCAGCAGATGGGCGTCGAGCTGGTATTCAACCAACAATTAACGGCTGTTGAGCAATGGGAAAATGGCCTACGAGTCACGCTGAGCAATCAGCGTGAGTTGCTGGTGGATGCGGTGGTCTCTGCCATTGGGCTACAGCCGAATATTGCCTTGGCACAGCAGGCTAATTTGCAGGTTAACCGGGGCATCTTGGTTGACCGGTGCTTGCAGACGTCGGCGAAAGACGTTTATGCGCTCGGTGATTGTGCAGAAATCGATGGCCAGCTAATGCCTTTCCTGCTGCCCATCCAGTTCAGCGCCAAGGCTCTGGCCAAAAATCTGTTGGGGGAGGCTGAGGCTGTGAAATTCCCCGCTATGTTGGTCAAGGTGAAGACGCCCGACCTGCCTCTACATCTAGCGGGCGAAACCCAGCGCCAGGATTTGAGTTGGTCGATCACCGTCGATCCTCAGGGCATGATTGCCAAAGGTATGGATCAACAGCAGCAACTACGGGCATTTATCGTCAGTGAAGATCATATGAAGCAGGCGTTTGGCCTGTTGAAAGTGCTGACTGCCTGAAGGCCATTGCCAGAATATTGCGACACTATTCATCCCCAGGGGGTTAGTCATGAAATACCGTATACCAGCTGATTACCGACATACACGTTCAACACCGTTCTGGGATCGAGACACGGTTCCGGGTGCCTTACTGACCCATCACAACACCAAAAAGGGCGTTTATGGCCGGCTTTCCGTGATGCAGGGCGCAGTGAAATATATCGGCTTTAACCACGAGCATGCCACTGAAGCGGAAATTGAAGTGATAATTTCGGCCGGGCAGTTTGGCATCAGCCCGCCTGAATATTGGCACCGCATTGAGTTATTAACGTCTGATACCTACTTCAATCTGGATTTCTTTGCTGCGCCAGATGTGGAACTGGAGGGTGAGGGATTCGGGCAGGTGGTTAACCGGAAAGGTTGAAGGGACGTACTCAAGCGGGCAGAGGATGCCCGCTTGGTGTAACGATACTCTTCCCCATTAAAGGCTCTCTATCAAATTACCCAACGTTATCATCAACATCATCGGATCGAGGGGGGAAGGTTCAAATCCCACTCGTAGATAGAACTCTCTGGCCTCAACGGATAGCGCATGCACCAGCATTCCGCGAATGCCAATGGTTTCCGCAACCTGGATAACCCGTAATCCAGCATCACGCACTAATGCACGCCCAACCCCCTGCCCATGTAACGCTTGGTCCACCGCTAGCCGTCCCAATATCACCACCGGTATAGGGTCGGGCATATTGCGGCGAAAACGGCCAGGGGCTGCATTAGTCATGATGGCGCTGGATGCCAGCGAGTAATAGGCCATTATTTTCATGTCATCACAGCAAACGAAAGTACGAGACGCACCCGTTAGCTGGTTTTTTATTGCCCTCTGCTTCAGCCAATTATCCATGCTTTCCACGCCACAGCAGAAAGCTGTTCTGACGTGCTCGGCACGGAGAGGTTGAGGAAAGGAGATCACTTTTTTTGATCCCACGGTGCAACAGAACGCATGGTCTTGCGTAATGCATCATTGGGTGCAGGAGCCTGATCCAAACGTGTCAGGAACTCTTGGTAGGCTTCGGGATCGACCATGATAATACGCTGTTCAATCAGTGCCTCTTCAGCGGCAGCGCGAGCGGCATCCAGCACGAAATCGGTGCGGTTTTTTCCTCTGGCTTTCGCGGCACGATCGATAAGCTCACGCTCAGCGGTCTTGATCCGCAGATTTAATGTTTCACGCCTTACGGGAACACTGTTAGCTGCCGACATGGTGAAATCCTCAATGTATTACTGGATGCTAAGTATACAGGTGTGTAACGTTAATGTCATTACACACATATTACCGAGGAGTTTGTTTGGGGAACCTGAACCCGTGAGGCCCCCAAATCTCTGAAGGCCAATTAACCCAGAACAGCAGCTAAATCAGCCGCAAATATGATGGGAAAACAACAAGGTTCCATTCGGTGTATCCAGCCCAACGGTAATATTGTGAGCTTGCAGAGGCACTGTTGCTACCAACATATTTTTACCAGCCGTAAACGAACAGGTTGGCGTGACCCCACTGGCTAAACAACTGATGGAAGAAGTCAAAGCAGAGTGTTTAAAACTTCTCTCTGATGAGAATTGATTCTACGGAAGTTTGTTCCTCGGTGCTGGCTATCCAAGAAGATGCGACCTAATTTAATCGCACCTTCCTTGACCAGACAGAGTCTTTTATAGTGGGAAACGTAATATGGCGTTAAGATCGGCACCGGAAGGTAAATCGTCGCTGCGTACTGCTAAAACTCTTGCTCCGGTAGCCATCGCTCTTTTGGCAATCTCATCAATTAAATCGTAGGCGTCATCCTCATCGTTGTCACTGAAAGTGATTAATCCTTGCTCATCAATGATGCCTTTCAGCTTGCAGTCGAGGTTAATCAGCAGCAAATCAATGGCGCCGAACGTGGCTGCTCTTGCCGCATCTGAAAGATCCTGAGTGACCCGGCGTTCTCCTAAGCGTGTTTCAAAGCGCGAGGCTAACGCGTTCAATTGCTCCTGATAATAGTTATCCATTAATGGCCGCACCAACGTTACTAATTCAGAAGTACCAAGGTGCTCAGCATTTTTGAAAAGCGTTTCCTCTGCCAGGTTAGCCAATGAGTTTGTTGAACGGTAGATCGAGGCCAGCGGCTCGGTACTGACAAGGATAAGCGGAGAATCATGTCTGGCAAACAGTGGACGTAATGCCTGGTCAATTTTGCGAGTATATTGCGCCAGTCGCACTTTGTGATGTGTCGCGCCATGGTGGTGATCATTCAATGCTGCATCCCCCATGGCATCCTTCATGGCGGTGGGCATCTCTGGCACTGTCATCTCTTCTGCGGGAGCATCAGCAAAAAATTCGATCAGGCGCGTCTGGTTTTCAGAGAGTGCAAGGATGTAGGCCGAATGTGGGAAGGTTAACGCACGTAGTAATGGTTTAAGGTAGAAACGTTTGCCCACTTCAAGTCGATTGGATAGCTCATTGGCCAGCCGGTAAGTTCGGATACTGTCTGGTGTTGCAAGCACCGCCAGGCTGCGTGCATGCAGGTCCCAAAATGACTCATCTTCCAACACAGAACGAAGCTGTTCTTCCAACAAGGCAACACGGCGTTTATCCAGGCCGCTGTCTGCAACCTGCAGCAGCGCTTCCTTGATGAAGTTACCAAGTTGAATTTTACTGGCCTCTAAGTGCTGGCGTAGAGGCGAGGTTTCAAGATAAATCGAGATACAAGCATCCGCATGAATATCAGCTAAATAGGCATATTCTTCACGGCTAGGGATATCAACATAAAGCATGTGCACCTCGCAAAATGACAAGATTATTTAGGTGGTACGGCTTCTTTGGGGTCTTTCCGCTAACATCTGTGGTGAGAGCCTTGAGCAGACAAACAGCCCGTACCTTAACAATAGTTGCTTCCTTGATGACCGGGGAACAATCAGGTGTTTTTTTATGCTGTTTTAATGAGGTACTCGTAACCCGGATCGCCTGATGTCATTCCTGTCGCCTCTCAGAAAAGCGGTTGGGATGAACGAGCAAAAGGATGTTGCCGTCGTCTGCGAGCTTATAGACGTTTGGCTGCATGGATTTTTTGTGTCAGTGAGAGCCACAGACAGGCCTCCTGGGGCGGAGGTTTCGAGGCTGGCGCAGTCGGCAGGGCTCTAATGAGGTCCAAAACTAGGGTCACAGGTTAAATTTCCCGACCCAAGGGCTATTCCGGTCGTTCGACCACAGCTGTAACAGCATCTCCTTGAATCGTTCTGCTGCCGGGCTAAGTGAGGTTTCACGGCGTTGAATCAAACCGAGCGTTCTTCTCACCACCGGTTCAATCAAGGGGCGGCTCACCAAGGTAGGGTGGTCATCTTTGGGCATGGCCAGGCTGGGAAGTGCCGCAATGCCCAAGCCCGCCTCAACCAGCCCCAACGAGGTAGAAAGATGGCGAACTTCGTAAAACCAATTCGGATCCCACTTGGTATTTTCCAGGGCTTTCTCAATGAGAAGGCGATTACCGCTGGAGCGTCTCACACCAATAAGTGGGTACCCATCCAATTCCTCCCACATCACCAATGGCTTTTGGGCCAAAGGATGGTCCCGTCGACAAGCCAGCACAAAGGGTTCGTTAACTAGCGGCATAAATTCAACGTTTGGATGTGTGACATTGATCATGTTAATGCCGAAATCAGCATCGCCATTTAGCACCGCTTCCAGGCAATTATTTGTACCGTGCTCAAGGATCCGCACACGAATATTTGGATAAGAGGCATTGTAGTCACGGATAACGGTGGGCAGGAAATAGAATGCGGCAGTAGGCAAACAAGATAACGTGACTTTCCCAACCTGGTGCGAAGCCATCTCTTTAATATTCAACACTGAATTTTCAAATAAATTGAGTAAATTCCGTGCATTAGGTAAAAAACTCTTGCCGACAGCGGTCAGACTGACTCGGCGAGTCGAACGTTCAAACAGCGGCGTCCCCAGGCTCTCTTCCAGCTTTTTAATTCTGCGCGTCAGCGCGGGTTGAGTGACGTTCAGCACCTCTGCCGCCTTGGTAAAACAACAAAATTCTGCAACTTTTACAAAAGCTTGGATCCCTTGTAGCTCATGCTGCATAGCGTAATCCCAAATGAAGAAATAGGCCTGTTTAACCACAATGATAGCATCGGTATTAATGTCAAAATCGAATCAATCTCCCGATTTTAGGCATTAGAGTAATTGATCGCCTTATGGGAATCTTGTGTCATCAAAAGTTGTTCATTGCCGAGATGATTAATTATGTTGCAGATCCCTTGTGTGCTCATGCGTGGAGGGACCTCGAAAGGTCCCGTATTATTGGCCAGCGACTTACCTCAGGAGCGGGAAGCAAGAGATGAAATACTCTTGTCCCTGATGGGTGCCGGTCATGAACTTGAAATCGATGGTATCGGTGGTGGAAGCCCGCAAACCAGTAAGGTAGCAATAGTGAGCCCATCGACCAGCGCGGATGCTGATATCGATTATCTGTTTGCACAGGTGATGGTAAAAGAGCGGCATGTGGATACCACGCCAAACTGCGGCAATATGCTGTGTGCCGTTGGGCCTTTTGCTATTGAAAAGGGGTTGGTGGCTGCGACCGATCCCGTAACCCGGGTACGAATTCGTAATCTCAATACCGGAACCCTGATCGATGCTGATATTCAGACACCGGATAAAATTGTGACCTACGAAGGCGATACCACGATCGATGGCGTACCGGGTAGCGCGGCTCCGGTTGGGCTGACTTTCTTGAATTCTGCTGGTTCCAAAACGGGTAAATTACTCCCGACAGGTAAGGTCATCGATGTTATTGAGGGTATCGATGTGACTTGCATTGATATGGCGATGCCCATGGTGTTAATCAATGCCCGCGATTTAGGTAAACGCGGTGACGAATCGCCACAGGCATTAGACGCGGATAAAAATTTTCTTCAGGCGCTCGAAAACATCAGATTAAAAGCCGGGTTGGCCATGGGCTTAGGTGATGTCAGTAACAAGGTGATACCGAAACCGGTATTACTAAGCGAAGCCAGCGCGGGTGGTACCCTAAAAGTCCGTTATTTTATGCCCCATAATTGTCACAAATCATTAGCCATTACGGGCTCAGTAGGCATTGCTACCGCTTGCCTGATGCCTGGGAGTATAGCTAATCAATTCGTTGATCAACCGGCGGGTGACTTTCTCGAACACGTCGTCATTGAGCATCCCAGCGGAAAGATTGATATCTCTTTGGTTAAAACAGGGAGGGAAATGGAAAGTGTCCGTGCTTCAGTAATAAGGACTGCCCGGAAACTGTTTGTTGGCAATGTGTGTGTGGCTGAAGGATATTTAGAAACGGAAGACGCTTGTTGATTTCGTGCTGCCTCAATGAGCAGACATGTTTTATTTAACGGTGATTTATCTCTCTGTACCTACACTTAATATAACAATGAGGTCATAATGACTGTGTCCAAATCAACTGATCTGCCAGGAAAAGGCAGTGGTGTTAGCGCCAGAAATTATTATCGCGTAATACTGGCCCTGGCTATCTCGGGGTTGGCTGAACTAGCCTCTTTATTTTTTATACAACCCCTCCTACCTCGTTTAGCCATTGAGTATGACGTTGCCGTTAGCCATGTCAGTATTATTCTTTCCGCGGAGACCGCGTTATTGGCAATAGGCTTGCTATTTACCGGCACGCTCTCAGACCGATTTGGACGGAAACGGTTAATTATAATATCGCTGTTTACCGGGGGCGTACTGACTCTCCTATGTCCCCTGGTTGAATCCTGGGCGTTGTTGGTGATGCTACGCGGTGTTATTGGGCTGTCGCTCAGCGGTATAGCGGCAGCGGCGACTGCTTATATCAGTGAGGAAGTGGCACCCGTCGTGGCAGGGGTGGTCACCGGATACTTTGTATTTGGTAACTCGATAGGCGGTATGTCAGGGCGTGTTCTGGCCAGCCAACTCATTGACTATGTCTCCATCGACATCATCTTCTACGGTTTTGCCGTGCTTTTGATGCTGGTCTCGTTGATGGTTTATTTTGTCTTGCCTGAATCGAAAAAGTTCCAGCCATCAAAAAGTATTAATTTTACCCGTGTTCTGAAAGAAGGTGCACAGCACTTTAAAAATAAAAAATTGGCGCTAATGTTTGTAGTCAGTTTTATTATTTTCGGTGTGTTTACCTCTTTATATAACTATCTTGCTTTCTTCTTGGCTCAAGAGCCGTTTAATGTGTCACACGCGCAAGCTGGATTGATTTCATTCAGTTTTGCTTTGAGTTTTTTCACCGCACCACAGGCAGGGCGTTTATCAGCGAAGTTTGGTGGAATGAAAGTATTGGCTGGCCTTTTTGTGATGATGATTGTCGGGATGTTGCTGACGTTGACACAAAATACCGCCGTATTCATTGTTGGCGCAGTCATTTTTACCGGATGCTTCTTCGGTTGTCACTCTATCGGCTTAAGTTGGGTGAGTAAAAATGCGACCCATTCTCGTGGGCAAGCAACGGGGTTATACCTGTTCTTCTACTATATGGGTGGCTCGGTAATCGGTTATTGCAATGGACTGGTTTTTGCCACCTTCGGCTGGCCTGGGATGACCGGGTTCATTATCGCCTTGCTGGGGGTTGGGATCGTAGTGGCCAATTATTTAGGGGCGGTGGGTAACATCCAACTTGTCCCCGCAAAAAGTAATGAGTAGTACCATTTTTAAGCAGTGAATTATTATTGCCGGCAATGAGCATACTTATTGCCGGCCCAGGAAAATCCAATAGGCCCTTTTATGAAACTCGCAAGCTATAGCCACGGTGGTCAAAAAAGTTACGGTATTTATACTCCCAACGGCATTATCGATCTGGGGGGCAGAATTGGTACGCAGTACCCCTCTTTGAAATCCTTGTTGGAAGGTGATGCTCTTGCGTTGGCCCGTGAATTTATCCGTTGCCAACCTGATGTTTCTCTCGATGATCTTACCTTCCTGCCGGTCATTGAACAGCCAGGTAAAATCCTTTGTGTCGGCATGAATTATGCCGAGAAACGAAAAGAGTTTGATGAACAGAACCCTGCACCCACGTTATTCGTCCGCTTTGCCGACTCTCAAACCGGCCACGATACCGATGTCATCAAACCTAGGTTAACCAAGGAATTTGATTACGAAGGTGAGTTGGCTGTCATTATTGGTAAATCAGGTGAGAACATTGGCCGTGAGCAGGCCTTTGAGTATGTCGCGGGCTACAGCTGTTATATGGATGGCTCGGTGCGCGACTGGCAGCACAGTTGGTATACCGCCGGAAAAAACTGGCGCAAAACCGGCTCTTTTGGGCCTTTTCTCACCACAGTCGATGAAGTTCCCGACCCCCACGCTTTGTCTATTCGCACTTATCTGAATGGTCATATGGTGCAAGACGACCACACCAGCAGCATGATCTACAAAGTCGCAGAGCTAATTGAGTATATCAGCACTTTCACCTTCCTCAGCCCAGGTGACGTAATCATTACTGGTTCGCCAGGTGGGGTTGGGAAAAAACGCAATCCTCCACTGTTTATGAAACCGGGGGATTGTATCGAAGTAGAGATTGAAAACATTGGCCATTTACGCAACTCAATTGTTGAAGCCAGTTCACGATGCAACATTCCTGCGTAATAAAACGGGCTCCAGAACATCAGCAGAGATGTCAAAAAGGTGGGAGTGACGTAATGGACGACAGTCTGGGAGTGTCCTTGATGGATATCATTGACCCCGTTGAGTTTGAAGTGATTTCTGTTACCGATGACGTCGTTTGGATCGGAGAGATACACTCGTTTTTACAGCATTGCCATCTGGGGATTGATCGGGACATTGAGCTGTTTGTCATTGCCCGCAAGGGCAAAAACATCATCGCCTGTGCCGGTTTGGCGGGCAACACCATCAAGTGTGTGGCCGTGGATATTGCCTGGCGTGGGGAAAAGCTTAGCGTACGGATTGTCGAAGAAGTGGCTAAGCTGGCCGCACAGCGTGGCAACATACACCTTTTCTTGTATACCCGCCCTGAAAATAAGGTTTTCTTCCGCGGATGCGGTTTTTTCCCGATAGCCGAGGTTCCAGGTATCAGCGTGTTGCTGGAAAACACGCCGGTGGGTATAGCCCGGTATCGCGCCTCGCTCCAGCCGTTCAGGAAACCGGGCGAGCGTATCGGCTGTATCGTGATGAATGCCAACCCCTTCACTCTTGGCCATCGTTATTTGGTGGAACAGGCACTGCAAGCCTGTGATTGGTTGCATATCTTTGTCGTAAGTGAGGATGTTTCACAGTTCCCGTTCGCGCAACGGTTGGAAATGGTACGCCAAGGCGTGGCCGACCTCAGTGGCCTGACGGTCCACCCCGGCACTGGTTACCTGATTTCCCGGGCAACATTCCCCAGTTATTTCCTCAAAGAACAGAAGGTGATTAACGAAACCTATTCAGCGATGGATCTGCTTATTTTCCGCCGCTATATCGCGCCTGCGTTAGGGATCACTCACCGTTTTGTCGGCACGGAACCCCATTGCGCAGTCACAGCACAATATAACGATGCCATGCATTACTGGCTGGAAGGCTCAGATAACGCAATCTCACGGGCAATAAGCGTGGTGGAGATCGATCGTAAAACCACCATGAATGGCCGGGCGATTTCCGCTTCCGATGTACGCCAGCTATTACGCCAACATCAGGCCGAGGCTATTGAGGACATTGTGCCCAAGACCACGTTGCCCTATCTGCAATCCTATTGCTTACCGGTCTGTACATACTGAAATGCGTTCATCAACCGTCAAATAAGGTTATCCATTTTACCAATGTCTCGAGGCAGGAATTCATACCATGAAAATAACTAAGGCGGCTCTGGCCGGCACCTTTGAGTCCAGCGATTTGTTGGTCAAGGTGAGCCCGTCAGAGGGAGGGCTGGACGTCGTGATTAACAGTGAGGTGTTCAAACAGTTTGGTGAGCAGATAGCGACAGTCGTGCACCAAACCCTGAAGGCGCTCGATGTCACGGATGGGCTGGTGATCATTGATGACAAAGGTGCGCTGGATTGTGTTATCCGAGCCAGGGTTCAGTGTGCGGTGTTACGCGGCACACAGGACGAAACGCTCAACTGGGAGGTGTTGTGATGAAAAAGTTGCGTCGGAGCATGTTATTTCTCCCCGGTTCAAATGCGGCCATGTTGTCGACTGCATTTGTGTATAAACCGGATTCAATCATGTTTGACCTGGAAGATGCGGTGTCTCTGCGGGAAAAAGACAGCGCCCGCATTTTGGTCTTCCACGCACTGCAACTCCCGATGTATCGCGACATTGAAACGGTGGTACGCATCAATCCGCTCAATACGCCATTTGGTTTGAAAGACTTGCAGGCAGCCGTTCGCGGCGGCGCTGATGTCATTCGTCTGCCAAAAACCGACAGCCCGGATGATATTTACCAACTGGAAAATGAAGTCGCCCGCATTGAAGAGTCCTGCGGTCGCCCAGTGGGATCAACCCGTTTGATGGCGGCGATTGAATCGGCTGTTGGCGTAATCAATGCGGTGGCAATTGCCCGCTCTTCACCACGTCTGATGGGGATTGCTTTGGCCGCGTTTGATTATGTGATGGATATGCAAACTGAACGGGGTGATGGAACCGAGCTGTTCTATGCGCGTAACGCGGTGCTGCATGCGGCACGGGCGGCAGGAATTGATGCATTTGATGTGGTGTATTCCGATATCAATGATGAAGCGGGTTTTCTACGTGAGGTGGATCTGATCCGCCGGATGGGCTTTAACGGCAAATCCCTGATTAATCCCCGCCAGATAGAGTTGCTGCACAACGCTTACGCGCCGACACAGGAAGAAGTGGATTACGCCATGCGGGTGATTGCCGCCGCCGAAGAAGGTGAACGTGCAGGACTTGGGGTCATCTCACTGAATGGGAAAATGATTGATGCCCCGATCATTAATCATGCCCGCATCGTACTCGATCGCGCCCATGCATCAGGTGTACGCCAATGATGAATAAACGGAACCAACGGGAAAAGTCGATGATTAATGTAGTTGATTCATTGCGCCAGCACTGCGCCGATGAGCATCACTGGACGCTATTCAGTGGTGCTAACGTCCATACTCCTTACCTGGCCGATATCCGTCAAAAGCATGAGCGCAAACTGTGTGCCAGCCTGGAAGACGCCATTACCCGCAGTGGTTTGCGCGACGGTATGACCATCTCCTTTCATCATGGATTTCGTGAGGGCGATAAAGTCATCAATACCGTAGTGGACGCTCTGGCCAGGCAGGGACTGAAAAACATCACCTTGGCCTCCAGCTCTCTGATGACCTGCAATACGCCATTGATTGAACATATTCGTAACGGCGTTATCCGCAAAATTTATACCTCGGGCATGCGTGGCCCGTTGGCTGAGGCTATCTCTAACGGGCTGATGAAAGAACCGGTACAGATCCATTCTCATGGCGGGCGGGTGAAGCTGATCGAAAGTGGTGAAATCACCATTGATGTGGCCTTCCTCGGCGTGCCTTGCAGCGATGAGTATGGCAATGCTAACGGGACAGCAGGCCAGTCACGCTGCGGCTCACTCGGTTATGCGATGGTGGATGCACAGTATGCTCGCCACGTGGTGCTGCTGACTGAGGAAATCGTCCCATTCCCCAACCTGCCTGCCAGTCTTTTGCAGACTCAGGTAGATAGCATAGTGCAGGTCACAGAGGTTGGTGACCCGGCGAAAATCAGCGTAGGGGCGGCACGTGTGACCAGCAACCCGCGTGAGCTGATGATTGCCCGAATGGCTGCTGATGTGATCGAGCATTCAGGCTATTTCAACAACGGTTTCTCGCTACAAACCGGCTCTGGCGCCGCATCAACGGCCTGCACCCGTTTCCTTGAGACTCGCATGCTACGCCAAGACATCGTGGCGAGTTTTGCGTTGGGGGGGATCACCGGCAGCCTTGTCGATCTGCACGAGAAAGGCTTGATCAAAACTCTGCTGGATACGCAAAGCTTTGACAACAGCGCAGCCTCCTCACTGGCAAAAAATCCGCGACATGTGGAAATTTCGACCAGCGTTTACGCCAACCCGGCGGCTAAAGCGGCCTGTTGTGACCAGTTGGATATCGTCATCCTCAGCGCGTTGGAGATTGACCTCGATTTCAACGTTAACGTGATAACCGGATCGGACGGAGTCATGCGCGGGGCTTCGGGTGGGCATTGTGATGTGGCTGCCGCTGCTAATCTGACCATCGTGGTTGCCCCCTTGATCCGCAGCCGTATTCCTACGGTGGTACGCCAAGTGACGACCTGCGTCACTCCTGGCGAGAGCATTGATGTTTTGGTCACCGACCATGGTATTGCGGTGAATCCTGCACGCCCGGAGGTATACCAACGCCTGTTGGCCGCGGGTCTGCCGCTCATGAGCATTGAAACACTGCATCAGCGAACATTGGAAATTTGCGGTGAACCGAAACCCATCGAGTTTGAGGATCGCATTGTCGGAGTGATCCGTTACCGCGACGGTAGCGTTATAGACGTTGTCCGCCAGGTGAAACAGCCGTGAGTAGCGCACCTGCTGTTGCGGTCACCCCGGTGACGCTGGAGGCATTGCTGGCCGCCCGGGATCGACGGGCCGAGCGGCAAAGACTCTGGTTGGAGCGCTGGCAAGAGACCCTGGTTTCACTGACGTTGGTCTGGCCTGGCGAGGTTAAAGATAGCCCGCAAGCCCGTCAGGTCATGCAGGTGGCACTAATGGCGTTTGGGGAGTTGGTTCAGGGAGCCGGGTGGGGGATCTGCCAGCATCAGGTTTTCTGGTTGCACGAAGGCGCGGAGGCTTTCTGGGCGATAGCGGCACCCGCAGCGGCGGTAAAACGTGCCACGGTTGCGTTGGAAAACCAGCACCCTCTAGGACGGTTATGGGATATGGATGTTTTTAGCCCACAGGACGGGTTGTTGAGCCGCAGTAGTTGCGGACAACCCGCCCGTACCTGTCTGGTTTGCGATGAACCCGCGCATGCTTGTGCCCGTTCTGGCAAACATCCGCTATCGCGGTTGTTACAGAGTATAGAGGACAAGATTGATGACTACGTCAACAGCTCATCGGTGTGAGCCTATTACTGCTGGCGCCATTGCGCAATTGGCCGTCGAAGCTTTACGACGTGAAGTGGAACTGACTCCCAAACCGGGCTTGGTAGACCGGGATGGTAATGGCGCTCACCGTGATATGGATTTGCCGTTGTTCCGCCGCAGCATCGCGGCGATAGCTCCCTGGTTCAGTCGTTTCGTCACGGTAGGTGAGCTGTCGGCCAATGAGAAAGGCTACGTAGCCTTAAGCAAGGTGAGGCCGGTGGGGTTGGCGTGTGAGCAGGATATGTTTCGGGCTACCGGCGGAGTGAATACTCATAAGGGGGGCATTTTCTCGCTGGGCTTGTTGTGTACGGCGGCGGGGCGCCTGGCGGGGAAGCAGCAGGCGATCACCAGCACCACTCTTTGCCAGGCAGTATCGTCCCTGAGCGCTCATCTGGTGGAACAGGAGCTGGTTCAGAGGCGTCGGGGTGTCACGGTAGGCGAGCGGTTGTATCAGCAATACGGCATGAAGGGGGCCAGGGGGGAAGCCGCCAGCGGGTTCATGACGGTACGGCAATACGCATTACCTGCATGGCAGCAGGCTTGCAAAGCTGGCTACGCGGAAGAACAGGTGTTATGGCATGTGCTGCTGACGCTGATGGCGCATAACTGCGATACCAATCTGGTGTCGCGTGGCGGGCTTGCTGGTTTGCGCTTTGTACAACGCCAGGCCCGGCAACTGTTAGAGATGCAGGACGCCGGGCTTGCCGAGCGTCGCAGGGCGTTGATTAGGCTGGATCAACGGATGACTGCGGATAACCTCAGCCCCGGTGGCAGTGCCGATCTGCTGGCTGTGACCTGGTTATTGGCTCAGTACCCATGCTGATGGGTTTTAACAAGGATCGCGCCTGATGCAAATGACAGAAATGGACAGCGCACTGGCCGAGGTGGCGGCACACCTGACCATGATACTGGTCCCTGGGGTGCGCGACAGCGGTGAGGAGCATTGGCAAAGCTACTGGTCCCGGCGTTTTCCAACGTGGCGCAGGATCCGCCAACGTGACTGGTTTCAGGCAGATGTGGACAGTTGGGGATTAGCCATCCGGCGGGAGCTATTGGCCTGTAAGCAACCGGCCATTTTGATCGGACACAGCTTTGGTGCCTTGGCGTCCTGTTATGTCGTCCAGAGTGGGGTTTCGGGAGTGGCCGGAGTGGTATTGGTGGCACCGGCCGAACCGCTACGTTTTGAATTGGAAGAGCGCATCAATAACCAGCCTTTGGCGGTACCGAGCCTGGCATTTGCCAGCCATAACGATCCGTTAATGCGTTTTGCCCGCGCAGAATATTGGGCGCGGGCATGGGGTAGTGAGCTGGTTGATGTCGGTGAGGCAGGGCATATCAATGCGGAATCCGGGTTTGGGCCCTGGGACTACGGCCTGACACGGGTGGGGCAGTTTGCTAAGCAAGTGATCAATAAATTCAATGAGTAAAATATTTTTAACATGATTATTTAATGGATTTTCAGGAGAAAGCAATGTTAGCCGACTATAAGCAACATAGCGCTGAGCGCGCCGAAAAAGGCATCCCACCCAAACCGTTAACAGCCGAACAAGTGATCCAGCTGGTTAAATTGCTGCAATCGGCGGTACCGGAGGAAGGGGATTTATTACTGCAATTATTAACTCACCACGTGCCTTCCGGGGTGGATGATGCCGCAAAAATCAAGGCGGAATTTCTTGACCATATTGCGCAGCAAAAAGCCGATTCCCCGTTGATAACCCGACAAGAAGCGGTGCACCTCTTAGGTACTATGCAGGGGGGATATAACGTACAGCCACTGATAGATTTGCTTGATGATGAGGTGTTAGCCCCTTTGGCGGCCAAAGAGCTGGCTGCGACGTTACTGGTTTTCGACAAATTTGCCGAGGTTGAAAGCAAGGCTCGGCAAGGTAATGTAATGGCTCAGCAGGTTCTTCTTTCTTGGGCCGACGCGCAATGGTTTACCTCCCGCCCCGCGGTAGCAGAAAAAATCACCTTAACGGTCATGAAGGTGACGGGAGAAACCAATACTGACGATTTATCTCCTGCGCCAGAAGCCTGGTCACGCCCTGATATTCCACTGCATGCGCTGGCGATGCTGAGCGTTCCTCGTGAGGGCATCACGCCCGATCTGCCAGGCATCATCGGGCCAGTCAGCCAGGTAGCGGCGTTAAGCCAGGCCGGTCATCCTTTAGCCTATGTGGGGGACGTTGTCGGCACAGGTTCATCGCGCAAATCGGCGACCAATTCGATCCTGTGGTATATCGGCCAGGATATTCCTTTTGTTCCGGGTAAACGCTGTGGCGGTATAGTGCTGGCGGGTAAGATCGCGCCGATCTTCTTCAATACGTTGGAGGACTCGGGAGCTCTGCCGATTGAAGTAGACGTCACCTCACTGGCGATGGGCGATGTGATCGACCTTTATCCAGCCCAAGGCGAGATCCGTCGCCATGACAGTGAAGAAGTCGTGAGCCGGTTTGTATTAAAAAGCCCGGTACTTTTGGATGAGGTCAGGGCGGGCGGGCGCATTCCGCTGATTATTGGCCGTGATCTCACTGCTAAAGCGCGTATTTCACTGGGGTTACCGCCTAGTGAGGTATTTCGCCAGGCTGCTGTTCCGGCAGAAAAGCATACCGGCTACACCTTGGCACAAAAAATAGTGGGTAAAGCCTGTGGCACCGTCGGGGTACGCCCGGGGCAGTATTGCGAGCCAAAAATGAGCACGGTAGGCTCGCAGGATACCACCGGTGGCATGACGAGAGATGAGTTGAAAGACCTTGCCTGCCTGAGGTTTTCTGCCGATCTGGTGATGCAATCGTTTTGCCACACGTCGGCCTATCCAAAGCCAGTCGATGTTAATCTGCAACAGACATTACCCGACTTTATGACTCAACGAGGTGGGGTTTCACTGCGCCCCGGCGACGGCATCATCCATTCATGGTTAAACCGTATGCTAGTGCCGGACACCGTGGGGACCGGGGCTGACTCCCATACCCGATTCCCGATAGGCATTTCATTCCCTGCCGGCTCAGGCTTGGTGGCTTTTGCGGCAGCTACCGGGATTATGCCGTTGGATATGCCTGAATCGGTCTTGATCCGTTTTCATGGTGAAAGACAACCGGGGATCACACTGCGCGATTTAGTGCACGCCATTCCGTATTTCGCCATCAGAGAGGGCCTGCTGACGATTGCCAAGCAGGATAAAAAGAATGTGTTCTCAGGCCGTATCCTCGAAATAGAGGGATTGACGGGGCTGAAGGTTGAGCAGGCATTTGAACTGGCCGACGCCTCGGCTGAACGTTCCGCGGCGGCGTGTACGGTTAAACTCGGGCAACCTGAAGTCGAAGAATACTTAAGATCCAACGTGGTGTTACTGAAATGGATGGTGGCTCAGGGTTATCAGGACCGGCCGACTCTGCTGCAACGAATCAAGGAGATGGAGGACTGGCTGGCCAACCCTCAGCTATTGAGTGCAGACCCTGATGCCGAGTATGCCGCGGTTATTAATATCGATTTGTCTGAAATAACACAACCGATCCTGTGTGTACCAAACGATCCTGATGATGTGCGTTTACTTTCTGAAGTGGCCGGTGAAAAAATTGACGAGGTGTTTATTGGCTCATGCTTGACCAATATCGGTCACTTTCGTGCCGCCGGTAAGCTGTTAGATCAGTATAAAGGTGAGGTTGCAACACGTTTCTGGCTGGCTCCGCCAACAAAAATGGATGCGGTGCAATTGAGCAACGAAGGTTACTTCAGTCATTTTATCAAGTCAGGAGCCAGGATCGAGCCTTCAGGTTGTTCACTCTGTATGGGAAATCAGGCCAGGGTTAAACCGGGAAGCCGTGTCGTTTCAACCTCAACCCGCAATTTTCCTAATCGGTTAGGCGTGGATGCCAAGGTTTACCTGGCCTCTGCTGAATTAAGTGCGATAACGGCCATGACAGGGCAACTTCCTGAGGTGAACGAATATCTTGGCTACATGGCGAATATAAGTGATACCGCTCAGGATACTTATCGCTATTTGTCATTTAACACCATGCCTTTTTATCTGGGGGGGAATGTCGGTTAAATTAATCGGAGTGCGGTGCATTATTGATTAAATGGTTTTGCCTCTCAGGGCTTTATCGGGCAATGCCTGAGGGGCATGCGTGTCAATATTATTAAATATTATCTTAATCCGTTTGAGAGGAAATAGGGTGGTGAGTTCTATAGCCAATTACTTCAGCGATTAATATGATATCTAGGTGAGTGATTATGATAAAAACCAATGTATGGAAAATGGGGTTGATCTTGGTAATCCCTCTTCTGGTGTTTGCTATTCCTGCACCCGAAGGCCTTTCTCCGATGGCCTGGAAGCTTTTGGGGATTTATTTGGCAGCGATTATCGGGTTGGTGATTAAGCCGTACCCTGAACCGGTGGTTTTATTGACTGCGGTTGCCGCATCCGCGGTGGTGATCGAGATGTTGGGTGACGGCAAACTAAAATTCAGTGCAGCGTTAAGTGGCTATGCATCAGGAACCACCTGGCTGGTTTTTGCCGCATTTACCCTCAGTGCTGCTTTCGTCACCACAGGGCTTGGCAAGCGAATTGCCTATAAACTGATTGGCCGGATCGGCAGTACCACGCTGGGGCTTGGCTATGTCACGGTATTGCTGGATTTGATCCTTGCCCCGGCGACGCCGTCAAATACCGCCCGAGCCGGTGGCATAATTTTTCCTATCATCAATAGTATTGCGGTGGCCTTAGGCTCCGATCCAGAGAAGAGTCCGCGTAAGGCCGGGCGTTTTCTTATGATCAATATCTATATGGTGACGAAAACCACCAGTTATATGTTCTTAACGGGCTTTGCCGGCAATGCGTTGGCATTGAGCCTGATGTCCGACATTTTTCATATCAAGATAAGTTGGCTGGGATGGGCATTGGCCGGAGGGATACCGGGGTTAATTATGCTGGCGGTTATTCCCTACATCACTTATAAAATCTCGCCCCCAGAGTTGAAATGTATCGACAATAAAACCCTCTCGGCTGAAGGCTTGGCTACCTTAGGCCCTATGACGAAGAGGGAAAAAGGGTTGATGATTATATTTCTATTGGCATTACTAGGCTGGATATTTTCCGGTGAGTTAGGGATTGATGCAGCGACCGTTGCGATTATTGTGATGGTGCTTGCCTTGCTTTCTGGCGTGGTCAGTTGGGATGATATTCTAAAAAACAAAGGTGGGTGGAGCACGCTGATTTGGTATGGCGGGATTATTGGCCTGAGCAGTACCTTATCCAAGACCGGTTTTTTCACCTGGTTAGCCGATTGGTTTTCTCATCACTTTACCTTTAGCGGTTCAGGCAATTATGTGGTGGTTATACTGCTGTTGATCAGCATTTTTATCCGCTATCTGTTTGCTTCCGGCGGTGCTTATGTTGCCGCGATGGTACCGGTTTTTGCCACTGTCGGCATGGTGGCAGGGGCGCCGCCGATGATCCTGGCTTTAGCCATATTATTTTCCAACTCCTATGGTGGATGCATTACGCACTATGGTGGAGCCGCAGGGCCTATCGTTTTTTCTGCTGGCTATAATGACATCAAATCATGGTGGATCACCGGGACTGTGATTGCCTTACTCACGTTCGTTGTTCACGTGATGATTGGTATGCCGTGGTGGCAGTTTTTAATCAGTCAGGGCTTTTTGTAGAGGGAACGTTTAGCAGGTTTATAGCGGGGTAGTTTTAACCCAAAAGCAAAAAACCCGCCATAGGCGGGTTTTTCTGAATTATGGTGCCCGGACTCGGAATCGAACCAAGGACACGGGGATTTTCAATCCCCTGCTCTACCGACTGAGCTATCCGGGCAACGGGGCGCATTAAACCGTATTGGCCGTGCGGCGTCAACGGATTTGTGACGAAAAACGTGAAAACAGCGCCGATTGCTGGCTTTTCAGGCAAAGGCCGCGTAATTCTACCTCTGTTGCCACCATGTCACTGCATATCACGCTTTAGCTTAACGCACCGAACTGACGGCACTGGGCAATATGCAAGATATCTTCGGCCAGCCGTTTGGCGACGGCCACATCCTGCAACTGGCGTTTTATTAGCAGCTTACTCAGGCAGCCTTCCTGCACCAGTTCCATTTGCTGCGCTACCGAATCGGCGTCGTCGGCATCCATCTCACGCAACAGATCGCGGGTGAAGTCCAGCGAGGTGATCTTCTGCTGCTCGGCCAGTTGATGGATCGGGTGGTCGCTCTCTGGGAAGAAGCTACAGGCGGCAATAAACAGGCAGCCAGGGTAACGTTCATTCTGCACGTGTTCTGCCAGCACGTCGTAACGCGCCAGCAGCTTTTGCTGCGGGCTCAGCGTCTCATCAAGCTGCAACTGGCGGCGCCAGGTATCAATCTGCTGGCCGTGGTAGCGCAGGCAGTCATACAGCAGTGCCTCACGGTCCGGCCAGAACGGTTTGAAGTCGCTGTATGGCACACCCAGTTTTTCTGCCAGCATTTCCAAGGTGGTGGTCGCCAGGCCCTGTTTTTCCAACAGCTCCAAGGCTGTATTTAAAACCTGTTCACGTTGCACTAGTGCTCCCTCCAAAAAATGTTCTGAAACTCAGTGTCGTTTACCGAGTGGTTTTCTGCAAATGTGCGTCGAAGGCTTCTGCGTTCATAAAGCCCGTCACACGGGCTGCGGGTAACTCTTTGCCATCTCGGTCAAAGAACAAAATGGTCGGCAGGCCAAGCACCTGCAAGTGCTTGAGCAAGGCTGCCTGCTCGGCATTGTTGGCCGTTACGTCGGCCTGCAGCAACACCGTATCGGCCAATTGGGTCTGCACCTCTGGATCGCTGAAGGTGTACTTCTCAAACTCTTTACAGGCGACACACCAGTCCGCGTACAGGTCCAGCATCACCGGCTTGCCCTTCGCCTGTTGCAGCGCCTGATTAAGCTGCTCAACGTTACTGATACGAGTGAAATTCAGATGTGGCTGGGCCGCCTGCTCAGAGGAGGTGTTACCGAATGCCCAGTCTTGCAATGGACGCGCCGAAATCACCAGCGCCGCCAACAGCAGCACTTGGACGGCTCGCGTCCAGCCACGGGATGATTTCAGGCTCAGGACGAATGCCCAACCGAAGAATGCCAGGCCGAGCAGGCTCCACAGGCGCAGCCCCCAGACGTCACCGATCACCCGCTCAAGCAGGAACACCGGCAGCGCCAGGATCACAAAGCCAAAGGCTTCCTTGACGTACTGCATCCACGGGCCGCCGCGTGGCAGCAGGCGGTTGCCGAACAGCGTCACAATCACCAGCGGGATACCCATCCCCAAGGCATACAGATACAGCGTGCCGCCACCGGCCCACATATTCCCGCTTTGGGCTATGTACAGCAGGATGGCGCTGAGAGGGGCGGTGGTGCATGGTGAGCAGATCAGGCCTGCCAGAGCGCCCATCACAAACACGCCCACCAGTGAGCCACCCTGCTGGGTGTTGCTCCAGTTGGCCAGCCGCGTTTGCAGTGAAGAGGGGAGCTGCAAAGAGTAGCAGCCGAACATGGGCAGAGCCAAGGCGACAAACAGCACCGACAGACCGATCAGCACGTAAGGGTGTTGCAGCGCGGCCTGGAACTGCAACCCGGCGGCGGCAACCACCAGGCCGAGCAGGGTATAGGTCAGCGCCATGCCTTGCACATATACCACGGCCAGCACCAGAATGCGTCCGCTGCTGTGTGGCCGCTCACGGCCCAGAATAATACCGGAAATCAGCGGATACATCGGCAACACGCAAGGAGTAAACGCAATACCGATACCAATCAACAAGGCCCACAGGGGGGAGAAGGGCAGATTGGCCGGTGCTGTTTCTGCTGGTGCTATGGCTACCGGTGCTGCGGGCTCTGCGGCAAGTGCCACTGCGCTCAGCGGGATCACTCGGGTTTCAGGTGGATAGCAGAAACCGGCCTCAGCACACCCTTGGTAGGTGACGCTCAGGCTGGCATTGTCACCCGCCTGCAACAGGGGAATGCTCAGGGCCAATGGCTCCTTGAATATCGCCACCTCACCAAAGAATTCATCTTTATGCTTCAGCCCGGCGGGCAGCTCGAACTGGCCTAGTGTTGCCTGCTGTGGCACCAGCTTGATTTGCTGGCGGTACAGGTAGTAACCAGGGCGGATTTGCCAGCTTAGCGTCAACTGGGGGCCCTGTTGTTTAAAATCAAAGGCAAATGCCTGATCGACGGGGACGAACTGGTTGCCCGCGTTTTGGCCGAACAGTGAAGCCTGGGCCGCAGTGGGCAGAAAGAACAGGCTGCAAAGCAGCAATATCAGTTTAATGAGGCGTTGATCCATGACAGGTAATCTTTATCTCCAGCCATCACCGGCAGCACCAACAGTTCGGGTGTCTGGTACGGGTGATGTTGTTTCAGGTAGGTGAGTAACGCTTGTTGATGCTGACGATCGCTTTTAAACAGCATCTGCACTTCGTATTCCTGTTGCAGTTTCCCTTCCCAGTAATACAGCGACGTTGCCCCAGGCAGCAGCGTGGCGCAGGCCGCCAGTTTCTCCCCCAGGACGCGTGCCGCCAGCTCTTGCGCTGAGGCTTCATCGGGTGCGGTACAGAGTATGACGATAGCTTCGCAATCAGACATCTTCGGCCCTCTCAACCAGGTTTGGTAACAGGGCACTATACCCTGAAGCGGTGTTGGCTAGAAGGTTAGATTATCAGCAGCAGGGGAATGAGGAGGAGAAAGCGGGGCCGAAGCCCCGCTTGAGGATCACAGAATAACGCTACCAATCAGGAAGCCGAAGATGACGGCAAACGCCACGCCCAAGGTGCCAGGGATCAGGAACGGGTGGTTAAACACGAAGCGGCCGATGCGCGTCGTTCCGGTATCGTCCATCTGTACCGCCGCCACTAGGGTAGGGTAGGTTGGCAGAATGAACAGGCCAGAAACGGCAGCAAAGGAGGCGATCGCCGTCAGCGGGGTGACGTTCAGGGCCAGCGCCATCGGCATCAACGCCTTGGCAGTGGCGGCCTGAGAGTACAGCAGCGCCGAACAGAAGAAGAAGATCACCGCCAGCAACCAAGGATGGGATTGGATCACGGTACCCGCAGTCTCTTTAATCCAGTCAAGGTTGGCCTGCACAAAGGTGTCACCCAACCAGGCCACGCCCAGGATACAGATACAGGCGCTCATCCCGGCCTTGAAGGTGCTGGAGTTCAAAATCAGGTCGGTCTCGACACGGCACAGGATGGTGGTCAGGGTGGCCACGCTCAGCATGATGATCAGGATGGCATTGGTGGTGTTCATCAGCGGCGTCGTCACCAGACCCATGCTTGGGCTGTTGATGATGGCATAAGCCACTACGCTCAGTACGCCAGCTAGGAACAGCATCACGGAGGTTTTCGCACGCGGTTTGATCACGATTACGTTCTCACCACGCAGGGCTACCAGACCTTCTTCGAAGCGTTTTTGATACACCGGATCGTCAGACAGCTTGGAGTCAAACAGCCAGGTAACCAGCAGCGACATCAGTATCACGGCCAGGAAAGTGGAAGGGATCACCACCATCAGCAAATGCAGGTAACTCACACCATGACCTTCCATAACGGAAGACATGTACACTACCGCTGCCGAGATCGGCGAGGCGGTAATGGCAATCTGCGCAGAAACCACGGCAGTAGACAGTGGGCGGCAAGGTTTGATGCCTTGCTCTTTTGCCACTTCTGCAATCACCGGCAGGGCCGAGAGGGAGATATTACCGGTACCGGCGAAAATGGTCAGGAAGTAGGTGACGATTGGGGCCAGAATGGTGATGTATTTTGGGTTTTTACGCAGCAGTTTTTCGGTTTGCTGCACCAGATAGTCCATCCCGCCAGCGACCTGCATGGCGGCGATAGCGGCGATAACCGCCATAATGATTGAAATAACGTCGAAGGGAATGCTGCCTGGCTTAACGCCAATCATCGCCAGCACCAATACCCCAAGACCGCCTGCAAAGCCTATTCCGATACCGCCCAGCCTGGCCCCCAAAAAGATGGCCAGTAGAACGATCACCAATTCTACTACTAGCATAGTGTTTACCCCTTAAAATGGATTTTTATGAAAACCAAACGTTACGAGCTTGTATTCACAGAAAGAAAAAAGGCACGCTATCCAGAGGATTAGCGTGCCTTTCAGGCTACCGGATGAGTCTATTATTGTTCATTTTCATCTGTATAGCGTTTCGCCTTATATGCCGGGTGCATCAGGTTCTCTACGGAGAAGATATCATCCAGCTCAGCTTCGGTCAGTAAACCGCGTTCCAGCACGACTTCACGTACGCTCTTGCCGGTTTCAGCACAGATCTTGCCGACAATGTCACCGTTGTGGTGGCCAATGAACGGGTTCAGATAGGTAACGATACCGATAGAGTTAAATACGTAGTACTCGCACACTTCTTTGTTGGCGGTAATACCGTTAATGCATTTTTCCAGCAGGTTATAGCAGGCATTGGTCAGGATGTGAATGGATTCAAACATCGCCTGGCCAATTACCGGTTCCATCACGTTCAACTGCAGCTGGCCTGCTTCGGCGGCCATGGTAACGCAAGTGTCGTTGCCGATCACCTTAAAGCAAACCTGGTTAACCACTTCTGGGATCACCGGGTTCACTTTGGCTGGCATGATGGAAGAACCGGCCTGCAGTTCAGGCAGATTGATTTCGTTCAGGCCAGCGCGTGGGCCGGAAGACAGCAGACGCAGGTCGTTACAGATCTTGGACAGTTTGACCGCCAGGCGCTTGTGCGCACTGTGCACCATCACGTAGGCGCCACAGTCGGAGGTGGCCTCGATCAGGTCTTCGGCAGGGACCACCGGCAGGCCACTGACTTCCGCCAGTTTCTTAACCGCCAGATGTTGGTAACCTTCCGGGGTGTTCAGCGCGGTACCGATCGCCGTCGCGCCCAGGTTCACTTCCAGCAGCAACTCTGCGGTACGGTGCAGGTTACGGGTTTCTTCATTCAGCAACACGCTGAAGGCGTGGAATTCCTGGCCCAGGGTCATTGGCACCGCGTCCTGCAACTGGGTACGGCCCATTTTCAGGATGGTTTCGAACTCTTTGGCCTTACGGTCAAACCCTTCACGCAGTTGGTTGATAGCATCGATCAGTTTCTGGTTGGAGGCGTAAACCGCGATGCGGAACCCGGTTGGGTAAGCGTCGTTGGTAGACTGACACTTGTTGAGGTGATCGTTAGGGTTCAGGTATTGGTATTCACCCTTCTGGTGGCCCATCAGCTCCAGGCCGATGTTTGCCAGTACTTCGTTGGTGTTCATGTTCAGCGAGGTGCCAGCACCGCCCTGGAACACATCCACCGGGAATTGATCCATGCATTTGCCTTTATCCAGTACTTCATCACATGCCTGGATGATGACGTCGGCAATTTTACGTGGGATGGTTTGCAGCTCTTTGTTTGCCATGGCGGCGGCTTTTTTCACCATCACCATGCCGCGCACAAACTCAGGAACGTCGCTGATTTTACTGTTGCTGATATAGAAGTTTTCAATCGCACGCAGAGTATGAACACCGTAGTAGGCTTCTGCAGGGACTTCACGTGTTCCTAATAGGTCTTCTTCGATACGAATGTTGTTTGACATGAGAACCTTCTCTATGTTGCTGCCGAATATAATTATGTGCAGGATAACAAAATAATGTTGCCGAGCGGGCCAACTGCGGAAGTATTGACCGCAGCTATTGTCGCTGCCCAGATCATATGCTGGTTGGTAATAAATGAATGAACGTAGATCACTATCTGGTGCTTCAGCAAATGACAGCTTTTGATTTCTGTGAAGAGCTTCACGTTTGTAACATAGAGAATAAAAAAGATCGCCCGGTTGAAATGGCGGCGGGAAGCCCCCATTGTAAGAAGGTTGGCCGATTAGTGGCCCCATTTATCACGTATGCGCCATCGGGCGGGTACGCCGACTCTACCTAGAGGAGAGAACCAGGTGCGCTGGTTACCGTTACTGCTGATATTTCTACTGGCTTACATAGAGATATCCTTGTTTATCAAAGTTGCCGCCGTGTTCGGCGTGGCAATGACGCTGCTGCTGGTGGTGTTTACCTCCTGCGTCGGCGTTTCCCTGGTGCGTAATCAGGGCATGAAGACCTTTGTGCAGATGCAACAGAAGCTGGCGGCGGGCGAAAGCCCGGCAGCGGAGATGGTGAAAAGCGTTTCACTGGTGCTGGCGGGCTTCCTGCTGGTGATACCGGGCTTCTTCACCGATTTCCTTGGCCTGTTGCTGCTGTTGCCGCCGGTGCAGAAATCGTTGACGCTGAAGCTGATGCCGCATCTCGCCGTTTATCGCCCAGGCGGTTGGGGCCAGAATGGCGGAGCCGCCAATGGCAATACCTTCGACGGTGAATTCCAGCGCAAGCAAGACGACCGCTACACCTTGGATCATCAACCCGACGATCGCGACAAGCGTGACGATCGCTGATAATTTCCCCTCACCCTAACCCTCTCCCAAAGGGAGAGGGGACTGAACGTGCTACATTTGCCCCCGGTACCTGACCGCGACTCTGGACTACCCCCTCTCCCTAAACAAGTGCCCATGTGTTATCCGGTCCGTATAGTGGGAGAGGGTCGGGGTGAGGGGAGATTAGCCGCGTTTTTGCTAATGGCGTTCACCGCAGGCCATCAAATCGAAAATTTTTTTGCTGCTGCCCCTTGAAGGGGGATGGAACGCCCCCATTTCAAATCCCACGGAGCCGGTATCAATAATCTGGCGCACAACCCTAAATCTGATAGAAACCTTCTTACAGGAGAGCGTTCAATGAGTATTCGTCCATTGCATGACCGCGTTATCGTCAAGCGCAAAGAAGTTGAATCAAAATCTGCTGGCGGCATCGTTCTGACTGGCTCTGCAGCGGGTAAATCTACTCGTGGTGAAGTGGTAGCCGTTGGTAAAGGACGTGTTCTGGAAAGCGGCAACATCCAGCCGCTGGATGTGAAAGTAGGCGACATCGTGATTTTCAACGACGGTTACGGCGTGAAAGCAGAGAAGATCGACAATGAAGAAGTGTTGATCATGTCCGAAAGCGACATTCTGGCAATTGTTGAAGCGTAATAACGCTTTATAAATCTTCTGAACTGAACGAGTTGAAGGGAAATACCAATGGCAGCTAAAGACGTAAAATTCGGCAATGACGCTCGCGTGAAGATGCTCCGCGGTGTGAATGTTCTCGCTGATGCAGTAAAAGTAACTCTGGGCCCGAAAGGCCGCAACGTAGTGCTGGATAAATCCTTCGGCGCTCCTACCATCACCAAAGATGGCGTATCTGTTGCTCGTGAAATCGAACTGGAAGACAAGTTCGAGAACATGGGTGCACAAATGGTGAAAGAAGTTGCCTCTAAAGCGAACGACGCTGCGGGCGACGGTACCACCACTGCAACCGTACTGGCTCAATCCATCATCACCGAAGGCCTGAAAGCTGTGGCTGCCGGCATGAACCCGATGGACCTGAAGCGCGGTATCGACAAAGCGGTTATCGCTGCGGTTGAAGAGCTTAAAAAATTATCTGTACCTTGCTCTGACTCTAAAGCTATCGCTCAGGTAGGCACCATCTCTGCAAACTCCGACGAAACCGTGGGTAAACTGATTGCAGAAGCGATGGAGAAAGTGGGCAAAGAAGGCGTGATCACCGTTGAAGAAGGCACCGGCCTGCAAGACGAGCTGGACGTGGTTGAAGGTATGCAGTTCGATCGCGGCTACCTGTCTCCGTACTTCATCAACAAGCCAGAAACCGGTTCTATCGAGCTGGAAAGCCCGTTCATCCTGCTGGCTGACAAGAAAATCTCCAACATCCGTGAAATGCTGCCAGTGCTGGAAGCCGTTGCGAAAGCGGGCAAACCACTGCTGATCATTGCTGAAGATGTTGAAGGCGAAGCGTTGGCGACCCTGGTGGTTAACACCATGCGTGGCATCGTGAAAGTGGCTGCGGTTAAAGCACCTGGCTTCGGCGACCGTCGTAAAGCCATGCTGCAAGACATCGCTACCCTGACTGCCGGTACCGTGATCTCTGAAGAGATCGGTCTGGAGCTGGAAAAAGCTACCCTGGAAGATCTGGGTCAGGCAAAACGCATCGTCATCAACAAAGACACCACCATCATCATCGATGGCGTGGGCGACGAAACCACCATTCAGGGTCGCGTCTCCCAGATCCGTCAGCAGATCGAAGAAGCGACCTCTGACTACGATCGTGAAAAACTGCAAGAGCGTGTTGCTAAACTGGCTGGCGGCGTTGCCGTTATCAAAGTTGGCGCCGCAACTGAAGTTGAAATGAAAGAGAAGAAAGCCCGCGTTGAAGATGCCCTGCACGCTACCCGTGCTGCGGTAGAAGAAGGCGTGGTTGCTGGCGGTGGCGTAGCGCTGATCCGTGTAGCAGACAAAATTGCTGGCCTGAAAGGCGATAACGAAGACCAGAACGTGGGTATCAAAGTTGCCCTGCGTGCTATGGAATCTCCACTGCGTCAGATCGTGATCAACGCCGGTGAAGAAGCTTCTGTGATTGCCAACAAGGTGAAAGCAGGCGAAGGCAGCTTCGGCTACAACGCTTACACCGAAGAATACGGCGACATGATCGCGATGGGTATCCTGGATCCAACTAAAGTGACCCGTTCTGCTCTGCAGTACGCGGCCTCTGTAGCTGGCCTGATGATCACCACCGAGTGCATGGTCACTGACTTGCCGAAAGAAGACAAGTTAGACATGGGTGGCGCTGGTGGTATGGGCGGCATGGGTGGTATGGGCGGAATGATGTAATTCCCCTCACCTCTGTGAGCTAACCACAAAACCCGGCTTCGGCCGGGTTTTTTTATTCCTTTCTTCTGTGTGGGGCTGATTGTGGTGCCCGTTTTTTTCAACGTCAGCGGCTACCGATGCGTCAGTGCTGAATTTGATGATATTTTTGCAGACCGTATCTATTAAGCGTGTAAACTGATAGTTCATCAGCTGTCGCTCAAGACGTTGACCAGGCACTTGTGGCCGGTGGCAACGGATGCTTAAGAGATGGCAACGCTTTCTGATAAGCTTTTGCGTAATTCTCAACATCATATGGGGAACAAGATGCGGATTAAAGCCTTACTGGGTCTATCGGCAGCGCTGCTGCTGGCAGGGTGCAGCAGCACCAATGAACTGACCGCCGCAGGTCAACAGGTCAAATTTACCGACACCAAGCCTGCAGCAGAATGCCAGTTGGTAGGCGAAGTCACCGGCACTCAGAGCAACTGGCTGTCGGGGAGTGGTGGTGAGGGCAGCTCTATGCGCGGCGCGGCTAACGATCTGCGCAACAAGGCAGCAGCAATGGGCGGCAACGTGATTTACGGTGCGACCAGCCCAAGCCAGAACCTGCTTTCAAGTTTTGCACCGCTGGACAGCAAAATGATCGGCCAGGTGTATAAGTGCCCATAACGCTGGCATAAGCACCCGTATAAAACAAAAGAGGAATGCCTAGGCATTCCTCTCAGATTGCTGACTAACCCCACTTTTTCAGGTGGGGTTAGTCTTTTTTAGCGACCGCAGGTCGCGATCGCGATATTTTTCCATAACCCCATCATTTGAC
>NZ_BAAKUJ010000013.1:0-36042 GCF_059697885.1 Serratia sp. NCCP-200
ATATTTTTTTGCTGCCGAAGCAGCTGGATATCGTCTTGTGAGTGCCCACACAGATTGTCTGATAAATTGTTAAAGAGCAGTGAGTTACGCGCTTTCGCTTGCTAACTCGAGGAGGCGTATATTACGCTTTCCTCTTTCAGAGTCAACCTTAATTTCAGGTTTTTTCTCTGCGACCCCCGGAGACTCTGTGAAGTTGTTCACATGTTCCGTGTCGATGGAGGCGCATTATAGGGAGTTCCACGCAGGCCGCAACAGGTATTTTCAACAAAAAACACCGTTTGCTGCATTCCACAGCAAAACCCGTCCTTATACCCGGTTATGCACTAACTTATCCACAGAACGCATTTGGTCGGAAAATTTACGAGCGCCACGCAAACGTTTTCGCTACAATTCCCCGCGACGAAACAATCCCCGTTTTTATCGGGGCGCTACCTGAATCTGTTCCTGTCCTTCTTTATATAGGAAGAAATCCCCTCTATATAAGAAGCAACAAGGTGGAGATCCACGTAACGCTCTTTTATTGCGACTCAAAGCCAAGGGATAAAACCATGCAACAACCTCGTCCAATCCGCCGGGCCCTGCTCAGCGTGTCCGACAAAGCCGGAATCGTTGAATTCGCCGAAGCCCTCTCCCAGAGAGGCGTCGAATTACTCTCCACCGGTGGCACTGCCCGCCTGCTGGCCGATGCCGGTCTGCCTGTTACCGAAGTTTCCGACTACACCGGCTTCCCGGAGATGATGGACGGACGAGTCAAAACCCTGCACCCGAAAGTGCACGGTGGCATTCTGGGCCGTCGCGGCCAGGATGATGCCATCATGGAACAACATACGATCCAACCGATCGATATGGTTGTGGTAAACCTGTATCCCTTCGCGCAAACCGTCGCTCGCCCAGATTGCTCGCTGGAAGACGCCGTAGAGAATATCGATATCGGTGGCCCAACCATGGTGCGCTCGGCCGCCAAGAACCATAAAGACGTGGCCATCGTGGTCAAGAGCAGTGACTACGCCGCAGTGATCACCGAGATGGATAACAACAACGGTTCACTGTTGTACCCAACCCGTTTCGACCTGGCGATCAAAGCGTTTGAGCATACCGCCGCCTATGACAGCATGATCGCCAACTACTTTGGTACCCTGGTGCCACCTTATCACGGTGAGACCGAACAGCCTTCCGGCCGCTTCCCACGTACGCTGAACCTGAACTACATCAAGAAACAGGATATGCGCTACGGTGAAAACAGCCACCAGCAGGCCGCCTTCTATATAGAAGAGAATGTGCAAGAGGCCTCCGTGGCCACCGCCGACCAGTTACAGGGTAAAGCGCTTTCCTACAACAACATCGCCGATACCGATGCGGCGCTGGAATGTGTGAAAGAGTTTGCCGAGCCGGCCTGCGTGATCGTCAAGCATGCCAACCCTTGTGGCGTTGCTATCGGTGAGAACCTGTTTGCCGCCTACGAGCGCGCTTACCAAACCGATCCAACCTCGGCCTTTGGCGGCATTATTGCCTTCAACCGTGAACTGGACGCCAAAACGGCACAGGCAATCATCAGCCGTCAGTTTGTTGAAGTCATCATTGCGCCAAGCATCAGTGCAGAAGCCCGCACTCTGCTGGCGGCGAAACAAAACGTACGCGTGCTGGCGTGTGGCCAATGGCAACATCGCGTCGCAGGGCTGGACTTTAAACGCGTCAACGGGGGTCTGTTAGTACAGGATCGCGATCTGGGTATGGTGACCGGATCCGATTTGCGCGTGGTATCCGAACGCCAGCCAACCGCTCAGGAGCTGCGTGATGCGCTGTTCTGCTGGAAAGTGGCCAAGTTCGTCAAATCCAACGCCATCGTCTATGCGCGCGACAACATGACCATCGGCATAGGCGCCGGGCAGATGAGCCGCGTTTACTCCGCCAAGATCGCCGGGATCAAAGCCGCTGACGAAGGGCTGGAAGTCAAAGGCTCCGCCATGGCGTCTGACGCCTTCTTCCCGTTCCGTGACGGTATTGATGCGGCTGCAGCGGTTGGTATTACCTGCGTGATCCAGCCGGGTGGGTCGATTCGTGATGATGAGGTGATTGCAGCAGCCAACGAACACGGCATCGCGATGATCTTCACCGACATGCGCCACTTCCGCCATTAATCCCTTTTGCTGCGTGCGCTCAATGCGCACGCCGTTTATGGAGCACCTGATGAATATTTTAATTATTGGCAACGGCGGGCGTGAACATGCGCTGGCCTGGAAAGCGGCCCAATCGCCATTGGCAGACAAGGTTTATGTGGCCCCGGGTAATGCGGGTACTGCATTGGAAAACAATCTGACCAACGTCGATATCGCCCCAACAGATATCCCGGCGCTGGTTGCCTTTGCCAAGGATAACGCCATCGATCTGACCATCGTTGGCCCGGAAGCGCCGCTGGTGATCGGCGTGGTAGATGCCTTCAAGGCCGCCGGGTTGAAAATCTTTGGCCCGTCACAGGCCGCAGCACAGCTTGAAGGCTCCAAAGCCTTTACCAAGGATTTCCTGGCTCGCCACGCTATCCCAAGCGCTGCCTACCAGAACTTTACCGAAGTGGAACCTGCCTTGGCCTACGTACGCAGCCAAGGCGCGCCGATTGTTATCAAGGCAGACGGCCTGGCGGCAGGCAAAGGCGTGATCGTCGCGATGACGTTACAGGAAGCCGAAGACGCCATTCAAGATATGCTGGCAGGTAATGCGTTTGGCGACGCCGGGCATCGCATCGTGATCGAGGAGTTCCTGACAGGCGAAGAAGCCAGCTTTATCGTCATGGTCGATGGCGAGAACGTGGTGCCAATGGCCACCAGCCAGGATCATAAACGTGTCGGTGACGGCGATACTGGCCCGAATACCGGCGGCATGGGCGCCTACTCGCCAGCGCCAGTGGTGACGGATGAAATCCACCAGCGCGTAATGGACCAAGTGATCTGGCCAACCGTGCGCGGCATGGCGGCGGAAGGCAACACCTATGTTGGCTTCCTGTACGCTGGCCTGATGATTGCTGAGGATGGTCAACCCAAGGTGATCGAATTCAACTGTCGCTTTGGCGACCCGGAAACTCAGCCGATCATGCTGCGCCTGCGCTCCGATCTGGTTGAACTCTGCCTGGCAGGGGCCGAAGGCAAGCTGGATAAGAAAACTTCCGAGTGGGATGAACGCCCTGCTCTCGGCGTGGTATTGGCGGCTGGCGGCTATCCTGCGGATTATCGCCAAGGGGATGTGATCCACGGCTTGCCTCAGCAAGAAGATGCCAATGGCAAAGTGTTCCATGCCGGAACGCGTATGCAAGGAAATGACGTCGTGACCAACGGCGGGCGTGTGCTATGCGTTACGGCTTTGGGCACAACGGTGGCTCAGGCTCAGCAGTTAGCCTATCAGCTAGCGGAAGGTATTCAGTGGCAAGACAGTTTCTGCCGCAAGGATATCGGCTACCGCGCTATCGCACGCGAGCAATAACAACTCTTTGAGATACCAGCAGGCTCTGTTCGCAGGGCCTTTTTTATGCGCTAAAGGGTGTCTTTGGTGGGTTCCCAACTGCAGAAGTCATTATTTGCCACCAATAACAGCTCACGACCTTCCGGCCCATCTAACCAGGCTACGTTCACTGGCTGACTGCTGTTGGCCGCACGCCGCATGATCCACTCTTCAGCCTGTTGGTCCAAACCCGGCTTCACAACTTCGCCGTTGCACAGCTTCACCGCGCCTTGCTGCCAGTGCCCTTGTAACAGCCGTACTCGACCGGCATTAAGCGCATCGCTCAATTCCAGTATCCGCCGGGCCTGATATTGATAGAGCACAACTTCATCGTTGGAGAGTTTCTGGCGCTGAGTGGCCAGTTGGCGCTGCATAAAGCTGACGGTACCGTTGGCGGTGAAACGCAGTTGAATAGAGTCGCGATCGCCATCCGCATCGTTGCGTTTGATTTGGTACAACACACCATGCTGATATTCATACAGCGTTGTGACGGTACCCGGCCCGCGATAAGGGCTGTAGACACTCAACAGCGCCACTGGCCGCTGCTGGCCGTCATCCATCCTCCACACCCGCATTACCCCCTGATCGGCCACAAAGCCGCTGGCGGTAAAGGTTGGCGGGGCAGAACGGAAACTACAAGCACTCAAGGCAGCGACAACCGTAGCCGCCATGAGTGCCCGTTGAATAAACAAAAGGGGCGCCAACGCCCCCCTGTTTAAACCTTTCTGGAACACGCGATTAAGACTTAACCGCGTCTTTCAGTGCTTTACCAGAAACGAACGCAGGCACGTTAGCTGCTGCGATTTTGATTTCTTTACCAGTCTGTGGGTTGCGGCCAGTGCGCTCGCTACGATGGTTTACCTTGAAAGTACCGAAACCAACCAATTGTACTGCATCACCTTCTTTCAGGGACTCAGTAATGGCAGCCAGGGTAGATTCCAGAGCCAGCTTAGCTTGAGCCTTGGAAAGGTCAGCCTTCTCTGCGATTACGTCAATCAGTTGAGTCTTGTTCATAAGTTATCCTTACAGTGTGTTTATCGTTTGCAAAGCATCGAGTGCGACGGATATGCCGATGGACAGCACTCTCCTGCATACACGCACCGATAGCCACTTTTTTTTCGCCCCCCAAATGTAGACCAGACAGGGTGCGGATGTGAAGCCTTAAGGCACGACAAATCAGACGTTAAATCACGTTTTCTTGCCTTATTGCGTTAAATTTATCCCAATGTTACTCACCGCGGCCTCGCGCAGGTCAGATCGTAACCCTTTGATCAGATCCAGATCACGCTCTTCGCAGGCGGCCAACAGGCGGAAAATCTCCCATTGAATGTCCCATTCTTCCTCAACGGCAGGCAAAATTTTCAGCTCTTCGTCGGTCATTTCTTTGCCAGCCTGGGTCATTTCCAACATCGCCACGGTGCGAATTGAGGTTTCGCTGATGGCAATGGCGTGCTCCAACGTCTCTCCGCTGAGGCGCGAATGGATCAATTCCCCTAATGCGATGCAGGCATCGATCGCTGGGTAAACGCCATAAAGATCGTAATCTTCTGCCGACGGGATCGCCTCTTCCAACTTTTCCAGTTGGCTGTCAAAGTTGACCTTGGCGTCTTTCACCACCAGCGTTTCCCAGACCAAGTCCAGGATACGGCGATAAACGGCCGGGTCACCAAATTCCGTCTGCAGGCAGAACATCTGGTAATTCGGGTACATACGCTCGCACAGGCAGGCCATAAAGGTCAAATGCTGCCAGCTTTCCAGCTTTTCCAGGCGTAAATGAATCGGGTTACGTAGCATTGTCTACTCTCTTACTCATTATCTGCCGCGCAGTGTACCCGAAATCGCTCATTACGACACCTCTGGATGCTGCTGTAACCAGCGTACAAAGGCCGGACGACGTGAGGCAATGGCATCGGCCCAACGCGTGGGCTCCGGCAAGCGGTAGCCTGCCATGCAGCGTTGCACCCAGGCCAAAGCGCTGTCGGTGCTCACGCGATGGCCCGTGGCGATAAATAACGGATTACAACGCTCTTTGCTTCTCCATACCCATCCCAGCTGTTCGCCCTTGTCCTCCAGCGCGGCCAGCGAGCCAACGGTAGCGTCCAGCGGGGAAAATTTACCACATAAACGCTTCTTGGCCACGCCAATGGTTGGCACGTTGACCAGCAGGCCAAAGTGGCTGGCGACCCCCAAACGTCTCGGATGGGAAATGCCATGGCCATCGACAAAGATCAGGTCGGGCTTCTGTTGCAGTTGCTCCCAAGCGGCGATTAGCGCAGGGTATTCGCGAAACGAGAGAAATCCGGGGATATAGGGCATGGTGGTGCTGATACGGGCGATCTGATACTCCACCAGCTCGAGTGAAGGATAGCGCAGGATAGCAATGGCGGCGCGTGTTACCGCGCCTTCTTGTTCAAAACCGACGTCCGCACCGGCGATAAACGCCGGTGGGTCTTGCAAAAAATCATCGTGTCGAATGACTTCCCCGGCGCGCCTTAGCTGTTCGGCGCGCAGAGCCTGAGTATCGATCACAGCGTCTCCTTGCGGTTTAGCGGTGGTATTTGGCCGACAGCGCATGCACCGCTTCAACGAAGGCCCCGGCATGTTCCGGTGGCACGTCTTGATGAATACCGTGGCCAAGATTGAAGACATGACCTTCGCCCTGGCCAAAACCGGCCAGAATGGTTTCCACTTCCTGGGCGATGCGTTCCGGTGCGGCGTATAGCATGGAAGGATCCATATTCCCCTGCAGCGCGACTTTATCGCCCACACGGCGGCGCGCATCGGCAATATCGGTGGTCCAATCCAGGCCCAACGCATCGCAACCGGTGGCCGCCATCGCTTCCAGCCACTGGCCGCCGCCTTTGGTGAACAGCGTCACCGGCACCCGGCGTCCGTCATTTTCACGCAGCAGGCCATCGACGATTTTATGCATATAGTGCAGTGAGAATTCGCGATAATCACGGCCCGTCAGCACGCCGCCCCAGGTATCGAATACCATTACGGACTGCGCCCCGGCTTTGATTTGGGCATTGAGATACAGGATCACACTGTCTGCCAGCTTATCCAGCAGCAAATGCAGCGTCTGCGGCTCGGCGTACATCATTTTCTTCAGCTTGGTGAATGCCTTGCTGCTGCCGCCTTCGACCATATAGGTCGCCAACGTCCATGGGCTGCCGGAGAAACCGATCAGTGGCACTTCACCCTTCAATTCACGGCGGATGGTGCGCACCGCGTTCATGACATAGCCCAGCTCGTCTTCCGGATCGAATGCAGGCAGCTTCTCCACATCGGCACGGCAGGTGATTGGCGAAGAAAAACGCGGGCCTTCCCCGGTTTCGAAATAGAGCCCAAGCCCCATGGCATCGGGAATGGTGAGAATGTCGGAGAACAGGATGGCGGCGTCCAGCGCATAACGGCGCAGGGGCTGTAATGTCACCTCACAGGCCAGTTCGGCATTTTTGCACAGCGACATGAAATCCCCGGCCTGAGCACGGATGGCTTTGTACTCTGGCAAATAACGACCGGCCTGGCGCATCATCCATACAGGGGTGAGATCCACCGGCTGGCGCAGCAGCGCGCGCAGGTAGCGATCGTTCTTCAACTCATTCATTTCTTGGGCTCCCTTGATTATCTGCCGACATTGTACATTATTCTGCCCGACACAGCGCCACGGTGTCCTCGATCAGGCGGCGCGCCACGGTACCAGGCGGTGGCAGCAGCGGCAGTTGGTCATAGCGATACCAGCCCGCATTGAGCAACTCTTTAGGATCGTGGCGCAGTTCACCGCCCTGATACTCGGCCATAAACGCCATCATCAGCGAATGAGGGAACGGCCAGGGTTGCGAAGTCACGTAACGCAGGTTGGTAATGGCGATATTACTTTCTTCCATCACCTCGCGCGCTACGGCCTGCTCCAGGGTTTCCCCCACCTCCACAAACCCCGCCAGCACGGTATGGATCCCCCCACGGTGACGCACATGCTGTGCCAGCAGGATCTCATCATTGCGGCGGATAGCGACAATTACGCAAGGGGCAATCTGCGGGTAATAACGTTCGCGACAGTTGTCGCACAGGCAAGCGCTTTCGGTGCGGCTAAGGTGCATCTCATGACCGCAGTAGCCACAGAACCGGTGCGAGCGATAAAAGTCGGCCAGCTGTACGCCGCGCCCGGCCAGTTGGAACAGGCCGCGATCGAGACTGAGCAGTTGCCGCACCGATCCCATCTCTTTCGGCATCGGCTGGCGCACCAGCCAGACCGGTGCCCCCTCCCATTCGCCAATTTGCCGAGCCGGTCGGCCTTGTAAGGAAAATAATGCGGCAGAACCAAACGGCAATTCACCGTTTGGTAACCAAATTTTGCTTTCATGGCTGACGATCCACCAGCCATTTTCGTTACCCGTTAATGCAAGTTCCATATGTTGTTGCACAACCTCTGCTTCACTGGCAATCTAGGAATGCTCTTTGTTACATTTTATTAACTTACCACTTTTTCTTTCTCTTACACACGGAGTCAACCATGCTCAACCGATTGGAAAGCCTGACTCAGCGCGTTGGTGGCAGTAACGAATTAGTCGATCAATGGTTGCAGGCACGCAAGCAGCTACTGGTTGCCTACTGCAGTTTAGTCGGCATTAAACCCAACAAAGAAAAGCATACGCCGCTCAATGAAAAAGCGCTGGAGAACTTTTGCCATAATCTGGTGGATTATCTCTCTGCCGGGCATTTTCACATTTATGACAAAATTATCAAACAAGTGGAAGGATCCGCCAGCCCCAAAATGGCGCTAGCCACCAAGTTCTACCCCAAATTACAGGCCAATACCGAAGCCGTGATGGCGTTCCACGACCGCTACACAGAAGTCGATATCGATGACGTGTGTGAAGAACTCAATCAGGCGCTGTCAGATATCGGCGAAGCCCTGGCATCACGTTTCGCCTTGGAAGATCAATTGATCCAACTGGCGACAGAAACCTGGCAGCAGGGCCAGCCTGGCACCAATAATACTGAATCTATGTCTCATCCAGCCTAATTATCCCCCCATAGATTTCAAGCCGTAGCTAGGCAGCCAACAACGCTACGGCTTGAAAGATGACGGGGGATGGCTTGTAGTTTTTGTTTACCCTCTTATACTGAGGGCTCTTGTCGGAGTGCCTAGCGCTGATTTTTCATTAAATTGGCCAGGCTGAGACCGTTAATTCGGGATCCGCGGAACCTGATCGGGTTAATACCCGCGAAGGGAACAAGAGTAATCTATCGCCATAGGCAAGATGCTCCCGCCAGGGGCTGTGCCTGCCTTACCGGCTACCATCATTACTCCCTCCGAGCTCCAGACAAGCAATTTTCCACACATCACTACACTGATAGGAATTTGCTATGTCTACCGTGAACCAACCTCGTGCCCGTAAACAGCAGCGTGACCAAGCGCAAGATTTTATCGACTCTCTGCAAGGCGTTACCTTCCCTAACTCACAGCGGATCTATCTCGCAGGGTCGCGCAGCGATATTCAGGTACCCATGCGTGAGATCCAGCTCAGCCCGACGCTGATTGGCGGCAACAAAGACCAGCCCCAATATGAACAGAACGAAGCCATTCCGGTGTATGACACCGCAGGGCCGTATGGCGATCCGCAAGCGTTGATCGACGTACATCGTGGCTTGGCCAAGGTGCGAGCGGACTGGATCGCCGAACGTGCCGATACCGAAGCGTTAAGCGGCGTCAGTTCCGGCTTCACGCAACAACGGCTGGCGGATGTTGGGTTAGACCATCTGCGCTTTGAGCACCTGCCGCTGCCCCGCAAAGCCCTGCCGGGTAAATGCGTTACGCAGTTGCATTACGCTCGCGCCGGTATTGTCACCCCAGAGATGGAATTTATCGCCATTCGCGAAAATATGGGCCGTGAGCGCATTCGTGGTGAAGTGCTGCGCCACCAGCATCCCGGCCAAAGCTGGGGCGCCAATCTACCGGAAAATATCACGCCGGAATTTGTGCGCCAGGAAGTGGCCGCTGGCCGCGCCATCATCCCCGCCAACATCAACCACCCGGAATCCGAGCCGATGATTATTGGTCGTAATTTCCTGGTGAAGGTGAATGCCAATATCGGCAACTCGGCGGTCACCTCTTCGATCGAAGAGGAGGTCGAGAAGCTGGTGTGGTCAACCCGCTGGGGCGCTGACACCGTGATGGATCTCTCCACGGGCCGTTATATCCACGAAACCCGTGAATGGATCCTGCGCAACAGCCCGGTGCCGATTGGTACGGTACCGATCTATCAGGCGCTGGAGAAGGTGAACGGCGTAGCGGAAAACCTGACCTGGGAAATGTTCCGCGATACCCTGCTGGAACAAGCTGAGCAAGGCGTCGATTACTTCACCATTCACGCCGGGGTGTTGCTGCGCTATGTGCCAATGACCGCCAAACGCCTGACCGGCATTGTCTCCCGTGGCGGCTCGATCATGGCGAAGTGGTGCCTGTCGCACCATCAGGAAAACTTCCTCTATCAGCACTTCCGCGAGATCTGCGAAATTTGCGCCGCTTACGATGTCTCGCTGTCACTCGGCGACGGCCTGCGCCCGGGCTCGATCCAGGATGCCAATGACGAAGCGCAATTTGCCGAGCTGCATACGCTGGGCGAATTGACCAAGATTGCCTGGGAATATGATGTGCAAGTGATGATCGAAGGCCCAGGCCACGTGCCGATGCAGATGATCCGCCGCAACATGACCGAGGAGCTGGAACATTGCCATGAAGCACCGTTCTACACGCTGGGGCCATTGACTACCGATATCGCACCGGGTTACGACCATTTCACCTCCGGGATCGGCGCGGCAATGATCGGCTGGTTCGGCTGTGCGATGCTTTGCTACGTGACGCCGAAGGAACACCTGGGGCTGCCTAACAAAGAAGACGTGAAACAGGGGCTGATCACTTACAAGATCGCCGCTCACGCCGCCGACTTGGCAAAAGGCCATCCGGGCGCACAGATCCGCGATAACGCCATGTCCAAGGCGCGCTTTGAGTTCCGTTGGGAAGATCAGTTTAACCTGGCGCTGGATCCACAAACCGCCCGCGCCTATCACGACGAAACGCTGCCGCAAGAATCCGGCAAGATCGCCCACTTCTGCTCCATGTGTGGGCCGAAGTTCTGCTCCATGAAAATCTCCCAGGAAGTGCGTGACTATGCCGCCGCACAAGAGGCAGCCAAACCGATCGAAGTGCAACTAACCGGGATGGAGAAAATGTCGGCTGAATTCCGCTCACGCGGCAGCGAGCTCTACCACAGCGCGGCCAATTTGCAGGAGGAGATAAATAATGACTAACCTCACCTCTCCCTTCCCTGCAACACCGCACAGGCTGGGTTTATACCCGGTTGTCGACAGCGTTGAATGGATCGCCCGCCTGCTGGAGGCAGGCGTTACCACTATCCAGCTACGCATCAAAGATCTGCCAGACGAGCAAGTAGAGGCGGACATTGCCGCCGCCATTGCCCTTGGCAAGCGCTATCAGGCCCGGCTGTTTATCAATGATTATTGGCGGTTGGCGATTAAGCATGATGCCTACGGCGTCCACCTGGGGCAGGAAGATTTGGACACCACCGATCTGGCAGCTATCCATCGTGCAGGATTGCGCTTGGGCGTTTCCACCCATGACGATGCCGAGCTGGCCCGGGCGCTCGCCGTCAAACCTTCCTATATCGCACTGGGGCATATCTTCCCAACGCAAACCAAGGATATGCCCTCTGAACCGCAAGGCTTGGCCGAGTTGCAACGCCACGTCGCGGGATTACAGCAGTATCCAACAGTCGCCATTGGCGGGATCAGCATCGAGCGCGTCCCCGCCGTGCTGGCTTGCGGCGTTGGCAGCGTGGCGGTGGTCAGCGCCATCACCCAGGCACCAGACTGGCGCGCCGCTACGGCAACGCTGCTGCAACTGATTGAAGGCAAGGAGTCGCGCGATGCTCAATGACCAAGAGTTCTTGCGCTACAGCCGGCAGCTACTGCTGGAAGACGTCGGCCCCGAGGGGCAGGAAAAGCTGAAACAAGCCACGGTGCTGATCGTCGGGTTGGGGGGACTAGGCTCTCCGGCGGCGCTATATCTCGCTGCCGCTGGCGTTGGTATCTTGCTGTTGGCCGATGATGACCAGCTACACCTCACCAATCTGCAACGGCAAATTCTGTACCGCACTGGTGATATCGCCGCCAACAAGGCTCAGTTGGCGAAGCACCACTTGCAAGCACTGAACCCTCTGGTGGAGTCGATCGCGCTGGAGCAACGCCTGCAAGGGGCTACGCTGAGCGATGCGGTCGCCCGTGCCGATCTGGTGCTCGATTGCAGCGACAACATGGCCACCCGTCATGCGGTGAATGCCGCCTGCATCCAAGCCAGCGTGCCGTTGATCAGCGGCAGCGCGGTGGGGTTCAGCGGCCAGTTGCTGGTTATCGAACCGCCTTATGCTCATGGCTGTTATGCCTGCCTCTACCCGGAACAAACCGAACCGCAGCGCAACTGCCGCACGGCGGGCGTGCTCGGCCCGGTCGTCGGTGTGATCGGAACGCTGCAGGCGCTGGAAGCGATAAAAATGCTGGCTGGGCTACCCTCTTCCCTTAGCGGCAAGCTGCGCCTGTTCGACGGTAAGCAGCAAAGCTGGAGCACCCTGCAATTGAGCAAAGCCAGCACCTGCCCCCTCTGCGGAGAGCCAGCATGAAGATCACCCTCAACGATCAACCGCTGGAGCTGGAGCAGCCGTTAAGCATTGGCACATTGCTCGAACGGCTGGAACGCCACCAGCCAGGCAGCGCATTGGCGATCAACCAGGTCATCATTCCACGCAGCGACTGGGCCACCCGTCAGGTGCAGGACGGTGATGACATCTTGCTGTTTCAAGCGATTGCCGGAGGCTGACATGCTGCAAATCGCCGATACCACCTTTACCTCACGCCTGTTTACCGGCACGGGGAAATTCGCCACGCCCGAATTAATGCTGGCTGCGCTACAAGCCTCCGGCTCACAACTGGTCACTATGGCGATGAAACGCGTCGACCTGCGAGGCGGGAATGACGCCATTCTGGCACCGCTGCAACGGTTGGGCGTGAAATTACTGCCCAACACTTCAGGGGCAAAAACGGCAGATGAGGCGGTGTTTGCCGCCCGGCTGGCGCGTGAAGCACTGGGGACTCACTGGGTCAAACTGGAAATTCACCCAGAAGTGAAATACCTGCTGCCAGATCCGATCGAAACGCTCAAGGCGGCGGAAACCCTGGTCAAACAGGGCTTTGTGGTGCTGCCTTACTGCGGTGCCGATCCGGTGCTGTGTAAGCGGCTGGAAGAAGCGGGTTGTGCCGCCGTGATGCCACTTGGCGCGCCGATCGGTTCTAACCGTGGCTTACTGACCCGTGATTTCCTTGAGATCATTATTGAACAGGCCCAAGTGCCGGTAGTCATTGATGCCGGGATCGGTGCCCCAAGCCATGCGTTAGAGGCGATAGAACTGGGAGCCGATGCGGTACTGGTCAATACCGCCATCGCCGTGGCGCGGGATCCGGTGCAAATGGCCCGTGCTTTCCGCCTGGCACTGGAGGCCGGAGAGTTAGCACGCAACTCAGGGCTAGGCAGCCGCCAGTCTATCGCTTCAGCATCCAGTCCGCTGACGGCGTTTCTCAGCCATTCAGAGGAGACACGCTGATGGCCAGTGATTTTAGCGAGCGCCTGCTCGGGTGGGATTGGGATGACCTGACGCTGCGCATTAACAGCAAAACGGCGCGTGACGTTGAGCAGGCACTCAATAGCCCCAAGCTGACGCGGGAGGATTTTATGGCGCTTATCTCCCCTGCAGCTGCCCCTTATCTGGAGCCCCTGGCGCAACGAGCACAGCAGCTCACCCGCCAGCGTTTCGGTAACGTGGTGAGCTTTTATGTGCCGTTATATCTTTCTAACCTGTGTGCCAACGATTGTACCTACTGCGGCTTTTCGATGAGTAACCACCTCAAGCGCAAAACGCTGGATGCGGCAGAGATCGAACGGGAATGTGCGGCCATCAAGGCGCTAGGATTTGAGCATCTGCTGCTGGTGACCGGGGAACATCAGCGCAAAGTCGGCATGGATTACTTCCGCCAGCACCTGCCCGCCATTCGCCGCCATTTCAGTTCGCTGATGATGGAAGTACAACCTCTGGCACAACAAGACTACGCTGAGCTGAAAACCCTTGGGCTGGACGGTGTGTTGGTCTATCAGGAAACCTATCATCCCGCGACCTATCGGCAGCACCATCTGCGTGGCCAGAAACAGGATTTTCATTGGCGGTTGAGTACACCGGATCGTCTGGGGCGCGCCGGGATCGACAAGATCGGCCTGGGGGCGTTAATCGGGCTTTCCAGCAGTTGGCGCACGGACTGCTATCTGCTGGCGGAGCATCTGTTTTATCTGCAACAGACTTACTGGCAGAGCCGTTACTCGATCTCGTTCCCTCGCCTACGGCCCTGTGCCGGTGGTATTGAGCCGGCCTCGATCATGAGTGAACCGCAACTGGTACAGTTGATCTGTGCTTTCCGGTTATTCGCTCCTGACGTGGAGCTTTCATTATCTACACGAGAGTCGGCCTTCTTCCGCGACCATATGATCCCGGTAGCCATCAACAGCGTCAGTGCCGGTTCCAAAACCCAGCCGGGTGGTTATGCCGACGATGTGCCGCCAGAGCTGGAACAGTTCGAACCGCACGACAGCCGAACGCCGCAGCAGGTGGCACAGGCAATCGGTGCCGCTGGGCTACAGCCGGTGTGGAAAGATTGGGATGATTATCTGGGACGCGCTACGCAACTGCCTGCAACGGTTACACCATCAAGCCAATAGGTCTGGAAACACTGCGCAAAGCCGCCAAGGCAAGCTGGCAGGGAAAAATGGCCTGGTTATAGTGGCGGTGTTGGCAAGCGTTTCTAAGCCAACCAAGGTTATCTCCCCCTCTTGATAACCTTGCTTACCAAACGCCGGAGCGTGCGGGGACTGGCCGCACGCTTCCGGTTCCTTGGTTGACTTTGCCTATAAAATATAACTTATACGTTATTATAATCCATAGGTTATGTTGACTATTCACCTGTGGGGGCTTATATGTATGAATTGCTATTTCACCCCGAGGCAGAGAGCGAAATTTATGAGCTCGAACCTGTTATGCAGGCCAAGGTGCTTAAAGGACTTGAAAAGCTGGAAGCTAAAGGACCGGAACTGAGATATCCGGACACGGACATCATCGAAGGCGGATTGTTTGAGTTACGGGTTGGCCGAAAAGATATCACCAGAACGTTTTTTGCTTATGCGAAAAGACGTAAGATCTACATCTTAAGAACGTTCATAAAGAAATCCCCTAAGACACCGAAAGCTGAAATAGCCTTGGCGAAGTCAAGATGGGAGGAACTGAAAGATGACAGTTAAAGGTATCAAATTTTCAGAAGTTAAAGCCAAATCTCTTGCTAATCCTGAGGTTAAAAAGGCCTATGAGGAAGAAAGCCAGGAGGAGGAACTTCGCGCAGTCCTGATCGAGATGAAGTCTAAATCAGGTCTGACAAGCACAGAGATCGCTGTACGGATGGGGGTCAGCCAACCCGCAGTGAGTCGGCTGGAGAGGAATGTTTCAAATGCAAGCCTCTCCACTTTGCGACGATATGCAGCGGCCTGTGGAATGCGCATTAAACTGTCCCTTGGATAACAACGTCCGCTAACGCGCCCCCTTGCAGGGGCGCCGTACACTGCGCCCTGTCAACGTTTCAATCCGCCGCCTGAGGTTTCATACGCATGCCTACAATGGCCGAAAGCAAACATCCCAGCGCCAGATAGGCGGCAACCAGATGCCAGGAGCCGTCCATCAACTCCACCAGCAACACGGCAATAAACGGCGTGAAGCCCCCGCCGACCACGCTTGCGACCTGATAACCCACTCCAGCACCGCTATAACGGTATGCCGTGCCGAACAGTTCGGTAAACATCGGCTGCTGCACGCTGACCAGCATGTCGTGCGCCATATTTCCCAGCATGATGGCAAAGAAGATAATCATCACCGTATTACGGCTCTCGAGCGCCATGAAAAACGGTACCGTGCTGGCAACACCAATCAATGCTCCCGTCACGTAGATCCGGCGTCTGCCAAAGCTATCGGCCAAATAGGCAAAGCAGGGGATCGAGACACAGCTCACCGCTCCCACCAACAAGCCGATATTCAGGAACAGATCCCGTGACAGGCCAAGATGGGTGGTCGAGTAGTTCATGGCAAAGGCCGTGACGATATACATCGTCAGCAGTTCGCCAAAGCGTAGGGCAATGATCAACAAGAAGGCTTTGGGATTCTGGCGCAGCGCCTCAAAGATTGGGAACTTGCGGATTTTCTCGGCCCGTTCGTGCAGCGTTTTATTGGCTTCAAACTCCTGCGACTCGTCCATGCCGTTACGGATCCACCAGGCAATGGCGACCAGCACCAGGCTGAACAGGAACGGCAAACGCCAGCCCCAGCTAATAAAGTCCGCATTGCTGGTAAAGTGGCTGACCAAGGAAACCGAGCCGGTAGCCAACAGCAAACCGACGCCAAAACCAATCTGTACACCGCTGCTGTAAAAGGCTTTTCTCTTCTTCGGTGCGCTTTCTACCGCCAGCAAGGCAGCACCGCCCCATTCGCCGCCGACGGCAAACCCTTGCACCGCTCGTAGTAGCACCAGCATGACCGGGGCCCACCAGCCGACTGAGTCGAAAGAGGGCAGCAGACCGATCAACGCCGTAGAGATCCCCATCATCCAGACGGTGATCATCAGCATGCGCTTACGGCCCAGCTTATCGCCAAAGTGCCCGAACACCATGCCACCTAGCGGACGGAACAGAAAACCGACGCCAAAGGTGCCAAAGGCGGCCAGCGTGCCCATCGTTGGGCTGACCTGCGGGAAAAATTCGGTGTTAAAGACTAAAGCGGCAACTATTCCGTACAGTAAGAAGTCGTACCAATCGACTACGGCGCCAACAAAGCTTCCCCAGGCGGCACGCCGCGCCCGGCTTTGAGAGTACTGGGTTGATGAGGTTATTTCGCTGTTGGCAGCGCGGCTGCCACTGACTGAAGTTGAGGTATCCATGCCTGTTCCGTTATTTTAACTTTACAGCACTGTACAACAAAAAGCCCCGGCTAGGATAGCCAGGGCTTTAGTCATTCACTGCAAAACGTACAGTCAGGGATCAGGTGACTTATTCGTCACTGCCGCCCAGGTTGCCAGCGTTGAGCAATTCGGCCAGGTTGGCTGTCGCTTCTTCCGCACTCACCAGCGGAACAACCGGAGTTTCACCCAGAGCCTTACGACGCATACGATCCTGGTGATAAGCGTAACCGGTACCGGCTGGGATCAGACGGCCCACGATTACGTTCTCTTTCAGGCCGCGCAGTTCATCACGCTTACCGGCAACAGCCGCTTCGGTGAGAACGCGCGTCGTTTCCTGGAACGATGCAGCAGAGATGAAGGACTCGGTCGCCAAGGAAGCCTTGGTGATACCCAGCAGATCGCGTGAGAAGGTTGCTTCGATCTTGCCTTCAGCAGCAAGTTTACGGTTAGCAATCTTAACGCGTGATACTTCAGCCTGTTCGCCTTCCAGGAACTCGGTGCTACCAGCGCTAACGATGGTCCCTTTACGCAGCATCTGACGAACGATAACTTCGATGTGTTTATCGTTAATCTTAACGCCTTGCAGACGGTAAACTTCCTGCACTTCGTTGGTGATGTAGCGGGTAACCGCATGCACACCACGCAGACGCAGAATGTCATGTGGAGATTCTGGGCCGTCAGAAACAACGTCACCACGTTCCACAATTTCACCTTCGAACACGTTGAGCTGACGCCATTTAGGGATCATCTCTTCGTAAGCGTCGCTGCCGTCCAGTGGAGAGATTACCAGGCGACGTTTGCCTTTGGTCTCTTTACCGAACGAGATAATCCCGCTGATTTCAGCCAGGATTGCCGGCTCTTTCGGACGACGTGCTTCGAACAGATCCGCAACGCGTGGCAGACCACCGGTAATATCCTTGGTACCGCCGGATTCCTGAGGAATACGCGCCAGGGTATCACCCGCACCGATCTGAATGCCGTCTTCCAGCTGCACAATCGCTTTACCCGGCAGGAAGTATTGAGCAGGCATATCAGTACCTGGGATCAATACGTCGTCGCCTTTGGCATCAACGATTTTCAGTGCCGGACGCAGGTCTTTACCGCTACCGGTACGTTCTGCGCTGTCCAGTACCACCAGAGAAGACAAACCGGTCAGTTCGTCGGTCTGGCGGGTAATGGTCTGGCCGTCAACCATATCGGCGAAGCGAATGAAACCGCTCACCTCGGTCACAACCGGCATGGTGTGTGGATCCCAGTTAGCAACGGTTTCGCCACCGTTAACTTCTGCACCATCACCTTTGCCCATTACGGCACCGTAAGGCACTTTGTAGCTTTCTTTGGTACGGCCGAATTCGTCGATCAGCTTCAGTTCGGTATTACGCGAGGTAATGACCAGCTTGCCTGAAGCGTTCATAACGAACTTCACGTTGCTCAGCTTCAGGTTACCTTTGTTCTTCACCTGGATGCTGGATTCTGCTGCCGCACGAGATGCCGCACCACCGATGTGGAACGTACGCATCGTCAGCTGTGTACCCGGCTCACCGATGGACTGGGCCGCGATAACGCCGATAGCTTCACCTTTGTTGATGATGTGACCACGTGCCAGGTCGCGACCATAGCAGTTGGCGCACACACCAAAGTCGGTTTCACAGCTAACTACGGAACGGACTTTAACGCTGTCGACAGAGTTCTCTTCCAACAGATCACAGGTCTTCTCGTTCAGCAGGGTGTTGCGTGGCACCAGGATGTCAGCCGTACCCGGCTTGATGACATCTTCAGCGGTCACACGACCCAGAACGCGTTCACGCAGTGGCTCTTTAACGTCACCACCTTCGATAACCGGAGTCATCATGATGCCGTTGTGAGTACCACAGTCATCTTCGGTCACTACCAGGTCCTGCGCCACGTCAACCAGACGACGGGTCAGATAACCGGAGTTTGCCGTTTTCAGTGCGGTATCCGCCAAGCCTTTACGAGCACCGTGCGTCGAGATGAAGTACTGGAGTACGTTCAGACCTTCACGGAAGTTCGCTGTGATTGGCGTTTCGATGATGGAGCCATCTGGCTTGGCCATCAGGCCACGCATACCCGCCAACTGACGGATCTGAGCGGCAGAACCACGAGCACCGGAGTCGGCCATCATAAAGATGCTGTTGAAGGAAACTTGTTGTTCCACCACGCCGTCACGGTTAACCACGTCTTCAACCGACAGGTTTTCCATCATCGCTTTAGCAACACGTTCGTTCGCCGCAGCCCAGATATCGATCACTTTGTTGTAGCGTTCGCCCGCGGTAACCAGACCAGACTGGAACTGCTCCTGGATCTCGGCAACTTCGGTTTCCGCTTCTTCGATGATCTCTGCTTTCTTGGCTGGGATAACCATGTCATCGATACCTACGGATGCGCCTGAACGGGCAGCGTAAGCAAAACCGGTGTACATGATCTGGTCAGCGAAGATTACGGTCGGCTTCAGGCCCAGGATGCGGTAACAGGTGTTCAGCATCTTGGAGATCGCTTTCTTGCCCAGAGGCTGGTTAACGATCGAGTAAGGCAGACCTTGCGGTACGATCATCCACAGGATGGCGCGACCGATGGTGGTATCAATAATCGAAGTCTGGTGAACAGATTCACCTTCGGTATTCTTGATCTCTTCTGTAATACGCACTTTTACGCGTGCATGCAGAGAGGCCAAACCGGCGCGGTAAACGCGTTCAGCTTCTTTAGGACCCGTCAGAACCATGCCTTCGCCTTTGGCGTTAACACAGTCACGAGTCATATAGTACAGACCCAATACAACGTCCTGAGAAGGAACGATGATTGGCTCGCCGTTCGCTGGTGACAGGATGTTGTTGGTAGACATCATCAACGCACGCGCTTCCAGCTGGGCTTCCAGCGTCAACGGTACGTGAACAGCCATCTGGTCACCATCGAAGTCGGCGTTGTAGGCCGCACAAACCAGCGGGTGCAGCTGGATCGCTTTACCTTCGATCAGAACCGGTTCAAACGCCTGGATACCCAAACGGTGCAGGGTTGGTGCACGGTTCAGCAGTACCGGGTGTTCGCGGATCACTTCGTCCAGGATATCCCAAACGACAGCTTCTTCGCGCTCAACCATTTTCTTGGCGGCTTTGATCGTTGTGGCCAGGCCACGCAGTTCCAACTTGCCGTAGATGAACGGTTTGAACAGCTCCAGTGCCATTTTCTTCGGCAGACCGCACTGATGCAGACGCAGGTATGGACCTACGGTGATGACAGAACGACCAGAGTAGTCAACACGTTTACCCAACAGGTTCTGACGGAAACGACCCTGCTTACCTTTGATCATGTCGGCCAAAGATTTCAGAGGACGCTTGTTGGAACCGGTGATAGCACGACCACGACGACCGTTATCCAGCAGGGCATCTACCGCTTCTTGCAGCATACGCTTTTCGTTGCGCACGATGATGTCCGGCGCAGCCAGATCCAGCAGGCGTTTCAGACGGTTGTTACGGTTGATCACGCGGCGGTACAGATCGTTCAGATCTGAAGTCGCGAAACGGCCACCATCCAGTGGAACCAATGGACGCAGATCTGGCGGCAGTACCGGCAGCACGGTCAGGATCATCCACTCTGGCTTGTTACCAGATTGCACGAACGCTTCCAGCAGCTTGATACGCTTGGTCAGCTTCTTACGCTTGGTTTCGGAGTTGGTTTCGTTCAGCTCTTCACGCAGCTGCTCACACTCGGCTTCCAGATCCATGTTTTTCAACAGGGCCTGAATAGCTTCCGCACCCATCTTGGCGTCGAATTCGTCACCAAACTCTTCCAGCGCATCCAGATACTGCTCTTCAGTCAGGATCTGACGACGCTCGAGGTTGGTCATACCGCCTTCTACTACCACGTAGGATTCGAAGTACAGTACACGTTCGATGTCACGCAGCGGCATATCCAGCAGCAAACCGATGCGCGAAGGCAGCGATTTCAGGAACCAGATGTGCGCAGTTGGGGAAGCCAGTTCGATGTGGCCCATACGCTCACGGCGTACTTTGGTCTGGGTCACTTCAACGCCGCACTTCTCACAGATCACGCCGCGGTGTTTCAAGCGCTTGTACTTACCGCACAGGCACTCGTAATCTTTTACCGGCCCAAAGATACGGGCGCAGAAAAGGCCGTCACGCTCAGGTTTGAACGTACGGTAGTTAATGGTTTCCGGCTTTTTAACTTCACCGAACGACCATGAACGGATCATGTCTGGCGATGCCAGAGCAATCTTGATCGCATCAAACTCTTCGGTCTTAGTTTGCGCTTTCAGAAACTTTAATAAGTCTTTCACGGATTGGCTCCTGTCGGAGTTAAACCTGTTGGGAGCACGCTGACAAATCGTGCGCCCGTGTGACCTGAACAACCACCCTCTGGCTCCCTAAGGTCGGGAGCCAGAGCTGGAATAGCGATTAGTCGCCTTCCAGTTCGATGTTGATACCCAGCGAGCGGATTTCTTTCAACAGTACGTTGAAGGACTCCGGCATGCCTGGTTCCATACGGTGATCGCCATCCACGATGTTTTTGTACATCTTGGTACGGCCGTTGACGTCATCCGACTTAACGGTAAGCATTTCCTGCAAGGTGTAAGCTGCGCCGTATGCTTCCAGCGCCCACACTTCCATCTCACCGAAGCGCTGACCACCGAATTGCGCCTTACCACCCAGCGGCTGCTGAGTAACCAAGCTGTAAGAACCGGTAGAACGCGCGTGCATCTTATCGTCAACCAAGTGGTTCAGTTTCAGCATGTACATATAGCCGACGGTTACCTGGCGCTCGAACTGCTCGCCGGTACGGCCATCAAACAGCGTAATCTGACCTGAAGTCGGGATACCGCCCATTTCCAGCAGTTGCTTGATTTCTGACTCTTTCGCACCATCGAAGACTGGGGTTGCGATCGGCATACCTTTTTTCAGGTTCTCTGCCAGACGCAAGACTTCGTCGTCGGTGAAGGTGTTCAGGTCAACTTTCTGGCAAACGCCGTCACCCAGATCGTAAGCCTTCTGGATGAATTCACGCAGCTTGGCCACTTCCTGGTGCTGCTTGAGCATTTGGTTGATCTTCTCACCAATGCCTTTCGCCGCCATACCCAGGTGAGTTTCCAGGATCTGACCGATGTTCATACGCGATGGAACGCCCAGCGGGTTCAGAACGATGTCAACCGGCGTACCGTTTTCATCGTAAGGCATATCTTCGATCGGGTTGATCTTGGAGATAACACCCTTGTTACCGTGGCGGCCTGCCATCTTGTCACCCGGTTGGATCTGACGCTTAACGGCCAGATACACCTTGACGATTTTCAGCACGCCTGGTGCCAGATCGTCGCCTTGGGTAATCTTACGACGCTTGGCATCCAGCTTCTTCTCGAAGTCGGATTTCAGTTCGTCGTACTGCTCTGCCAGCTGTTCCAGCTGGTTTTGCTTGTCTTCGTCGGTCAGGCCCAGTTCCAACCAGCGATCGCGTGGCAGTTTGCTCAGCTTCTCGGCTTCGATACCACCAGAAACCAGTACCGCATGGATACGAGCGAACAGGCCTGCTTCCAGGATCTGCAGTTCTTCAGTCAGGTCTTTCTTCGCCTGCTTCAGCTGCATCTCTTCGATTTCCAACGCACGCTTGTCTTTGTCCACGCCATCGCGGGTAAAGACCTGCACGTCGATAACCGTACCGGAAACGCCGTTTGGTACGCGCAGAGAAGAGTCTTTAACGTCAGACGCTTTCTCACCGAAGATCGCACGCAGCAGCTTCTCTTCTGGCGTCAGCTGGGTTTCACCTTTCGGCGTTACCTTACCAACCAGAATGTCGCCACCGGTCACTTCTGCACCGATATACACGATACCGGACTCATCCAGCTTGGAGAGCGCTGCCTCACCCACGTTAGGGATGTCGGCGGTGATCTCTTCCGGCCCCAGTTTGGTGTCGCGAGACACGCAAGCCAGTTCCTGGATGTGGATGGTGGTGAAGCGATCTTCCTGTACTACACGCTCGGAGACCAAGATGGAGTCTTCGAAGTTGTAGCCGTTCCAAGGCATGAACGCGACGCGCATGTTCTGACCCAATGCCAGTTCACCCAGGTCTGTAGACGGGCCATCTGCCAGCACGTCGCCGCGCTCGATTGGCTCACCCAGATTCACACAAGGCATCTGGTTGATACAGGTGTTCTGGTTAGAACGGGTGTACTTGGTCAGGTTATAAATATCGATACCTGCTTCGCCCGGGTACATCTCGTCTTCGTTAACTTTGATAACGATACGGGAAGCATCCACATACTGGATCACACCACCACGTTTGGCTACGGCAGTAACACCGGAGTCAACCGCTACGGCACGTTCCATACCAGTACCTACCAGCGGCTTGTCAGCACGCAGGGTTGGCACCGCTTGACGTTGCATGTTCGCACCCATCAATGCACGGTTGGCGTCATCGTGTTCCAGGAATGGGATCAGTGAAGCACCAACAGAAACAACCTGCTGGGTTGATACGTCCATATAGTCAACCTGGTCGCGGCTAAACAGGCTTGATTCGCCTTTGCTACGACAGGTAACCAGGTCTTCTTCAAAGCGGCCTTCTTCGTCCAGGTTGGAGTTCGCCTGAGCGATAACGAAGTTGCCTTCTTCAATAGCAGACAGATAGTTGATTTCATCGGTCACCACGCCGTCACGCACGCGGCGGTACGGGGTTTCCAGGAAGCCATACTCGTTGGTCTGTGCGTACACGGACAAGGAGTTGATCAGACCGATGTTTGGACCTTCCGGCGTTTCGATTGGGCACACGCGACCGTAGTGAGTCGGGTGTACGTCTCGAACTTCAAAGCCGGCACGTTCACGGGTCAGACCGCCTGGGCCCAATGCAGAGATACGACGCTTGTGCGTGATCTCGGACAACGGGTTGTTCTGGTCCATAAACTGGGACAGCTGGCTTGAACCGAAGAACTCTTTCACCGCCGCCGAAATTGGCTTGGCGTTGATCATGTCCTGAGGCATCAAGGTATCCAGATCGCCCAGGGACAGACGTTCTTTCACCGCACGCTCAACACGTACCAGACCGACACGGAACTGGTTCTCGGCCATTTCGCCAACGGAACGGATACGACGGTTGCCCAAGTGGTCGATGTCGTCCACTTCGCCTTTACCGTTACGGATATCGATGAGCTTCTTCATCACTTCGATGATGTCGTCTTTGCTCAGGATGCCCGAACCTTCGATCTCGTCACGCAGCAGAGAACGGTTGAACTTCATCCGGCCAACCGCAGACAGATCGTAGCGGTCTTCAGAGAAGAACAGGTTCTCGAACAGGCTTTCCGCCGCTTCACGCGTTGGTGGCTCACCAGGGCGCATCATGCGGTAGATTTCTACCAGAGCGCTCAGACGATCGCTGGTTGGGTCGACACGTACGGTTTCAGAGATGTACGCACCGTGGTCCAGATCGTTGGTGAACAACGTTTCGATACGCTTGTGGCCTGACTGGCTCAGCTTGGCCAACAGATCCAGTGACAGCTCCATGTTGGCTGCACAGATCAGTTCGCCGGTATTGGTATCGATATAGTCCTTCGCGACCACTTTGCCCGCGATGTACTCAACCGGTACTTCAATGCTGCGAATTTCGTCTTTTTCGAGCTGACGGATATGACGAGCGGTGATACGGCGTGCTTTCTCAACGTAGATCTTACCGTTGGCTTCGATATCGAAGGACGCAGTTTCACCACGCAGACGCTCTGGAACCAGCTCCATCTGCAGCTTGTTATCACGGATCTCGAAAACAATTTTCTCAAAGAACAGGTCAAGGATCTGCTCAGTGGTGTAGCTCAGCGCGCGCAGAATAATGGTCGCAGGCAGTTTGCGGCGACGGTCGATACGCACGAACAGGTTGTCTTTCGGGTCAAACTCGAAATCCAGCCATGAGCCACGGTAAGGGATGATACGTGCGTTATACAGCACTTTGCCCGAGGAGTGGGTTTTACCCTTATCGCTGTCGAAGAACACACCAGGACTACGATGCAGCTGGGATACGATAACCCTCTCAGTACCGTTAATGACAAAGGTACCGTTTTCGGTCATGAGCGGAATTTCGCCCATATAGACTTCTTGTTCCTTGATGTCTTTGACCGTACCTTCTGGTGCTTCACGTTCGTAGATGACCAGGCGCAGTTTTACGCGCAGCGGTGCAGAGTACGTCACACCACGGATCTGGCACTCTTTAACGTCAAACACCGGCTCACCAAGACGGTAGCTAACGTATTGCAGCTCCGAATTGCCACTGTAGCTCTGGATCGGGAAAACAGAACGGAATGCGGCTTCTAAGCCGTATTGCCCTTCTGGATCTTGCTCGATAAATTTCTGGAACGAGTCAAGCTGGATAGAAAGGAGATAAGGTATGTCCAACACTTGTGGACGCTTACCAAAATCCTTACGAATACGTTTCTTCTCGGTATAGGAGTAAACCATAGGGTTCCTCAGCTCGCTGGAAAGTCGAACCTATTGTCCGTCCGGATAGGGGACGGTTCATGCAACACCGTTTTGTTGACCGGAAAGCGAGAACACTTTCCGCAATACTCGTTTCTATCACGCTTAAATCATTTCATTGCCGTGGCGGCAGATTCGGCTGCGGCGCAGAGGGCAGTATATTAAGTCGTCGATAGAAAGAAATATTGGGGTTAGCCAGTAGTCAAACAGTGTGAAACTCTACTGACGCCCTACAGCGCAAAAAGGCTGGTGACCAAAAAGTCACCAGCCATCAGTCTGTTAGTTAAAACAGACTGCACTCCAAAAGCAGTGGCTTATTTAACTTCAACTTCAGCGCCAGCTTCTTCCAGAGCTTTTTTCAGTGCTTCAGCGTCGTCTTTGCTGATGCCTTCTTTCAGTGCTGCTGGTGCAGACTCAACCAGGTCTTTAGCTTCTTTCAGACCCAGGCCAGTTGCGCCACGTACTGCTTTGATTACTGCAACTTTGTTCGCGCCAATACCTTTCAGTACAACGTCGAATTCAGTTTTTTCTTCAGCAGCTTCAACAGCAGCAGCAGGACCTGCAGCTACAGCAGCAGCAGAAACACCGAACTTCTCTTCCATAGCGGCGATCAGTTCAACGATTTCCATTACAGACAGGGCTGCAACGCCTTCGATAATTTGGTCTTTAGTGATAGACATAACAAAAGTTCCTAAAATTCAGAAATAGTTTAAATACGTAAGCAAAGGCTAAGAAAGAGAGAGGCTTATGCCGCTTCTTTCTGATCGCGTACTGCAGCCAGAGTGCGAACCAATTTGCCGGCAGCGGCTTCTTTCATGGTTGCCATCAGGCGTGCGATTGCTTCATCGTAAGTAGGCAGCGTTGCCAAGCGGTCGATTTGTGCCGCAGGGATCAGCTCACCTTCAAAGGCCGCAGCTTTAACCTCAAATTTTGCATTCGCTTTCGCGAACTCTTTGAACAGACGAGCAGCAGCGCCCGGATGTTCAGTAGAGAATGCAATCAAGGTAGGACCGACAAACGTGTCTTTCAGGCATTCGAACGCAGTGCCTTCAACTACGCGACGCATCAAGGTGTTGCGAACAACACGCATGTAAACGCCAGCTTCACGACCTGCTTTACGCAGTTCAGTCATTTTATCAACGGTAACGCCACGAGAATCCGCAACTACCGCAGACAGCGCGCCTTTGGCTACTTCGTTGACTTCAGCAACAATCGCTTGTTTGTCTTGAAGATTTAATGCCATTAGCTTTTTGCTCCTGGATTTAGCCGGGGAAAATCCCCGGAACTCACTTCACTCAACAGCTTGTGCGAACACGCGCCGTTGAGCGGCTTAACACGGTGAGCAGAATCCAGCAAAGACCATTCTTTTTAAAAAAGAAAAAATTTCTTTAGGCTCTGTCACCGTCTACGCAGGAAGGATTAAGTGCCTTACGGCACACCTGCGGTCTTGGACGGAGGCCTGGATAGGCCAGGCTCCAACCGAAAAATCTGTTGTTCCGCACGTAGCAGAACCTTGGGGGATAAGATTCTAGATGAATCCCACCCCCAAGTCAAAGCGATTAATCACCAGGTGATTAGTTCGCTACAGCACTCAGACCGCTTTGATCGATAGCAACGCCAGCACCCATGGTGGTGGAGAGGCTAACTTTCTTGATGTACATGCCTTTTGCCTGAGATGGTTTGGCTTTTTTCAGCGCAACCAGCAGAGACTCCAGGTTTTCCTTCAGCTTGTCTGTGTCGAAATCAACCTTACCGATAGTAGTATGGATGATACCGTTTTTGTCGTTACGATAACGAACCTGACCTGCTTTAGCGTTCTTCACAGCTTCTGCAACGTTAGGAGTAACGGTACCCACTTTCGGGTTAGGCATCAGACCACGTGGACCCAGAACCTGGCCCAGTTGACCTACAACGCGCATTGCATCCGGGGAAGCAATAACCACGTCGAAGTTCATCTCGCCTTTCTTGATCAGGTCAGCCAGATCTTCCATACCTACCAGCTCTGCGCCTGCAGCTTTAGCAGCTTCAGCGTTAGGGCCCTGGGCAAATACGGCAACGCGAACGCTGCGACCGGTGCCGTGTGGCAGAACGGTAGCACCACGAACGTTTTGGTCTGATTTACGAGCGTCGATGCCGAGGTTAACGGCAACGTCAACGCTTTCTACGAATTTAGCGGTGGCCAGCTCTTTCAGCAGAGCAACAGCTTCGAGGATGTCATACTGTTTAGTAGCATCAACTTTGTCACGGATCACGCGCATGCGCTTGGTCAGCTTAGCCATTTCTTAATCCTCCACTACCAGGCCCATGGAACGAGCAGTACCTTCGATGGAGCGAATCATCGCTGCAACGTCAGAACCAGTCATGTCCGCAGCTTTGGTTTCTGCGATTTCACGAACCTGTGCACTAGTCACTTTGCCAACTTTATCTTTGTTCGGCTTGCCGGAACCAGATTTAATACCAGCCGCTTTCTTCAGCAGAACTGCTGCTGGCGGGGTTTTGGTAACGAAAGTGAAGGAGCGATCAGAATAAACTGTAATAACAACCGGGATCGGCAGGCCTTTCTCAACGCTGTCAGTCTTAGCGTTGAATGCCTTACAGAATTCCATGATGTTAACACCTTGCTGACCCAGAGCTGGACCAACTGGTGGACTTGGGTTAGCCATACCGGCTGCAACTTGCAGCTTAACGTAGGCTTGTACTTTCTTGGCCATTGAAATTTCCTCGTTTGGGTAATATCGCCTCCTGAGAGGCTCCCCGTGTTTTATCTCGCTGCAAGAGCAAGACATCTAAAAACAAAAGGCGCGAAATTATAGTTCAATTTCGCGCCTCTGACAAGCCACAAATCCGCTCGTCTTGCTGATTATTTGATCAGCCTTTTTCTACCTGGCTAAAGTCCAGTTCCACCGGCGTTGCACGGCCAAAGATGGAGACAGAGACTTTCAGGCGGCTCTTTTCGTAGTCCACTTCTTCAACGACGCCGTTAAAGTCAGCAAATGGACCATCGTTGACGCGCACCAGTTCACCCGGCTCGAACATCGTTTTCGGACGTGGTTTATCACCAGCCTGCTGCAGGCGGTTCATAATAGCGTCCACTTCTTTATCGCTGATCGGTGCAGGACGATCGGAAGTTCCACCGATGAAGCCCATAACACGAGGAACACTGCGCACCAGGTGCCAGCTGGCGTCATTCATCACCATCTGAACCAGTACATAGCCAGGGAAGAATTTACGCTCACTCTTACGACGCAGACCACCACGGATCTCCACCACTTCTTCGGTGGGAACCATGACTTCGCCGAACAGCTCTTCCATATCGTGCAGTTTGATATGTTCACGCAGCGATTGCGCTACGCGACCTTCAAAACCGGAAAACGCCTGAACGACGTACCAGCGTTTTTTTGGGGCTTCAGACATTTTAGAACCTCAGGCCAGTAATAAACGATACCAGACGGACCAATATACCATCCAGGCCCCACAGAATCAGTGACATCACGGCGGTTACCGCGGCAACGATCAACGTGGTGTGTAACGTTTCCTGACGAGTTGGCCAGATCACTTTACGTACTTCAGTACGCGCTTCGCGCGCAAACGCAACGGTGGCTTTGCCTTTAGTGGTCATCAATGCCACTGCACCTGCAACGGCAATAACCACGACAACGGCCAACGCACGCAACGGCAGGCTGAAATCACGGTAGTAATAGTTACCGACGATAGCCACAACCAACAGAACGGCGACGATTGACCACTTGGCCGCTTCAAGGCCGCGCCCGCTCCCTTGAGCCTCGGTATTCGCACTCATAAACCAACCTGTCACTAATGATTCGAACAAACAACTTTGCCTCGCAATGCGAGGCAAACCAAACCGAACAGATGCCGCTTGGCAGCATCTCGGTGTTTTACGCCATGACGTATTTCAGTCAATACCGTTTAAGAGCCCATCTCACCAATGATTATGACTGCAAAATCGCTGATGAGATAGGTTCTAGTTCACAGCGTAGAAAAAGGGCATCAAATGATGCCCTTTTATCGCATGTCGCGTCAAATATTATCCGCGATTAAGCGATAACTTTGGCAACAACACCAGCGCCAACGGTACGGCCGCCTTCACGGATTGCGAAACGCAAGCCTTGGTCCATAGCGATTGGGTGGATCAGGGTAACAACCATGTTCACGTTATCGCCTGGCATTACCATCTCTACGCCTTCTGGCAGTTCGATGGTACCGGTCACGTCAGTTGTACGGAAGTAGAACTGTGGACGGTAGCCTTTGAAGAATGGAGTATGACGACCACCTTCTTCTTTGCTCAGGATATACACTTCTGAATCGAACTGAGTGTGTGGCTTGATTGAACCTGGTTTAGCCAGTACCTGACCACGTTCGATGTCTTCACGCTTGATACCACGCAGCAGAACACCAACGTTCTCACCAGCACGGCCTTCGTCCAGCAGTTTGCGGAACATTTCAACGCCAGTACAGGTAGACTTAACGGTGTCTTTGATACCAACGATTTCAACTTCTTCGCCAACTTTAACGATACCGCGCTCAACACGACCGGTAACTACGGTACCACGACCGGAGATGGAGAAGACGTCTTCGATTGGCAGCAGGAACGGCTGATCGATAGCACGCTCTGGTTCTGGGATGTAAGAATCCAGGTGACCGGCCAGCTCGATGATTTTAGCTTCCCACTCAGCTTCGCCTTCCAGTGCTTTCAGCGCTGAACCACGAACAACCGGCAGGTCATCACCAGGGAAGTCATAAGCAGACAGAAGTTCACGAACTTCCATTTCTACCAGTTCCAGCAGCTCTTCATCATCAACCATGTCGCATTTGTTCATGAACACGATGATGTAAGGAACGCCAACCTGACGACCCAGCAGGATGTGCTCACGAGTCTGAGGCATAGGGCCGTCAGTCGCAGCGACAACCAGGATAGCACCGTCCATCTGAGCAGCACCGGTGATCATGTTTTTCACGTAGTCGGCGTGCCCTGGGCAGTCAACGTGCGCGTAGTGACGAGTCGGGGTGTCATATTCAACGTGAGAAGTGTTGATGGTGATACCACGAGCTTTTTCTTCTGGCGCGTTGTCGATCTGGTCGAAAGCACGTGCAGAACCACCGTAGGTTTTAGCCAGAACGGTAGTGATTGCAGCAGTCAGGGTAGTTTTGCCGTGGTCAACGTGGCCGATAGTACCGACGTTAACGTGCGGTTTTGAACGTTCAAATTTTTCTTTAGACATCGATTGTCCCTCTAAGACACGGATAAATCGGTGGTATCACCACATCAACCAAGCATTTGCTTGTTGAATTCAGGAAACAGAAAGAAAATCAGGGGGCGAGAAATTAAGAAGTGGTGCTGATAGGCAGATTCGAACTGCCGACCTCACCCTTACCAAGGGTGCGCTCTACCAACTGAGCTATATCAGCACATCTTGGAGCGGGCAGTGGGAATCGAACCCACATCATCAGCTTGGAAGGCTGAGGTAATAGCCATTATACGATGCCCGCATCCTGGAACTCGGCTACCTGACTTTTCTGTAGACTTTAAAGGTGGAGAGAAGGATTGTTCGTCGCTTAACTCTTCACCCTTCGTGCCAGCAACTTCCGTTACGCGGCGCGAACTGTTTGAAGGTTTTCACCTTCCCCGCTCGGCGCTTGATTCAGCATTACCGCTCGGTGTGACCCAGTGCCTCGGGTCTAATATGGTGGTGGGGGAAGGATTCGAACCTTCGAAGTCTGTGACGGCAGATTTACAGTCTGCTCCCTTTGGCCGCTCGGGAACCCCACCAGATTTTAACTACTTTTACTGACCACTTTATACTTGAATGGTGCCGGCTACCGGAATCGAACTGGTGACCTACTGATTACAAGTCAGTTGCTCTACCTACTGAGCTAAGCCGGCATCAAGTGCAGCGCATTCTAGGTAGAGCTGACGGGCTATGCAACAAAAAAATTGCGATCCAAGCCCTATCGCTCATAAATCAGCCGATTTCTGCATCCGGCTCGCAATTTTTCACCGTTGAGGCGCAAAATTTCATCAATTATGGGCATTAATCTAAACTATCTTAGACCTATCCTGCTGAAGCTTTCCCTGCGCTTTGTCGTAGCGCTCATTCAAAGATAGCCCATCGGTTGAAAGCCGCGATCGGGACAGTGCACCACAAAGAGGACGGTGCTCTCTGATGGTGCTGATATACCGCTTTCGTCCCTGGATTGGCTGCAACCGCACAGGTTAGCCGCATTGGCGCACTTATTGCTTATCTTCATTAATCCCTAATAGCCAGGAGGTATGACCGATGAAAATTGTCCTGATCAATGCGGCAACGCTTCCCATATACCGCGCCGAGCTGGCGCAGTTGCTCACCGATGCGGTCACTCACGGGGCTTCAGTAGGTTACGACACGCAAATTCCCCACGAAGATGCCGAAAGCTACTTCCATAGCCTGCGCCCAGCGTTGGCCAAAGGAGAGTTGCTATTGTGGATTGCCAGAGACGAAAGCGGCGTCATTGGCACCGTCCAACTCGCCCTGTGTCAAAAGCCTAACGGCCGCAACCGGGCCGAAGTACAAAAACTGCTGGTGCACAGCCGCGCCCGCCGCAATGGCGTTGGGCAGGCGTTGATGAAAACGCTGGAAAAAATGGCGCTTGAGATCCGCCGTGGCCTGCTTTATCTGGACACCCAGGCCGGTTCTGCAGCCGAAGGGCTGTATCGCTCGTTGGGCTATCGTTGCCTCGGGGAGATACCCGATTACGCCGCAGCTCCCGACGGGTATTACCATCCTACGGCGATTTACTACAAGCGGCTGTTTGCCGTTCAGCAACCCTCTCGCGCCGCCGCCAGCTGACCTGAAAACGGTATCATTGCCCAGTGATACCGCCTTGCAACAGGCCCTTTCTCAATTGCGTGCCTGTTCGCACTATTGGTAAAAACTGCCGCTAATCGACCACATTTGCGAAAAAAGTCTACGCCTAAAAGCCCGCTGTCTATAATATGCAGTTTGATTATTATCTGGAGTTGGCGTCCAGCGCCTTTCCCAACCTGCGTTAACAGGCAGAATTTGGCTTATGATAAAAAGAGATCAATCTTTAGCGACGCCTTACCTTCAGTTCGATCGCAGCCAGTGGGCCGCGTTACGGGATTCGGTGCCGCTGACGCTGTCGGAAGAAGAGATTGTTAAACTCAAAGGGATTAACGAAGATCTCTCCCTGGAGGAAGTCGCGCAGATCTACTTGCCGCTCTCACGGTTGCTGAACTTCTATATCAGTTCAAACCTGCGTCGCCAGGCAGTTCTGGAGCAATTCCTTGGTACAGATGGCCAACGCATTCCTTATGTGATCGGCATTGCTGGCAGCGTAGCCGTGGGTAAAAGTACCACGGCGCGTTTGTTGCAGGCGTTGTTGAGCCGCTGGCCGGAACATCGTAGCGTGGAACTGATCACCACAGACGGCTTTCTGCACCCGAACAAGGTGCTGAACGAGCGCGGCCTGATGAAGAAAAAAGGGTTCCCGCAATCCTACGACATGCATAGCCTGGTGAAATTCGTTTCGGAAGTTAAATCCGGTGCCAAACGTGTTACTGCCCCGGTTTACTCCCACCTGATCTATGACGTCGTGCCTGAAGGCAATAAAGTTATCGAACAGCCTGATATTCTGATCCTGGAAGGATTGAATGTTTTGCAAAGCGGTATGGACTATCCACACGATCCTCACCGGGTATTTGTTTCCGACTTTGTTGATTTCTCAATCTATGTCGATGCCCCTGGCGATCTATTGCAAAGTTGGTATATCAACCGCTTCCTGAAATTCCGTCAGGGTGCGTTCTCTAACCCAGACTCCTATTTCCATAGCTATGCTCAGTTGCCGGAAACGGAGGCGATAAATATCGCCACCCAGCTGTGGAATGAGATTAATGGATTGAATTTACAGGAGAATATATTACCGACTCGCGAGAGAGCCAGCTTGATTATGACTAAGAGTGCCAATCACGCTGTGGAAAGTGTACGGTTGCGGAAATAATCGATAGCGTAAGAGAGGCCAATGGCCTCTCTTATTTTCGCTTATTCAGCACTCCGCAAAGATATTTCACCACCAATAAAGGGTTTAATGACTCCTTCCTGTTCAAGCAGCAATGCACCCTGCTGATCAATACCGCGGGCAATACCGAAAATCTGTTGTTCACCAATTAATAGTTTAACTGGACGATCGATAAAATTATCTAATTGACGCCAACGTGAAATAAAAGGTGCTAGCCCATCTATTTCAAATTGCCGTAATGAATTTCGTAGTTCATTAAGCAATTTGGCGGCCAATTCATTACGATCGATAGTGATCCCGGCTTCCTGTAGGTTGATCCAGCGCTGATCAATCTGACTTGCGTTGGTTTCACGCATCGCCATGTTGATACCCGCTCCGAGCACCAACTGGGCTGCATCCCCGGTTTTACCGGTCAGCTCAACCAAAATACCGGCCAACTTGCGATCGTTAAGGTATAAATCATTGGGCCACTTCACACGAACCTGTTCTGCACCAAGATGCTGCAACACTTCTGCCATCACAATGCCAATAACCAGGCTCAACCCCATCGCGGCCGCTGGCCCTTGTTCAAGACGCCAGAACATGGATAAATACAGGTTGGCCCCGAAAGGCGAAACCCACTGCCGACCACGTCGCCCACGCCCTGCCTGCTGATACTCGGCTATACAGGCATCACCGGATGTCAGTTCTGCCAGCCTGTCCAACAGATACTGGTTGGTTGAATCAACCACGGGCAACACTGTGACCCGCTTGTCTTCCAGTAAGCCAAGTATACGCTCAGCATCCAGCAAGTTGATCGCCGCAGGTAGGCTATAGCCTTTCCCCGGAACAGTGAACACATCCAAGCCCCACTCCCGGATAGTCTGAATATGCTTGTTAATCGCTGCGCGGCTCATTCCCAATGACTCACCCAAATGTTCGCCAGAGTGGAACTCGCCGTCCGCCAGTAGGGAGATGATCTTCAGTGGTACTGTGGTATCTCTCATGAAATGACCTCTACGGCATCCAGCTCACCAGTGGCCCCGATAAAACGTACCTCTGGTTCTAACCAGACATCGAATTTCTGCGCGACCGTATGGCGCACATGCCTGGCCAGTGCCACCACATCCTGGCTGCTGGCATTATCGGCATTTACCAATACCAAGGCCTGCTGACGGTGCACCGCTGCGCCACCGATCTGATGCCCCTTGAGTGAACACTGCTCGATCAGCCAACCGGCAGCCAGTTTTTCTTGCCCGTCCGGCTGCGGATAATGTGGCATTGCAGGATATTGGGCTAATAATGCTTTAGCGGCTTCCCCGCTCACCAGTGGGTTTTTAAAGAAGCTGCCTGCATTGCCGGTAATACGTGGATCTGGCAGCTTGCTGCGCCGCATGGCGCATACTGCGTCAAATACCTGCTGCGGCGTTACCGTCTTGGGATCCAGCTTGGCAAGGTCGCCGTAGTTCAGCAACGGGCTCCACTGTTTGCTAAGCCGTAAACCAACGCCCACAATCACGAAGCCTTGCTTAAGCTCATGCTTAAAAACGCTTTCCCGGTAACCAAACTGGCAGCGTTCAGGATCCATACGATCGATTTCACCCGTAGTCAGGTTCAGCAGGTCGACATACTCACAGACCTGTTTGAGCTCGATGCCGTACGCCCCGATATTCTGGATAGGGGCCGAACCGACCAAACCCGGGATTAATGCCAGATTTTCCAGCCCGGGGATGCCACGCTCGAGCATCTGGCTAACCAGATGGTGCCAATTCTCTCCGGCGCTGACATGCAAATGCCAGGCGTCCTGCTCTTCCCTGACCGTGATACCTTTTAACTGGTTAATCATGACCGTACCGACAAAATCCTCCAGGAACAGGACGTTGCTCCCTTCACCGAGTACCAGCAGTGGCTGTTGGCGCTTTTGCGCTTGCTGCCAGGCTTTAATCATCATTTCAATTTCTTCGGCAATGACTAAATGCGCTGCGTTGACCGGGAGCGCAAAAGTATTGTGATTTTTTAAAGACGCGCTTTCAGTAGACATGATTTAAATACTCTGACGGAACAAATTATCATCTAGTCTACTCGATCCACCGCACATGGCTATTATTTGTTTTTATTCACTGGTAATTTCTTGTGAGCTAATAACCTCTGACTTCATGGGATATTAAAAATATCCTTGTAAATCATAACAATATGATAATTCTATTATCTTGATTCAAGCACAAGTCTGAGTTATATAAAATCTATCAGCATTAATGATATGTATGAATTAGCCTGGCGGGTTTGGAACTAAAAATTTCATGAATATTTCCAGGTGGGAACTCGGTTATATTTAATCGTTTACCTATGCGGAGATAATTCGGGATAGCCGAGTGATACCATCCCCTCACCCTAACCCTCTCCCACAGGGAGAGGGAACCGATCGAGTCCGCTGGTATTCCTCATTCTTTCTGCAACCTGGTTCACGATACACACTTGCCGAAGCCGCACAGGCTCACCCACGGCGCCGGACTGCTCCCTCTCCCTCACTCGGGGGTTCAGTTGTTCTCGGCTGGTACTCTGGGAGAGGGCGGGGGTGAGGGGTATTTCTGTTTTCTGCGCATAGCAAAAAGGCCATCCTTGCGGATGGCCTCTTGGCTTAATTGATGCCTGGCAGTGTCCTACTCTCGCATGGGGAGACCCCACACTACCATCGGCGCTACGGCGTTTCACTTCTGAGTTCGGCATGGGGTCAGGTGGGACCACCGCGCTATTGCCGCCAGGCAAATTCTGTTTCATTCTTGGCCGTTACTTTCGTAACCACCAGAACCAATCTCGGAACCAGCTGAAAATCTACTTCAATCTCTCTAAAACACCTTCGGTGTTGTAAGGTTAAGCCTCACGGATCATTAGTACTGGTTAGCTCAATGCATCGCTGCACTTACACACCCAGCCTATCAACGTC
>NZ_BAAKUJ010000014.1:0-8499 GCF_059697885.1 Serratia sp. NCCP-200
CCCCCCGCCAGCCCTATCGGGTCATAGGAACGATCCCGACGTCATCGTACTTTTTGGCACGCTACCGCCCGCACCGTTACTGGCTTCCCGGCTAGAACCTGTTACTCTTTTAACATCTACGCAACACGACAGCCCCGACGTGCGTTTTTTCGTCTTCACGCAGTATAACGGCACCACCGACTCCCGTTAACCCCTTGTTTTCGTTACTGCGTAACACTGGCTGTTCCGGCTCCGGCCTCGGCACTCCGGCAGCCCCACCGCCGGGGGGACGGGGCCGGATTGCGGGCGCGGGTGGCAGAGAACCCGCAAGCGACGCCCTGCGGCGCTCCGATGCACCAGGCGGCATGGACGCTCCCGGCCTGCATGACAACGCTGCGCTTTCCTGTTTAGCTGCCGTTGCACGTTGCCTATGACCAGCAAGGGCTTGCATGACCACGCCGTTTAGCCGCCGTTGCACGATGCCTGTGAGGGATCCGGCTTTGCATGACCGCTACCTATCACGCCGGGCGGGACCGCTACTTGTGAGGCACCGGAGGTTGAGGCGTGTGGGAGGCTTGCATGACCACACCGTACCAGGGTGGGGAGCGTGAGCTGGCGAGACGGTAAGGAGTGACACGCTTCTTTACCGCGGGGCACGACCCGGCGTAGCCAGATTGCGCTGGGCGGGCATCAACGCTTTCAGCGGAGGCCTTTGGCCGACCTCCCCTTAGCCGTTGACCTTGGCCAACAACACCGCACTCACCCCGCCAGGGATGGCGGCACACCCCGTCGTCCAGGTGCGCACCGGTGCCAACAGCGGCGGGAGTTTACGAGCGGCGCGCCACGCCGGGCCAGGAGGCCGACTGCGGGGGCGCAAGACATAATGCGGATTATACGCATACGGGCCGCTTGTCGGGGGCTAGGTCGCCTTGGTGGCTCGCCGGGGCGGGTGCGGATAATCCCCCCGCATTATGTTTAATGGACGCAAGCCGGGAACCCAACATGCAGAGAACACCACAGCCTAACCCCGGTGCGCGGCCATTTACCCCCGCACACGCCGATGCCAACACAGGCAGGCGGGAGCCAGGGAGGGCGAGCGGCTGCCTGGGGCTCCCTCCGCCGATCTCACAGGCAGCGGGCAGGCGATGTACTAATGTCGTGACAGGAACAACGCCGTAGTCAGCTATTCCTCTTCCGTTGACAGCGCGCTTTCGTAGTCCTGTCCACCGTAGTAAATACCTAACACACTCACTCGTTGAGCCTCCACCACGAAGGCGATGACTGTCCGCTTGCGGTAGTGGGTCACCCGCAGCCCGGGTAAGATATCATCACGCGGGTTTCCCCGATGTGGGAACTGCTCCAGAGCCTCACAGTATTCCACGATGTTCTCTGTGTAACTCAAGGCCGTCTGTGGTGTAGCAGCATTGGCGATATAGCGGTAAAGCGCGGCAAGTTGCTCTTCCGCTTGCGCTGAGAACACCACCTCGTACTTCATCAGCTTTCTCCTGTCGCTTTTTTGTGCTCGCCTTTCAGCCGTGCTCTGATATCCCCCGCGCTAACGCCTGCTGACTGACCATTTTTCAACGCATTCCAGGCAGGAACTACCTGATCATGCAGCCATTTCTCCACGGCCTGGTCACGTGCTATCAACGCCCTGAGCCCCTCTCGGATCACCTCACTTTCCGAGGCATATTCACCGCTGGCGACTCTGGCTTTTATTTGCGCAGCCATTTCATTCGGCAAGGTGATACTCATCTGTTGTGTCGTTCTCATCACTTAACCTCATCGCTTATCTGAGTAGGATTTAATCATACTCGCTCTTTTTCTGACTGTCAGGTTTCCTATCAGGTTCTTCGTTGTCCGGCGGCTTGTCCTTTCTCGGCTGCACCGCACATTCCGCCGGATGCGTTCGCTCATGCACCGCTTTCAGTTGCCCTATCGCCACCCGTGTATACACCTGCGTCGTCTCCAGCTTCTCATGCCCCAGGATCGCCTGGATGTGTCGCGTATCCGCGCCGTTCTCCAGCATCTGCGTCGCCATCGCGTGCCGGAACAGGTGGCAGGCTCCGGCCTTGTTTAGCTGTGCATCCTCCCGGATCGCCCGGCCCGCTATCTCTGTCAGCGTGGCACGTTTCAACCCGGCTCCCTTCACCGTCACGAACAGGTGGCCGCTGTCATGCCGCTGCGTCAGTTGGGGCCGGACTGCATTCAGATAGCGCTGTACCCAGGCCAGCGCCCGATAGCCTACCGGCACCACCCGATCTTTTCGCCCCTTGCCCTGCCGCACCACCAACACGCCCCGCCCGGCGTCGATATCCGCCAACAGCAGGTTGGCCAGCTCCATCCGCCGTAGCCCGGTGCTCCACAGCATTTCCAGCACCGCGCGGTTACGCAGCCCCAGCGGCGTCTCATCATCCTGCGCCGCCAGCACCGCCTCCATATCTTCTTCACTCAGCACCTGCGCCGGTAGTCGTTTCTCGGCCTTCGGCAGCGTCAGCTGCTCCGCCGGGCTGTACAGGATATGGTGCCGTTTCAACAGCCAGCGCAACAGCATTTTGATGGCCGAGAGCCGGTTCAGTTGTCCGCTCTGCGCCAACGGTTTGCCATCCGGCTTGCGGTAGCTACGCAGATAACGCTGGTAACCTTCCAACACCACCAGGCTCACCTGCGGCGCGGTCATCACCCCGCGCTGCTCGCACCAGGTCACGAACGGCAACAGCCGCTCCTGGTAACCCTCCAGGGTGCGCGGGCTATAACCGCCGGCTTCCAGGTGATTCAGATACAGTGTGGTGTGTTGGCGTAACGTGGTCAGGGCTGAGGGGGACTTCATGGTGGGCGCTCCTTGCCAGGATAGGCGGTGGTGTTGAAGGGACTGTGACTACGGTATCGGGGGACATCTTTCGGGCTGGAACCACGTTTATGGCACCGGTTCGACCTGCGGCCCGCAAGCCCTTGTCCGGCGTGGCCTGAGAGGGATTCTTCTAACCAGACCTGGCCCCGACTTGAGGCAGACTTGACCTCGACTTGCTCGCTACAGACCCAGACTTGCGGATATCGTAGTCCAGGTTTCATCGCTCAGACGTTAGCCCTTACGGGCTGTCGCGGATGCGATTGGCGTTATGATTACGATGCGTCGGCTTTTCTTTCACCGGAACCGTATTTTTGGCCTTGCCGCGACTTGCCACCGGTAACCCCTTGCCCGGCCTGCCCTGAGCGGTTTTCACCTTCCCAGACTTGGCCTCAACCTGGGCCAGACTTGACCCCGACTTGCCATTCACTGACCCAGACTTGCGTGAGTCATATTCCTCTTTTTTAGCCGCTTCCGGCACATCGATCAGCCCGCACAGGTGCGCATCGTCTGGCGTCTGCCCGTCCCACAGCAGTTCGTACTGCAACAGGTGGCCCCGGCTTCCGCCGTGGATCAACAGGTACTCCATGTCACTGAGCCGCTGGCAGTGCAGTTTGAGCTGGCTGTCACTCCAGTTCGTGGCGTTGCGGATATCCCGCCGCGTGAACCGCACCTCGCCCGGCCGCTTGTTCTGCGCCAGCGCCAGCTGCGCCACCATGCCTTTAACCAGCAACAACAGCTTGCGCGTCTGCGGCGGCATCTCGTCCAGGGTGCGCCCCAGGATCTCATGCGCCAACCGATTCGCCAGCGCGATGTCCTCCCGCGTCACCTCGATATACTCAACCACCTCGCCTCGATGCTCGACCCGCTTTACCTCCCGCTGGTACTGGTGCAGCAGCGCTATCGACTGGATCAGGGTGAGGTACTTCATATGGTCGCGCCGGGTGCGGGTTTTATCGCTCATGAACGTGAGTTGCGAGGCGAACGGATTGACCACGTTCAGCGGCCTTAACAGCCGTTGGGCATTCTGGTGTAGCGCGGTGAGGTAGCCTTTTTCGCTCTCGGCCAACAAGCCTTCCAGCGTCTGGGCGTAACGCTGCCGGGCATGGATCGCCTCGGTCTGCTCGCGCGATTCGTTCACCGTCAGCACCAGACAACGGTTTAACAACTCCTCGTCCACGTCGATCGCCGTGGTGGTCAGCATCAGCATCACCGGCCCTTTGACGGTATATTGCTTGGTGACCAGATTGCCCGTCGCCTCGTCCTTGCCGGTGGAGGCTATCGTTAGCTCCCCCTCCGACTGCAACAGCTTGAGCGCATAGGCCGCTTGCCGCACCCCTTCCTCTTCCGCTATCGCCAGGATCTTGTGCTGGAGATTGGTTTCACCCAGGTAGTACAGGCTTTGCCCGGTCATCGCCGAGTATTGCAGCCGTTCCTCTGGCGGGATCAGGTTTAGCACCGCATCCATCAGCGACGACTTGCCCGCCGCACTGGACGACTGGATCAGCACTGCCAGGGGCCGATCCAGTTTGCGACTCACCGCCGCCAGGTAACCCGCCACCAGATTGGTGGACTCCCCCACCACCCCACAGGCGGCCAGATCGGCGATGATACGCCCGATCAGATCCGGATCTTGCAGCAACGCCAGCGCGGCCGCTTTCTCGGCTTCATCCAGCTCCGGCCCGCCGTCCTCGGGTTCTGGCGCGTTCTGCTGTTGTTCCAGCACCCACAACACCCGCCCCAGCGCCTGCTTGAGCTGGCCTTCAGCCGTCCCCAGCTCGGCGGCGGCCATCCGGGCATAGCCCGCCCGACTGCGGGCGCTCATCATGTCCACGCTGTCCGCGAACATCACACCGCTGACCGTATCGATCACCTGCGCATTGATCTTCATGGCCCCGCCGCCCGCTTTCACCTGCGCCAGCCCCCGGATGCGCCATTGCTGCCCCGGCAAGCCGATCTCCAGCTCACCACCAGGCAAGGTTTCAACCACCACGCCAGGCTCGGCAGGGGCAGCAGCTAAAGAAGGGACGGTTTCCGGCCCCGGCACGGTCTGGTGCTGATGTTTTCCCTCGACGACCTGCACGGGTTCCCCCATCGGCACAGCCGACTCGATCAGCAGCCGGAACGCCATGTCCGGCTCGGCCACCTGGCACAGATAGCCATTCGCATCCATGCCCGCCGGGAACACCACCCGGAACGTCTCAACCCCCAGCCCGGCAAGCCGGGCCGCCAGTTTCACCGCCGCTTCATTACCCGCCGCGTCGTTATCGAAGGCGATCAACACCTGTTTGGTGCCGTACTGTTGCAGCGCTTGCACATGGGCCGCCGTGAAGCCGTTCACCCCGTAAGCCGCCGTGACATTGCGGTGACCGGCCACCCAGAAGCTCATGGCATCGATCAGCGATTCGCACAGGATAACCACTTGGCTGGCCTGCAACGCCGCTTCGTTCCACACCCCGCCATGCGCCCCCGGCAGATACAGATGTAACGGCGTGCCACTGCGTAGCCCGGATGTGATTTTGCGCCCGTACATCTCACGGATCTGCCCGTTCAGATCGATCACCGGCACCACTAACGATCCGGTAAAGTGCTCGTGACCGGTGTCACGCATGATCCCCGCATCCTTGAGCCGGGCGCGGATCTTCGCCCCGGCCTGCACCTGCTTGATTGGCAGACGATAGGCCAACGTCCGGTTGGCGAAGCCCAGCCGGAACTGCGCGACTAACTCAGGATGGTTGAGGCGACGTTTCTCCAGATAGGCCACTGCCTCCGGGGCATTGAGCAAGGTGTGATGGTAAAACTCCACCACCCGGTTAAGCAGCGCCTGGCGGCCCGCCTCGTCCTCTTCCAGGATCTCCGGCTCGTCCTGGGCGACCAGGGGTGCCACAACCGGGTTTTCGCCCAGCTCACCGCGCAGCCGCTCCACCGCCTTGCGCAGACTCAGGCGCTCGGTGTGCATCACCCAGTCCAGCACCGAGCCGCCCGCATCGCAGCCGAAGCAGTGGTAAAGGTTCTTGCCCGGCGACAGCACCATTGACGGGGTTTTCTCGTCATGGAACGGGCACAGCACCGTAAAGTTTTTGCCCTTCTTGAACACTTGCCGACCTTGCGCCCGTACCACGGCAACCAGGGAGACAGCGGCTTTCAGGTGTTGCAGTTCTGCTTCAGGGATACGGGCCATCACTTCGCTCCTTTAAAACCTTGTCAATGGACATATGTGTAGATTATAGTATCTATACATTATGCGATTTGCAACAGGCAACTAAAAAAGGAGACGCTACAATGCGACACATCGAGTCATTGTGTGCAGGTATGGATATGTCAGCGTTTGCAGAACGTCTTCGGTTGTTGCGTGAAGCCCGTAATCTCAGCCAGGTGCGCCTGGCCGAACTCCTGGGGGTTGATCCCAGGGCCTATAACCGCTGGGAGAAAGGCGCAACCGCGCCCCATCTCGATACGGTGATCAAGATCGCTGACGTGCTACAGGTCACGCTGGATGAGCTGGTTGGCCGCAAGGCCGTATCGGAAGAGGTGAAGGTGCGTAACCACACCTTACATGCCTTGTGGCAGAAGGCCGATCTGCTGCCAGATACCGATCAACAAGCGTTGATCACCGTGCTGGACAGTTTTGTTAAGAAGGCAATGGTAGAACAGGTGATGAACATCAGTAACAAGCGTTAACACAGGCGCGGCGGCAATGGGTTCGCACCCCACTACCGCCGCTCACCACAACAACTATTCGAGGTAGTTATCATGGCTAAGCGTGATTCTAAGTCAGGCACCACCGTAAATAAAGCACCCAAGACAACACGCCGCTACACCGTGGGCTATTCGCCCAACCGAGGTATCAAGAAGCCCGCGCCCCAGCTGCTTATCAAGGGGTATTGGCTGGAAGAACTGGGTTTTTTAACCGGCCAGCCGGTGACGGTAAATATCGAACAAGGAAGATTGACTATTCAGGTGGAGGGAAGCGTATGAACGGGACTCATATTATGCAGACAACCACTGGCGGATTTATTACTGAGCTGATTATTGATGGCAGGGATATTATCAAGGCAGGATTTGTGGCGGGGGCTTTATTTAAGATAGAACCGTACCAGGACGGGCTGATAATAACATTGATTTCTGATGAGAGAGAGATTGAGCGGTTATTATTGGACGTGGACGCTCGCCCATATATTGACGTGGGCTGGGTACGGGATAGCGGTGAACTGTATCTGGCGGGGGACTGGCTGACGCAGTGTGGCCTGACAGGGCAACCGCTGGCGATCAGCGTAATGCCTGGTCAGGTGGTGATTCAGCAAGGGTAACGTATTAGCATTACAGCAGATAAAAAATAACCGGGAAGATCCAACGATGATCTTCCCCGCTTTTATTTATGGCAGCTTTCTAGCTGTTTTTTTAGTGGCTAACGGTTTCCAAGAGATTAATACTCCTGCCTCACCAAGATACCTATTTATATCGTCGAGTTCAGTATCCTCAACGGTCCATAGCCACAGATTATTGCTTAACACTTCAAGGGAACCATGCTTTTCATCACTTGATATCCACTCTTTCAAGTTAATATTTTCGATAACAATATCAAGATGATGACTATTAATCATATTAATAGGATACACCATTCTTAACATTGTATCTTTATAACGCTCTTGGCCTTTAAACCTACCTGGGCATTCTCTTTTAAATAAAGATGCGTTTTCATATTGATATATATTAACCATATTATCACCAGTGGCATAATAGAACGCTTTGGTGACTTTATCACTACAGTACTTAATACCATATGAATATGGCATACTATCAGGCAATGAACTTAAAAATTCAGTTGTAGACTTGGAGTCATCAGCTACACTTGGGTATTGCACATCAATATAATTGAAGCCACCGAACTCATTGGTCATATAACCAAAAGATGCATTCCACGGCTGAGCATCTTTCTGCTCTGAGTATATTCTAAAAGCGGTTACCGCATTATTATTTATTTTTTCCTTTAAGTCAGGGAATGATATTTCTATGATGTCGTGATCGCCTGGATGATCACCATTTTTTAACATCTTATAATATCCAGCACCAGTAATAGGCATACCAATATCGATAAATAGCTTCTCACCTAGTTCGCACGCAGTTTTTGCGTCTATACTCTCAGTGTTATATACAGCCATTCCAGAATACATATATTCCTCTTATATTCCTGAAATTAAGTTATCTAATGCTGACTTCATATCTCGCGCATTAAATGGATGTTCAAGGACAAGAACTTCACCTTGCTTATTCAATGGCAGGTTATTCATTGCAGTATCATTACGACTCGTAAGTGTTGGCAGCTTTTTACCCATATCTGTTTTAGATGCCAATTCTATAGCGTGAACTTTGCCATTCATATCAATAGCCATAACATCAGGTCGTCGTCCGGATATTCCCTTGCCATTAGCAAAGCTATATGACCTATTTAAATAAACCTCTTTAAACTTACCGCTCATAGCTAATTTATTAGCTATAACTTCAGAGAACTGATCGTGACCAGGGGTTCCATCTTTTTGGCCTTTACCAAATATCTTTGTTCCATTCACTTCACGCATTGGGCATGCAGCTAACCCGTATGGGTCTGCCCATGTCAGCGGGTTATGTACATAAGCATACGGGTTAACTCCCCCCGCCAGCCCTATCGGGTC
>NZ_BAAKUJ010000015.1:0-1150 GCF_059697885.1 Serratia sp. NCCP-200
TAGCGTTCCGGATTTACCAGGAACACCCCCCTACACGCTTAAACCGGGACAACCGTCGCCCGGCTAGCCTAGCCTTCTCCGTCCCCCCTTCGCAGTAACACCGAGTACAGGAATATTAACCTGTTTCCCATCGACTACGCCTTTCGGCCTCGCCTTAGGGGTCGACTCACCCTGCCCCGATTAACGTTGGACAGGAACCCTTGGTCTTCCGGCGAGCGGGTTTTTCACCCGCTTTATCGTTACTTATGTCAGCATTCGCACTTCTGATACCTCCAGCAAACCTCACAGTTCACCTTCAACGGCTTACAGAACGCTCCCCTACCCAACAACGCCTAAGCGTCGCTGCCGCAGCTTCGGTGCATGGTTTAGCCCCGTTACATCTTCCGCGCAGGCCGACTCGACCAGTGAGCTATTACGCTTTCTTTAAATGATGGCTGCTTCTAAGCCAACATCCTGGCTGTCTATGCCTTCCCACATCGTTTCCCACTTAACCATGACTTTGGGACCTTAGCTGGCGGTCTGGGTTGTTTCCCTCTTCACGACGGACGTTAGCACCCGCCGTGTGTCTCCCGTGATAACATTCTTCGGTATTCGGAGTTTGCATCGGTTTGGTAAGCCGGGATGGCCCCCTAGCCGAAACAGTGCTCTACCCCCGAAGATGAGTTCACGAGGCGCTACCTAAATAGCTTTCGGGGAGAACCAGCTATCTCCCGGTTTGATTGGCCTTTCACCCCCAGCCACAAGTCATCCGCTAATTTTTCAACATTAGTCGGTTCGGTCCTCCAGTTAGTGTTACCCAACCTTCAACCTGCCCATGGCTAGATCACCGGGTTTCGGGTCTATACCTTGCAACTATTCGCCCAGTTAAGACTCGGTTTCCCTACGGCTCCCCTATACGGTTAACCTTGCTACAAAATATAAGTCGCTGACCCATTATACAAAAGGTACGCAGTCACACCACGAAGGTGCTCCCACTGCTTGTACGTACACGGTTTCAGGTTCTATTTCACTCCCCTCGCCGGGGTTCTTTTCGCCTTTCCCTCACGGTACTGGTTCACTATCGGTCAGTCAGGAGTATTTAGCCTTGGAGGATGGTCCCCCCATATTCAGACAGGATGTCACGTGTCCCGCCCTACTCATCGAACTCACA
>NZ_BAAKUJ010000017.1:0-614 GCF_059697885.1 Serratia sp. NCCP-200
GGTGTCCCCTCCGAGCGCCGTCTGGTCAAGGAAATCCAGGTCAATGTCGCTTACCGCTGGTTCCTGCGTATGGGGCTGACCGAGAAGGTCCCCGACGCCTCAACCCTGAGCCAGAACCGCATTCGTCGCTTCAACAACAGCGATGTCTTCCAGCAGATTTTCGACCATATCGTGTTACAGGCGCTGGGTCAGGGGATGGCAAACGGACGTGTGCTCTACACCGACAGCACCCACTTGAAAGCCGATGCCAACCCGCGCAAGGCCGTGAACGAACTACGCCCTGAAGGCGTCAGTGAATACTTCACACAGTTGAATGATGCCGTGGAGGCCGACAGGAAGAAACGCGAAAAAAAGCCGCTGCCCGCCGCAAGAAAAACAACCAAAAACGACGCCGTTAAAAACACCAAAGTCAGCATCACCGACCCGGAAAGCGGCTTTATGCACCGGGACAACAAGCCAAAGGGCTTCTTCTATCTGGATCACCGCACGGTGGACGGCAAGCACGGCATCATCATGGATACCCATGTCACGCCGGGCAATGTGCACGATAGCCAGCCGTTCATTGGCAGGCTGGCACGGCAGGTGGAGCGGTTCAACCTTGATACGGTCGCCGT
>NZ_BAAKUJ010000018.1:0-587 GCF_059697885.1 Serratia sp. NCCP-200
CCTTAAAGGCCCAGGGAAGACTCATCTCGAGGCAAGTTTCGCGCTTAGATGCTTTCAGCGCTTATCTTTTCCGCACTTAGCTACCGGGCAGTGCCATTGGCATGACAACCCGAACACCAGTGGTGCGTTCACTCCGGTCCTCTCGTACTAGGAGCAACCCCTCTCAATCTTCCAACGCCCACGGCAGATAGGGACCGAACTGTCTCACGACGTTCTAAACCCAGCTCGCGTACCACTTTAAATGGCGAACAGCCATACCCTTGGGACCTACTTCAGCCCCAGGATGTGATGAGCCGACATCGAGGTGCCAAACACCGCCGTCGATATGAACTCTTGGGCGGTATCAGCCTGTTATCCCCGGAGTACCTTTTATCCGTTGAGCGATGGCCCTTCCATTCAGAACCACCGGATCACTAAGACCTACTTTCGTACCTGCTCGAGCCGTCACTCTCGCAGTCAAGCTAGCTTATGCCTTTGCACTAACCTCACGATGTCCGACCGTGATTAGCTAACCTTCGTGCTCCTCCGTTACTCTTTGGGAGGAGACCGCCCCAGTCAAACTACCCACCAGACACTGTCCTCACCCC
>NZ_BAAKUJ010000019.1:0-575 GCF_059697885.1 Serratia sp. NCCP-200
TAACCGTAGGGGAACCTGCGGTTGGATCACCTCCTTACCTAAAGATATGCAGTTGAGTGCAGTGTCCACACAGATTGTCTGATGAAAAGTAATGAGCAAACAAAACCTTGTGGTATAGGTAAGTGCCGGGAAATTTGTGGCTGTCTAGTGCAGTGACAAACAACAATGGCGCTCGATTTTTCACGAAAAATCTCACCTTTACCCGAAATTATCGAATCAGTGATTCGATAAGCAAATTTCGGGTCCCCATCGTCTAGAGGCCTAGGACACTGCCCTTTCACGGCTGTAACAGGGGTTCGAATCCCCTTGGGGACGCCATCCGATAATGAGTGAAAGACATTATCACCGGTCATGCGTGACTGATTATCTTAAAGATGACTCTTGCGAGTCGTGTTTAAGATATTGCTCTTTAACAATCTGGAACAAGCTGAAAATTGAAACATGACAGCTGAAACTTATCCCTCCGTAGAAGTATTGGGGTAAGGATTAACCTGTCATAGAGTCTCTCAAATAAACAGCACGACAGTGTCTCTGTTTACAGAAACACCTTCGGGTTGTGAGGTTAAGTGACTAAG